>JACDZG010000210.1 GCA_013426805.1 Chromatiaceae bacterium
TCGCCCGCAAGCGGGCTCCTACGGAGCTTGATTCTTGATAGCGTCTTATTCGGAAGTCGCCTAAAGTCCGACAGGCTGCTAGTCCATTATTATGCGGTGAACCGCATAAAAGGCTTCATGCGGGTGCGGCATTTCGGCTTCCTAGCCAACCGCTGCCGGACGCGCTGTTTGGCGCTGATCCGCACGGCCCTTGCCGCCCCTGAACCTGCCGACGCACCGGCGGTCACCGCACCTTTTGACGGCTATCCTTGCTCCACGTGCCGTCCGGGACGGCTGCATGTGACCCGGCACCTGGCCCCGCGGCGACGTGGCCAGGGGGTGATGAACGCGCCTGCCCCAGCCTAAGCACCATGGCGCACCCGTCACGCTGGACAGGAGGCCGCACGCGGCCTGCGACCGCGCTCGCCCCCACGCTGGAAAATGGTCTACAATCGCCTCAAAATCGCCCACGTATCAGCCCCGCGGCCCCCTCGGATGCCCGCTTTGCGCCGCTCCGAGCGTTGCCCACATGCTGAGAGACCGCCCGACACCGGTCGGCGACCCTGGGCTCGGGGGTACAATTCCCTATCTCTTAAAGAAGACCGTGCCCGCAGCGGGCACCGTGCCAGGATCGGATGAGTCCGACAATCGTTTATCCGTCGTGCGCGCCAGGCGCCGTGCCACGACCCGAGATCAGCGCGGCGCGCACAACGGATAAACGCTTATTCGTTGAACTAATGCTATTTCAACGATGGGGATTGTTCACTGTGTATAACTTAGTGGTTTCACACCATTTCGATGAATGGAGCGGCGGGGCCTTCCGATTCGATAAGAGCCGCTACCTTGAGTACACAAGCGACGCCATCCAATTACAGTTGCGGCTCCTGTCGATTGAGGCTATCGAGTGTCTCAAGTCATGGCCTTGCGTTCTAATGGAAGAGGGACGCGCCGAAGAAGTTGTACGCATTGCCCGGATCACAGAACTTCGTGACCTTGGTGGGGAGCTTCGGCTAACAGTCGATCTGTGTCCAACCGAAACGCGGATTCTCAATGACCACCTGTGGCGCATTCGCGAAGAGCTAGACATTGAGCAGTTTGAGTTCAACCGAAACCACTGGGCGGTAAAGGAGCGGGATCTCTTCTCAATCCTTCGCGCCGCAGGACACGAATGCGACGTTTCGTTTGTCGGCACCTTTCAAGAAATGCCGCTCCCGATCCCGAATCGAGCATCTCTGATTAAGGCTCGCAACGTAATCTCTGAATGGAGCCATACGGAGATCGACGATCTGTTGCTCGAGGTAGGCATCGCGGGCCTCTCTGCAGGACGCGCTTTAGGCAGCCGCCGTGATCGCGCCAATGTGATCGTTCAGTTCGCAATGGAGAACCCAACAGCGGTAACCGGAGAAAACTCGCTATTGTCTGCCTATCTCGTCAGGCGAGCTTCTGCGGCCAGCGAAGCAGAAGATGAGACCTCTCCTTCCCCAACTCAAGATGTTGCGCGCGTAACACGGCTCACTTCCAGAGCGACTTCCGCCCATCACTCGCCGAATCGTGTTTTTGTCGTACATGGCCAGAATGAATCCGCCCGCACAGCGGTCGTCTCTTTCTTGCAAAGCCTAGGCTTGATTGGAATCGTACTTCATGAGCAGCCGAATATGGGCCGGCATCTTCTGACCAAGTTCATCCAGGAAGCAGACTTGGTAACCTTCGCTGTGGTCGTAATGACCGACGACGACGTGGGAAGCCTGAACGGGGGAAAGCTCGCGCCTCGGGCTCGCCAGAACGTGATTCTAGAATTGGGGTACTTCCTCGCGCACCTCGGTCAGGAGAGGGTATGCGCTCTGATTACGCCCGGCCTTGAAACACCTTCAGACTTCGACGGTATTGTCTACATCCGCATGGATGATGAGCAGCGATGGCAACAAGAGCTGAAACGTGAACTTCTGGCTGCGAATATGCCTATTGGGGATTCCGGTAGGATTAGGAGCTAGGCTCGCGTTCTTTTTCCAACAAGTGAATATGAACCTAACCTTTGTCTCAAAAGCGAGCGCGCGCCACAGGCGCTGTGCTAGTTCGCAAGCTCATCAGTGGCGCGCGCCGCTTTAGACTTGGCGTTAGCGATGAACATTTACATAGATGAAACAGTCCACGAGCATCACGGTTTCTTGATCTTGGCTTACGTGCTTTGCCCATCTGACCCTCAGGACGACTTGGCGCGTGTTCTGACGGCACACATGAAAGAAGAATTTCATGCGCTGGAAAAGATGCACGGAAATGAACGGGCTCAAGAACTCCGGAGCGAAATCAGGAGTTACGTAAACTCAAACTGTCGGTGGGGAGTTTTTGTTCTGCCGAGCGATACACGATGGATGCTATCCGATGAGCTGGCTTGGTTTATTACTAAATTAGTGGAGACTTGCTCAGGTGCCGATAGAGTATCGGTATTTATGGATGAAGGAATAATCAAGCAAGGTGATTTGCCATCCCTTCGGGAAACGACGGGCATTGAACGGTTGAAATTGTGCAAATCGCATGAGGTAAACGGCATCCAGTTATCAGACCTTGTTGCCGCTCTATGTGGGGTGCGCCTTCGAGAAGAAATAGCTCATAAACCAAAGATGCTGCAATACGGCGACGAGTCAGGTTTCGATCCGCCCATTGAGGCAGAACTAGGCTATGAGCTATGGGCAAGTCTGCGCTATTCAATGCACCGTGACTCTGCGCCCATTGGTCGAGATATGCCGGAAATGGCGGAGTTTCGCACAAGTGGATACGGCCTGTTTGTTTCTGAGAAGTGTTCGCCAGAGCTGCGCAGTGTTGCAGAGAAGCTTTTTGGGCGGGTGTATCTTGGCTGCATCCATTAATACGCTAACAATCAGTTTCAGACGACCCGCAAGAGCGGCGCAGAATCTTCGAGAACATCCGGCGTGTGGTGGGCCGCTTTCGCGGGTCGCCTGAACCGAAGTGTTAGCTCAAGAATGGTACAGTGGAATTATCGAAACTTGAAAACTGGAAGCAGTTCGAGAGGTTTGCAGCAGATCTGCTGCAAGCCGAAGGATTTTCGATACTGTCGGAGCCATATGTAGATAGAGATGGAGCGGACTTTTTTGCTTTAGAGCAATATAAGTCACACGCAAGTGATCGATCCATTGAGGTGAAGGGCGGGTAAAGGGGTCAGAGCCTGAGGTATCCCCACGAAATCACGTTCTCTATCAGCTAGATAGATACGCATCAAGTGGCTGGCAGAGGCCCTGACGCCGGGGTTCCGCTAACCTACTGATGTCTCGCTCAAGTTCGTGGGGATACCTCAGGGTCAGAGCCCTTTAATTAGCGAGAGCCCTTTAATTAGCGAGTACCTATGAAGGTTTCCGAAATGCTCCGATTGCTTGGTGACGATGGTTGGGTGCTTGTGGCCCAACGGGGTAGCCATCGGCAGTATAAGCACCCGTCGAAGAAGGGTCGGGTGACTGTTCCCGGAAAGCCGAGCGATGACTTGGCCTCGGGCACGCAGGCGAGTATCCTCAAGCAAGCCAGACTGAAGCGGTGAGGTTTAAGATGCAATATGCTGTAGTAATCGAGAAAGCTGAAGGGAATTTTTCGGCTTATGTTCCGGATCTTCCAGGATGCGTCGCAACTGGTGACACGGTTGAGGAAATTCGAGCAGAGATTCGAGATGCCATCGTTTTTCACATTGATGGACTTCGTGAGGATGGACTACCCATTCCAGAGCCAACCAGCGCAGTCGACTACATCGAACTTGCCGCTTGACACGGAAAATAGCGGATGGGGTCAGGTCTTGACTTGGGGGGATGGGGTCAGGTCTCGCTTTGTAGCATTCCGGGTGAGTTCCTGAGTGCCAGGGATAGTTAACCCACCACCCTGCTGATTACAGATACCGAATTGAGTAGACTGTCCACGGAATTGGCGCGTACCCGACGCGGAACGCGTGTCGGTTGGTTTGGGGCGGGAGGCGGTCCGCGCCGCGGACCCGGCTGAGCCGCCGGTGCCTCCCGCCGGGCGCGGTTCCTCGGAACCGCGTCCCTTGTCGCACCGGCGACGCCTGTCTACACTGCCACCATGCGCCATCCCATCGATCCCAAGGTTGACTGCGTCTTCAAGGCCCTGCTGGGGGCCGAGTCCAATCGTGACCTGCTGATCCATTTCCTCAACGCCATCCTCGGCGCGGAACTGCCCCGGCCCATCACCGCGGTGGAGATCCAGAATCCCTATAACGAAAAAGAATTCCTCGACGACAAGCTCACCGTGGTCGACGTCAAGGCGCGCGACGCCACCGGGCAGATGTATCAGGTCGAGGTCCAACTCCTCAACCATCGTGATCTGCCGGCGCGCATCCTCTACGGTTGGGCTGATCTCTACAGCGCGCAGATCAAGGAGGGCGAGAGCTACCGCAGGCTGCGCCCCACCTATGCGATCTGGCTGTTGGGTCAGACGCTGTTGCCGGATGCCCCGGACTATGCCCACGTATTCCGGATGCGCGACCCGCATGGACGTGTCTTTCTGGACCACGGCGGCATCTGGCTGCTGGAACTGAGCAAATTCGCCGCCGACGCGGTCGAAACCGAGCAGCAGCGGTGGCTGAAATTCTTCACCGAGGCAGAGCGCCTGGACGCGGACGCCCTGCCGGCCTGGATGCAGACCCAAGAGATGAGGCGAGCCATGAACACACTGAAGGCCTTCTCCGAGAAAGAGCACGCCTACCATGCTTATCAGGCGCGGCAGAACTTTCTGCGCGAACAGCAAAGTATCCAACTCGAATTCGACGATCTGCGCGCGGAGGTCGAGCAGGCGCGGGCGGACGCGGAGCAGGAGCGGGCGGCGAAGGAGCAGGAGCGGGCGGCCAAGGAGCAAGCGCAGGCGGATGTAGAGCAGGAGCGGGCGGCCAAGGAACAGGAGCGAGCGGCCAAGGAGCAGGAGCGAGCGGCCAAGGAACAGGAGCGAGCGGCCAAGGAGCAGGAGCGGG
>JACDZG010000211.1 GCA_013426805.1 Chromatiaceae bacterium
CCTTGATGTTGACTCATACCCTAATCCTAGGGGCTAAGTCCGACAGGCTGCTAGGTCCGGTTATCACGTCCGAATGGTATATCCGGTGTTCCGGAAATCACCTTATTCTTGAGAATCGCCTAAAGCACTCAGTCCGACCGCGGTGCGACGCGACACTTCCAGGTAATATTCGTAACCACCGGGCCCACACCGGCGGGCGAGCTGGTTCACGATGCGTCGCTGCATCGCCGCGTTCTCCTTGGGCCCATTGGTATACAGTGGTTTTCCCTCCCACCCATAGGTAAACTCAGTGGGACAATCGGCAGTGTCGATGTCACCAAAGATCAGCCGGGCAATCCGGTAGTCGGGGTGTGGTTCAAAGCCCAGGTCTTTGGCATAGGCCACGGCCCCCTCCACCAGTTTGCGGGCACAGGCCGGCTCCTGACGCTCCAGCGCCTCCTCCATGCTGGCTTGGATGCGCGCCATGGCCGCACGATAGGCGTCCTCCTCCATGATGTTGAACATCGCGTTCTTGACGCCCAGGCAAAAGACGTCGACCACGAGTCCCGCAAACGCATAGCGCCCGTCCGGCAGCTGCCGGCTCAGCCAGACCGATCCAATCCCCACCTCGAACAGCTTTGGAGCAAACAACACATCGGCGATCGGCGCGTGCGCCGCGACCGTCCAAGCGTGGGCCATGGCTGCGGCGCCGGACAGGCCGGTCGTCGCCTTCTTGGCTTGCTTGCGTTTGAGTTCCCGCTTCGCCCGTTTCTTTTGTAACGCCTTTTGATCAAGTGCCATGGACCATGTTCCTGCTAAAAAAAGCCGGCCGAACGATCGGCTGAAAAGAAGGATCTCACAGGTAGGGGAGGGGCGGGAAGTCTCAGTTGCGGAACCGCGCCGCCGACTCGGCTCGGCGCCCGGCGGGGCTGCGTAAACAGTACATAAAGCTCGTCGTCGATGCGCTGCCCGGCGAAGAGACAGAGTGTCTCGTCCACCATCAGCCTCGCCGACGGCTCCATGCGGGGTGCGCTGCCACCCGGAACTGCTGCACTGGGTCCCGGCCGCCTGCCACGACGGGTGATGCGGTATGCTGGGCGGATGCGTGATCTCACCCCCTGGCGGCCTTGATTATAAACCCGGCCACCGCGCGATCTGCACGGTCGGCGGTCCGCACAGCGGACCCGAGTCTTCCGGGTCCCGAGCACAGACGCAAGAAGGGGTCCAATGGGTGTTCACCTCGGTGGACGCTTGCGGGCAAAGCCCGCTAGGCTCAACCGCCGGATGCGGAAAACCGCATGTCCGGTGGTGTGGGAGGGGTGACGGGCGCAATCCCGTCACCCCGACCCGATCGGTAACACCGTGACCTGTAGGGTCCGCTGTGCGGACCGACGACCGTGCCGATCGCGCGGTGGCCGGGTTTATACGGCGGGCCGTCAGCGACTTAGCCGTCGGTACCATGGATGACGGACAAGCGGGTCGTTGGCGGTCACAGCCAACCGGTCGAAAACGGGAGCCCATTGGGTGGACGACAGAGGCGCAGGGCTATCCGCCCGAAGCGGTTCGGGAGTGTCTGCTCAATGCCGTCGCCCATCGCGACTGGACGCGTCCCGCTGCAATCGAAGTGGTGCGTTACAGCAACCGTCTCACCGTGACCAGCCCCGGTGCGTTGCAGAACGCGATGACCATCGTTAACATGTCGGGTCGTTGCGATGCTCGACGGCCGGTTCCAGCGGGATCAGTGTCGATTCCAGGAGGTGGCCGGTAAAGAGGAACAGGATTTCGAAGGTCGCCAAGGGGCTCCGCTACAGTAACCTAGCCCGAGCCCGGCTGCCGACAGGTCAACCTCGCCCAAGTTCCGACGGGTCGGAACACCACCCTCGGTCAGAACACCGGTGCCAGACCGCTGCATACGAAACGGCAGGGGGAGCCGATATGAGACCGCTGGATGATCTTATCAGCGAAAGCGATCTTCACCTTATTCTCCAATCAAGTTCATCGCACGATCGATCTTTGATTCAGCTAAGAACATCCCATGCTGTTTCAGCAAAGCGATCACCGGTCGGGCCGCTGGGATCAATCCGCGTTTTTTCGCGATCATGACCAGCCCCAGCGTCCCCAGTAAGGGGATGCCAAGCGTTTCAGCACAACGCCGCCCCGCGCCATCGTCGATGATTGCTGGTATGCCGGGATGCGTTTGGGCATAAGCCAGCACGGCGGACTCACCCGGCCCCAGATCCCAAGATTGAATCACGGGTGGAATCAGAATCAGGGGCACCTCAACGGTCGCCACCCATGGCGTGTTTGCTACCGTCCTTGCGGTTATGTCATTTGGTCCGCGTCGATTGATTTCCAGTACGACCATTTCAGGCGCAACAATGTCGGGGGCCGCTTGTTGGAGGAAGTGGATCAATCCTGCCTTAGACAAAAAAATGAGCGGCGACGCATTGACTACCGCTTGCTTACGCATACGCTAATTCTTCTTGCAAACTCTCGAAGTCGATCTCAAAAACGTCGACTTGCTCACCGGCGAGCGCCAAGAGGAAGTCGACACGATCCAATCCTGCGAGCAGCGCGCCCTTTTCCATAGATATCTCGCCGCGTGCGTACCAATGGATGGCGGCCGCCAACCGTAGTTGCTTGGCAAACTCTCGAGGAGGTTGTTTGCGTGCTGAGAACACGTCATCGGGTAAATCAATGGCGATCTGGGTCAAGCTATTCCCCCGGGGTCTGGCCCCTTAACTCAGTGCTCAGGTTCCCCGGCAACATGACGGCATAACATGCCAAGCGTCTCGGCGGTGCCGCTCATTCGCGCTGGGATGCAGCCGCCCGGCAGCTTTTTTCCCCAGCTTGGCCGGGTTGCGTTCCGCCACGAACGGCAGAAAATCGCGGCGTATCGCCTACCACCTTAGCAGCATAGTTCCCCTGCCGCAACGAGGCGGCACGACGAGACATTTGCGCTGCGGCGTTTGTCGCGGACGCGCCGGGACCGGGGGTCGGCGCCAGGTGGGCTGACGCAGAGGGATTTCCTGGCCGGACGCGACAGTAGGTGAGGCTATCCGGTCGCGGGGATGGGCTGAACCAGCGAACGCATCTGCTCGGGGCGACCGGCTTTGACGTGTCCCAGTGCCATGGCCATCATGACCGCCAGCGCCACGCCGACGCGTTCTGCATATTTGTCAGGCCGCGAATGAAATGCCGCTCGAAGCTGAAGCCGTTGTCGATGCGGTTATTGATCCGCGTCGAGGCGCTGCGGCGGTTGTAACCGCGCTCCCAACAGGGGCTGCCATAGGGCGTTGGCACGAAGATGCGCCGATCATGGTCGGCGAGGCTGATGCGCACGATGCGCCCGTCGTCGCCGGGCGTGACGCTACCGGCGTGATGGCACTGTTCACGACCCTGGTACTCAAGCTGTTCGGGCAATGTGTGCGCTGCCGGTGTTGAACCGTGTTCCGGCAGTGGCCTCGTGAGACGCTCCGTAAGGGTGATCACGGAGGCGCTTGCCTGGCCAAAGCCAACCGGAACATGCTGGCTGTCACGGGTGACGCGCTGCCACGCCGAGCAAAGATTGCAGCCGATGCGCGGCACCCGTGGGAGCGGCCTCTGGCCGCGATGGGGCCGCGCGGGATCGCAACCATCGGCGTTCACCACGGCTCCCCATCGGCCGCCGGGAGACCCTCATCGGACGGGCGACAGCCGCGCCGGTTTCGGCTGGATAAGCGCATCGCATCAGTCAGCAGCCCCGCCGACGGCTCCATGCTGGGTGCTGGCTCCCAAATTTGGAACTGCTGTCCAAGAAGCCCATGCTGGGATCGACTGGAGTCGGGGTTAAACTCTGCTGGATAAGGAGTTGCAGAAGGTCGTGCGGGATGCGGCGCTTGGCCGACGGTGGGCTGACGCGTTGATCGGGGTCACCGGGCGGGACGGACAGGAAGACTGGGTGCTGGTGCATGTCGAGGTGCAGGGAGTCGGTAAGCCGGACTTTGCCCAGCGGATGTTTGTTTACAACTATCGACTCTACGATACGCAGCCTCTACCGTCGTGGCTATCAGCGTGCAGACATCCTGGAGCGACTTCGGTTTATCGACTGGGTCCTCACGTTACCGGAAGGACTCGAACACCAGCTATGGACGGAAGTTCAACAATTCGACGAGGAAAAGCGGATGCGCTATGTCAGCAGTTGGATGCTTGGCGGCTCCCGCGGTGGCCGGATGAGGATCGCCGATCTCGTCGGGCGCAATCGGGCGCCTTGCGCGAAGGATCGGACTGGCGCCGAATCCCACGGCGCCCGGCGCGCCGCTCGGTGTCAGGGACCCGGCACAGCGGTCGCGCGCGCCGCATCCACCAAGGGTTGCGCGCTGCCGCCCGAATTTGGAATTGCTGAAGTGTCCGCGCTCCGTCAGCACCTGCGCCAGCTCGGCCCGCGCCCGGAGCGAAAGCCAAGGCCCGGCCAGCGCGGTGGAATAGATCTGTTCCGCATCCCCCCAGACCCAGGATCGGGCCAAACCCAAACTGAACAGGGCCAGCAGCGCCAGCACCGCGATCACCGGGCAGAAGCGGGCGAGGGTGCCGGTGGCCGAACCGATCAGGTCCGCCGCCGCCAGGATCAACCTCAGGCTCGGCAGGTCGTTGCGATGCTCGAAGGCCAGTTCCAGCGGGATCAGTGTCGATTCCAGTAGATGGCCGGCAAAGAAGCTGCCAAGGGCCTCCGCCGCAACAACTCCAGCCTGAGTCAGCGCGCTGACAGGTCAACTTCGCCTAAGGCGATTTCCGACAATTTGACCAGCCGAGACGTCGGCCGACTGGAGTCCAAGGCTTCAGCCTTGGATCGGCAGGCCAAGGCTGACGCCTTGGACTCCAAATGCGCATCGCTGGCCGAAACGATGATCAAGGCCGAGCAAGTGGATGCCGCTTAGAAACTGTCCATTAACTACTTCCCGATTTGTTCGGCCTGATGGTGTAGTTCAGA
>JACDZG010000212.1 GCA_013426805.1 Chromatiaceae bacterium
GCTATCTTATTGATAATGTTAATGTAAAGCTCCACGGGAAATCCCGGAGAGCCTTTGTGACTACTATAACAACTTCATTTTCAAGAACTGCGAAAATTTTCAGTGGGAACTTAAAGCCCGGAGCGATGTCAATTATTTCGTTCTCGCGATCGGTAAAGTTTGCATTCGCTATAATCTGCTCGACAGTGGATTCAGGGATGCCGTAAAGCTTCCGAATCCCGGGGACAGTTTACTCAATTCGGTATCTGTAGCCAGCGGGGAGATAAGTAAACTGCCCCTGGAACTCAGAACTCTCCGGAATGCTACAAAGCGAGACCTGACACCATCCCCGCGTGCTGACCCCATCCCCTTCGTACTCGACCGGGCTTTCTGCGGAACTAGGAATTGACGACGGGCCACGATCACTACCGCGTCTCGGGGTCGGACGGTTCCGGCTGGTCGGCGAGCAAGCGCTTCAGCCGCTCAATCTCGGCCAACGCTTCGTCCTTGGCGGCCCGCTCCTGCTCTTTGGCCGCCCGCTCTTGCTCCTTGGCCGCTCGCTCCTGTGCTTTTGCCGCCCGCTCCTGCTCCGCATCCGCCTGCGCTTGCTCCTTAGCCGCGCGCTCCTGCTCCTTCGCCGCTCGCTCTTGCTCAGCCTCTGCCCGCGCCTGCTCCTTGGCGACCCGCTCCTGCTCCGCGTCCGCCCGCGCCTGCTCGACCTCCGCGCGCAGGTCATCGAATTCGAGTTGGATGCTCTGCTGTTCGCGCAGAAAGTTCTGCCGCGCCTGATAGGCATGGTAGGCGTGCTCTTTCTCGGAGAAGGCCTTCAGTGTGTTCATGGCTCGCCTCATCTCTTGGGTCTGCATCCAGGCCGGCAGGGCGTCCGCGTCCAGGCGCTCTGCCTCGGTGAAGAATTTCAGCCACCGCTGCTGCTCGGTTTCGACCGCGTCGGCGGCGAATTTGCTCAGTTCCAGCAGCCAGATACCGCCGTGGTCCAGAAAGACGCGACCGTGCTGGTCGCGCAACCGGAACTCATGGGCATAGTCCGGGTCATCCGCCAACAGGATCTGGCCCAACAGCCAGATCGCATAGGTGGGGCGCAGCTTGCGGTAGCTCTCGCCCTCCTTGATCTGCGCGCTGTAGAGGTCGGCCCAACCGTAGAGGATGCGCGCCGGCAGGTCGCGGTGATTGAGAAGCTGGACCTCGACCTGATACATCTGTCCGGTCGCGTCGCGGGCCTTGACGTCGACCACGGTGAGCTTGTCGTCGAGGAATTCCTTTTCATTGTAGGGATTCTGGATCTCCACCACGGTGATGGGCCGGGGCAGCTCCGCGCCGAGGATGGCGTTGAGGAAGTGGATCAGCAGGTCACGATTGGACTCTGCCCCCAGCAGGGCTTTGAAAACGCAGTCAACCTTGGGATCGATGGGATGGCGCATGGTGGCAGTGTAGGCAGGCGTCGCCGAGGCAACAAGGGGCGCGGTCCGCCAGCACCACGCCCGGCGGGATGCACCGGCGGCGAGTTCTGGGTGACAGTTTACTCAATTCAGGCGCCTTAGCCAACCAAGAGATAAGTAAACTGTCCCCGGAACTCCCTCGGCGAGTGTTAGCTATCTTGATGCTGCGTGCTTTGCGACAAGCTCGCGAACCGCAGGCACCAACTCTGTGGGAACCTCCATGAGCGTTTGGCCATTCGTCGAAAATGCTGCTTCATCTTCAGCAAGCGCTTCGTCTTCCGTTTGGCTTTCGTAGTGCGCTAGGACTTTAGCCACCCGTTCCTTGTTCCAACCTAGCGGAAATACGTTTTCTTTCATTTCGATTTTCTCCGGTGTCTTCTCCGGAATGCTGCCAGGGGTTTGCCTTTGAGTTCTTAGGCGGTGACGACGAATACACTGTCTGGGAGTGGATCGGGGACGTATATTACCCGCAGGAATCTTCCTGCAAATGTCCGCCCGAGGGCCACTCTCGATCCTTCTTCACGCGGCCGATCTTCAGCCGGATTGATCAATACTTCTTCGACTTCGGCCTCACTAACACTGTGCTCATAGATGTGCGGAACGTCTGTTCTCGGATCAATGAAAAATCGTATGTTCACGGAGCCATGCTTCTATGTTCCCGGCTAACGTCTGCCTTCATTGGTGCGAAACGAGCAAGCGAAGCGCTGCTCGTCGAGCGTCCGGTGTGGGGCATGGTCAGCTGCCCGTATTGTGCTACAAGTCGATCGCATAAGACGCGAGCCTGTCTCGGTGTACCCTCTCAAGGGTGGATGCGATCACCTCCGCTAGCCACGGTACCTTAAGACCCGAAATGCCTGGGATTACTCCACCGAGGGGTGCGCCACCGAATTAACGCTGCAACGAACATAACGTACTGACTTCCTGGTACATTTTACTCACTTCGGTATCTGTAGCCAGCGGGGAGATAAGTAAACTGCCCCTGGAACTCGGAACTCTCCGGAATGCTACAAAGCGAGACCTGCCCCCCCTCGTGACCCCCTCGCCAGGGCTCCCCGCCCCAGCCGCGCTTCGAGTAGCCGGAGGCTTGGGGGCTTGGGCGGGGGTACCTGAGTAGTTACCGTCACCTATTTCTTACTTCGTCAGCGGCCAGGAGGCTCTGATCTGCTCGACGCTTCCGTTATAAACATTGATGTCCATGTCAGGCTTGGTTCCCGGTATCGGCTTCTGTGGCAGGATCTCGCTGGAGAATTGCCAGAGCGTATAGCTTGGCCAGAGGCCAGACGGGAAGTCGGATACTTTGCTTTTGAAGCGGGCATACCAGAGTGGTGTCTTGGCAAACACGCTGTCCATGAACTTAGCCGTAATTAGCTTAGCGCTGGCATGGTTCGTGTAAAGGACCGGATACCGCCCGGTGCGTTGCTTTACGCGCTGGACGAAGCGGATAGCCTCGTCGGCGTTCATCAACTTGGACGACGCTGCATCCTCCAGATCAAGGGCTATGAGTTCGTCAGGGGTGGGTTTGACTGTGTCGATGTAGTAGTCGGCCTGACGCTCCGGGTTGCCTGATTCACCCCAGTGGTAGGAGCCCCACAAATAGCCTCTCTTTCGGGCCTCCTCCTTGCGTGTCAGGTAGCTCGGGTCAAGCTTTCTGGTTCCGACCGTTGCTTTGTGAATAATAGCGACGACGCGCGGTTCGGTCGCCAGTTTATTCCAGTCGATGCTGTTTCCGTAGTAGGGATCGATCACGAGGGCAACCTTAGGGTCGTTCCATGGGGCATCGAATTCCCCAGCCCACGCGAAGGCCGAAGCCGAAGCAAGGACAGTGACGGCAAGAAATTCTGAAATCGTGCGCACGGCGACTCCTGTGTTGTGAACGCTCCGCCGATCGGGTCGGGGTGACGGGATTGCGCCCGTCACCCCTCCCACACCACCGGACATGCGGTTTTCCGCATCCGGCGGTTGAGCCTAGCGGGCTTTGCCCGCAAGCGTCCACCGAGGTGAACACCCATTGGACCCCTTCTTGCGTCTGTGCTCGGGACCCGGAAGACTCGGCCACCACGCGCCTCATCCAGAGCGGGAATCCACCCGCTCAGACTCGGCCCGCCGCCCCGGTAGCTGCCGCAGTTGCAGCGCCGAGCACGTGTCGGTTGCCTTCGCGCCTTCCACATCCGATCCAGACTGTGGTCCTCTCGCGACGCTTCGGCCCTTCGCTCCTCCCGGCTTTCACCGGGCGTCAACGTGACTCCGGCCTCTGCTGACTCCTGGCCCGCTCTCACGCGCCAGGTCTCCCCGAGTAAGAACATGTACTTTCGACCCGTGCCGTCAGGCTCTACCTGGTGCGTCTTTCGGTGACTGTTGGATTTCGCGTTCCCTAGCACGCTCATCGCCCGCACCCGGCCTCACTGCCTGTTCGTGTTCCTACGGTCGTGTCGCCGCGTAGCCCTGCTTTCAGCTTGGCCTCACGGCTTCCACCTTGGGTTTCGCTACGCTTCTTGTCACTCTCCGCGGTTACCTCCTCTCAGGTAACAAGTACATGCCCATGTCGGGCACACTAGGGACGCCGGTTACCCGGCGCCCCCGGCACAATCCCGGACGTGCAGTTTTCCCGCATCCGGTTCCTCGGTTGTACTCGCTGTCGCGCGGACCTTCACAGTTGCCCGTTACAAGGCCCGGTTGCTAGTGCCCTCAGTGAGGTTGGCTCGTGTTTACCCGATCCTGCATGTCCGGCACGAGTTTCCTTTAGGGGCTGCGTACTTCCGTCGGGTCCTTCGCCATGTGGCTGGCTTTCCCAACCTCCGACTACTATGCCCGATAAGACACCTCGAACGCATACGGCCGTCACCGGCCTACCTGGTTGTTCCTTGCGCTTTGACTCCACCCGAGCGCACGCCGTGTCAGGGTTCATCACCCGTTCGTGTCCCAGCCCAAACAGTTTCATCATCGTACTTCATCCAGGAGCCTTCGGGGCTTCCCGAGTTCTCCGACGTCTCTCTTTCTGCATACCATGGCCTGAGGACTCCGGCGGACCTTCACACCCCAGCCACCGCGGGTGCTTCGTACTGCCTTCCAGGACGTTAAAACTGTCGGCATCCGCAACAAGCCTATTTCGAAGCTGCCCCGATCTGAACAAGGACACTTCAGGGAACGCGATTTCCCCTACGGTCTACAGAATGCTCTGTGTACGCTTGCCCTGCACTCTTGTTCGCAGCTTGCGCCACTCCGCAGCAGGACCAACACTCGATACGGGCGGGTGGCTAACCCTTACCCGACGGGGACTTTCACCCCGCAAGAGACGCCGAGCTTTGCTCGGCGCGATAACGTTCAGGCCAAGGCGGCGCGCGCCCCTCCGGACCTTGCAAACCAACTCGACCCTGATGGCGTGCGCTCGCTCTTTGGCCGCCCGTTAGGCAATTCTTGTATTCAGTTCGCAATCAGGCATCTGAATTAAAGGGCTCCGACCCGAATGGCACTAAGTTAAGCAGAAAATCATTTTAGAACAATAGCTTACAGT
>JACDZG010000055.1 GCA_013426805.1 Chromatiaceae bacterium
GCTATCTTATTGATAATGTTAATGTAAAGCTCCACGGGAAATCCCGGAGAGCCCATTGTATTCCTTGGCGAGCTTGGCGCCTTGGCGTGAGCCATTGCGGCGCTTGGGTTGAAGGATGGGCGGGTGTTTGGTGTCGGGTGGAGGGATGGCGGAACCGCTGCGCGTTCCGCCCTACTGGCACCCCGCCACCACCGGGCTCAGGCGCGCGACATCGAGGTTCTCCCAGGGCACCAGCGCGACCACCGGCGGCCCCTGGGGCTCGGGCTTGATGAGTACGAGGAGGCTCGCGGTCTGCACCAGCAGGCGCCACTCGGCGTCGGGGCTGGGGTCGGGGGCGCCCGGGGGCGGGGTCGCGCGCGCCAGGCCGGCGGCCAGGGCGGCGATGGCGGGGCCGCGGTCGGCCTGGGGGACGAGCCCGACCCGCGCCCGCGGCAGACAGCGGAAGCCCTGGTCGCGATGGGCGACGAAGCGGTGATCGGCCGCGCCGGCCCCCAGGGTGTAGGCGAGCACGAAGAGCAGGATCAGCACCAGGGGCAGGCCGTAGATCCCGCGGCGCCGCACGCCCGGCGGGACCAGGGTCCACAGCGGCCAGACGGCGAGCGCGGGTAGGAGCAGATACCAGTGCGCGCGCAGTACCCAGTAGCCGTACATCAGCACGGTCTCGACCGGCAGGTCCAGGCCGTTCAGCCCCAGGTCGAAGCGGGCGTACCAGCGGTAGGCGTAGGACCAGCCGGCGGCATAGAGCCAGGCGAGGCCGAGGCCGGTGATCCAGGCGAGATCAGGGAGCGGGAGGCGGGGGGTGGGTGCGCCGGACGCGGGCTCAGCGGCCATGGATGGTCTCCGGGAGCGGGCGGGCGGCCGACGGCGCTGGGCCTGGGGGCGCGGGCGTCGCGCCCGCGGGCCGGCCGGCGGCCGGCGCTCCCGGGGTTGCGGCGTCGGTGACTTGGCCGTCGGCGGCCGCGCCATCGCCGTCGGTGCGGGGAATTCCGTCCTTGTCCGGCGCCGAGCCCGGCGCGCGGGTCACCCCCGGCGCCGGGCAGTCGCCGCTGCCGGGGTTGAGCTCGCGGACGATGTCGGTGACCTCGATCAGGACCGGCCGGGGCGCGCGTTGGTCGATCAGTTCCTTCGCGGGCGCGCGTCGGCACAAGACGAACGCGCGGCCGGTGACGCCGGAGCGCTCGCGCTCGCAGTCGATCCAGAGCGCGTCGTCGCTGTCCTCGACACAGAAGCCGGACGCGGCGGTCGCCGCGGGGACGAGCGCGGGCAGGAGCGCCAGCGCGAACCTGATGCATGTGCGTGTCTGGTGGGCCATGGGTGCGCATCCTCGGTGTCCATCGCTACGAGTGGGGCTCGCCGGCGCGGCCGGGGGCGGGTACCGGGCCGATCCGCGCCGGTCAGCCTCTCGTCCGCGCGCCTGGACGCAATGGCGGTTCCTGCCAAGGATACGCCTGGTTTGAACCCGGATGAAGCCGTGTCGGGTCAGTCCAGCCGTTTCGCGTTTGACCTGCTCCCGACCGAATCGACCCGGGACGGCCGATTGCGGTCGGCGGGACGGTGGTCACGCACCCCAAGTCATTGCAGGACGGCGGCGTTCTGGTTAGGCTGATGGCAGCTCGGCTAGGGGTCGGTACGGTGGGTCTCGCACCTCCACTTCACGCCGCTCAGCCGATTTTTTTCTACAATGATTTTTATCGGTTGGAATTATGTTGGCACCATTTGAACTTGACCCCTTTTCCGCCCCTACCCCCTGTACCAATCAATCCGCTCTGACCCCTTTCATTACTACTACTACAGAGTAACGCTTCCGACCGGGAAGCAACGCTCAAGGCGGAGTAAGACTAAATGGCCGATACTTCAATCGTGAACCCTGCCGATGTGCCACTGGAGCAAACAACGAAGGTCAACGTCGATAGCCTAAAGCTCGATCGAGAGAATCCTCGTCTAGTCAGCGTAAGTGCACGAACGACAGAGGAAAGCATCGTTGCGCAGCTTTACCGCGGCGAAGAACTTGGTGAACTGCTGCAATCGATTACGGCAAATGGCTATCTAGACATTGAGCCGCTGATTGTTTGGCTGGCTCCAGGAGATCAACAGTTCACGGTGCTTGAAGGGAACCGCCGGCTGGCTGCAATTAGGCTATTTCGCGAGCCTGCCCTTGTCGAGGCCATTTCAAGAATCGAACGCCTGAAAATTTCCGTACCCGATATCAGCCCCGAAATAATGGCGACCTTTTCCGAGGTCTCTGTTTATCGCGTTCCTGAAAGAGATGCAGCCCGATCGTTCATCGGCTTTAAACACATCAATGGCGCAGCAAAGTGGGGCTCCTATGCAAAGGCCAAGTTTGCGGCTGAATGGTATCGATCCGGCAATGTCTCGCTTGAAGTCATCTCCGAGAAGATCGGCGACCGACATGATACCATCAAACGAATGGTCGCCGCGATTTACGTACTCGAGCAGGCCGAGAGCGCAAACATCTTTTCTATTTCAAATCGAAAGATTACTAAGTTCAACTTTTCGCACTTGTATACGGCCCTCTCACGAAGCACATACATGGACTACTTGGGGCTGGCGACTGCATGGTCTCGATATGACCCAAAACCCGATCCGGTTCCGATTGAGAACCTGCCCCGCCTGCGGGACGTTCTCATCTGGATTTACGGCTCGAAGGAGGAGGAAAGCGAACCCGTCGTTCAGTCGCAGAATCCTGATATCAAGAACCTCGGCGAAGTACTCACGAGCGCCGAAGGCATTCATATTTTGCGTGCCGGCGGTACATTGGCTGAAGCACATGCGAGTACTCGGTCCGCCGATGAAACTCTCTCGCAATCACTCATCCGGGCCCGCAGCACTCTCCGCGATGCCGCGAACAACTTACGAGGCTTTGACGGGCATGACCAATCGCTCTTGAATATCGCAGAAGATGTTTCCGAATCAGCTCAGACCATCTTGGATCGCATGAAGAAAAAGTATCAGCAGTACCGTGAATCCATGGACGCTTAAACGTGACAGTTGAGCTTTACTTTCCCCACGACGAGATCGGCTCCAAGAATCCGAATTTCGATCTAGCTGCCGATTATCTTGAGTTGACTGCATATTTTTCAGACGATTGCAGATCATTTACAAAAGACCTAATAAATGCTGCGGAAATCGGAGCTGAAGAAGATTGGGCCGACGTTGACGACGAAATGACGAACCGCGAGGAAGTGTTATCCGGCGCAATCAGGCGCATTGCCGGTCGATCTAACTCACTTCGGGACGCCTATCCGTTCGCTTTAGACAATAGCGGGGACATCCTGACGTATGAAGGACAAGCGCCGTCTTACGGGCAGGCAGCCTATCTACTGTCGCTGGTCCTGTCACATCTCCGGGCCGTCTCTCCAATTCTCTTCCGGTCAACCGTGTATCCGTCAGATTCGGAAATCATTGAGCTACGGAAATACTTTCAGTATTTCGCAACGGCCGCGTTAGCCGCCGAGGTGAATGGTCGAGCTTGGTCATTCGGGCACCCCCGCCTAGACAAGACGGGCTTTCATACGAAGTTGGCCGAAGTCTGGGGGGTCTTTCGTGACGGCACAGTGCAGACAGCAATAGGAGCGCCCACCAGACCACAGGATGATCAGATCGATGTCCTTGCCGCCCGTCTTCACCCGGACGGCTTGCCTGGTTTTCTACTTGCTGCTGGGCAGGTCGCGACGGGCGCCGACTGGCGCGAAAAGTCGCTCCGCCATCATTTAGAGAAAGTATTTACAAGTCGCTGGTTTGGGCAACAGCCGGTAACCATGATGATGTGCTACCACATCATTCCCTTTACCCGCCCGGACGAAGTGTTCTTCGACGACTGTCGTATCCTCGGTAACGTCCTTCACCGCCTCCGGGTACCCTATCTGGTCGCGGAATCCGAAAGGCTGCACGATCGCGGCGTCATTATTGAAGCCTTTGAACAACTCGCCGAAGCAGTCAAGTGGGTGAAGGCCTATGCGACAAGGGGAGCGCCGGCAGCATGAGGCACCGTTTTCATTCCATTTGCCCCTACTTTGCGATGTTTCCCGAAGCGTTTGTCGAGAAGCACCTGGCCGCGTCCCGCTTTAGCGGCGTGGTGTTCGATCCATTCTGCGGACGAGGCACGACCGTTTTCGAGGCATTGCTCAACGGCAGGCAAGCGGCTGGTTGCGACCTTAGCCCCGTGGCTGTCTGCATAACCGGTGCAAAGTGCGATCCTCCCGCCCGGGAGGAGATTTGTTTCCGATTAGACGAACTAGAGTCGTCGCTATCAATTCCTTCACCGCCTTTCCTTAGCGATGAAATGGTTAAATTCTTTGCCGCCTGCTTTCATGCAGATACTTATGGCGAAGTTCGGTTCCTTCGCGCCAGCCTGGACTGGCGAAATAGCCGGGTAGACCGTTTCATTGCGGCTCTTTGCCTAGGGGCACTCCACGGCGAGTCCCACCGGAGTCCAAACTATTTTAGCAATCGGATGCCTCGTACGATCAGTACTAAACCAGCTTACTCTGTACGCTGGTGGGACATGCACGGTTACGTCGCGCCGCGACGCTGCGTCTTTGCCATTCTTCGCTACTTAGTGGATTTTCGGTTCAGAACATTACCGCCTAAAGAGCGGGGCGAGGTGGCCGAGTCGGATGCCAGAACAGCTTTTCTGGCGCTTCCGCACTTGGAAGGCAAGGTAACGGACATCATTACCTCGCCGCCGTACCTGGATACCACCAATTACCGCGAAGATCAGTGGCTAAGACTCTGGTTCTTGGGCGAAGACCCGCATAGCAACCAAGCCCGCGATGACGGACGGCACTGTAACAAGACGCTCTACTGGCGCTTCTTAAGGGCGGCATGGGAGGGGGTCAGCCCTCTCCTTGCACAGCAAGCCAGGATCGTAGTGCGAATCGGCGGCCGCAAGCTGTCTAAGGAAGAGATGTTCGCGAATTTATTGGAAAGCATTGCAGGTGCTACCGGCCGTCATGTAACAACGGCTGACGATGGCGTGACTACGCCGGTCAGGCGGACTCAGGCCAATAGCTTTCGGGGTACTAAAGCATCGGCGACGGTAGAGCACGACTTTTGTTTCTTAGTCAAGTGAAGTAGTGTGCATCTCACGCGCGCCGCCCTTGGCGCAGCGGTGAGAACGGCTCTTCAAAATCAACCGGGACTCATGTCAATCGCCCGCCCCGAGCACCGGTCGCGAGGCTCATGCCCCCATCCACATAGAGCGTCGCCCCGGTGATGTAATCCGACTCGTCCGAGACGAGCCACACGGCGGCGCGACTGACGTCCTCGACGGTGCCCAAGCGCCCGAGGGGGATGGACTCCAGCAGCGCGGCCTCGGCCTCCGGCGTCGCCCAGGAGGGGCGGCCGGTGCCGGTGCGGATGGCCCCTGGGCAGATGGCATTCACCCGAATGCGGTAGGGGGCCAGTTCCTCGGCCAGGCTCTGCACGAGCCGCAAGGCGCCGCCCTTCGACACGGCATCGCTGCCCTGGCCCGCCCAGCCGGGACGATCGTGGACCGCCGCAATGCAGAGGATTTTACCGGCGCTGGTCCCGGCGGCAGAGCGGCCGTCCAGGCGGTTGCCCGACGCACCGGTCGCGGCCTGGGCCTGTTCCGTAAAGCGTCGAATCGCCTCCCGCGCGCAAAGAAATTGCCCGGTGAGGTTGATCCGCAGCGCTCCCTCCCAGTCCGCCAGGGAGAGGTCGCGCACCGGATGCTCCAGCCGCATTGCGGCCGTATTGACCAGGATGTCGAGCCCGCCGAAGGTGTCGCTCACCTGCGCGAACATCGCGCGGACCTCGGCCTCGCTGCCCAGGTCAGCCTCGACACCGAAGGCTTGGCCTCCGGCTGCCGCGATCTCGCCGACCAGGCGCTCGGTCGCCGCGGCGGCGCCCGCATGGTTGATCGCCAGCCGCGCCCCGGCCGCGGCCAAGGCCCTGGCGATACCGGCGCCTAGCCCGGCGTCGGCAGCGGTCACGAGCGCCCGCTGTCCGGCGAGCAGCTGACCGTAGCCCGGTGGCCTGGCCGTCACACGACAGGACACGGAGGGGTCCATCACCCGCGGCGCCGGCCGAGCAGGCGATTCCCAAGCAGGTCGTCCAAGGAGAACCGTCCTGGGCCAAAGGCCACGATGGCCAAGAGCAGCGCGCCCCAATAGAAGTGGTCGTTGATGGCTGCCGGGCACTCGAAGCCGAAGAGGGCCGGGTAGCTGATGACCGCCATCGCATTGACCATGAAGAGCCCGAGTGCGGCGGGCCGGGACAGCAGGCCGACGAACAGCAGTACCGGGAACACCAATTCGCCGAAGGTGCCGGCGACCGCCGCGAGATCCGGCGGGAGCAGGGGCACCGCGTACTCGTCGCGAAACAGTGCCAGGGTGCTCTCCCAGTCCTTGATCTTGGTCAGTCCCGCCTTGAAGAACTGCCAGCCCACATAGAGCCGGATGGTCAGCGCCCACAGGCCGCCGCCCCAGTCGGTCAGGGCGGCATAGCCACGGGTCAGCAAGGAATCAGGATGCGGCATCGCGCTCATGGGGAATCTCTCGGTTGGGTTGCGAATTCGGGACTGATGCGAAGGCCCCCGCACCCAGCCACCGCGGTACGGCCTGGGTGGGATCGAAATCCGGGTCGGCGTCACCGCCCTGCTCCAGCGCCTCTCCAAGGGTCTCGCCCCGGTCGATCGCCCGCAGGGCCGCCAGTTCCCCGGCGGTGAGGGGCATGACTTCGGCGCGCCAACGCGGACGACAGACCAGGATTCGGCTGGTGTGCGCCAGGTCCTCGGGCCAGGGCGCTCCGGAGGGCGCGTGGGCCTGCCGGATGCCCAGCACGTCCCAGGGGGACTCGACCAGGGTGCAGGCCCCGTGGAGCGCAAGCCGCAGCCCGTCGAGGCCTGCGATCCCCAGAGCCGCCAGGGTCTGGGGGGTCAAGTGCGGGGTGTCGGGCGCGTCGTGTGCTTGGTGCAGCCCCCACTCCAGCCGCGCCAGGTCGGGCAGCCAAGGGTAGTCGGCGACCGGCGGGAAGTGATCGAGAAAGCCGGCAAGGAGCTGCCCAAAGCGGTTCAGATCCCCTTCGGTGAGGGGCACGGCACGACCGTACTCACGGGCCAGCGCCCGAAAAAACGCCTCGCCCACCAGCGCCCTGATGACCGGATAGGCGTTGGCCAGCGCCCGCTCCCAGTTGGCGGTGAGGTTGCCGCGGTACAGGGCGAAGCGCCGCGCCATCAGGTCCGGTGCGCCGCGGAAGAGTCGTCCGGGGTCGCCGCCGGGGGCGAGCAGAGCGGCGGCAAAGCGAGCCTGGAGCTGCTGAAGCTCAGCCATGGGCCGGCTCCGGTGACAGCACCCGCGCCGCCACGCCGCGGGCCTTCCGGGCCTCGGCAAGCAGCACGGGCAGGGCCGGGATATCGGTGTCCCACTCGATCAGGGTGGGCAGGGCGCCGAACCGGGCGACGCAGTCGGCATAGAGCGCCCAGACGACCTCCGCCACCGGGGCGCCGTGGTGGTCGATCACCGCGTCCTCGGTCACCAGGTGCCCGGCCAGGTGGATTTCGCCCACCACGGTGAGGTCGAGCGCCGCCATGGCGACCCGGGCGTCCTCGCCGTGGTTGCACGCGTTGACGTACAGGTTGTTCACGTCCAGCAGCACGCCGCAGCCGGTGCGCCGCGCCACCTCGTTCAGGAATTCGGTCTCGCCCAGGGTGTCCGCGGCGAATCTCAGATGGGTGGAGACGTTCTCCAGCAGGATCTGCCCCAGCAGGTCCTGGGCCTGGTCCACTCGGGCACAGACCAGTGTCAGCGCCTCCTGCGTCAGCGGCAGGGGCAGCAGGTCAGTGAGGTGACGGCCAGGGACCGCCGACCAGCACAGATGTTCGGAGATGCGTGCCGGCGCGAACCGCCGTGCCACCGCGGCGACCCGGTCGAGATGGGCCGCGAAATGCGCGTCGCTCGCCGAGCCCAGCCCGAGTCCGACGCCGTGCAGACTCAACGGGTAATCCGGACGCAGGGTCTCCAATACATGAAGGTCCCAGCCGCCGGCGCCGAAGTAGTTCTCGGTGTGCACTTCGATCCAGTCCACCACCGGGCGCTGGTCCAGGAAATCACGATAGTGGCAGGCCCGCAGGCCGACGCCGAAGCCGTCGAGGGTAGGGGGATGGGGTCGCATGGCGGGGTCCGGGTGCGGGCCGGGGCCGAGGGTGCGCAGCAGCGCAACGCCGGCCCCAGGGGCCGCCTTACTTCTTGGCCGCGGCGGTCAGCTTGCCGCCCATCTCTTCGCAGGTGCCCTTGGCGACGTACTTCCAGTCGTTGCCGTCGTTATCGGTCTTGGCCTGACCGGCGCAGGAGTGGGTGCCGGTGGCGTTGGCACAGTCGTTGGCGCCGGCCTTGGCGATGCCGTAGCACTTGTCCTTACCGTCCTGAGCGGCCTGGGCAAGGTTGCCGCCCATGGTGGCGACGGCGGCAAGGGTAGCGGCGAGCAGAAGGTCACGCTTGGTCATGGGATCGTCTCCGATAGAAAAGGTTGAAACGGATGGTCAGGAATCGTCGTTCTATTTGCGAAGGCCGGGAAGGCCCCCCGCATTGCGCCGGCCGGGGCCGTCGCCTGGGGTCAAGCGGGCTTGACACATTGGTTAATACAAAACATGTGCCAGATCGATCTTGCCGTTGGCGAAGCTGAAGAGGTTTAAGGAAAACAGAGCGTTGGATTGCGGTCGGGTGCCGTGCGCGGGCGGTATGCGCGGCCGGCAGGCCCACGCTATTTCGCGGCCGCCACGCTCCGGCGTGGCGATGGGGCTAGGGATGGATGTCGAGTGCCGGGTCACGATTGCCGCCTGCCGCCCCCTGCGTCAGACTCGCGCATCGTCCTTACTGGAACCGCAACCCTCGCGGGAGACCCTCATGTCACCAGCGCCCGACCAGCCGCCCACGCCCGAGCCGAACCCGGAGCCGAACCCGGAGCGGCCGCGCGGCCGTCCCACGCCCCGCGGCCGCCCGCGGGCCAACCGCGTCTTCACCAACCGCGACCGGCCCATCGCCCACTTCGACCGTGCCCACGCTGCGCTGGCGGCGGACAAACACCGCATCCTCGGTTTCTACGGCGTCGGCGGCCAGGGCAAGACGGCGCTGCGCCGACACCTGATGCAACGGCTGGGCACCGCGGGCGATCCGGGACACCGCTTCGGCGTGCTCGATTCGGCGCCACCCATCCCGAGGTCCTCGCCCGCTTCCTGCGCCACCGGATCCCGGCCGAGCAGGAGGCGCTCAAGGTCTTGGCCGGCCCCGCCGCCTTCGCTCGGGAGATTTTCGTCGCCCTGCTGACGCGCTTCCGGATTCACTATCCGCTGACCGCCTTTGAGGACCTCGGCGACCTCTCCATCATCGAGCCCGGCGCCGATGGGTGCTTTCGGCTGCACGGACTGATGCGCTCGCACCTCCTCGCGGCCCTGCCGTCGGGGCTTCGTACGGAACTCGACGCCTGGCTCTTCGACTGGTTCGATGCCCGCTGCCAGCCCGCGGGACCGCGGGATATCAGGCCCGCCCCCGCCGCCGCCCTGCGCGAGGCCATCGCCCACCGCGACATCGCGGATACGCAAGCGGCGCTGGGCTGGTTTTGGCAACGTGGGTGGGTCTTCCTCAATGCCGCCCGCCACACCCTGCTGGAGCCACTGGTCCGCTGGGCAGTCGCTCTCGCCGAGTCGCGGCTGGGTGCGGATCACCCCAAAACCGCCGTCGCGCTGAACAACTTGGCCCAACTGCTTCAGGCCACCAACCGCCTGACCGAGGCCGAGCCGCTGATACGCCGGGCGCTCGTGATCCTGCTCGCCTTTACCCGTGACACCGGCCATCGGCACCTGAACTTACGGACAGTGTTTGCCAACTATCGTGGGTTGCTGTCGGCTGATGCTCCATCAGAGATCGCGCAGCACCTGTTCGGCCTTGGGGTCGAGGCTGGCCTCGACCAGGCGGCCTGGAGGGTCTTGCTCGCCGAATTGGGTAGCCAGGCTTAGCGGACGCTGTCTCCGGTGACCGGGGCGACGCGACCGGAGGTCGACGCTCTAGCGGGCGGCGCAATCCTCGACGGTCGGTGGTGTGGGTGCCCCTTCTGTTGCGCGTGATGCGGTATGCTGGGTGAATGCGCGATCACACTCCCTGGCATCGACTTTTCGGCATCATCTGGCGAACGTCCATCAACTGGAGCTGCCCGACATGGCTTATACGCTCGACGACTTCAAACTTGACACGTATCGGATGCTCATCGACGATTTTCACGAACTTAGCCCGGAAGATCGCCAAGCGCTGCTGGAACGGATGGATGTTGCGGACCGTTTGCGTGGGTTGGGCGCTGAGGAGCGTTTGCGCGGGTTGGACACTGAGGAGCGTTTGCGTGGGCTGGACACTGAGGAGATCTTGCGCAGGTTAGACCCTGCGGAGCGTTTACGCGGGTTGGACCCTGCGGAGCGTTTACGCGGGTTGGACCCTGAGGAGCGCTTACGCGGGTTGGATCCCGAACAGGTCAAAGCGTGGCTTAAGCGTACGGGGCATTAGGGGATTTCCGAGGAAATCCATAAGTCTTCTGTTCCGTTGCACCCGAGACTCCGGGCCAGGCTCTACTCGGCCCGGCGGATGCCCAGCCGAATCATCTTCGAGCGCAGGGTGCTGGGCGCCAGGCCGAGCAGCGCGGCGGCGCCGCCCGGACCTTCGATGGCCCACTGCGTCTCGTTCAGGATCGCGAGGATATGGGCCCGCTCCGCGTCCTTGAGCGAGCAGCGCGCGGGGCGGGCGGGCTCGGCGCGCGCCGCCTCGAGCAGGCTGTCGGCAATTTCCACGACCGGATGATCCGCCAGAATGGCCGAACGCTCGATCAGGTTCTGCAGCTCGCGCACGTTCCCCGGCCAGCCGTAGGCCTGGAGCCGGGCGAGGGACTTGGGGTCGATGCCTTTGATCGGCTTACCGAGTTTACGGGCCGACTCGTTCAGGAACCGCTGGGCCAGCACCGGGATGTCCTGCGGCCGCTCGCGCAGCGGCGGGATATGGATCGGGAAGACGTTGAGGCGAAAATACAGGTCCTCGCGAAAGGTCCCGGCCCCGACCATCGCGGCGAGGTTGCGGTTGGTCGCGGCGATCACCCGCGCATCGGTGCGGATCGGCTGGGTCCCACCCACGCGCTCGAACTCCTGGTCCTGGAGCACGCGCAGTAGCTTGGCCTGGGCCGAGAGGGTCAGCTCCCCGACCTCGTCCAGGAACAGGCTGCCGCCGTCGGCCAGCTCGAAGCGCCCGATCCGCCGTGTCGCGGCACCGCTGAAGGCGCCCTTCTCGTGGCCGAAGAGCTCGCTCTCGATCAGCTCCGCGGGCAGCGCCGCGCAGTTGAGCTTGACCAGGGTCCGCGCGCGGCGCCGGCTCCGGTCGTGCAGGGTGCGCGCGATCAGCTCCTTGCCGACCCCGGTCTCGCCGGTCAGCAGCACCGTCGCGTCGGTTGCCGCCACGCGCTCGACTTGGGCCAGGAGGTCGTGCATCTTCGGCGACGCGCTCACCACCTCGACCTTCCCATACTGTTGGCGCAGTTCCTCCTTCAGGCTATCGAGTTCCAGCATGACGTGCCGGAGTTGACCCGCCGCCGCCTCACGCTCGTTGAGATCGCGCAGGATCACGGTCACCAGACACTCGCCCTCGAGCTGTGCCTCCGAGATGGTGAGCTCCGCCGGAAACTCGCTGCCGTCCGCCCGCTTGGCGCTGATGCCCTCGGGCGCCCACACCTTACGTGCCTGGGCATCGCGCGCCCCCGGGGGTCCGCTGAGATACTTGTCCAACAGGTGGCGGAAGCGCTTGGAGAGGAAGCGGTCGAAGGGCTGCCCCTGGGCCCAGGTCGCCGAACAGCCGAAGGCCTGCTCGGCGCTGCGATTGAACATCGTGACCCGCCGTTCGCCGTCGATGGTGATGATCACGTCCGTCGCGCCGTTCAGGATCCCGCGCACCCGGGCCTCGCTGCGGCGCAGCGCGAGCTGCGCGGTGCGGCGCTCCAACTCCGCCGCCACCCGCGAGGCGAAGACCTCGAAGACCGACAGTTCGCGCGGCTCGCCGAAGAAGGGCTTGTCGTCGATGATCGCGAGGTGGCCGATGACCTCGCCCTGAAGATTCGTCAAGGGCATGGCCAGATAGCCCTCCGCGCCCATCTGCGCCAGCTCCGGATGACGCGGAAAGAACGTGGCGACATGCTGGGTGTACAGTCGGGTTTCGCCGGCCAGGACCTCCTGGCACGGTGAGCCCTCCAACGCATATTCCACGTTCTCCAGCAGCTCGCCGTCGGCGCAGAAGGCGAGGGTGCGGACCCGATCCCGGCCCGGCGTGAACTCGGAGACGAAGGACCAGCGCACACCGAGCGCGCGCGCGAGATGGCGAACCAGCGCGGCAAAGAAGTCGTCGCCGATGACCGCGGCCGTGCCCGCGACGATCTCCTGTAGGACCCGGTCGACACCGTGCGCGCGCGTCTCTTGCATCTGCTGCCTCTAACCGCCATAGGGATGTAAGGGCGAGGTCCCTCGAGTTCGGCCCGGGGTGCGCGGCCTGATCCGCTACCAGTACCCGCCGACATATCGTTGCCGACCGGTCGACAGCAGGAGCAGGGTGCGCCCCTGCGCCCCCGCGGTCGCCTCCGGGCCTGTGATCCGAACCCGGCCAGTGCCGACCATGGTACCCCGCGATATGTCGCGGGACCACCGCTATCCGTGGCCTGGTGCGCGCGGCACGCCGGATAAATCCTTCATTTTATGCCTTTTCTTCATGGGCTTAACGTCCGGTCTTGCGATGGCACGACGCCTGCTGACTGGCTTGCAGTACGGTTCGCTTGCCGAGGCGTCCAGGGTCCTTGAACCTTCGTTCAAGTGCTGCCACAACCCGCGAGCGTGCGCGCAAACTGCGTGACCGACTCATCCATCCACCAACGCAGAGCTTTCTATTTCATGATCAAACCGATAATCGCAGCGGGGCTATTTCTCATGTCATCACTGGCGAACGCGGAAACCATCGTCCTGGGCATGGGATGCTTTTGGGGCGCAGAGAAACGGATGGCGGCGCTGCCCGGCGTGCTCGACGTCGAGAGCGGCTACGCCAATGGGGACGTGCCCGGCACCTACGAGGCCGTGCTCGCCCATGAACGGCGGCTCAAGGTAGGCAAGGCCAGCGGTCGCAACCATGCCGAGGTGATCAAGGTGACCTTCGACCCGAAGACGGTCGGTCTGGAGCAGGTGCTCGCGCGCTTCTGGGAGAGCCACGACCCCACCCAAGGCGACCGCCAGGGTAACGACGTCGGCAGTAATTACCGCAGCGCCATCTGCACCAACGATGACGCCCAACTGGCGGTCGCGCAGCGGACCCGCGACACCTACCAGGCGGCGCTCAAGGACGCCGGTCGCGGCGCCATCACCTCCGAGATCGCGCCGCTGAAGGTCTATTTCAGTGCCGAGGACTACCACCAGGACTACCTGAAGAAGAACCCCGACGGCTACTGCGGCCTCGGCGGCACCGGTGTGAAATACCCAGGCTCAGTGCAGTCGGCCACGGCGTCCGAGCCGGCGAAGCCCCTCGACCCCAAGGCCCTCAACGCGACCCGTCAGTTGATTGTCTTCGAGGCGGAGGACTGCGCCTACTGCAAGCAGTTCAAGGCGGAGGTCCTTGACGGCTGGCGCTCGGAGGTGGGCATCGCCCGCACCCTGAGCGTCGAGCCGCCGGCAGGCTGGAAACTGGAAAAGGCGCTGTTCGCCACGCCGACCATCGTGTTGTTCGAGAACGGCCGTGAGGTCGCGCGCTTTACCGGCTGGCAAGGCGATCAGCCGCGCTTCTGGAAATGGCTCGGTTTCCAGTTGCTCACGCCCGCGCAGCAGCAGATCGCCTTCGCGCAAGGCACCGAGCGGCCCGGCTCCGGTTCGCACCTCGACGAGAAGCGTCCCGGCACCTTCGTCGATCCGATCAGCGGCGCGGCCTTGTTCCGTAGCGACACCAAGTTCGACAGCGGCACCGGCTGGCCGAGCTTCTTCAACCCGCTGCCCGGCGCGCTCACCGAGCATACCGACACTGCGCACGGCATGCGCCGCGTCGAGGTCAGGAGCGCCAGCTCCGGCATTCACTTAGGCCATGTCTTCGATGACGGCCCACCGCCCACCGGCAAACGCTACTGCATCAATGGCAACGTGCTGAAATTCGTGCCGGACAATTGAAGTTCCAGACCAATGTGTGCCACCGAACGGAAAAACGGTTCCGTAAAGGCGATGCTGACCGCGATGCATCAAGATGAGATACGCAGTAGCGTACAGACCAACGGCTCGGTGCGGGCGCTCGGTGCCTGGGCAACTTATATCATCGAGTTGCTTCACCTGCGCCATGCTGCCGGTCTCGGAAAACAGGCGGTTACGAGTGTCTTGTGACCGACCGATACCTAACGCGAAGACAGCCTTTCCCAAACCAGTTCCGAACAGGTAACGACGAATGAAAACCACATCGACCATCGCCCTTCTTAGCGCCATAACTTTGGTGCTGTTGCTCGCGGCTTGCAGCACCGCCTCGAAGCATGAGCCCGCGCCATACGCTGCAGCTCCGACGTATGAGCCAAAACCAGATCGCAATTGATGGATGTGTAAGTAGAGGCCTTGATCCTGGTTCCGGCCGGCCACTACCCCGGCTGGCCGGAACCATGACCAAGGCCCGACGTGTTCGTGTTGGTAAATCCCTTCGGCACCATGGAAGTGACTTCAATGCTGTTCCGGCCCGCTGTGATCGGCTTCTTCGCGATACTGGCCAACCATGCCGCGCTGGTCGGTGCCGCCTCGTCACCGGCGTTTCTTGATGAAGCTCACGCGTCATCCGTTTCGATGCCGCTGCCACCCGAGTACGTCATCGGCCCGGACGGGGCGGTAACGCTGCGAATCTGCTATAACTGGTCCTGTGCGCGCCGGCAGACCATGACCTTCACTCCCGACGATATGGCCATTCTAAGAAAGCATATCGCGCTTTGTCCCGGCACCAGTCTTCACGATCGATTGCAGCACGTGCGTATCGGCATCTGGCAAATGGAAGTGTTGGCACAAAAATACCAGCCGTTGTTGGCTAACGATCTTGCCATTAACGATCGCGAGGCGGGCGTCGGCGGACGGATGGATTGCATCGATAACGCCAGCAACACCACGACTTATCTGTATATTCTCCGCGATATTCAGGAACTGGATGATTGGCTGGTCGCGTCGCCCAAAGTACGCAGTCTTTTCGATCTGACCGCGGTTCACTGGACGGCCGTCATCATCGATACGGAAAGTGGACTTCCGTGGAGCGTTGACTCATGGTTTCGCCCGAACGGCCATCTGCCGATGGTCATGCCATTGTCGCGCTGGAGCGACGGAGAACAGCCCTGGAAACCGCCGTTCCAACGTATCAATGCGGCCCCGCACTCAATCGCCGCACTCTGCACGCAGCCGCTTGGTCGGTTGGGACCAGCGGCGTTATCCTTTCGGTAGGACCGTTGGCGTCAGTTCGTCGAGCGCGCGTGCGGGTGACTCACGCCGCTCACTCATCACCGCGGGGATGCTCGTCGCGTATTCCGGATTATGGTTATCCGACATGACGGGTTTCCGGCAATACATAAACAATGCCGGCTTGCCCGAGAAAAGTTCTTTGTATCAAATTCTTGAAGAATATCCCGGGAACATTGATACAGCCATACGAAATACGGTTGTCAAGCGGCGAGGGCGTGTCTAAGCGTTGCGCCCGGCGCTCTTCAGGTCGACCGGTAACGACCGGATGCATGGAGATGGCGTTTTCGTAGTTCACCCAGAGGATCTCCTTGCCACGGGAATTACGGCCCATGGTCGCCACGAAACGACCCGCCGGCGTCGTACGTCCCGCGGGGGAAATATGCGACATCCGCATGTTGCCGACCCCGGGGGCGACGTAATCACCGTGCGCCAGTCCAAGCAGCGCCGGAGCTGCGCCGTGCAACCGTCCGTCCACACTAAATACATAGACCTTGGCGTTGACTTTATCGACAATTGCGAACGGCATGTTGAGATTGTCTCGCGAACTGACCACCCAATCGGCCATATCCCGCGTCCTGCGCGAGGCGCTCTCCGACCCAAAGTCGGCCGGCCTGGAACCCTCTGCCATGGCTGTTCCTGGTGCCGTAACAAACGGGACCTCTGCATCTACAGAATAGTCTGCACGGAGCATCGGGTTGGACACCGGAGTGGCATTGTCCGCCTTCGTTGCCAGGCGTGGGCCGCAACCGGCACTCGACAGACTGAGGCACAGGCATAGGGCCAGGGCAGTCGCATTCGATTGCAAAAATCCTGAGAGTCGACGCCGCACGCCAATGGGGTCAGCGAAATCGTGATTCCTTCGTTGGGTGGCGGCACGGTTAAAGCACTTGAGTTGTCTTGACATTGTTGGATCCGTCAGCCCATGGGTCGTTCCCGCCGCCGGGCTCTGTACGGCAGGACACATTTCCGCGATTTCCTGACAAGCGGTTCAGGGCATTGGGGCGTTCGCCACCGCCCAAGGTCGATAGCTCATGACGTTGCAGGTTTCGGTGCGATGCCGTACAGACCGGCACGGCCGGCACCGCTAATCTCACTGTTGTGCCGCAGTGTCACTTCGGTCGCGGGCTGACAACACTAACGGATCAACAAGAGGAGAACAGTAATGCGCTATCGTACCGCTCGGGTACCCTTGGTGCGGGGTAATCTACTGCCGTGCAGCCCGCTTGAAGTGTCGGTGGCACAGCGCGCCGTCCAGGTCGCTCCGCTGATACGCAAACGCAGAAGTATCGCGCTGGCATACCGACGCACCCGGAGCGAAACGTATCGCATGGAGCTGGAGCAAATCGATCATGCCCTGGCGCGTCACAACATCGATATTCCGGCAATCCAGCGTTTAACAAAGAAGCTCTAGCAGGCAATACCAATGAAACTCACGTTGACCTCGATTCTGGCGGCCGTTATCGCCTCGCTCGGCTTGGGTGGCTCTGCCGGGATGTCGAGACATGACCAGAACACCTTGGCTGATGGAGGCATCGGCGCCGGCGCCATGCTGCCGGACGACGGCGCGGCTGGGACGCTCGGCGGAGCCGTGGTCGGCGCGATCATTGGTCGGCTGATCACGTCCAACGACGACCGCCGCGGCAATGACCGAAATAGCGAGAACGGCGATAAAAACCGTCCGCGCAGGAACCGCAGCAGTCGCCAGACCAATGGCTTCGGATACGGCAACAGCTACACCTGCGGCGACCGCTATCACAGCACCAGCAACGAATGGCTGGGAAGTTAGCCAAGGTAACCTGGGTGCGGCCTTGATCATCGTTCCGGCCGGCTGCGGACGGTCCGCACAGCGGACCCTACGGTAACACCGTGACCTGTAGGGTCCGCGGTGCGGACCGCCGACCATGCAGATCGCCCGGTGGTCGGGTGTCGGTCCGATAGACTTATCGATGTAATAGGACAGTCGGTCAGTCAGCCCCTCGGCGTTCGCGCGGACTTCCGTCAATGCGCCGTCGGGCACGGTTTCGGCAAACGCGGTGCGCGCCTCTATCCCGTCATTGACGACAGACCCGGACATGGCCGTCAATCACGTGATTTTAGCTAAAGTGAGTAAATTGTTAGTGAGCCTCCCCAAAGATCACTGACGATCATTTGGTCACGACGCAATTTGGCCGTTGGTTCATGGGCGTTGAGCGCGCTTGGGGACGACTGCGCAGATCGCTTATCATCGAAAGCCACAGCCTGATTCTTACCCGCGTCCTGCCGGGCGGCGCCTGCTTGCTCCATTACTTGGTCGCCGACCTCGCCGGCTACCGCATCTGGCTTACCTTTACTTTCGTCGATGCGGCCCGCGACTTGCTCTTGAGGCATGAATGTCTCCAGTTGTGGTGGTGGTGCGTTAGCTGAACATGGAAATATTTGCTCCACATGTTATTACATATAGTACAGCCACCAACCTGTGCACTCGGTGCGGTAGCGCGCTTAGGCGACGTGGCGCGGTGCCGGGGCGGATGCCCGGCGGACCGCGGGGATGTTCGTGCGTCCGCGCGGCCGCGCTCGAGATCAGGCGTCACGCAGCACCACCGAGGCCCGCACCGTGTTCCCGTTGCCCAAATACTCCAAGGTGTCGAAGCTCATTGCCCGAGCGATCGCAATACCCCGCCCGTGCGGGTCGAAGGCGCGTTCCGGATCGAACTCGAGATAGGCGTTCCACGCGAAGCCTTCGCCTTGGTCTTGAACGGTGAGCAGGATGGCCGCCGGCGTGCGCTCGAATCGGATCTCTACGCGCTTGTCGGCGTTTCCCGGCAGCCGCTGGCGGCGTTCCAGCTCGGCGGCGAGATCGCCCTCCATCAGGAGCTGCGACTTCTCGGCATAGGTGATCCCGAGATTGCCGTGCTCGATGGCATTGATCATCAATTCATGCAAACCGAGCGCCACCCGGTCGGGTTGCGGGAAAAGCCGTGTCAGCAGACCGGCCAGGGCATTGACCTCCTCCAGCCGGCGGTAATGGAAGGTGGCAGTCGTCAGAAAGCGCAGCGCCTGCTCGGTCTGCCTTGCGCTTTGCTGCACCTGCCGGTATTGGCGGGACTGGTCGACCGCGGCCCGCACGACGACGAGGAGCAATTCCATCTGCAATGGCTTGGTCAGATAATAATAGGCACCGGCTTGGAGCCCCTCCAGAATACAGGCCTTGTCATCCATGGCAGTGACCAGGATCACTGGCACCTGCGCCGTCTCCGGGCGGGCGCGCAGCTTACCCAGCAGGGTCATACCGTCCATGCGGGGCATGCTGCGGTCGAGCAGGATGGCGTCGAATTCAGCGGCCGACTGCCCGATGAGGTCCCAGGCCGCCTGGCCGTCCTCCGCCTGCGTGACCTGGCATCCTTGCCCGGTGAGATTGATGGCGATCAGGTCAGCGATGATGTCGTCGTCTTCGACCACCAGGATACGTGCGTTCTTCATGGCAATGGGTCCCGTTGTTGCTGCTGATTCCGGCGCTGATCCCAATCGCCCTAGATGTCGAGGATGCGCGGCAGGCAGCCCGCGAACGCGGCGATCAGGGACGGATCGAAATGACTGTCGACACCCGCCCGCAGCGTCGCCATTACCTGTTCCAGGGGCCAGGCATCCTGGTATGGACGATGGCCTCAGTGCCATTGCTCGCCACCGTCAGGCGCTATTCGCCTCGTAGGATAACACGCAGGGTGGCAAGATTGGTGACTTCATCGTCGACCAGCAGCAGCGGGCCGTGCATCATGTGTCCAGGTCGCGCAGCAAGGCGCGGATCACTGCCTCAGCCCCACGAAAATCGAACTCGCTCAACAGCGACCGCACGGTGGCCAGGGGCGTGGCGGCAACCAGGCCCGACAACGGTGCGAGCAGCGATTCACAACGGTCGGGATCATTCTGGTCGAGCGCAACCAAGACTTGATTCAGCAATGCACGTGGGCTCTCGGGTTCGGTATCGGCAGACCTTGTGACGGCTGCGGGCTGCTCGGCCGTCAAGCGACCGGCGATCCCGGCGCAGACCTCGTCGATCGCCGACTGTAAGGCCGCGGCCAGTTCGCCGATCGGCTCGTCTTCCCTGAGTCGCCGGTCCAGTTGCCGGTTGAGATCCAGAACGCGCGGCAACGCGAGACTACCCGCTACCCCGACGAGCTTGTGGGCAAGCGCCCCGGCCGCGGCCCGGTCGCCTGCATGGCAGAGGCGCGCGATCTCCCGCCCGGCGCCGGCGTAGCGGGAGACGAACTTGTCGAGATAGGTCAGGTAGGTCTCGATTTTGATCCATTGTTCCAGTGCGGTCGCAAGGTCGATGCCGGGCATTGCCGGTGTCAACGTCGTCGCTGCCGCGGTGCGTGGGGCGAGGGGCGGCTCCGCCAACGCCGCGACGGCACCCGATCCCCCGGCATCGGGCTCGCGCCGGCGGCCGGTCCAGTGCTGGATGAGGGCGATCATCCGGTCGACCTGGAACGGCTTGGCGATGAAGTCGTTCATGCCGGACGCCAGGGCGGCATCGCGCAGTTCCTGGAAGGCGCCGGCGGTGAGGGCCAGGATCGGCAAATCCCGCCAGCGCGCGTCTTCGCGCAACCGGCGGGTGGTCGCGTAGCCATCCAGGCACGGCATCTGCACGTCCATCAGCACGATGTCCACCCCGTCCGGATTGACCTGCAACCAGTCCAGGGCCTCCTGGCCGTCGCCGGCCAGGTGGACGATGGCTCCGTCGCCTTCCAGAATCTGCTGCGCCACCTCCAGGTTGATGTCACTGTCATCGACCAGCAACACCCGTACCCCGGCGAGGCGCGGCCCCTGGGCCACCATCGGCAGAGATGGCGTCGCGACCCGCCCCTGCCGACGCCGGCTCAGCGCGTCGCCGATCGCGTTGTACAGGGCGGAGGGCGTGACCGGCTTGCTGACCAGCGCGTCGATCGCGGCGAAGCCGGGCTCGCCCACGATCGCGTCCCGTGAGTAGGCGGTGACCATGATGACGATGGGCGGCGTCTGCGACGCATCAATGCGCTCGCGCAGTGCGTCGCGGATCAATTGGGCGGTGGTCAACCCGTCCTGTTCCGGCATTTGCCAGTCGAGCACCAAGGCGTCATAGAGCCCCTGGTCTGGGAGCCGCGCCAGGGCCAGGGCGTCCTCGCCCGAAGTCACCAGGTCGGCGGTCCAGCCCAGGGCGGCGGCGGTGTTCAGCAGCGCGGCGCCGGCCGTCGCGCTGTCGTCCGCCACCAGCAGGTGCAGCCGCGCCAACTCGGGCGGAGCGGATGGCGCGGGGTGGTCACACCGAAACGGCAGCACGAACCAAAACGCGCTGCCCTGGCCGGGCACACTCTCGACCCGCAACTCGCCACCCATCAGGGCGACCAAGCGTCGGCTGATGGCCAGTCCCAAGCCGGTGCCGCCGAAGCGGCGCTCGATACTGCTGTCGGCCTGACTGAACGGGGCAAAGACCTGAACCTGCTGTTCACCGGCGATTCCAATGCCGGTATCGCGCACCACGAACCGCAGTCTAACGTCCGGCCCCGGTGCCGACTCCAGCGCGATGCGCAGTTCGACCTCACCTTTTTCGGTGAACTTGACGGCGTTGCCCAGCAGATTGATCAGCACCTGCTGGAGGCGTGCCGCATCACCGATCAGCGTGTCGCAATGCGACGACGTTTGCAGCGAAATGATCAGCTCCAACTGCTTGTCGCGCGCGGCCGTGGCCATGATGGCGGCGAGATCGTCCAGCAATTCGGACAGACGGAAGGGCGCGAACTCGGTCTCCAGCCGTCCCGCCTCGATCTTGGAGAAGTCGAGGATGTCGTTGATGAGCGTCAGCAGCGAGCGGCCGGCGTTGCGAACCTTCAGCACCAGGTCGCGCGCCGCCGCTGCGAGCGGCTGCCGCTCCAGTAGATAGCAGAAGCCCAGCACCGCGTTCATCGGCGTGCGGATCTCGTGGCTCATATTGGCCAGGAACTCGGACTTCATGCGCGTCGCCTGCTCGGCCAGGGCGCGCGCCTGCAACAACTCGGTCTCGGCCGCTTTGCGTGCGGTGACATCGACATAGGCGATGAGCACCCCGTAGTCGGGATGCGGATAGGGCATGGCGCTGACCGAGATCCACAGGACGCCATCCGGCCGGGCGATGCCCATCTCCACGTCGCGCACCATCCGGCCCTCGGCCGCGGCGCGTACGCTGGCAAACTCCGGTGGCGGCATCGGAGTCCCATCTGGACGGATGACCTTCCATTCCTCACCGTCATAGATCCGGCGGAAGTGTTCATCCCGCGAGATTCCCAGCAGAATTTCCGAGGCCCGATTGCAGTCGATGATCTGACCGGCCCGGTTCGTGACGGCGATCCCGATCGGCAGGAGGTCGTAAATGGTGCGCAGCTTGGTCTCGGACGCCTGAAGCTCCGCGGTTCGTGAGGCCACCAATTCCGCGAGGTGCGCCTGCTGGTCCTGCAGGGCGAGCTGCGCCTCCCGGGCCTCGGTGACGTCGTGAATACTCACGACCACGCCCAGCACTGCCCCATCGTGCCCCCGGAAGGGGCACAGGTCCGACTCCAGGTGGCGATGTTTGCCGTCGGCGAGCGTGATAAGACTACTGAACCGATGGGCCTGGCCGGCCAAAGCGGACTCCAGCCGCGGGCCGATCTTCGCATAGTCCTCAGCCCCCACCACCTCGCGCGCCAGGCGGCCTTGCAGGTCCGCCGGAGTCGAGTGGCGCATCGCGGCATAGGCCGGATTGACCACCCGGTAGCGCAGATCCCGATCGAGTAAGATCAGCATCTCGCTGGAGGTCTCGACGATCTGCTGGTAACGGCGCAGGTCCAGCTCGGCCAGCTTGCGCGCGGTGATGTCCTCGGAGAAGATGACAATCCCGCCCACGGCGCCGTCGCTCCGGTGCCAGGGTCTCACCTCCCATCGCACCCATTGCACGGTTCCGTTCTGCCGCTCGAAGGGCTCTTCCTCGGCACGAATCACCTCCCCGGCCAGGCAACGGCGGTGTACCTCCCGCCACGACTCCGGAATCTCGGGGAAGACCTCATAATGAGAACGCCCGATGATGTCGCAACCCCCCAGTCCAAAGTTGTCCAGCCAGCGTCGACTGACCACCAGGTGACGTAAGTCGCGGTCCAGCATGGCCAGGGCGGCGGGGGCGTGCTCAATGAAGAGCCGCAACTGCTCTTTCCGCTCGGCGAGCGCGGCTTCGGCGCGTTTGCGCTCGGAGATGTCACGCACGACGCCCAGCAGGCAGGGTTTACCGCCGAATAGGGTCTTGGTCGCCCTGACCTCGACCGGGATGGGGCGTCCCTGTGCATCCCGATGCGCGGCCTCGAAGGAGGCGGCCCCCTCCTGCTGCAACGCCGCGAGGCGCTGCGGGACATTGACGGCATCGTCGGGCCTATCGATGTCGCGAATGTGCAAGGTCAGGAAGGTCTCCCGATCGTATCCGTACCGTCGGCAGGCCTGGTCATTGACGGCAAGGAAGCGCCCTTGCAGATCAAGAATAAAGATCGAGTCCATGACGTTGTTGACAATCCCGCGATAGCGTTCCTCGCTCTCCCGCAGAGCCGCCTGGGCCTGCTTGCGCGCACTGATGTCGTTGACCATGGTCAGGGCGTGCGTGATGGTGTCGGCGGTATCGCGGATGGCGGTGACCGTGACCTCCGCGACCACGGTGTGGCCGTCGCGGTGACGGTAGTGTGTCTCCAGCCGGTAGCTCGGGAGCTCGCCGGCCAGCAGCCGGGCGAACACCGCGGTCTCCTGTTCGCGGTCGGCCGTCACGACGAATTCGCTGAAGTGGCGCCCGATCACGCTCGGCAGTTCCCCCTGGTAACCGAGCATTGCCAGCAGGGCAGGGTTGACCAGCACCAGCCGGCCGTCGCGGTCCCACAGGCTGATTCCGACCGGGGACGCCTCGAAGATGGAGCGCAGAAGGCCCTGTTCACGCAACTGCTGCCGGGTATCCCGCAGTGCCTGACCCTGCTCGGCGATGGTCCGACGCAACAGGCGCAAATGGACATCGTGGACGTCTCGCAAGAGGTTACTCCGGCTGAGAATCCCGACCAGGCGCCCGGCACTGTCCTCCACCGCCAGGTGCCGGACCCCCGTGGCGTGCATCCACGGGGCTGCCTCGTAGGCGAAGCCTTCGGGATGAATGACCTGCAGCGGCTGGGACATGACAGCGGCAACCCGGGTGGCTTGCCGGTCCAGGTCGAGCGTGGCCAGCCGGATGGCCTCGCGTTCGGTCAGGATGCCGATGACACAAGGTCGCGAGCGTGAGCGTTTCGATCATGATATTGGGTTTTCCGGCAATCGCCTCAGCCGGCTCGCTCGGCGGCAGGTATTAGAGCCGCGGGCGTGGCCTGCATCATCAGAATCAATCCCCGCGCTGATCCAGTTCCAGCCCGGCCGGGTCCTGATGGATGGTGATGTCGGCGTCCGGCCACTCGGCGTGCAGGACGTCCTCTACCCGATCGGAGGTGGCATGCGCCTCCAGTAGGGAGATGTCGGGGTCGAGTTCCAGGTGGAGCTGGATGACCGCAATATGGCCGGAACGGCGGGTGCGCAGCCCATGGACACCGCGTACTCCCGCCACCGTGCATGCCAGGGCCTTGATGCGCTGGCGGTGCTGCTCCTCGATTTCGCGATCCATCAGCAGGTCGACCGCCTCGCGCGCGATCTGGAAGGCGCTGTAGAAGATGTAGACGGCGATCCCGAGCGCGAAGACCGGGTCGAGCCCCGGCCAGCCCATGACCGCCAGGATCAGGGCGAGGAGGGTGGCCGAGTTGGTCGCCAGGTCGGTCGCGTAGTGCAGCGCGTCGGCGCGGATGGCGGTTGAACCGGTCGCCCGGATGACCCGGTGCTGGAAGACGAGGAGCAGGCCGGTGGCCGCCATCGCAAAGAGCATGACGCCGATGCCCACGCCAATGTCCGACAGGGGGGCCGGGTTGACCAGCCGATCGACCGCATGCAGGGCGAGGAACAGGGCGGACCCGCCGATGAAGGCGGCTTGTGCCAGTCCGGCCAGGGCTTCGGCCTTGCCATGCCCGAAGCGGTGGTCCTTGTCCGCGGGTTGCAGCGACCAGTGAACCGCCAGCAGGTTCACCAGGGAGGCTCCCACGTCCATCAGTGAGTCGATCAAAGAGGCCAGGACACTGACCGCGTCGGTGACCAGCCAGGCGGCCAGTTTCGCCAGGATCAACAGGGTCGCGGTGGCGACCGAGGCGTAGGTGGCGAGTCGCAGCAGGCGGGAATTCTCCTGATGCGGCGTCATGGCTGGTGCGGGGCAATGGGTGGCATGACGAACTCCAAACAACTCCGTCAAGGAACGGGTCACAGTTCCGGCCGGCGCACTGCAGGTCGTGGCTTTCGCCGGACGAGGGGCGCCCGGACGCGCGGTCGACCGGCTAAGGTGATCTCCGGAACAGCGGATACCACCACCATCGGCCCGGATGTAGGTGCGACTTCAGTCGCACCGACTCGGACGTACGTGCGACTGAAGTCGCACCTACACTGACCGGCATCCAAATTGTCGGAAATCACCTAAAGCCCCGGCCTCCAGTTTTCTTGAGGCCGGAACGATGATCAAGGCGTTCCGGGCGACCGGGGTCCGCGCTGTCGCCAGGCTGCCCTGAAGGGCGACCTGCATTCTTGTCGGTCATGATCAAGGCCAACGCGCGCATTCCGCGGATTTCCACGGTTGGGGGATACTATGCCGGACGTCGGATAATGTCGAGATCGTGCTTGGTCGCAGTTGAAGACGTGCTGGTCACCCGCGTCCATCAGTGCCTGCATATAGCGCAGCAACAGAGGCTGCAACAGACCGGCTCCCTCGAAGGCCAGCTTCAGGCGGCGGCGCTCCAGGCGATACGCGTGGCCCGCCGTCTGCACGACGGCCGAGCTGGGTGTGGAGTCGCCGCCCATGATAGAGCGAAACGCCGACCATGCCTTCGTTGCCCACACCGGCGGTCTCGGCCGCCGCGCCGCTTGCCGTGACATAGTGCAGCGAGACGACCGCGCTGGTTGGAAAATAGGCATGGTGCAGCCGCTGGCCCGGTTCGTAGAGCATCTCGCCCAGCGCCAGCGGGCAGGGTTCCAGATGCGGCGACAGGGTCGCGTACTCGAGGTCGGGCAGCGCGGCCAGCAGATGATTCTGATTCGGGCTGTGGCGGGCCGGGAGCATCGCGCGTCAGCCGACTGCCGCCGCGGGCCTGGGCGTGGTTTCCACGCCGATGCCGCGATAGCCGATGAAGCGGCACGCCCGGCTGAACCGCGGCTCGCCGCTGACCCGGTACTGCTGGTGCGAGCCGTCGGCGTTGACGCGGCTGAAGGGGAAGTCCAGGAACGGCTGGCGGGCGGCGATCTTGACGCGGATGGCGGTACGCTCGGTCTCGTTCCAACCGCCGGTCGGCGGTTGCGTGGCGGTGACTGGCGTCACCTGGTCGGGAATACCCAGCATCGCCATCACCGGGCCTGAGATCGTGGTGAAGCGGCCGGTCTCGTCCTGTTCCCAGTACCAGTCCGACGCCAGTTCGGCGAGGCTGCGGTAGCGGGCCTCGCTGGCGCGCAGTTCCTCGGTGCGGGTCTCCACCGTCTGCTCCAGCAGCAGGTTGGACGCTTCGAGTCGGCGGTACAGCAGCCGCACCTCCAGCATGTTGCGGATACGTGTCTTGACCTCCACCAGGTCGAAGGGCTTGCTGACAAAGTCCTTGGCGCCGGCCTGCAAGGCGCGCAGTTTGTGCGCCGGCTGGGCGGTGAGCACGATGACCGGCAGGTAGCTGTCGGCGGCCTGCACCTGCAGCGCGGCCATCACCTGAAAGCCGTCCATGCCGGGCATTTGCAGGTCGAGCAGGATCAGGTCGTAGTCGTTGCTTTGATGCAGCGCGCACACGCGGGTGGGGTCCAGCGTCGCGGCCACGCTGGTATAACCCGCGTCGCCGAGCAGGCGCTGCAAGAGCCGCACATTGGCGTCCTGATCGTCGACGATCAGGATGCGCGCGGCCAGGATCTCCTGTTCCGGTAATTTCATGTTGTTGTTCCTAGGCTTGAGGGTTTGCCGGCGACCAGCGCGAAGTCGAGCGCCAAGTCCAGCGTGTCCATGAATTCGCCCACCTTGATGGGCTTGGTCAGGTAATGGAAAAAGCCGGCCTGCATGCCTTTTTCGATGTCGCGGGGCATGGCATTGGCGCTCAGTGCGATCACCGGGATCCGCGCCGTGATCGGGTCTTCGGCCAGGATGTGCAGTGCCGTGATGCCGCTGATGCCCGGCAGGTTGATGTCCATCAGGATGATATCCGGCAAGCAGGCGCGCGCCATCTCCACGCCCTGCCGGCCATCGCGCGCGCTCAGGAGCCGGAGGTCGGGTCGGCGTGCCAGCAGCCGTTCCACCAGCATCAGGTTGGCCGGGTTGTCCTCCACACAGAGCAGGGTGCGCAAGGTGCTGTCCGGGGCGATCGGGACAAGCGCCGCCGACGGGAGGTCGGCCGGTTCGGCGGCCAGTTGCAGTGCCGTGGTCGTGTCCAGTTCGATCCAGAAGGTGCTGCCCAGCCCCACCGTGCTGTCGACCCCGATGGCGCCATCCATCAACTCCATCAGGCGTTTGCAGACCACCAAGCCAATGCCGGTGCCTTCCTGGGCTCCGGTTTCCTGCCCCAATCGGTTGAACGGTTGGAACAGTTGTGCCAGCTTGTCGGCACCCAGACCTTCGCCCGTGTCCTGCAGGCTGATGCGCGTACGTTCGTCCGCCCCCGCGGTGCAGCGCACGTCGACGCGGCCGCCGACGCGGTTGTACTTGATGGCGTTGGACAGCAAATTGACCAGCACCTGCTTGACGCGCGTGCGGTCGGCGCGCACCAGCCAGGGTCCGTCCAGTGTCGGGAAGTGCACGTGGATGCCGCTCTGCTGGACCTGCGGCTCGATCATGGCCTCGCAGTCGGCCAGGACCTCGCAGAGCGACATGGGCTCGGGCGACAGCGACAGCTTGCCCGATTCGATGAGCGCGAGATCCAGGATTTCGTTGATCAGCGCCAGCAGATACCAGCCGGCATGCAGGATCTGATCGATGCAGTCCTTCTGACCGGGGGTGGGCGGCGGTGTGCCGGTCTCCATCAGTTGGGCGAAGCCGAGCACGGCGTTCAGCGGTGAACGCAGCTCGTGGCTCATGCAGGAGAGGAATTCCGACTTCGCCTGGTTCGCTTCCTCGGCCGCCACCTTGGCCTTTTTCAGCTCCAGGTGGCTGTCTTTGAGCACCGCGTTCAGGCGCCGACGCTCGGCTTCCACCTGATGGCGTGCCGTATTGTCGGTGCCGATCAGCAGATAGCCGATGATGGCGTCGGCCGCGTCCTGCAGCGCGGTCACCGACACCACGGCCGGCAGGCGGCTGCCGTCCTTGCGGATGTAGGTCAGCTCGTAAACGTCCTCCATGCTGCGCCGCGCCTTGAACACCAGGGCCTCGAAACCCGGCGCGATGAGCGTGTCCCATTCGATGCTCAACGCCAGTGCACGCGCCACCAGTTCCTGCGGATCGGCAAGGTCCGCCGGGGTGATGCGGTTCACCACCTCGCCGGCTGTGTAGCCGAGCATGCGTTCGGCACCCACGTTGAAGATCTGAATGACGCCGCGCTCATCGGTGGCGATGCTGGAGAAATTGGCACTGTTCAGGATCGCGGTCTGCAGTGCGCCGGTCTTGAGCAGCGTCTGCTCGCGTTGATCTTCGGTGATGGCAGTTGCCACATCAGCCGTGCCTGCACCGGGGGCAGCAGTTCCGTTGTCATGCATGAGCAATGTCCGATTCGATGCCAGTGGGGCCGTAGTGAGTGATTGCGTCGCGGGTCAGGGGCGCCGGGTGCACCTGAATGAACGATGACAGCCCGGACCACGGGCGTCTGTACGCTGCCGCACGCGGGAAAAACTCTCGCAGAGACACCGAGGTATTCTTTTTTTGAGAGATGGGCAACACAGGATGTCCGACCGATGGACGGTGCGTCCCTTACCGGGATCTGCGTACGGTGCCGTACCGAGCAGGCGCCGCATTGCGCGTAGAGTCCGAGTTCAATGACGCGTACCCCGTCTTCCACTTCCCTTATTCCGGAGTTCGTCATGGCCGACTTCAGGGAGATCACCGATCAGTCCCTAACCGACCTGCTCAGTGCCCTGCACCGCGAGACAACTGACCCCGCCAACGCTGCTCACGTCGTTCAGGAGCTGGAAGTCCATCAGATCGAGCTGGAACTTCAGAATCGGGAGCTGCGTGCGGCCCAACAGGCGCTCGAGGAGTCCCGCGACCGCTACGCCGACCTCTACGACTTTGCCCCGGTCGCCTATGCCACGATGACCGGTCAGGGCCGGATCACCCAGATGAACTTGACCGCCGCCCAGTTACTCGGGGTGGAGCGCGGTCGGGTGCCGGACTTGTTACTGGGTACGCGGCTTGCGCCAGCGAATGGGCGTGCCCTGCTCGACAGCCTGTCGCGGGCGCTGCGGACCGGGGAGGATGAGAGCCTGGAGGTCGGCCTGGACCGCGCCCCGGCGTCGCGGCGCGACCTGCGCCTGATCATTCGCCGGGAGCGTCCGCCTCCGGGCGAGGAGGCGCGCCCGGCCTGCCGCGTGATCCTGCTGGATATCACCGAGCATCTGCAACTGACCGCGCGACTCCAAGAACGCGAGCTGCAACTGGAGCATCTGGTCCAACACGACACGCTCACCGGATTACCCAACCGCTTGCTGTTCGTCGACCGTTTGGGACAGGCCATCCGTCAGGCCCGTCGGGAGCGGCGGCAGGTGGCCTTGCTCTTTCTCGACCTGGACGGGTTCAAGTCGATCAACGACAGTCTGGGACACCCCGTCGGGGATCAGGTCCTGAAACAAGCCGCAACCCGCCTGCTCGGCCTGGTGCGGGAGAGTGATACCGTCGCCCGCCTGGGTGGGGATGAGTTCACCGTCATCCTGGCGGAATTGAAGGACGGCAGCAGCGCCGGGCTGGTCGCCCATAAACTCACCGAGGCGTTCAGGCGGCCCTTCACGGTGGATGGCCGCACGCTCTATGTCACCACGAGCATCGGTATCAGCCTCTTTCCGCAGGATGGATCAGACGTGAATACCCTGGTGCGCAATGCCGACTCGGCCATGTACCGGGCCAAGGATCGGGGCCGTGACACTTTCCGTTTCTACACCGAGGACATGACGGCACGCATGTTCGCCCAGTTCTCCCTGGAGACCGCACTGCGGCAGGCACTGGTCAACGAGGAGTTCGTCCTCCACTACCAGCCGCAACTCGATCTGGCAACCGGCCGCATCGTCGGCTTGGAGGCGTTGATCCGCTGGAACCACCCGACAATGGGCATGGTCGAACCGTTGCGGTTCATTCCCTTGGCGGAATCCACCGGTCTGATCGTCCCGATCAGTGTCTGGATCGTACGGACCGCCTGCACCCAGATGAAGGCATGGCAGGACCAGGGGTTGTTGACCGACGCGGCGGTCTGGGTCAACCTGTCCAACCGCGATATGCAGAACCCGGACCTGGCGGAGATTATCGGGGGAATCGTCAGGGCGGTCGGCCTGAATCCAGCCGCCCTGGCAGTGGAGATCACCGAGACCTGGATCATGGCCAACCCGGAGTCGGCGACCGGAAATATCCGACACCTCCAGTCGCTGGGCATCGCGGTCGGCATCGATGACTTCGGCACGGGCTATTTCTCGCTGGCATCGCTCAAGCGCCTGGCGGTGCATGAGCTCAAAATCGACCAGTCCTTCGTCGCCGGGCTGCCGGAGGACGCGGACGGCTGCGCCATCGCCCGCGCGGTCATCGCGTTGGGCGAGGCCTTGGGGCTCAAGGTGGTCGCCGAGGGGATCGAGACCCAGGCGCATGCGCAATTCCTCACCACCGCCGGGTGCCGGATCGGCCAGGGCTTTCTTTACAGCCGGCCGCTGCCGGCGGAAGAATTCGAGGTTTATGTCAGGCGCCAGGGCTTACTCTAGTCCGGCATCGAGTGCTTTTTTACCCGTGGAGGCCGCGATGGCGGATTTCAGGAACATCGACGATCGTTCACTCGCCGACTTGCTCGCCAACCAGCAGCGCGACGCCCTGGATGCTGCCGATCCGCGCCGGGTGGTGCAGGATCTCCAAATCTACCAGATCGAGCTGGAACTCCAGAACCGGGAGTTGCGCGCGGCGCAGCAGGCGTTGGAGGAGTCTCGTGATCGCTATGCGGACCTCTACGACTTTGCCCCGGTGGCCTATGCCACCCTCACGCGCCACAGCCGGATCACGCAGATGAACCTGACCGCGGCCCAGTTGCTGGGGGTGGAGCGGGGACGGGTCCCGGAGTTGGTGCTGGCCACGCGGCTCGCCCCCGGCGATGGGCGCACCTTGCGCGCCAGCCTGGTGCGCGTCCTGGATACCGGGGATGAGGAATCCATTGAGGTGACCCTGGGACACCCGCCCGCGGTCGAGCGTCAGCTCCGGCTGGTGATTCGCCGCGAGGGGTTGCCCGCGGCCGGGGAGTCCGCGACGGCCTGCCGCGTCGTGCTCCTGGATGTCACCGAGATCAAGCGGGCACAGGCCGTCGTGCTCACCCAGCAGCGCTTCCTCCAGTGCGTCGTCGACGGGATCGCGGACCCGATCCGGGTGATCGGCGCGGACCATCGGGTCCTGCTGATGAACGCCGCGGCGCGGGCGGCGGACGAGGGCACGGTCGGCGACGTCTTGCCACACGAACCCGGTTCGGCACCGGGCGTGGCGGCGGGCGGCGCGGAGACCAAGGATGTCCAACGCCGCCAGGGGCCGGACGGGCAGACGCGTTGGATCGAGCGGATCAGTGCACCGCTGCGCGGTCCCGCGGACGAGATGCTGGGCGTGATCGAGTCCTCCCGCGACATCACCGAACATCTGGATCTGACTGGACGGCTCAAGGAACGGGAGGTGCAACTGGAGCACCTGGCGCACCACGATGGACTGACCGGCTTGCCCAACCGCGTGCTGTTCGCCGACCGCCTGAAGCAGGCGATGCTGCAGGCCCATCGAGAGCACCGGCAGGTGGCCGTCCTCTTCCTGGATCTGGACCGGTTCAAGGTGATCAACAATACCCTGGGACACCCCGCCGGAGACCAGGTGTTGAAGCAGGCGGCGCAGCGGATGCGTGACCTGGTGCCGGAGGGCGATACGGTCGCCCGCCTGGGCGGGGATGAATTCGCGATTCTGCTCGTCGGCCTGGAGCACGGCGACAGCGCGGGACTGGTCGCCCACAACCTGCTCAAGTCCTTTGCACAGCCCTTTACCGTGGCCGGCCAGTCGCGCTATGTGACCGCCAGCATCGGCATCAGCCTCTACCCCGCAGACGGTGATGAGGTCGCGGTGCTGGAGCGCAACGCCGACGCGGCCATGTACCGCGCCAAGGACCAGGGCCGCGACAGCTTCCGTTTCTACACCAAGGAAATGACGGCGCGCGCCTTTGCCCAGGTCACGCTGGAGGACGCCCTGCGCCAGGCTCTCACCAATCGCGAATTCGTTCTCAACTACCAGCCCCAACACAACCTGGAAACCGGCGGCGTCGTCGGTGTCGAGGCGCTGATCCGCTGGCATCACCCATTGCTGGGCCTGATCGGACCGGAACGGTTCCTGCCGTTGGCGGAGTCCAGCGGGCTGACGCTCCCCATTGGGATCTGGGTGGTGCAAACCGCTGCCGCCCAGATGAAAGCCTGGCAGGACCAAGGGCTGTTGGCGGGCGCGGCGGTGTGGGTCAATCTGTCCAACCGCGACATTCAGAACCCCAACCTCGCTGAGACCATCGAGGGCATCGTCAAGGCGGTGAATTTGGCGCCCGGCGCCCTGGCGGTGGAGATCACCGAGACCTTGGCGATGGCCAACCCGGCGACGGCGGCCGGGGCCATCCGGCGCCTCCAGGGGTTGGACATCAAGGTCGGGATCGATGCTTTCGGGACCGGCTACTCGGCCCTGGCCGCCGTTGATCGCCTGGCCTTGCGCGAATTCAAGATCGATCGATCCTTCGTCGCGCGACTCCCGCAGGACGCGGCCGGCTGCGCCATCGCCCGGGCGGCCATCGCCCTGGGCCGGGCGCTCGAGCTGCGGGTCGTCGCCGAGGGGATCGAGACCCAGGTCCAGGCCGATTTCCTCAAGGCCGAGGGATGCCGGATCGGGCAGGGACACCTGTTCAGCCCGGCGCTCCCCGCGGCCGAGTTCGCGGCCTATGTGAGGAGCCAGGGCGCGCCGACCGAGCTCACCGCCACCGGCTAAGGTGATTTCCGACAATTTGGATACCGGTCAGTGTCGGTGCGACTTTAGTCGCACCTGAGTACGAATCGGTGCGACTCACGGGCCGGACGGGGCATTCGCCCCGTCCGCAACGTTTTCTCCGATCCTGCCGGTTCCAATCAACGCTCGGCCACGGGCAAAACGTTGGGGACGGGGCGAATGCCCCGTCCCGCCGCGGTTGATGGGGCATACCCCGCCCGGCTTGGCTCTCAGGATGCCGCGGGCCGCAGAGCGGCCGAGACATGGGTGACACCGCGGAGCGGTGTCACCAGGAAACGAACGGCGGCGACGATCAAGGCCGCCGCGCGACCATCCGTCATTCCGCGGTGGCGTCGGGGAGCAGGCGGGCGAATTCCTTGCGGACCACCGCGTAGCACTCGCACACCCGCGCCTCCAGACCCGGTCGATCCAACATGCGGATATGACCCCGGCTGTATTCAATCAAGCCGGCACTCTGCAACTTGCCGGCGGCGTCGGTTACGCCCTCGCGCCGCACGCCGAGCATGTTGGCGATCAACTCCTGGGTCATCGTCAGTTCGTTGGAGGGTAACCGGTCGAGACACAGCAGCAGCCAGCGACACAGTTGCTGGTCCACCGTATGGTGCCGATTGCACACCGCGGTCTGCGCCATCTGGGCCAACAGGGCAGAGGTATAGCGCAACAACAACCGCTGGAAGGCCCCGGAGCTGTTGAACTCCTGCTTGAACACGGACCCCTTCAGTCGATAGGCCTGGCCCGCACTCTGCACGACGGCCCGATTCGGCATGGTCTCGCTGCCCAGGAACAGGGCGATGCCGACGAGACCGTCGTTGCCGATGACGGCGATTTCGGCGGACGCGCCGTTCTCCATGACGTTCAACAGGGACACGATGGCGTTGGTGGGGAAATAGACGTGGCTTAACCGGCCTCCGGATTCATAGAGGGCCTCACCCAGCGGCAGCGCGACCAGTTCCAGGCGGGGCACCAGGCGCTCGAGGACGGCCGGGGGCAGCACGGCGAGCAAGTGGTTAGTGCGTGGGCTGGGGGGGCCGGACGTCATGACGTGGAGCAGCCTGCAAAATGCGTTGGGATGAGATCTATTTGGGGGGCACCGTGCGGTGCTTACAGTGCCCCGCCGCACAGACTGCCCCAGCGGTCAGCACGCATCATACGTCGATCAACGTGCCGGGGTGCGGCCAACGCCGTGCATGCGGCACAGCGCTCGCGCGTGCAACAGTATAACACTAGCCGTCGGCCTGCCCGGAGTTTGGATTTCCGCTGTTTGTTTTAGCACAATCGACCGTCACTCGGATCACGGCGCGGCCGCCGCGCACGGGATGAGCAAGCCAGCCATCGCGGGCTGTCTGCTGCTGCCTCCCGGCCGGCGTGATGGGCGTACCCTACCTGTTCGATCCGACGATCAATCTGCTGTCCTTCCTGTTCTCCGCCGCCATTGGCGTGCTGTTCGGTTACTTTCCCGCCCGGCGGGCAGCGCGGATGGATCCGATTGAAGCGCTAAGACACGAGTCATTGGTCCGGGAGCAGCATAGCCAACTCACCTCGCTGAAAAGACGCAGGGGTCGCGCGTTGCCGCCTAAATTTGGGATTGCCGCGCGGTTCGACCTTGCATTGACCTACAGTTGCGGTCATCTTTCCCGGACCGGCGCCCGGTTGGCCGGTCGTCATCCGCTCCCACCAATCGCCCCCACTCACCGCTTTCAGGAACGTCTATGGTCCTTGACTTGCCCCAACTCTACGCTCGGCTCAATATCCCGGTGCCCGCGCTGTTGCCCGCCTGCGAGCTCAAGCAGATCCGGGGAGTGAATACCCTGGAGATGGCCGGACAGACTGACCTTTGTTTCGCCGAGGGGCTGGAGCAAGCGCAAGCGGTGCAGGGCAGCCGCGCCGCCGCCGTGTTGGTCCATGACAGCTTTCCGGCCGTCACCGGACCGGCGCTGATCCGGGTTGCGGAGCCGCGCGCGAGTTTCTTTCTGCTGGCCGAGTCCTTCCTGCCGGTCTCCGAGGTGCAGGGCATCCATCCCAGCGCGGTGATCGACCGCAGCGCGGTGCTGGGGGCCGGGTCGGCGGTTGGTGCCTGCGCGGTGATCGCCGCCGGAGTGCGGTTGGGCGAGCGCTGCACCATCGGTCCGGGAGTCTATCTGGGGCCAGGTGTGATCCTCGGGGCGGATTCGGTGGTTGAGGCCAACGCGACCGTGCATCGGGACAGCCGGCTGGGCGAGCGCTGCATGGTGCACTCCGGCAGCGTGATCGGCGGGGATGGCTTTGGTTTCCACTGGGACGGAGAGGGCCACCGCAAGGTTCCTCAACTCGGGCGCGTGGTCATCGAAGACGACGTGGACATCGGCTGCAATTGCTGCGTGGACCGCGCCACCCTGGGGGAGACCCGGATCCGTCGCGGCACCAAGATCGATAATCTGGTGCAGATCGCGCATAACACGGACATTGGCGCCCATGTGATCCTGGTCAGCCAGGCTGGCGTCGCGGGCAGCAGCAGGATCGGCGCCGGGGCCGTGATCGCCGGTCAAGTCGCGGTCTCCGACCACGTGAAGGTGGGCGCGGGCGCGCGCATCGGTGGTCAGTCCGGGGTGACCAAAGACGTGCCCGCGGGTGCCGCCGTGTTCGGCACCCCGGCTCGACCGATGAAGGAGACGCTGCGTGAACTGGCGTCGTTGCGCCAATTGCCGGCGTTACTCAAGCAGTTCAAGCGTCAGCAGCAGGACTTGGACACCCTGCGCCAGCGGCTCGACGACCTGGAGGGCGGCTCCGCACGGGGTGACCAACCAGCCTGAACGCGCCCTACTGCCGGGCTTCGGCCTTTTTCTTCGCGGTCTCCTCGGCCATGCCGAGCAGACGGACGGCCTCTGCGCCGATCGGCGTGTCGACGCCCAGGTCGCGCGCGCGGCCCAGCGCCTCGATTGCCTGCGCGGGGTCGCCGGTTTGCAGCGCGACATAGCCCAGGGTCAGCCAAACCCGCTGCGCCGTCGGGTCGGTCTGGGCCGCGGTGCGCAGGACTTCCAGCGCTCCCGCTCCGTCACCGGTGTAATACAGGGCGAGCCCCAGGTCGTTTCGGGTCTCGACGTCGTTGGCCGCCAGTTCGAGGATGCGCCGGTAGACCGGGATCGCCTGAGCGAAGCGGCGTTCTTCAAACAGGGTCGTGGCGCGCTGCCGCAGCAGGTCCGGATGGGTCTCAGTGATGCTTGGCGGAATCGCATCGACGGCGTCGCGGACCGGGGTTGCGGTCGCCGGGTGTCCGGTCGGCACGCGCGCGGCGCCGGGCGGATGCTGCGTAACCGTCGGTCGGATGGGGTGGCGGATGTAGTAATCGCGGGTGACGGCAAAGACCGCGAAGCCGTAGAAGGCCAGAAACACGAGGGCGAGCAACCAGTGGAAGGGGCGCAATGTCGGCATGGCGATGATGTAACCTCGGGTGAGAAGAGGGCGGCGGATGCTGGGAAGCGCCGGTGCTGCTGTCAATCATGCACGGATTCGGGCCGGTCGGGTGCGTCTGATGCCGCGTGGTCGGCCGGCAGTCACGTTGCATCCTCGCGTCACCCCTGGACTTGGCCTATCATGCCGCGCAACGTTACGAAGCCTGGGACGGCGTCGCTACTGCCGTCCTGTCCTGACCATCCGGAGCACATTCTATGACGACCCCTGTAAAAGACCTTGAGGGAGCGGCCGACGACATCGTCGATAAATTGGCCGAGCGGGGTATCAAAGACAACGAGCAGTTGGTCAAGGCCGCGGCCACGCCTGCCCTGCGCAAAGAGTTGGCGGGCTTCTGCGGATGCGAGAGTGCCGACATCCTGCATCTCGCCAACCGGGCCGATCTGGCACGGATCCGCGGCATTTCCGGCGTCTACTCGGACCTGCTGGAAATTGCCGGCGTGGACACCGTGAAAGAACTCGCCACGCGGCGTGCGGACCACCTGTTCGCCAAGATCGCCGAGACCAACGAGCGCGACCGTCTGACCACCAAGCCGCCGACCCAGCCCATGGTCCAGAACTGGGTGAGTCAGGCCAAGTCCCTCCCCGCCATGCTGACCTATTGAGGGTCATGCCCGCCGCCGCGGTCGCGTGCCGCGCTCGCGGCGCCGGTCCAGACCCTGTGCCCAGTCCGCCGACGGCGGACCATTCCCGGCGGACTGCCGCGGTGACCGATGCCGCATAAAAAAGACCGCTACGACAGGATCTGTCGTTGCGGCCGAAAAGGCTTGCTGCCTGGAAATCGCCGGGGGCGCGACGGCGGGATGGCCCCGTGGGTCGAACCCCTGGAGAATCAGGAACGGGATTCGGCGGTGGCCGTCTCGGGCTCGCCGTGGCGCGCAAAGTGGCGCCCGCTCGTGTCGTTGCGGGAAACCAGTCCGATCAGGAAACCACCGCTCAGGATGGCCGCCAGGATGCCGGTAATGGTGAATGCGTCAAAGCTCATGGTCACGCCTCCAGATACTGCCGTTGCGTAGGGTAATGCTCCAATCGCCATGGACTCGCGTCGCCGGGGACGCCCAGTGCCAGGCTCTCTTAACGTATATTCTGCACGATAAATGTAGACTATGTATTTCGGTATTCGCTAATATTGTAACAGCTTGTAACATAGATAATACGTTGCGAATTCGCAACGACTAGGTCATGACTGAACATCACACGCGGATTCTGGTCGTCGACGACGACGCTGCCTTGCGCGCCCTGCTGGAAGACTATCTCGCGCGGGAGGGTTTCGTAGTGGTGGGCGTCGGCGATGGTGTGGCCATGGATGACTGGCTGGCGGGGCATGAGGCCGATCTGGTGATCCTCGACCTGATGCTCCCGGGCGAGGACGGGTTGACCCTGGCACGGCGTCTGCGCGCCCAGGGTGACCTCCCCATCATCATGCTCTCGGCGCGGGGGGACGATGTCGACCGCATTGTCGGACTGGAGGTCGGCGCTGATGACTACATCCCCAAGCCGTTCAATCCGCGCGAGTTGCTGGCCCGCATCCGCGCCGTCCTGCGGCGGCGCGCGCCCGCGGAGGCGACCGACGCGAGCGGTTCCGCAGACCTCCTGACCTTCGGCCCCTATCGGCTGGACCTGAATCTGCGAGAGTTGCGGCGCAACGGTGAGTTGGTGGTCCTGACCGGCGGTGAGTTCGACCTGTTGCGGGTGTTGATTGCGCACGCCGATCGGGTGGTCGATCGCGACCATCTGCTCGATCAGATCAAAGGCTACGAGCGCTCGCCGTTCGACCGCAGCATCGACGTGCAGATCGCGCGCCTGCGTGCCAAGATCGAGTCCGACACCAAACATCCCCGTTTTATCCGGACCGTCTGGGGTAAAGGCTATATTTTCACCTCCGCCGGAGAAGCATGAGTCGATCGTGGCGACTGGTTCCGGCATCCCTGTTCGGTCGGGCGCTGCTGACCCTGATCGGTACCTTCGGCCTCTTTGCCGGCGCGACCCTCTTCATCGTCATCCACTTCGCGCTGGCGCCGGTCTCGCAGCGCTCCGCCGCCGATCTTGCCGGCATCATGGTGCTGGCGGCGCGCACCCTCGTCCAGTTGCCGCCGGGGTTGCGCGACGATTACCGCGAGCGGCTGGCTCAGGACTACGCCTTACGGCTTGCGGATGAGGCCCCCAGCGTCGTCCCCAGTGCGTTTTTCTTCCCCTATGTCGCACGGCTCGAACAGGCCATGGCGGCGCGTCTGGGCCGTCCCGTGGAGGTGGTGACCAGCGTAGCCAATGGCGAGCGCTGGTTCTGGGTGGCCCTGGACGTCGACGGCCGCACCATCTGGACCGGATTTCCGCGGGAACGGCTGGGCACCCGCCCGCTGGAGGGACTGTCGGTGATCGCCGCGTTGGCGGTGCTGCTGGTCTTGGCGAGCGCGGCCATCCTGGCGCGTCGCGTGACGCAACCGCTGAACCGGCTCGCGGCCGCGGCATCTGAGGTCGCGGCGGGACGCTCGCCCAATCCGCTGGCCGAGACCGGCCCCGCTGAACTGGCCAATCTTGCGCATCAGTTCAACGAGATGAGCCAGCAAGTGCGGGATCTGCTGGCCAACCGCACCGTGCTCCTGGCCGGTATTTCCCATGATTTGCGCACGCCGCTGACCCGGTTGCGGCTGGCGATCGCCATGCTGCCGACGGACGCATCGCCCGACCTGATCGCGCGGATGGAGCGGGACACCGACGAGATGAGCGCACTCATTACCCAGGCCGTCGATTTTGCCCGTAATGTCGGCACCGGTGGTCGCGCGTTGGTGGACCTGGTCGAGTTGATTACCGATCTGGCCGCGGATCAGCCGCGCGTGTCCTGGCCGCAGCCCCCGCCGTGCCCCTATCCCGTGGATATTCTGGCGTTGCGCCGCATCCTGGGGAACCTGTTGGAAAATGCGCTGCGCTACAGCCGGGAGCAGGTAGAGATCCGCCTGGACTGCCGGCCGCCGGCGCCCGTGATCTTGCTCCTCGATCGGGGTCCCGGCATCCCCGAGTCCGAGCGGGAGGCGGTGTTTCGTCCCTACTATCGCCTCGAGCACTCGCGTAACCGTGCGACCGGCGGCAGCGGTCTGGGGCTGGCGGTGGCGCGTCAACTCGCGATCGCCAATCAGATCGAGTTGCGCCTGGAGCTGCGCCGCGGCGGCGGTACCGCGGCCAGCGTCCACCTGCCCGTGCTCGAGGCGCCGGACCCGCGGACCGAATCAGCGATGCATCATAGTTGACGTGGGGCCTGGGTCTGCCTAAATTCCGCGGGCGGCTATCGAGCCGTCGGACCTGATCGCCGAACGGAGGGGCGGGTGTTAAGCCCGCCCCTACCCAAGCGTCTGTCCGGATATCAGGTAAGAAGGCTATAACACTACCATCGGAGCGAGACCCCATGCTTCAGCCTGGCGACAAGGCACCTGACTTTTCTCTACCCGACGCGGATATGGAGCGAGTCAATCTGGAGGGCCTGATCGGCCAGCGCAACCTGGTGATCTACTTCTATCCCAAAGATGACACCCCGGGTTGCACCATGGAGGCACTGGAATTTACTGACCTGCAGTCAGAGTTCGACGCGGCACAGACCGAGCTGATCGGGATCAGCCGTGATACCTGCACCAGCCATGGTGCCTTTCGTGACAAGTACGGGCTGACCGTCAAGCTGCTTGCCGACCCCGACGGCGAGACCTGTGAAGCCTACGGGGTCTGGCGGGAGAAGGAAGCCCATGGGGAGCGGCGCATGGGCATCGTGCGTTCCACCTTCATCGTCGACAAACAAGGGGTCATCCGCCATGCCATCCATGACGTGAAGCCCAAGGGGCACGCGGCCCAGGTGTTGAGCCTGGTGCAGGCGCTTTAGTTCAGGAGGACAGCGGATGACTTGCCACAGAGGACACAGGGGATGCCGCGGCGGTCGACGCGCCGGATCAGGTGATCGTCGCGTCCGGTTTTCCCCTGTGATCTCCGTGGTCGTGTTGCGTCGAACGTGAAGCTGCGCGTCTACATCCTGCTGTTCCTGCTGGTCTTCGGGCTGATGCCCCTGATGCTGGCGGTGATCATCAATCTGCCGCTGGTGCTGGACCGCACGGCCCTCTTCTATCAGCGCGCCTATCTGCAAAACCTGCGCGCCGACTTTCGCGATCTGGATCAGCATCTGGCCAGCCGCCACGAGATGATCCGCCTGCTCTCGAAGCTGCCGGAGCCGGGCTTGATCCTCGGGGAACAGGGAAAGGCCGATGAGATCGATCTGGCGCGCGCTCGTTACACGGCTTGGGTTAATCAGATCCTCGCGGATCAGCGGGATATCACCCAGTTGCTGTTCGTCGACGCGCAGGGCGAGGAGCGGTTCTGGCTGACCCGCGACCCGCGTTCTCAGGAGTGGCGGCCAACGGCGGAGCCGCCGCTGGTGCCGGCCGATGATTTCCTCACCGCGGGGCTGCATCTGGACCCCGGCGCGGTGATCGTGAGCCGCATCCGCGTCGATCCGGTCGGGGGCGCGGCCGACCCGCGCCAACTGATGACGCTGAGTTTGGCGAGCCCGATCGGCGGCAGAACAGCGCCGCCGCAGGGCGTGGTGGTGATGGGCATCGACGTGGGCGGCCTGGCCCAGTTCTACCGCGATACCCTCTGGGTCAACCAGGACGGCACCTATCTGCGCCCCGGTCAGCCAGCCGCCGCCCCATCCGCCCGCGGTGAACCCGGCGTGACGCCGCCGGAGGCGTTCCAGGCGTTTCCGGGGCTCGAAGCGATCTTTGCGGAAGGCTCCCTGGCACTGTGGAAAGGCCCGCGCGGCGGCCAGCTCCTGTGGGTGCCGATGTTTGCCACCGAGGATGGCCGGCCCCTCTGGGTGGGGCGTGCGGTCGACCCCTCACCGATGGACGAGTTTCGCAACGCGCTGATGCTCAGAGTCCTCTCGATCATTCTCGTGCTGGTGCTGGCGGTCATGTTCCTGGCGCGCTGGATCGCCCACCGGGCCGAACGCTTCAGCCAGGCGCTGATCGGCGGCATTGGTCAGATTCTGCATGACGGACCCCCGCTGCGCTTCAGTTGGCGCGGCCCCAAAGAGGTCCGGGAACTCGGGGAGCAGTTGACCGCCCTGGCGGAAACGCACGCGGAACATCTGCGCGTTGCCCGCGAGCACACGCAGGCGTTGGAGCGCTCCAACCGCTATAAATCGGAGTTCCTGGCCAATGTGAGTCATGAACTGCGCACTCCGCTGAACTCCATCCTGCTGCTCTCGAAGATGCTGGCGGCCGAATCCAGTGGTCTTACCGCAAGTCAGAGCCGTCAGGCGCAGGTCATTCATGAGGCCGGCACGGACCTGCGGACCATGATCGACAATATTCTGGACATCTCACGGATCGAAGCCGGCCATGTGCCGATGACCCTGGATGTGGTGGATCTGCCGCCGCTGTTGACTGATATCGTGGAACTGGTCGCTCCCCTGATCGGCGACAAGCCGGTGGAGATTGCGGTGCAAATCGACCCCGCCGCGCCGGTCCGCCTCTCGACCGATCGGGAAAAGCTGCGGCAGATTCTCAAGAACTTCCTTGCCAACGCGATCAAGTTCACCGATAAGGGCCGTGTGACACTGAGCCTTCAGGCCTGTGCGGACCCGGTGCGCCCGCTGGCGATCAGCGTGGCCGACACCGGCATCGGCATCCCCAAGGATAAGCAGGCCATCATCTTCGAGGCCTTCCAGCAGGCCGACGGATCGACCCGGCGACGCTACGGCGGCACCGGTCTCGGTCTCTCCATCAGCCGCGAACTGGCCAAGCTGCTGGGCGCCCGGATCGAGGTGCACAGCGATCTCGGGGCCGGTGCCGTCTTCACCTTGCTGTTGCCGCTCGCCCTGCCGGGCGGCGGACTCGCGGAGGAGGAGTCCGCCGAGCCCGAGCACCTCCTGCTGCCGGCCCTGGACGAGCCCCCGAACCAACCGAGTCGGGACAATCCGGGGCATTGGGTCCTGATCGTCGATCGTGACGTGCCGACGCTGGTTCATCTGTCCGGCCTCATCGGGGCCAGCGGGCTCGCGGTGCAGACCGCGGCAGATCTGGACGAGGCGTTGGAGACCCTGCAAGAGGAACCAGCGGGCTGTCTGCTGGTGATCCTCTGCGCGTTGGTGTCGGAGCGGGAGACCTGTGATACGATCATAACGCTACTGAAACATCACCGTGTTTACGGTACCGCCGTGGCGGTGATGACGGAAGCAACGAACCCAGTGGTGATCGAGCGTCTGCGCGACGCCTGTCTGGCCGCGGGGGCGATTGCCGTGCTCCCCAAACCGGTCGATGCCGCCGGGCTGCGGACGGTCATGACGGGGCTGCTGGCTTTTGGGCGCGCCCGCAGTCATGCTGGTTGAGAAGCTGCGGCTCGTGCCTATCCGGACCTACCCTGTCATCACAGTCTATGAATGGTTACGCTGGATTCAAGCTGCTCATCGTCGATGATCACGCGCACAATCTGTTTACGCTGAGGACCTTGATCGAGGCGCACATGAATGTCGCCGTGATCGAAGCCACCTCCGGCCAGCAGGCGATCGACCTCACCCATAGCCACCCGGACATCGACCTCATCATCCTGGACGTGCAGATGCCGGGGATGGACGGTTTTCAAACCGCGTCCCTGCTCAAGTTACGCAAACGCACCCGGGATATTCCGATTATTTTCCTGACCGCCGCCTTCAAATCCGAGGAATTCCAGCGGCGCGGGTTTGCGGTCGGGGCCGTGGACTACCTGCTCAAGCCCATCGATGATCAGTTGCTGATCAACAAGATCAGCACCTATTTCCGGCTGATCGAGAAAGAGCGCGGACTCAATCGGGTGCTGGAGCAGCGGGTGGCCGAACGCACCGCGGAGCTGGCCGCGGCCCGGCAGTATCTCGAGAACATCATCACCCACATGGGCGAGGCACTCTTGGTCCTGGAACCCGGCGGCACCATCACCATGACGAATCCGGCCGCGTGCCGTATGCTCGGTTACCCGGAAGCCGACTTGATCGGCATGTCGATCGGGGACATCTTCGAAGAGGAGGGCGACGAACAGGCCGGGGCTTTCCTCGGCACCTGGCTGGAGGCCCTGATCCGGACCGGGGCGCTGAGCAAGATCGAGGCACGCTTCATCGCGCGCGATGGTCGGCGGGTGCCGATCCTGTTCGCGCGCACCGCGGTCAGAAACACGGCGGGGGCAATCAGCGATATCATCTGCATCGCTAAGGATATGACCGGCTATGTGCGGGTCGAGCCCGGCGACGCTACCGACCCCGCGACAACTTACCCGTGCAGTGTATCTCACATGCCGGAGGAGGATCGACGATGAGCGACCTGCCCAATACGGACCAGCGGGAGGACGAAAAGACCGCGCTGACCGCCAATGCCCTCAAGGCGATGGCCCATCCCTTGCGCTGGAAAATCCTGTGCTCGCTGGGGGAGAACGAACTGTCGGTCGGCGAGATCGTGGAGCGCACCGGAACCTCCCAGAGCAACATCTCCCAGCATCTGGAACAACTGCGCAACAAGAACATCGTGGTCGCGCGCAAGGAGGCGAATCGTATCTTCTACCGCATCCGCAACACCCAACTGCTGGACCTCATCGGCATCATGCGCGAGGTGCTGTGTCCGGCCAATCTGGACGACCGGTTTCCCCGCTAGCGGTGTCGCGCACCCGGTCGGCGGCGCGCGCGATCTGGGGTTTCCCCGGCTTGTCCAGCCGCCCGGCCCTTCTTCATAATAGCGCAGCCGTTTCACCAGCCGTCTGCTTCATCCATAAAGGAAGTGCGCCATGTTCGAACCCAACGAGTGGTTTACCGAAGTCGTCGAGGACGAGGGTTCAGCCTTCTCACTCAAGGTCACCGAGAAGCTCCATGAGGAGCAGACGCCCTACCAGTTGATCGAGGTTTACGCCACCGCGGGCTTCGGCAACCTGATGGTGATCGACGGCTTTGTCATGCTCACCAGTCGCGACAACTTTCTCTACCACGAGATGATGTCCCATCCCGCCCTCTTCACCCACCCCAATCCGCGGCGGGTGTGTATCATCGGCGGCGGCGATTGCGGCACCCTGCGCGAGGTGCTCAAGCACGACGGCGTCGCGTCGGTGGTGCAGATCGACATCGATGAGGGCGTCACCCTGGCCGCCGAGTGTTTCTTCCCCGAACTCACCGCGTCCAACGAAGACCCGCGGGCGCGGCTGCTCTTCGAGGACGGCATCGGCTGGATTCAGGAGGCTCCGCCCGGCAGCCTCGACCTGATCATCGTCGACAGCACCGACCCCGTGGGACCCGCGGTCGGGCTCTTCACCGCCGATTTCTATGCGGACTGCGCGCGCGCGCTGGATCAGGGCGGCATCCTGGTGCAGCAGAGCGAGTCGCCCCTCTATCACATACACATCCTCACCGACATGCACATCGCCATGCGCGGTGCCGGTTTCAGTGACACCCGATCGCTGTTCTTCCCCCAGACCGTCTATCCCTCCGGCTGGATGACCGCCACCCTGGCCGGCAAGGGTGCCGGCGCCTTAGACGGTGTGCGCGTTGCCGATGTTCGCGCCAAATCCTTCGACACCCAGTACTACAATGCCGAGATTCATCAGGCCGCACTGGCCCAACCCGAGTTTTTTCGCCGTGCCCTGACTGCCGCGCTGCAGACTGCCCAGACCGCGGGGGCCTAGGCAGCGTGTCGGTGCGACTTCAGTCGCACCTGCGTCCGAGCCGATGGTGGGCGGTATAGACTTCGTACCTGATATCCAGACAGACCCTTGGTGTAGGGGCGGGTTTGAAACCCGCCCCTAGCAGCTGTCGGACTTTAGGCGATTTCCGAATAAGACGCTATCAAGAATCAAGCTCCGTA
>JACDZG010000213.1 GCA_013426805.1 Chromatiaceae bacterium
CGTAGGAGCCCGCTTGCGGGCGACGGGTGGGGGCACAATGGCTCGATTCCGGCAGGTCACGTCGCCCGCAAGCGGGCTCCTACGGCGCTTGATTCTTGATAGCGTCGTATCCGGCTGCCCCGGCGGTCCGCGCTTCCACAGGAAAACAAAGCACTAGAAATCGACCACGAGAAGAGTCCGCGCCGGCGCCGGGAGGTTGGTAGACTCGCACGCCCGAACCCCGTCCGCCCCGCGTTATCTTCAAGCAGTCGAGCTCGCCATGGAACCTCGCTTCGTTCACCTGCACCTGCACACGGAATATTCACTGGTCGACGGACTGGTGGGCGTCAAGCCGCTGGTCAAGGCGCTGCGTGTGGGAGGGATGCCGGCGGTCGCGGTGACCGATCAGTGTAATTTGTTCGCCCTGGTGCGTTCCTACAAGGCGGCCTTGGCGGGCGGGGTCAAGCTGATTGCCGGGGCGGATTTGTGGGTGAAGAATCCGACTGATGCTAATAAGCCGCACCGGCTGGTGCTGCTGGTCCAGGACAAGCAGGGGTACGGCAACCTGACGCGGCTGATCTCGCGCGCCTATGTGGAGGGCCAGCATCTGGGCGTGCCGCAGGTGGAGCGGGGCTGGATCGCGGCGGCGCCGCAGGGCTTGATCGCGCTGTCCGGCGGTCCCGGCGGGGACGTGGCCCAAGCGCTGCTGGCCGGCAACCGCGGGGTGGCCGAGTTCCTGCTGGACGACTGGCGCGCGATCTTCGGCGACCGCTATTACCTGGAGTTGATCCGCACCGGCCGCGAGCAGGAGGCCGAGTTGATCGAGCTGTCGGTCGACCTGGCGCTGGCCAAGGGCGTGCCGGTGGTGGCGACCAACGACGTGCGCTTCCTCGCCCGCGAGGATTTCGAGGCCCATGAGGTGCGGGTCTGCATCCACGAGGGCCGCACCCTGGACGATCCGCGCCGGCCGCGCATCTACAGCGAGGAGCAATACCTGCGCACCCCCGCGGAGATGGTGGAGCTGTTCGCCGACTGCCCCGAGGCGCTGGAGAACTCGGTCGAGATTGCCAAGCGCTGCAATCTGGAACTGGAGCTCGGCAAGAACTATCTGCCGGACTTCCCGGTCCCGGCGGGCATGACCGTCGATGAATATTTTCACGCCGAGGCCCGCCAGGGGCTGGAACGCCGCTTCGCGCGCGGCATCCTGACGGGCGCGCCCGATCCGGACGAGCGCCGCCGCGCCTACGCGGCGCGGCTCGACCTGGAACTGGGCGTCATCTGCCAGATGGGCTTCCCCGGTTATTTCCTGATCGTCGCCGACTTCATCGCCTGGGCGCGCGCCAACGGCATTCCGGTCGGCCCCGGCCGCGGCTCCGGAGCCGGCTCGCTGGTCGCCTATGCGCTGGGGATCACCGATCTGGACCCGATCTATCACGATCTGCTGTTCGAGCGTTTTCTGAACCCCGAGCGGGTGTCCATGCCCGACTTCGACGTGGACTTCTGCATGGAAGGCCGCGATCGGGTGATCGACTATGTGGCCGAGCGTTACGGCCGTGAGGCGGTCTCGCAGATCATCACCTTCGGCACCATGGCCGCCAAGGCGGTGGTGCGCGATGTCGGGCGGGTCATGGGACACCCCTACGGCTTCGTCGACCGGGTGGCCAAGATGGTGCCCTTCGAGCTGGGCATGACCCTGGACAAGGCGCTGACCGACAGCGACGACCTCAAGGCGGCCTATGAGGACGACGAGGAAGTGCGCGCCCTGATCGACATGGGGCGCAAGCTGGAGGGCCTCACCCGCAACGCCGGCAAGCACGCCGGCGGCGTGGTCATCGCGCCGACCAAGCTGACCGATTTCTCCGCGCTCTACTGCGAGCCCGGCGGTGAGAATCTGGTCACCCAGTTCGACAAGGACGACGTGGAGGCGGCCGGTCTGGTCAAGTTCGACTTCCTGGGGCTGCGCACTCTCACCATCATCGACTGGGCGCTCAAGACCATCAACGCGCGCCGGCCGGCCGGTACCGAACCGCTGGATATCGACCGTATCGACCCGGCCGATCAAACCGCATTCGCCCTGCTCAAGCGCTGCGAGACCACCGCCGTCTTCCAGCTCGAATCGCGCGGCATGAAGGAGTTGATCAAGAAACTCCAGCCGGACTGTTTCGAGGAAATCACCGCGCTGGTCGCGCTGTTCCGGCCCGGACCGCTGCAGTCGGGCATGGTCGACGACTTCATCAACCGCAAGCACGGCCGCGCCGAGGTCGCCTATCCCCATCCGGATCTGGCGCCCATCCTTCAGCCCACCTACGGCGTCATCCTCTACCAGGAGCAGGTGATGCAGATCGCCCAGGTCCTGGCCGGCTACTCGCTCGGCGGGGCCGATCTCCTGCGCCGCGCCATGGGCAAGAAAAAGGCCGAGGAAATGGCCAAGCAGCGCGCCTTCTTCCAGGAAGGCGCGGAAAAGCGCGGTGTGGATGGCGCGGTGGCGGCGCACATCTTCGACTTGATGGAAAAATTCGCCGGGTACGGCTTCAACAAGTCACACAGCGCCGCCTATGCCCTGGTCTCCTATCAGACCCTGTGGCTCAAGGCCCATTATCCGGCCGCCTTCATGGCCGCCGTACTCTCGGCGGACATGGACAACACCGACAAGGTGGTGACCCTGATCGAGGAGTGCCGGTCCATGGGCCTCAAGGTCGAATCCCCGGCGGTCAACGCCTCCGAATACCGCTTCACCATCGCCGACGGCGGCACCGTGATCTATGGCCTGGGCGCCATCAAGGGCGTGGGTGAGTCCGCCATCGAGGCCATGCTGGAGGCGCGCCGCACCGGCGGGCCTTTCAAGGACCTGTGGGGATTCTGCCGGCGCATCGACCTGCACAAAGCCAACCGCCGCGTGCTGGAGAGCATGATCCGCGCCGGCGCGCTGGACGGGCTCGCCCCCAACCGGGCCACCCTGATGGCGCAATTGCCCTTGGCGCTGAAGTTCGCCGAGCAGCATCGCGAGACCCAGGCGGCCGGGCAGGGCGACCTGTTCGGTGACCTCTTCGGGACGCCGGGCGGCGCGGCGGCGCCGGCCCGCGCCCCGGACCCGCAGATCGCGGCCGATACTCGCGAGGATTGGGACGAAGAGCAGCGCCTGGCGGGTGAACGCGAGACCCTGGGACTCTATCTGACCGGCCACCCCATCGACCGCTATGCCGCCGAGATCGACGCCATGGTCGGCACCACCAACCGCATCGCCCGCCTGTTGGAGACCGAGCGCGACCCGGCCGAGACCGAGCGCTGGGACAGTAAGCGCCGCGAGCGCGACCGCCGCAGCATCGCCGGACTGGTGGTCAGCGTGCGCCACAGCAAGACCCCGCGCGGACGCATGGGCTCGGTGCTGCTCGACGACCGCACCGGGCGCATGGAAGTCACGGTCTTCTCCGAGCTTTACGAGCAGGCGCGCAACCTGCTGGTGCCGGACCAGCTGATCACCGTCACCGGTTCACTGAACTTCGACGATTTCCGCGGCGCCTGGACCCTGCGCGCGGATGACCTGCGCACCTTCGAGCAGGCACGCGAATCCCAGGCCGACCATCTGGCGCTGACGCTCGACCTCGCCGACCCGGCGGCGCATGCCCGCGGCCTGGCCCTGGTCGCCCAGGTCCAGGCGATTCTGGAGCCCTTTCGCGGCGGCGACCTGCGCGTGGTCATCGACTACCGCCGCCCCGGCGTCGGCGGCCGGCTGCTGTGCGGGGAGGCGTGGCGGGTGCAGCCGCGCGATGCCCTGTTGAAACAACTCCGACGATTGCTCGGCAATGAGGCGGTGACGGTCTCCTACCAGCGCGGGACCCTGCCGGCGATGACACCCGCCGCGGCGACGGAGAGCGAGCGGCCGAGGGCGGCGCGGTTGACGGTGGTGAGGTAGGGCTGTTGCCACTTCCCGGCCGGCAACGCGACCTGCTCCCGCCACTTGGCGAGGAGCGCTTCGTTGTCCACCGTGCGGTTCCCCGCCGGCGACGGTTGGAATAATCGGCACGCTGTGTCATCTTTGCAGCAGGAGGTAGCGCCGATGGCAACCATGAACCTGTCCTTGCCCGACCCCGTACAGCGGTGGGTCGAGGCGCAAATCAAGAGCGGCCAGTACCGCAATGCCGACGATTATGTCCTGGACCTGATTCGTCGCGACCAGGAGTATCAGGACAGCCGCGAGACGCTGGTCGCGGGCGAGGCCAGTGGCCCCTGCGAACGGACGCTCGTCGAGATCTGGAATACCGTGAAGGCGCGGCACGGACTCGATGTATGAACTGTCACAGGCCGCTGCCCAGGGAGCCACGTTGCCTTCTACCGTACCGTGGGTGACCGCATTTTGATTGTTCGTGTCCTGCACAAACGGATGGACGCCAATCGCCAGGTGCAGCCGCGCGATGCCCTGCTGAAACAACTGCGGCGATTGCTCGGCAATGAGGCGGTGACGGTCTCCTACCAGCGTGATGATACCTTCCGCGGCGGCGGAGACCGAGCGGCCCAGGGCGGCGCGGTTGACGGTGGTGAGGTAAGGCCGTTGCCACTTCCCGGCCGGCAACGCGACCTGTCCAGCATCGACATCCGTCTAAGGGGCTTTATGCGGGTGCGGCATTTCGGCTTCCTGGCGAACCGCTGCCGGGCGCGCTGTCTGGCGCTGATCCGCACGGCGCTCGCTGCCCCGGCACCGGAACCTACCGACGCACCGGCGGTCACTGCACCTTTTGACGGCTATCCGTGTCCCAGGTCCCGTACGGGACGGCTGCATGTGACCCTGCACTGGGTCCGCGGCGGCGTGGTCAGGGGGTGATGAACGCGCCTGCCCCAGCCTAAGAGCCTGTCTAGAAACTAACATATTGATTTTACGTTATAAAAATCGTAGAAT
>JACDZG010000214.1 GCA_013426805.1 Chromatiaceae bacterium
TCGTGAGCTAGGCTGGCGCGGGCCGCTAGTGAACTAGACTGGAACGGGCCACTAGGGAACTAGACTGAATTGCGTTCAAGACGACGTTGCCCGATATTCGCTCGGAGTCGTCGGGTGCGCTTCACATGCGACTGGGAGAGACGTTGTGGAAAACGACCTGGAAATTGTTCTTACCCCCGTGCAATTCGCCGCAATCCTTGAGGGTGAATCCATCGAGGAATCGAGCGCTCTAGGCAATCGGTTCTGGGGAGCGGCGACCGTGGTCGGAGGTGCCTTGGAAATGGTTGGTGGCGCCTTCCTCTTACTGGCGCCGGAACCGACCACCATCACCAAGATCGCGGGTGGAGCGCTGGCAGTACATGGTGCTGACACGGCCTCAGCAGGGATCATGCAGGTGGTCTCCGGGCGCACGCATACTACGCTCACTTCGCAATCGGTGGCGGCCGCGGCCGAGGCGTTGGGCGCCGACCCCCAGACTGCTGGAAACGTCGGCTTTGCGGTCGATATCGGCGTTCCACTCATCGCCGGCTTCGCGGGCGCATTCAGAGCAGTCGCGATCCGCCGGGGCATGATTACGCTCACCGCCGAGGAGGCGGCCGGCGGACACATCATCGCCCGCCATGTCGGTCGCACCGAGGCCCAGTTGCGGGCTCGCCTGGCCGCGCAGCCTGGCATTCCGGCGGCATCGACGTTCAAGACCCTGGAGGGGGCTGGGCTGGCAGTGGGGGAGGCGCTACGCGCGAACAAGAACGCTATTATGGCATGGACTCGAACCGCAGGAGTCGGTCAGACCAAGGCATTCACATACGACGCGGGTAGGGCCATAGGTCAAGGTGTGTTGCGCAGCACCGGAAAAATGACTGAGATGACGAAGATCGTCGTCGTAGTTCGCAAGGCGATTGCGGGAAACCGCGTGTATTTTGTACTGACCTCATATCCCAAACCTTGAACGGAGACGCCATGGCCGCTGATGCATATCCTCGACTAGCCGACTTGATCGGCGGTTGGTTTCACCAGGACTACGATATCGAGGGCGACACGATTCCGGAAATCATGGGATCCTTTCTCGCAGTCACTCCAGCCGATCAGCGAGAAGATCTGCGGCAGGAAATATCAAGGTTCCTCAGCGAGCATGCAGAACAGCTGGATGAAGACTTTGAAGCGGTCTTTCAGCCTGATGTCGTGCCTGCGGCGCTGTCTGGATCAACCCTCAATTTTTTATATGAAATTAGAGCTTTGCTGGAAAAGTAGCGGGGTGGGGTCACGTCTTGGGAGGATAGGATCCCATGTGACAATGAGAATGCGCGTTAACCGAAGAGGTCCGTAGCTCAGTCCGCTGGATGCGGGCACCCGTGAACAAGCGAAAAAGGCGAGGACGCGGGCGACGGGGTGCGGAAGTCGGAGCCACCAATAGTCGTGTCGATCCCCGGTCATGCGGGGCAGCGTTGCGGGTGGCGGTTTGAGATAGCGTGCGAATGATACACGTCCCTAGAATTTAGAATTACGGTGACAGTTTACTAAATGCAAATAATGTGACGTTACTTCACGTACCTATTGGAGCCAACCTTAGATCGGCAGCAAGCTGGTTGCGTTCAAAGCCCATCCGCATTCAGTGTATTTGGTAAACTGTCACCGTAATCCGACTTTCCTATCGCGAGGTGGTGGCTAGAGGCTCACCCTCACGTGAAAAATAGGTCACAACGACCCGGTCGCCGTGTGGGCCCTGCGTCAACTCTTGTGAGGATGCGTCGCCTGACCAGATTCGGTTGTTCGGATCCTTGAAAGTAGTCAGGAACTGTTCATAATCCTCGGAATTGTTGTGCACAGTCTCGATGCGGCAGATCGACGTATGACACTCCACAGATTGAATTACCGAGCCCGACGGCAACTGATCACCGAGCCCGTACTGGAGCGTATCTTCGGCAGCGGGCGCCCAACTTGGATCGACACTCTGCCCCGCAAACGTTGTCTCCATAAACTCCTTGAGATCCGCTGGATTATTCACCGTTTGCTCCCCAGCATTTGGCACGCCTGCCTGCGCGCGCTCCTCTACCGGGTTTGCCCGCTTGTTTGTCGCAGCCGCGCCAACTCGCATGATTCCATTAGAAGCTCTCCCGGCCTCGCTCGAGCGAATGGACGCTTCGAGATGAGCAAAGGCACGCTCGCGCTGAGTCTTTTCTGCGGTCACATACTCCCGTAGCTGTTCAACTTTGGGATGCAGTTCATCCATGGTGCGGGTCAGATCCGCCCGTAGCTGCACAACTGCGGCACGGAGCTCGTCAATCTCGTGTGCGCGAACGTCCGGGCTCGTGGGCTTTGACAGGTAAAAACCGATGCTCAACGCAAGAATGCTCAGAGATCCAGCTACGTACCACGTTCGCATGTCAAGCCCCTTGTAGGTCAATGCCATTAGTGACGCTACCTCATTAGGTTTCAGCGTGCCGGGCTCCTTCAGAGGTCGGAGAACCGGCGCCCAATGAGCGGCCACGAGTGCGACTTCGCATCGCAGCCGCTCACACATGGAACTGCTCAATTAACCATCCTCTGGGCTGAGCGTTGAATAGATTCTGCCTACTTACAAGATACTATGACGTCATTGCCGCCCCCATCGGCGCAGTACGCCGACACCGAGTCGGACCGGTAGATACCTCCGTAAGGGGTGCAGGTCGCACCATTGCCGCACGTGCGCGTCCAGCCGGAGCCGGGCGTCGCCGTGTCGTCGCACGCGATGGCGATTGGCAGCGAGTTGACCAAATACGTGTCGCAAACCTGACCCAAATTGACTCGGGCGCAGTTGCCCCAACATTCGACCTTAACCGCGCCCTCCGCAAACGCCACCTGGAAGGTGCCGGTTGCCATAAGTACACCCGCTGCCAACGCGCTGATGATTCGTAGTTTCACAATCGCATGCTCCTGTTTCAAGAAAGCGTCGGGGTCAAGTCTTGCAATCCAGCATCCGCTCAACCCCACCCGGCCAGCTACCCTAGGGCGACCTGACCACAGATCCGGCTCCTCGCGTCCTCGCAAGCCGTCCGAAATGAAAGGTACGCCATGGCTGAACCTCAGGATGTCCGTGTATTCGCCGACAGCGCTGTACGCGAATCGACGGACAGGAAACGGATGCCTCCCCTCAGCCAGAGTTGGAGGTTCGACCAAAGGTGTGAGGTATGGCCGCAACCCAGGCAGCGATTCGGGCTGCCGCCACGCGCTGGCATCGCCGCGCCTAGGCCGCCGCCAACCGGTGTGGGGTGGGGTCCGCGGGGTGTGAGTTATGGAATTACGGTGACATTTTACTAAATGCAAATAATGTGACGTTACTTCACGTACCTATTGGAGCCAACCTTAGATCGGCAGCAAGCTGGTTGCGTTCAAGGCCCATCCGCATTCAGTGCATTTAGTAAACTGTCACCGTAAAATAGCGCTCGGTGGAATTGATCGCGAACCGCAAGTTCGGCCTCAATCAGGATTCCGGCCACCTTGGCTAGCCGGGCGCGTAGTCAGACCGTCCTGGCCTGACACCGTCAGGGCTGGAAGCCCTGACTACGCACGCCGCTGGCCGAGATTACGATCCAGGCCGCAAGTTCAAGCGGTGGTTTACGGAACGACTGATGCGAGAAACGGGTTGACGACGGTCACCCCGGGGCCAACGACCTGCCCGTGCTGCAAGTCCTCAGAATAGACAGTGTCGCAGCCGGCTGCTTGGGCCGCGGCGACGATCAGGCAATCTTAGTATGAGAAGCCGAAACGCTGTGCGACATCAAGTGCGCGCAGGACCGTCGAGGGTGTCAGCGGATGGATTCGGCAGTCGCCGATCAGCCGCAGGAGGACGGCGCGGATGACCGAGATATCGTAGCCGAGCTTGCGCCGCATGACGTTGGCTACCTCACCCAAGACCTGGGTAGAGATCAGACCACCGCTGGCCAGAAGCTCCAGTGCTCTGCGCTGTTTGGATTCGTCCTTGCTCAGACTGTAGAGGACGACGTTGGAGTCGATGAAGCTACCGGGCATTGGCTTCGTCCCGATTGAAGACGAAGCTGCCGAAGTCCTTGCGGTAGTGCGCAAAAAAGGCGATCAACTCGGCCAGCTTGGCGTCGTCGGCGGCAACCGCGGGGGCCTGCGGGTGGCGCTTCTTGAGATAGCCGATGAAGTCCAGGACCTCGGCCTGCAGGGCCGCGGGGAGTGCGGTCGCTTCATGGGCGATCAGATCGACGGCGTTCATGAGCGGACTCCGGGGATGGAATGGGACGACGACGGCAGAATCATATAAGGCCGCAGGATGTCCACTGGAAGAGCAACAATCGCTTGCCGGGTGTGATCAGAACTGATGGGGCCGGGCCTCTCGGTAGGATGGGCAGAGCGAGAGCGATGCCCATCCTCAAGCGTCGCGGTGGCCGGATGGGCATCGCTCTCGCTCTGCCCATCCTACGCGCGACGCGCATCTGCGACCACATCACTTTTGATCGCATCCAGCAGCAACTCCAAATGCGATCGTCTCGCGCCAGTCGGCACCCTATCAATGCTGATTATTTGTACTCACTGTCGGCAACCACTAGACTTCGACGATCAGACCCCGCCGCGCCCCGCGCGCGTGCGACGAGCCGGACAAACAACAGAAGGGCCATCAGGTACCAAACCCCACGCGGGTTCGGGCCAAGCCCCGCGACCCGCTCCCATCCACTGGGCGCAGAGGACACCATGGTGACATCGACCCTTTCCGAACGGCACGCCCACAAGCTCTCGGCCGCCGCCGCGTTCGGCCAGGCGCCCGGCGCGACCGGGGGCTTGACCGAGCCGGATGACCGCGGCGGCAGCGGGGGCCTGGACCTCTCGCCGACGATCCTGCAATCCTGGCAGCGCTGCCTGGCG
>JACDZG010000215.1 GCA_013426805.1 Chromatiaceae bacterium
TCCCTGTTTTCCCCGATAAACTCTGGCTTTATCGTCAGAACCCTGGCTCCCAGATCCGCCGCAGGTCGAGCACGAAGCCGGGCAATTCCGGTTCGCCGGAGATGCACTCCAGCCCGGTGAGGCACTGGACCGGCTCGCCCGGACGGTACACGAAGACCTGACGGGCCGCCGGGTCCAGCAACCAGCCCAAACGGACGCCATTGGTGAGGTATTCGTTCATCTTGGCCTGGATAGTCCCGAGGCTGTCCGAGATGGAGCGGAGTTCGACCACGAAATCCGGTGCCAGAGGGAGAAATCCCTCCTTGTCCGCCGCGGCAAGCGCCGCCAAGCGATCACGTCTCACCCACGAGGCGTCAGGGGAGCGGGTGGCACCATCCGGGAGGCGGAAACCGGTCGATGAGTCGAAGGTTTCACCCCTGCCATCCCGCTCTGACCAGATGTCCAATGCGCTGAGCAGCTTGGTATTCTTTCGGCCCGTCAGGCCTCCGGTCGGCGGCATGATCTCGATCTCCCCGCGCGCGTTCAGCTCGATGCGGTAGTCCGGGTTGGCGCGGCACAGATCGCGGAACACGCCCTCATCGGCCGCCGCGGGCGGCCAGCGCAGTCGCAGGGTCTGCGCTGGCACGGACAGGAGTTGGATAGTGTGCATGGCGGCTGGTCTTGCGGCTGGACTGAAGCCCTGAGGACATTGTACATGATCGGGTGTCGACCCCCTCGGCGGCTTCTGGTACGGGGTTAGCACAGCCAATCGACCGCCTCGATCGCGACGGAGCGCCTGCCGATGAGAGGTATCCAGCCGGCCACTCCGGTCCTCTCAACCCGTGCCTCCAGTCGGAAAGACGCCCGCAGTGCGCCCGTGGAGGAAGGCGTCGAGACGATGAGCCGAAGGTTGCGATCCACATGCAGCGGGCCGCCCTCAATCGCCTCGAAGGTCCACACGGCCTCTTCGAAACCCTTCCCCGAGGATCGCAAGACGGGAAAATAAACCTGGTATTCGCGCGTCTGCTCCAACGACGCGCGCGGGCCGATCTTCAGCGTCTCGAACTCGAACGACAGTTCGCCCGCCTTCTTGGTGACGATCTTGACCGGCTCCTTACCTTCGACCCAACCCGGGCTGATGTCCTCAACGATGGCATCCTGCGACTGGTCGTCCAAACCATGACCGAAGTCCACCGCGACTTGCACGTAGCGGAACCGGCACTCGGGATGGGGATGCGCGACACAACGCAGGGCCAGGTCAAAGGCAGCACGCTGACCGCCCGCTAACAATTGGCGTGTCAATGCCACCCGGCGTAGCGCAAGCCGATTGCCGGAACCCCAAAGCGGGAAAGACCCGTCGACGGGCAACACTCCCGCGGCCCGCTCCTGCATGGCCTCGATATCTGGCTCCAAGTCGAGATCAAACCACTCTACTTCCACCGGAACCTCCGTCGGGAATCACCCGATTCCGTGCATGACAAAACCGCCCCAATAATAGAAATGCGCCCATTCTGGCCTGCTACTTGCGGCGCCGGCAGCCATTTGCAGGGCGTGTGCCGGTTCGCCGCAGGATTGCAGGGCGCGGAAGAACTCGCCAAGCAGGAACGCCGTCGCCTCGTCGTTCACTCGCCATTGACTGGCAACCACGGCCCCAGCGCCGGCCAAGATCAATGCTCGAACCAGCCCCAACAGTTCATCGCCGACACCGCGTTCGCTTGCGCCCACTTCGCACGCGCTCAGTACGACCAACTCGGCGACGCGGGACAAGGCAAGGACATCCGCTGCGCTCACGCGCTCCCCATCTTTCAGCTTCAGACCGGACGCAAACCCGTCGGCCCGAACCAACTCTCCATGGCCCGCGTACACAAACCAAGTCGACTGCGCTAGGGCGTCCAAAACCTTCGTCCGGGTCACCTGCCGGCTGAGAACAGGCGCGCATCCCAATACCCCGGCGATCACGCGAGCCTCGCGTTCGGCCCCCGGCAAGTCCTGCGAAGGATCGCCAAATACCGCACACGACTTGCCACGTTCCCCGCCGGCAGTTGTCCCCAAGGACCTTCTTCGGTACAGCAAATGATACAAGACAGAGAGGCTGGACGTATAGCTGACGATATTGCGGTGCGCCAGCGGTCGGTCCTCTAGGCACAGGCTATGGAGAGGAATGTCATGGAGAATGCCATGGGGAATCAAACAAATCCGGTCGCCCGGCCCGGCCCATTCGGCCAACGGGGCGAGCAACGACGCGAAGCGCTGCCACTGGCGCTCACCGCTGGCAAGTCGCTTCAATTGCAACAAGTTCCCCGACCAAAACCACTCCTGCACAAAGCGCAGCAAGCTGGCATAGTCGACATCCAGGGGCACTTGCCGAGGTTGATCCCATTCCGCCCTCATGCCGAATAGCAGGCTACGCTCGGGTGAGCAATAATACTGTGCAACCAGCAAACCCCTGCCCCGCGGGCTGCACGCCTCGTGACGCAATGCTTCCAGCACCTTCTCCCAGGCAGGCGGATCGCTTTGTCGCAAGGCAGCATAGGCGGACGTTTCCGGCGCCTCAGCCATTTTCCTCAACCCTTCGTCGATCCCCTGTTGAAGGGCCTCCGCCACTTGATAACTGCCCGCCAGACGCTTGCGCTCGCGCAATTGCATATCGGCAAGCACAGCGGGGTGGCAGGCGACCTGCGCCGGCGCGGTGACCGTCTCCGCCAGGGCGTCTAACAATGCCCGGCCTTTGTTCCGCTCCAGCCATTGCACCGCTTCCCCATAGTCCTGCAATAGATAACAACAGAACTGGAAGCCTTCCCGGTACAATGTTTGTTTGTCTGCAGCGAAAGCGACTTCTGCCTTCTGCGCCTCCGCGTTGATGGCAAGCCGCATCGCACCCCGTTCAATGTCGACCGCATGGGAGGCAGACAGCAAGAGGCCCTGCGCACGTTGCCAGCGCACCCGCCGATCATCACTCCCCGCCGGTTCCCACCCGCCCGCTTCGCGCTCGCACAGGGCCTGATAAAAGACCGCGCTCCACACCATGCCCAACAGGCCCGCGGCCCGAAACAATTGTTCCGCCTCCGCGAAGCGGGACTTGGCCGCATCGTAGCTGCCCGTGCCGGCCGACCGTCCCACTTCAATCAACACAAGTCCTTGGTGCACAATGACGAACGCCAAGGCAGGCGTCAGCTCCAGCGCACGAAACAGTTGCTCTGCCTTGGTTAGATACGCGCCGCACGTCTCCCATTGCCGGAGCATGAACGCGACCTGCCCGCGCTGTTGATAGACATTGCCCAATTGGGATCGCGCGTCCAAGGTCCGCAGGTTCGCCAAAGCCGCCTCCGCCGCGTCGAAGTCCGCCGTGACCTCAGCCGTCAACCACACGGCTTCGCCTCGGCGCCGACGCTGATTGAAGCGAGTCCAGGCGCGGTAAGCATAATGCTGGCCTAACCCAGTCAAGCTGCCATCGGCACGGTCGATATCCAACAGGCGCTGCAAATCGTTTAACGCCGTCTGCGCATCTTCGTCGCCGCACATCGCGACGCGCATCAGCAGGGCCTCCGGCATGAAAAGGGTGGCGTCTCGCTGGTCCAAGCGCTCGATGAGCGAGTCTAGCGTTCGCCGCGCTTGGTCTGTACGACCCGTCCGAGCTTGACAATTCACCAAGAGCAACAGGGCAGAGATGTGGACATCGTGCAGGTCCGGATCGTCGACGAGGCCCTGTATCAGCGTCTCCGCTTCGCCATAGTGTCCGTTGCGGAACGCCCGATCCGCCGCGCCCAAGGCATCCACGCCCGCCGCCATCGGAAAGTCCATGGTCGCGCTCAATGACTCGCTGCGCTCCTGCGCCTCCTGCGCCTCCTGCGCCAAGATGGGTTCGCCATGCAGGATTTGCCAGAGGTTCAATGCCTTCCAGATCTCTTGCTGCTGCACTATCTCGTGTTGACGAGCCAGTTCGTCCGCGCAGCGCCGGGAGACATCCACGCCCGCGACAAATCCGTATTTCAACAACAGTCGGGCAAATGACCAGCACACCTTGGCCTCGCCGTATGCATGCCGAGCCTTCCGGTACAGTGCTTCCACTACGGCGTAGCGGTCGATCCAGGGTTGGAGTTCAGTGGTCGTATCGCCCGCGGCGAGGAACCGCTCCCACTCGATTTCCAGCAACTCCAAGCTGGCCTCCGCCGCCATCACGCCGCAGCCCCGGCTCGTCGCCTCAGTCTTTATTTCATGCAGCAGCGCGGTTGCGCGAGCCAGGTTTGCACGGGGTTCGTGTCGGCACAGCATGACCCACCGATGCTTGGCCCGCAGCGCCTCGCCAACGTCGTCCAGTTCGCGATAACGCTGGATAGCCCGCGCGATCTTGCCTTCGACCTCGGACCGAAGTTTGAGCGACTCCCAACCCATGACCAAGCGCCACTGCGCAGCACGAGCCAATAAGTCGGCAGCCAAGGCTCGCACCGCCGGATGTGCATCGTCATCGTCGGCCGTCCGGCGCGCCGCTTCCTCGAAAAGAGCCATGGGTTCGCGTTCGCCCTTGGCTTGGGTCTCGACACCATAAAGCCTTAGATAAGCGAGCCAGAGCTGGCACTTGGCAAAGGTGGGTTCGCCAAGAGGAGTCGCGGCGGCCGATCGTAAATGAGCGAAGGCGTGGCGGATCAAGCCTTGCTCGACGAAACACCGTGCTTTCAAGAGAACGGCCTGATCGTAATCGGCCGGCGGGTCGAGGATCCCGTTCAAAATCCTGAGTGCCGAGTCATAACGGCAGCGCTCCATCAACCCCAGCGCATGACCCAATCCGGCTGCCTGTCGATCCATATTACGGAAAGGAAGTTCAACCACCTAAGAAACTGTCCATTAACTACTTCCCGATTTGTTCGGCCTGATGGTGTAGT
>JACDZG010000056.1 GCA_013426805.1 Chromatiaceae bacterium
ACGCAGGTGCATCGGCAACCGCTAATATTAGCATTGCTTGATGCGATTGCCCTGCGGGGCCGATAACCAAGACGCTCACGACCGACGCGACCGGCCTGGCGAAGTTTGCGGACCTACCGCCCGGGTCTTATACGATCACGAGCAAATACGTGGGCAGACACGTCCTGGTCGATCAGGCCCGGTCGTACATCGGTAACACCGATTGGGCTAAGGACAAGGAGCGCCCCCCGCTGCCGGAGAACACCTGGAAGTGCAATCAGTTTGTCTATGAGATAACCACCGGCGCCGGCTATGCCGTCCCCCAGAAGCCGCACGAACGCAAGAAGTTCGGCATTTCGTTCGAGACCGTCATGCTGCCCCCCAATGCCGGGGACTGGGCTGATTCGGCTTCCGCGATCATCACCTTTCCGACCGTGCCTGCACCAAAGCCCGGGGATATCGTCGCCTACAGCAATCCCCATGATACCGACGCGACCGGCCACGTCGGCATACACAGCTATCCCAAGGACAGCAAACCCGACAGCGTGACCCTGGCGCCGGGGGACGACGTCGGCGCCAGGCAGATCATGAGACGCCAGACCGTCTCTGCTGCCGACCTCAGCGTCGTGGAGAACGATAGGACCTTCTGGCATTATTATGATGAGGGCGCAGCCGACGAGACCGCCCGGATCATCTTCCGCCGTCTGCCATGACCATGACCGGGCGCCTGCTGATTGTCCTTTGGTGCGTCGGCGCGGTGTCCTGCGACTCCTGGACGCCATTACCGCCCCCGCAACCCCCGAACGCGAGCACCATGCAAGAGATCGATGAATTCGCCCGGACCATCGCGCAGATCGGGACCGAGGTCAAGAGCCTGGAACTGGCCGACGAGTTGTTTGCATCGCGGTCCTTCCGGGACCTCTACGAGCATCCGCAGGCCCACCAGGCTGCCGCCACCGCTCTGCTCGCCCGCCGGGAGGAGAGCAGCCACCACAAGAAGATCGTTGGCTATGCCATGCAGAGACTCCCGCCGGAGCAGTTTGTTCTGTTCGTCTCGGCGCTGGCGGATAGCGTAGAACGGGGCGACGCCGAAATGGACGCGCTTGAGACCACCGCCTTTGCTCCCCTGAACTGGGGCCGACAGACGCTGCTGCGGTATTACCGGGAGCCGACCGTGCAGTTGCTACTTGAGCGCCTCGCGGCCATGCCGGGGCTCCCGCGCGACCGGCGCGACTCTATCCGCGACGACATTCTGACGGGCAAGGCATTGGAGGACTACCTCGACTATATGGACATGCTGGGACGGCCGGTCGAGGACTGAGGATCAGTCCCTGGTTTCTTGTGAGTTGCCTGTGCAGGCTGCGTACTTCCGTCGGGTCCTTACGCCTTAGGTGATTTGTGATTTCCGACAATTTAGATACCGGTCAATGTAGGTGAGACTTCAGTCGCACCCTCATCCGAGCCGATGGCGGGTGGTATCCGGTGTTCCGGAAATCACATGAAGTCGCCCCTACACGTCGGTAGATCATTTCCCGGAAATCACCTTAATAATGGGCTTTCCCCATCGCCGATCGACGATGCCCGAGCCACCCCAAGGGCATGCGGCCGTCTCCGGCCTGCCCGGATGCTCCACGCTTCCACCCGTGCCCACACCGTTTCACCTAAATTCGGCAGTTCGCACCACAAAGACACAAAGATTACAAAGAAAGACAATGGGTTATTGTCATGATGCGCATCGCCTGGCTGGTGATCAACCATTTCAACGCAACACATTGAAATCCTTTGTGTCCTTTGTGTCTTTGTGGTGCAACTGCTTTTTCTAGGTTTCAGGGCTCAACCCCGGTATCGGCACCAAAAGCACGCTGAACGGATTGCTCAAAGCATCCGTCCTACCAGTTCCAGTCCCGACGCCGTCAGGCCAGGATGGCCTGACTACGCACTCTCACGGTAAAGCGCCTCGGCCTCCAGTTTTCTTGCGGCCGGCACCATGATCAAGGCCGTCAGCGCTCAGCGCAATGGAAGATAAATGGCCGTGCGCAACTCCCTGGGGCTGGCGACGCCGGCGGGGTCGTTTTCGTAGACTTCCAGCATGGGGCGGTGTTTGTCGAGCTTGAGCTTGAGCATGCGGGCATGGGCGATGGCGGCATACCAGGCAAGCTCCAGGAAGTCATAGCTGCCGGTAAGGGTCACCCGGTAGTGCCGGCCGCCGCTGAAGTCCTTGCGGTCGAAGGGGCCGGTGTCGACTCCGGCAGGTGCAGGTAACACGATGTCGCACCGGAAGGTTTTTTTCTTGATGTCGACCTTGTGGTAGGCGCTGAAGGGCGGACCATCGGGCGCGACGCCGAGCGACGCGAGATGGGCGGCGAGCCTGGGAAAGCCGTCTTCCATCGCCTGTATCATCGCGTCGATGCCGCCGCTGAAAGGGATGACCAGCGCGCTGTGCGGCTCCAGGGTCGTCTCGCCTTCGAAGCACAGCTCGGGTGCCCCGGCATCCGGATCGACGCGGCCGCGCAGCCGTGCCAGACCAAGTTCGTAGTCCTTCCCGATCATCTCGCGGACCATGGGGATCATGGGGCGCAGCAGAAAGGGCATGCGGCCACGCAGGCACCAGGCGACCTCGGTCCCGCCGTCCGCCTCGGTGAATTCCCACCAGACATCCGAGCCTGACTTGAAGGGGCGCTGGATCTCCAGCCGCTGCTCGATGCGTTCCGGCTGATCGAAGCGGACATGGGTCAGCCGCCCGGCGCCGATGGCGCGGCCATCCCAGGTGTAGTAGCCATCCGGCTGATCTGCCGCGGTACTGAAGTGACGCTCGGCCTGCGGCTCGTGGAGCAGCCAGGGGCTCCAGTCGCCCCAACTGGAGAAGTCGCGCACCCGGTCGAAGACGGTCCGGCGGTCGGTGCGCATGAACAGGCTGCGCCGGACCTCGTAGTTGCTCGGCAGTCGACTGAGGTACAGGAGCGCACCGGCGAGTACAATGGCAAGGATGAGCAAGAAGGTTGACATGAGCGTTCTCCGAAGGGGTTGTGTGTTCTGGGACCGAACCAGGACCAATATGCGACCGACATAGGGACCGTTACGGAACTCACGACGATGCTGCGATTACTGCAACGTTCATCCGCCGCGATGCTGCTGGCGCTCGGCGGATGTGCCTCAACCACCACGGCGCAGCTCAATCCTGCGCCCCAAGCGCCAGTCTGCGGAAAATCGACGAAGGCCGTTGTCTGGTGGACGACGCGGTGGCGAGCGGATCAGAAGGATGTTCTCGCCAGAGAGGCCGCAGCCGCCGATGGGATCAACGCGTTCTTCGAGAAATCAGGATGTTTCCAGTCCGCATCCGTTCAGCGCCTTCACCAGGATTCGCTGGATCGCATTCAAACTGCAGTCGCTAAGGCGACGACGGACCAGGCGAAAGTCGTACTGATCGCGGTGCGAGAGCTTGGCCCGACGGTCAGGATTGGTGCCTCACCGGCACTGGTCGAAGGCGCAACCGAAGTCGTGCTCGATGTTGCGGAGTACCAAGCCGCCAATATAACGCCAAGGCGATTCACTGTTGAGTGGCGAAATGGCGGACCAGGTGTACTCAAAGGCGTGGCCTCCCTGCCACAAGACATGCAGGCAGCACTCGCGGCAGGGCTTCAGCCATCCACCTAAAGCCCCCGCCCCAACTGCGCCGCACGCTCGGCCTCGAGCGCGTCGGCGATGTAGGCGAGCGACAGACCCAGTTCACGGGTCCAGGTCAACTCGATGCGCCAGGTCGCCGCCGGCCGCCAGACTTGCCGCGCGCCGCCCTCGCCGCGGCGGATCGCGATCAGGCGGCGACCGGGCGTGGAGGCGTAGTCGGGGAAGCGGCTTTGATCCTCGGCCTGGCCGTATTTTTCCACCAGCAGGCCCTGGATTTCTTCAAACCGCAATTGGGTGGCGACCCGATAGGAGCGTAAGACCTTATAAATGCGCCCGCCATAGGCCAGCACGAAGACTTGGTCCACATCCTCGGCGAACACCAGCGCCAGGCTCTTGCCCGCGACCTCCTGGGTCAAAGGCGCCGGCGCCGTCTGTAAAAGCGGATTGACGTCACCGCCAAGACAATAGCGCCCGAAGACCAGCTTCAGGCAGGGGTCCGCGGCGGCGCTGAGGCCGCTCAGCGCCAGACCAAGACCCACCAGGATCGCGACAGTCGTCAGGCCCAAGCGTCTGCCCATGGTCCCCATCTCTCCGGTTGCGATGATGACAGGATAACCGATCAGCCTGCAAAGCGTCGTCGGCGGTTCGCCGTCCGCGGCCGGATTTCGCGAGAACAATGCCTTGGGAGCGCGCGTGCAGCGCCGCACGGTCACCCGACGGATGATCCATCCGGCAGCGATTCCAAGACCACCGGCCCACCCCAGAGTCGCGTCACCAGCCCATGGCCGGCCACCGGACAGCCGCTGGTCCAGAAGCGTTCCGTTCCGGTCCGGCTCGGGTCGGCCAGTAAACCGACCGACGCCAGTCGGTGCCTGACCTGGCGGGCGACCGCAGCGCCGGAATCCAGCACGGCCACCGCGGGACCGGCAAGATCCAGGATGACGGGGGTGAGATAGGGGTAATGGGTGCAGCCCAGGACGACGGTGTCCGCTCCCCGCGCGAAGAGCGGGTTGAGGTAATCCGCCAACAGGGCGCGGGTGGACTCACCGTCCAGGTCACCCGCCTCGACCCGCTCCACCAGACCGGGGCAGGGTTGCAGCAGGAACTGCGCATCGGCGCCGAGCCGCTCCAACAGCAGGCTGAAGCTCGGGCTTGCCAGGGTCGCACGGGTCGCCAGTACCCCGATGACGCCGCTGCGGGTCAATCCCAAGGCCGGCTTGACCGCCGGTTCCATCGCGATGATGGGCACCGGATAGCGGGCACGCAGCAGCCGCGCCGCCGCGCCGGTGGCGGTGTTGCAAGCCACCACGACGGCCTTGGCACCCCGCGCGATCAGGAACTCGGTGAGCACCAGGGCGCGCGCCTCGATCGCCTGCAAGGGCTTGTCGCCATAGGGCGCGTACCCCGAGTCGGCGATATACAGCAGATCTTCGGCGGGTAGTTCGCGGCGGATTTCCTTGAGGACGGTGAGCCCGCCGACGCCGGAATCGAACACCCCGATGGGTTGATCAGGGGTCATGGTCAGCCGGTCATCCGCCGATAGATATCCGCAACCCGGTAGGGCAGCTTGGCGACCTGTTCGACTAGGGTATAGCCGGCCGGCCCGAACATGTGGGGCAGATAGTCCTGGGCCTGATCATCGACCGTGATGCAGAACGGATGCACACCCTGGCTGCGTGCCTCCAGGATCGCCTGACGGGTGTCCGCAATCCCGTAATCGCCACGGTAACCATCCTCGTCATCCGGGCGCCCGTCGGAGATCGTCAGCAGGACGCGGGTGCGCGCATCGACCGCCAGCAACTTGCGCGTCAGGTGACGAATGGTCACGCCCATGCGCGTGTAGTCCTGGGGCCGGATGCCGCTGATCCGGTCCTGGACCTGGGTGTCGTACGGCTCGGCAAAGGTTTTCACCCGAAACGCTTCGCAGCGCATGTGGGTATAACCGGAAAAGCCGTAGATGGCATAGCGGTCGCCCAGCAGTTCCAAGGCTTCACAGAGCAACACCAGCGACTCGCGGCAGACCTCGTTGATCCAGCCCTTGGTGGAACCGCTCATGTCCACCATGAAGAGGACGGCCACGTTGCGGTCCAGCTTGCGGCGACGCTGAAACAGGCGGTCGGTTTGTTCCAGCCCGCGGGCCTGATCCGCGTAGGACTCCACCAGGGCGTCGATGTCCGGATCCTCGCCGAACGGCTCGCGTTTGAGCAGTCGCTCCTCCCCGCGCAGGGCTTCGAAGGTGCGATACAGATGCTTGAGCAGGCCCCGGTACTTGTGCCGGGTCGCCGCCGCGAAACCGTCAGCCTGCGGCTGCACCTCGCGCTCCCGCAACCGGCACCAGTGCTTGCGATAGCCCTGACGGCCATGGTCCCACTCGTCATAGATGAAGGTATCGTGCTCCGCGGGGGCTGGTGCGCCGTCGTCGCGGGCGGTCCCCGGCCGGCGCTGGTAGACGCCGTGGCCGGCAGCCTCCAGATAGGCAGCCGGGATGTGCCCGAAATCCTGGACGATGGATTGCATCAGTTGCACCGTCTCCGGGACGGGCTGGACCGGCTGATCCCCCAGGACCAAGGCGAAGGCGACGCCGTCGGGCCAGTCGTCGGCTGGCTCCCGCTCCAGTTGGAAGCGCGGCGGTTCGCCCGCGGCGATGCCCGGCCGGTTCGCCGGTTCAGCGGCGATGACCGCCAGGGCGGCGGCGAACTGTTCCCGTTCACGAGCGCGGCGCGCGGCCATCACCCCGGCGACGCGCTCCGGCTGTAGCTCGCCCTGGTAGCACAAGGGTTCGAGCGGCGCCGCGCCGGCCCGATACAGTTCGCTCACCAGGGTCCAGGAGAGGGCCGCGTCCGCCCCCGCGGCGCGCAGACACGCGGCGGCATCCTGCCAGTCGGGCGGGAGCGGCGGGCGGTCGTGCAATCGGTCCATGTCGCGCGCCAGACCGGGCAGTTCAGCCCTGATCCGCGCGTCGAGCCGCAACCCCTCCAGCGCAGCGAACAAGGCCAGCGCGCGCTGCCGGTCGGCATAGGGCGCCAACTGCTCCAACGCGGGTTCGCGCCAGGTGCCGAACCAGTTCTGGGCCCAGAGCGAGGCGATCAGGCACTTGTAGAGCCGAAAGTTCTCGGCGCGGCTCGCAAAGCGGGTGACGGCAGCCGGGACGAACAGCGTCTCGGTGTCGGTGTAGGCGGCGTCGCCGACCGCCAGCCGCAATCGGCGGCCGGCCAAGCCGGTGGTGAAGGCGTCCAGCACCTGGGCCAGATCCGCGAACCGCCGGCCGTCGCGACCGGCGCGCCGGGTCGGTGCATCCTCCGCCACCCGCCGCAGGGCGCGGATGCCACCCTGACTGCCCTGGTGGTCGTAAATGGCCAACAGGTCGATCACCCAATCGGGGATTTCCGCATCGGGCAGTGCGCGCAAGACGTCGGGGGAGTGGACGCAGAGGTAGTAGGCCAGATCCAGGCTGGTACGACCGACCCGCTCCACCTGGCCGAACAGCAACTCCACCCGCGCCGCGGGGAACCAGGCCAGGGCTTCGGCAGCCGGCAGCACGCTGCGGCGCATGGAGAGCACCGGATAGACCAATGACTCCAGGCGCTGGTGGATCACCTCTACCGCCAGGGCATCCGCGGCCGGGCGGCCGTCCACCCCGTAGCGCCGCGCCAATTCCTCGTCACTCATCCGGGCGGTGCGCACGCGCGCCAGGAACTCTTCCTGGCTCAGCTCTTCGCCGATGGTCTTGTCGTCACTCATCCTCGACTGGCCCCAGAGCACAGCATGCGCTGATCGCTCCGTCTAGATGTCGAAGCTCGCCCACACCGGACAATGATCCGAGGGTCGGTCCATGGCCCGGAGTTCATCGTCGATGCCGACCTCGAGCAGACGCTCCTTCAACGGGGCGGTGACCAGGATGAGGTCGATGCGCAGGCCGCGCCGGGGGTCCCGTTCAAAACCTTTGGAGCGATAATCGAACCAACTGAAACGGTCATCGACCGCCGGGTGCATGACCCGAAAGGCGTCATGCAGACCCCAGTCGGTGAGGACCTTGAGCCATTCCCGCTCCTCGGGCAGAAAGCTGCACTTGCCGTCCCTGAGCCAGCGCTTGGCATTGTCCGCGCCGATGCCGATATCGAGATCCAAAGGCGCCACATTCATATCGCCCATCACCACGACCTGCTGATCAGGTGTAAAACAGTCGCGCAAATACGCGGCTAACGCCTGATAGAAGCGCGCCTTGCCGGGAAATTTCACCGGGTGATCGCGACTCTCGCCCTGCGGGAAGTACCCATTGATGACAGCGACTTCGCCGCCATCCGCCAACGCGTAACGGCCGGTGATCGCGCGCCGTTGGGCGTCCTCGTCATCGCCCGGAAATCCCTTGACGATCGCCAGCGGCTCGTCCCGGCTCAGCAGGGCGACGCCATAATGCCCCTTCTGCCCATGAAAGCGGGTGCGATACCCCATCCCCTCCACCATCTCCAGTGGGAACTCGGCATCCGCCACCTTGCACTCCTGCAGGCCCAGAACGTCCGGGTCGAGCCGCGTCTTGAGCGCCGCCAACTGATGCGGTCGGGCACGGATTCCATTGATGTTGAATGAGCAGAGCTTGAACACGTCAGGATCTCCAGACGGCGAAAGGAGTTTGCGCTAGCGATCAGCGGCGCTAATGTACCGAGCGAGTCTGGCCGACGGGCGTTGTCATCGTACCGGCCAGCGTCCGCCGAGGCTGGAGCGAAAATCTGATCCACCGGTGTCACAGATGAACACGGATGTTCTTCTTTATCTGTGAACATCTGTGACATCTGTGGATCAATCCTGGGGATCGCTTTGGCCGGAACTGCGATCATGGCCGCCGGCGGCGCTCCGCCCAATCAATTCGAGTACCGCCAGGGCCGCTTTGCGCGCCGCGTCGTGACGCAGTCCAGCGTGGATGCGGGTGTACTCGGCGGTAATCACGGAAACCCGCGCCGGGTCATTTAGAAAGTCCAGCAGCGCCGGCGCCATCAGGTCCGCCCGGCACCGATCCTGAAGAAACTCGGGCGCCAACTCGCGCCCCGCGAGCAGGTTGGCCATGGCCGCGTAGGGGACTTTCACCAGACGCAACTGCGTCACCAGATGATAGGTGAACGAATGGACCCGATAGCCGACCACCATCGGACGCTTGAGCAGGAGTGTCTCCAGGGTCGCGGTGCCGGAGGCCGTGAGCACACAATTAGCAGCGGCGATGACGGCGCGCGAGCGCCCATCCACCAAGGTAACGGGCAGGTTGGGAGCCAGACGTTCAAGTACCGCGCTGAAATGTGCGCGCAGCCGTGCGTTGACCAAGGGCACCACGAAGCGCAACTCCGGCCGGGCATCCAGGCAACGCAGCGCGGTCTCGATAAAGGGCACCGCCAGACGCTCCACCTCGCCGCGCCGGCTGCCCGGCAGCACGGCGATCAGTGGCCCGGTCGCGGGCAGACCCAACTCCCGGCGGGCGGCTCCCTGGTCGACCTCCAGGGGAATCTGATCGGCCAGCGGGTGGCCGACATAGCGGGCCGGCACCCCATGCGAACGCAGAAAGGCTTCCTCGAACGGAAAGACACAAAGCATCAGATCGACCGCGCGCCGGATGCCTTTCACCCGACCCGATCGCCAGGCCCAGACCGTTGGGCTCACGACATGGACGGTGCGAATTCCGGCCGCCCGCAGACGCCGTTCGAGACCCAGATTGAAATCAGGCGCATCGACGCCGATGAAAACATCCGGCCGGTCTGTCAGGAAAAACCGCAGAAGTTGACGCCGCAGTCCGAGCAGTTCGCGCAAATGGCCGATCACTTCGATCAAGCCCATGACCGACAACCGCTCCATCGGGAACAGGGTCGCGCAGCCCGCGTCGAGCATTCGCGGACCGGCCACCCCGACGCAGCGAATCCCCGGCGCCAACCGCGCGAGTTCGGCAACCACGGCGGCACCGAGGATGTCTCCCGACACCTCGTTAGCGACGATGCCGACGCGCAGCGCGGGGGCGGTCATCAGCGCACGATGCTGCGGCTGCTATCCGCCACGAAGGCCGCCAGGGGCGCGATCTCGGGGGTGGTCTGCGCCAGTACCCGCAAACGCTCCAGGGCCTCATCCAGTTTGAGGCCACCCATGTAGAGTGCTCGATAGGCACGCTTGATCACGGTGATCGCCTCGGGCGTAAAGCCGCGGCGGCGCAAACCCTCGGCATTGATCCCGTGGGGGGCCGCGGGCTGACCGGCGACAGTGACGTAAGGGGGGACATCCTTACTCAAGGCGGAACCCATGGCACAGAAACAATGAGCGCCAAGGCGGCAAAACTGGTGGACGATGGTAAAACCGCCAAGGATAGCCCAGTCCTGGATCTCGACATGCCCACCCAGGGAAGCGGCATTCGCCATGATTACATGATCGCCGATCCGACAATCATGGGCTACATGGGTGTATGCCATGAACAGGTTGTCGTTCCCAATGCGGGTGACCCCCTGATCCTGAACGGTGCCGCGGTGCAGGGTGGCACACTCGCGAATCTGGTTGCGATCGCCGATCTCGAGCCGGGTCACCTCGCCGCCATACTTCATGTCCTGCGGGTCTTCCCCAACGGACGCGAACTGGAAGATCCGATTATCCCGCCCGATCCGCGTCGGACCACGAATGACCGCATGGGGCCCGATACGGGTACCGGCGCCAATCTCCACCCCTGGTCCGATCACCGTGAACGGACCAACCTCCACCCCAGGCGCCAGCAGGGCGCCGGGATCAACGATGGCACTCGGGTGAATCAAGCGGTGAAGTCCCGCGCGGTACACATGATTTCAGCCGAGGCAACGATCCGGTCATCCACGCGCGCCTCGCCGTCGAACTTCCAGATGCCGCGACGCACCGCCAATAACTTGACGGTCAGGAACAACTGATCACCCGGCTCCACCGGGCGTTTGAACCGCGCCTTATCGATCCCGACGAAATAATACAGCGCTTTCTCGCCCACCTCTTCCGGGCGCGAGGCCATGGCCAGCAAGCCGGTTGCCTGAGCCAGGGCCTCGATGATCAGCACCCCCGGCATCACCGGACGCACGGGAAAGTGCCCGACGAAATAGGGCTCGTTATAGGACACATTCTTGAGCGCGACCAGATAATCATCACGCTTGAAATCCACCACCCGATCGACCAGCAGAAAAGGATACCGATGCGGCAGCACGCTCAGCACCTTATGAATATCCATCGTGATCCGATCAGGGGTTATCACCGCGGGTTCCGCGCACCCGACCATTGGCCCCGCGTCCGTCAGATTAGGCTCAGATGCCTGCATCAGTCTTCCTCCTGCCCGGGCGCGGCGCTCAACAGTGCCACGCGCGCTTCGAGTTGCTTAAGTCGGCGCGACAACTCATCAAGGTGTCTAAACCGCGCCACGTTACGCCGCCATTCCGCGCTGGGCATGGCTGGTATTCCACTACTGTACGACCCCGCGTCCGGAAACGAGCGGGTGACCATCGCCTGACCGGAAAAGTGGACCTGATCGCCGATTACGAGATGTCCAGCCATGCCGACGGCCCCCGCGATCGTGCAGTTGCGTCCGATCAGGGTGGACCCGGAGATCCCGGTCATCGCCGCCATGGCGGTATGCTCGCCGACCTGCACGTTGTGACCGACCTGAATATGATTATCCAGCTTGACCCCGTCACTGATGCGGGTGTCACCGATGGCACCGCGGTCCACCGTGGTATTGGCGCCGATCTCCACATCGTCACCGAGTACCGCCCGCCCAACCTGCGGAATGCGCACCCACTGCTCCCCATCCTTGGCAAAGCCAAAGCCGGCACGGCCGATCACGGCTCCAGGATACAACAAGGCCCGCTTGCCGACGCGTGTTCCCTGACACAGGGTCACGCGTGCCACCAAACGGCTGTCGGCGTCGATCTCCACGCCCTCGCCGATGATACAGCCGGGTCCGATGAACACCCGCGGCCCGATCCGGGCTCCCGCTTCGATCACCGAGGTGGGCCCGATCCAGGCGCTGTCATCGATCCGGGCGGTCGGATCGACGACCGCGGACGGATGAACACCGCCAATCACCGGCGGCTCCGGGAAAAGCAATTGCGCGGCCCGCGCGAAACTCAAATAGGGATTGCGGCTGATCACGACGGGCACCGCGGCCGCATCGGCATCCGCTTCGCTCAGGATCACGACCCCGGCGCGGGTCGCCGCAAGATGATGGCGATACTTCCGATCGCCCAGGAAACTGAGACAGTCGGACCCCGCGCTCACCAAATCAGCGACGCGCGACACACGGCTCCGCGGGTCGCCTCGATAAGGTTCACCCAACCGACCCGCGAGATCTTCAAGAAGAATTCCATCTGCCGTCACGCCAGCATCTCCTGTCACGACACCCACTCGCTCCGGCTCACTTATTGCCTGAATCCCGTTTCAGCCGCTCGATAACCAAGTCCGAGATATCCATGCGCGGGCTGTAGTAAACGAGACCCTCGGTAATCACCAGGTCGATCCCTTGTTCTTTGGCGAGTTCGACCACCACCTCGCGGACTTGCTTTGCCAGTTTGGTGCGCAACTCGTTCTGACGCAAGGCGACGTCTTCCTGAAACTCATCCTGGGCATACTTGAGCTTGCGCGTACGGCTGCGAATGTCGTTTTGCAGCCGCTGCATCTCGCTCTCGCTCATCAGTGCGGAATCGCGTTCGAGCTTGCGTTGCAGGATCGTGATCTGTTCCTGCTGTTGACGCAGATTGCGCTCACGCTCCTCAACCTCGACCTGCAGCGCCTTGCCGGCCGCCTCGTATTGCGGCGAGAGTTCTACCACCCGGTTAGGATCGACCACGCCGATCTTGTATGGATCGGCACCGACGCACGGCGCCGAAACCAGGGCCAGGATGATGACTCCGACTTGCGTGAGCTTCACGTTCGGTGCTCGGGACTCAGAAGGTCTGACCAATACCGAACTGGAAGATCTGTGTCTCATCCTCCGGCTTCGAGTTCAGCGGCCAACCCATGCTGATGGTCAAGGCTCCGACCGGCGATAACCAACTGGCTGCAATACCAGTTGAATAGCGTACTTCACTGAAGTTGAATCCGGTCGGTGCGACCAAGGGGGTGTCCTGAGTCACCCAGACGTTACCCACATCGAAAAACAACCCCATGCGCACCGTCTTCTCGATCTCTCCACCCAGTGGCGGAGCCGCCATCAGTTCGATACTTCCGACCATTTTGACATTACCGCCAACCGGGTCATCCGTCAGGAGCGTCTCGCGCGGACCCAGTGAATTGGCGACATAGCCACGCACCGAGCGGGGGCCTCCGGCGTAGTAATTTTCCCAGAACGGCAAGTAATTCAGGTCGCCATAGCCGTCGCCGTAACCCAGATCCGCGCTCAGGGAAAGGACGAAGCGGGACGTCAACGGGATATAACTGTTGCCCTGATAGCCAATGCGGTAGTAGGTCAGATCACTGCCTGGTACAGCGACCTCGCCACGTACGGTCTGGATCGCCCCTTTCCTGGGGAAGACCGCCTTGTCGCGCGTGTCGTTGACATAGCTTGCGCTCAAAATGAAATCGTTGAATTCGGACCCGTTCTGCAGAACGAAATCCTGAGCCAACAGGGAATAGCCGGCCATGAACTCGGTGTACTGATAACGCAGCGCCATACCGGCCCGACTGGTTGCCGAGATCGGCAGCCCGAAATTCATCCCGACGACACCAACATTGGTCGCGTAATCGGCGCCGATCAAATTGCTGAAGTTCGTCTCGCGGTAAGACAACTCGAAGCCGCGGCTGATGCCATCGATCGTGTAGTACGGATTCTGGTAACTGAACTGGTACAGCGTATTGGCGTCACTGGTGTTGAACGCCAGCGACACCCGTTTCCCGGTACCCAGGAAGTTGTTCTGATTGATGCTCGCATTGAATAGAACGCCCTGCGACTGCGAGTAGCCGATGCCCGCCATGAGATTGCCCGCGGGCTTCTCGCGAACCGTGAAATTGACATCGACCTGGTCCGCGGTGCCGGGCACCGGCGGCGTCTCGGTCGTCACATCGTCGAAATAACCAAGCCGATTCAGGCGTTCGCGCGACTCCTTGACTAAGGCCGCGGAAAACCAGGCACTCTCCAACTGACGAAGTTCGCGCCGCAACACCTCGTCACGGGTGCGGGTATTGCCCTTCATGTTGACGCGGCGAACATAGACGCGCTTACCCGGGTCCACGAAAAAGGTCACCACCACCTGCTTGGTCTCGTCATTGACCTCCGGTACCGGATTGACGTTGGCGAAGGCATAGCCCTCGTCGCCGAGCAAAGCGGAAATACGCTCGGCGCTCTCGGTGGTCAGTTTGCGCGAAAAGCTCTCGCCCCGCCGCAACTGGATCATCGGAAACACCTTCTCCACCGGGATCGCGGGCTCACCGGCCAGCTTGATGTCGCTTACCGTGTATGAACTACCCTCGTCGACCACGACCGTGACATAAATCTCTTTCTTATCGGCACTGATCGAGACCTGCGTCGACTTGATGTCGAACTTGATATAACCCCGATCCAAGTAAAAGGAACGCAACCGCTCCAGATCGCCCGCAAGCTTTTGCTTCGAATACTGATCGTTCTTGGAATAAAACGAGTGCCAACCGGTGGCGCCGAGGTCGAATTGTTTGAGCAGTTTCTTGGTGTCGAACGCCTGGTTCCCGATGATATTGATCTGCTTGATACGCGCCGTGAGACCTTCGGTCACGTCAATACGAATGGCCACGCGATTACGTTCAAGCGGGGAAACTGTCGAGACGATCAGGACACCGTATTTGCCGCGTGAGAAATACTGGCGCTCCAGTTCCTGTTCGATGCGATCGAGCACCGAACGGTTAAAGACCCGACCCTCTTTCAAGCCGATCTCCTCGATGGCCTTACGCAGCGTCGCTTCATCGATATCCTTGTTTCCGACAAACTCGATCTGCGCGATCGCCGGACGCTCCTGAACGGTCAGCACCAACACGCTGCCGTCACGCTGCACGCGCACATCATCAAAGAACCCGGTCTGGTAAAGAGCGCGGATAATATTGGCGGTCACATCGTCCCCAACAGTATCACCGACCTGGACCGGGAGATAGTTGAACACCGTCCCTGGGGCAATTCGCTGCAGACCCTCGATCCGGATATCGGAGATCTGAAATTGATCCGCGGACACGATGCTGCCAAACAGGATCGCACATGTCATCAGCAGGGCCACGAGAGGACGACGCCTGCCACCGTCGATGCCAGCAATTAGAACGCGCACAGGCACTTCCCCTCGATCAAGCCAGAGACCGTCGCGCGAGGCGGCGGCTAAAGGCAGGTAGTATAAGGGATCATCAGCGGCTAACCAAAGATCCGGGAGAGATCCAGATAAAACGCCAGGCCCATCAGGGCGGCCAGCATGACGACCCCAAGCTTCTGGCCTTGCAACTGAGCAGCCTCGGAGAGCGGACTACCCTTGACCCACTCAATGGCGAAGTACAGCAGATGGCCCCCATCAAGGATCGGAATCGGCAACAAATTCAAGACGCCAAGACTGATGCTGACGACCGCCAGAAACTTCAGGAAAGAGTCGAATCCAATGGTTGCGGTCTGACCCGCGGCTTTGGCAATGGTGATGGGGCCGCTTAGATTCTCCAGCGAAGCCTGCCCAACCAGCATGCGTCCGATCACGCGCACGGTCAGGTAGCTCAGGTCTCCGGTCTTGACCAGGGCCGCGACCAAGGCCTCGACCGGACCATAGCGGACCTGAACGCGTTCGACCAAGACCTCGGCCCCGATGCGTCCGACCGTCGCGCCCTCCTTCTCGGCCGCGCGGGGGGTCAGTGCGATCGTGAGGGGTTCGCCGTCCCGCTCAATGGCAACCCGCAACGCCTGTCCTGGACTGGACTGCACCGTCTCGACCCAGTGATCCCAATCCCGGATCGGTTCGCCGTCCGCACTGAGGATGCGATCACCGACCGCCAAACCGGCCTGCGCCGCCGGCTCGCCGCGGATCAGTTTGCCGATGATCGCGGCGAACCGGGGCTTTTGCGGATGCAGTCCGAGCCCTTCGAGAACACTGGTGTCCTCCGGCAGGGCCGCCAAGCGCCCCGCGTCGATCCAGCGCTCCTGGTCACGTCCGGAGGCATCGCGCACCATCACGCGCAGGTCCTGGCCGCTGCGCTGCTCCACCATCAAAGCGAACACGACGCGCTCCCAGATCGGCGCGTCACGGTCACCCACACGCACCAGGGCGTCCCCCTCCCGAAAGCCGGCTTGCGCCGCGATCGAATCCGGCTCGACCGACTCCACGACGGCACGCAGCCCGGACTCGCCGGCCATGAACACGGCCCAGTAGGCGAGGATCGCAAACAGGAAGTTGAATAGGGGCCCGGCCGCGACAATGGCGAAGCGCTTCCACAGGACCTGACGATTAAACGCCTGATCCACTTGGTGCACCGGGACCTCTTCCTCACGCTCATCGAGCATCTTGACGTAGCCGCCGAGGGGAATCGCGGCGAGCACATACTCGGTCGCGTCCGGGTGGCGCTGATAGCGCAGCAGTGAGCGTCCAAACCCGATGGAGAAACGCAGGACCTTGACCCCGACCAGGCGCGCGACCCAGAAGTGACCAAGTTCGTGAACGCTGATGAGGATCGCCAGCGCGATGAGGAAATAGAGAATGTCGAGTGGGAGCGGCATGGACATGGCGTACGCGTCAACCAGGCACGTCGACGATGATTTGTTCTGCCGTGGCACGCGCCTGCTGATCGAGCGCGATCAAGGCCTCGAGTCCCTGCCCCTCGACCGACTGCATGGCGGTCGACTGCAGGGTCTCCGCGACGACGCGTGCGATCCCCGGGAAATCGACCCGACCCTCGAGAAAGGCGGCCACCGCCACCTCATTGGCCGCGTTGAGCACCAGCGGGGCGGAACCGCCGGCCCGCGCGGCCTCGAATGCGAGTTGCAGACAAGGAAAGCGTGCCGGATCCGGCGCCTGGAAGTCAAGACGGCCGACGGCGACGAGATCCAGTGGAGCAACCCCGGAGTCGAACCGCTCCGGCCAGGCCAGGGCATGGGCAATCGGCGTGCGCATATCCGGGTTGCCCAGTTCGGCCAGGACGGACCCATCTTTATACTGAACCAGCGAGTGGATCGTACTCTGCGGATGCACGACCACCGTGATGCGCTCCGGACCCGTCCCGAACAGCCAGCACGCCTCGATGACCTCCAACCCCTTGTTCATCAGCGTCGCCGAGTCCACCGAGATCTTCTGCCCCATACTCCAAACCGGATGGGCACAGGCTTGTGCCGGCGTGACCGTGGCCAGCCGATCCGTTGGCCAGTCGCGGAATGGGCCGCCCGAAGCCGTCAGCAGAATCTGCTCCACGCCCACCTTGGCCAGGCCGGCACGAAACCCACCGGGCAGGCACTGGAAGATCGCATTGTGTTCGCTGTCGATAGGCAACAACTCCGCCCCACTGTCAGCCACCGCGTCCATGAACAGCGCACCGGCCATCACCAGGGATTCTTTGTTCGCCAGCAGCACACGCTTACCCGCGCGGGCCGCCGCCAGGCTCGGCCGCAGGCCGGCGGCACCGACGATGGCCGCCATCACATAGCCGGACTCCGGCAGGACCGCGACCTGCTCCAGCCCCTCGACCCCGGCCAGAATCTCGGGGGCGCCGGGCATCCCGCCGAGCAATGACGCGAGACGATGGGCCGCGTCGGGGTCAGCCATGGCGGCAACCTGCGGCCGATAGCGACGGCATTGTTCGGCCAGTCGCTCCACATTGCGGTGCGCGGTCAGCGCGACCACCCGGAAGCGCTCCGGGTGGCGCGCCAACACGTCGAGCGTACTCAGACCGATGGAACCAGTGGAACCGAGAATAGCGACGCCAATCATGGGTGCACCCAGCCTAAGTATGAGATGCCAAGCGTGAACACGGGTGCTGCCGCGGTCAAGCTATCGATGCGGTCGAGCATACCCCCGTGTCCCGGGAGGAGTTGACCTGAGTCTTTCACGCCGCGACGGCGTTTGAGCAGGCTCTCGTAAAGATCGCCCACAATGGACATCGCCACCGTCATCGTACACAGTATAGCGCAAAACAGCATCTCCGCAATCCCGGCGGAGAACAGGAAACTCAAGAGGACACCGCTCAGACCGGCGCTCACCAGGGCGCCGTAAACACCCGCCAGGGTCTTGCCCGGACTCAACACCGGGGCGAGCTTCGCGTGCCCCCAGCGCCGCCCCACGAAGTAAGCCGCCGAGTCCGCAATCCAGACCAGCAGGAACAGGAACAGCACGAGCAGCGGCCCGGCTGCCGCGCTGGTCCGCAATTCGACCAGCGCACCCCAGGGCGCACTCAGTACCAGCAACCCGGCCACCGCGGCAGCCACATCCGGACCCGGATACGGAGCGATCCGGCGCACCCGCGTCAGGACGATAACCTGGATCACCCACCAGCCAACACCGAGACCGATGATCCACGGACGCCAGTCCGGCACCAACCAGAGAACACCAATGATAACGCCCACCAGGACGAGATACCCACCGCGCGCCGCCGGTGCTGCGAGACCGACGAGCCCACTCCATTCCCAGGCGCCGACCAGGATGACCAACGAAAGAAAGACTGCAAATCCGGGCGCCGGAAGCCACACCACGGCGGCCATGACCGCGGGCCCCAGAATCAGCGCCGTCCAGGTTCGCTGACGCAGCGAACTGCCGCCGCGCAACAGACTAGCGCCAAGCATCGCCACCCACCCCGGTTTGCGACGCAACCTGCTCTCCGGTCAAACCAAAACGACGCTGGCGATGGGCGAAATCGTCCAGCGCCTGACCATAGGCCGCGGCACCGAATTCCGGCCACAGAATGTCGGTAAAATACAGTTCGGCATAGGCCGACTGCCACAGAATGAAATTGCTCAGCCGCTTCTCGCCACCGGTGCGGATGAAGAGATCAGGGTCGGGCAAATCCGCGAAAGACAAGCGTGAGGCGACGGCCCGCTCATCGATCGCGGCGGGATCAAGCCGTTCCGCCAGCACATCGGCGACGATGCGCCGGGCCGCCTGCGTGATATCCCAGCGCCCACCATAGTTGGCCGCCACCAGGAGATTCAATTTGGTATTGTTCGCGGTGAGGTCTTCAACGTCGGCAATCCGCCGCTGAAGCTTCTCGCTGAAGGCCCGCCGCTCCCCGATGACACGCAGCCGCACGCCATTCTCATTCAGGCGTCGCACCTCGCCGCGCAAGGTACTGAGGAACAGGTCCATCAGGATACTGACCTCGGCGGGCGGGCGGCGCCAGTTTTCGCTGCTGAACGCGAACAGGGTCAGGGTCCCGACGCCGCGCTGCACGCTCTCTTCCACCACCGCGCGCACGCTCTTCACACCCTCCCGGTGGCCCCAGGTGCGGGCACGGTTGCGTTGATTGGCCCAACGCCCGTTACCGTCCATGATGATGGCGACGTGTTTCGGAACGCGTCGCTGATCCTCGTGTACCCCGTTTGCAGGGGATTGCGTATCCACGTCTTCTTTGCTTCGGCTGCGCGTCGCGATCCTCAGATCGACATCAGGTCTTCTTCCTTGGCCGCCAAGGCCAAGTCCACATCTTTGACATACTGATCAGTCAATTTCTGGACGGCCTCGGCACCGCGCCGCTCGTCGTCCTCGGAAATCATCTTCTCTTTCACCAGATCCTTGAGTTCGGCATTGGCATCACGCCGAATGTTGCGCATCGCGACCCGCGCCTGCTCCGCCTCATGGCGCGCCACCTTGATCAGATCACGGCGACGCTCCTCGGTCAGGGCCGGCATCGGCACCCGGATCACGGTCCCCGCGGTGTTCGGGTTAAGACCCAGGTCGCACTGCATGATGGCCTTCTCGACCGCCTGAACCATCCCTTTCTCCCAGGGTGTCACCGCGAGGGTGCGGGCATCCTCGGCGATCACATTGGCCACCTGCCGGATCGGCATCTCCGAGCCGTAGTAGGACACCATGACGTGGTCCAGCAGCGATGGATGGGCACGCCCGGTGCGGATTTTCGCCAACTCGTGGCCGAGCGCCTCGACGCTCTTGCTCATCCGCAACGCCACATCTTTCTTGATGTCATTGATCATAGTCACTCACCACTTGCCACCAGGGTGCCCACATCTTCGCCGCGCAGCAAGCGCAGCAGGGCACCCGGTTCGTTGATATTCATCACACGCAGCGGCATGCCATGGTCCCGGCACAATACGATCGCCGTGGTGTCCATGACCTGTAACCCCTCGCGCAGAGCACGATCGTAACTGATCCGGGGGTAAAAGGTCGCATCCGGGTCGAGCACCGGGTCCGCGGAATAGACGCCGGCGACCTTGGTGGCCTTGATCAGCAGATCGGCACCGATTTCGATGGCCCGCAAGCTGGCCGCGGAATCGGTGGTGAAAAACGGATTCCCGGTCCCCGCGGCGAAGATCACGACCTGCCCCTGTGCCAGCGCAGCCACGGCGCGTTGCCGGGAATATCCTTCGCAAACCTGATCGATCCGCAATGCAGACAACACCTGCGTCTGCACCCCGAGGCGTTCGAGCTGATCCTGCATGGCCAGTGCATTCATCACGGTCGCCAGCATTCCCATCTGATCGCCCGTAACACGATTCAGTCCCTTGGCGGCCAGTCCGGCGCCGCGGAAAATGTTCCCGCCGCCGAGCACCAGCGCCAGTTGGACCTCTGCCGCTGCCAGGTCCTTCACGTCGGAGGCGAACCGCTCCAAAATGGCGGGGTCGATGCTCTCATGGCCGCTTCCCATCAGCGCCTCGCCGCTGAGCTTCAGTAGGATGCGCCGACGGGGCGGAGCGGTCATCAGATGTCTCCTCTTTCGCGGTACGAATAGCAAGCGACCGGCCGCTATGGCCTTCGCCTATTGTGCACAACGGGCACCCGGCGGGCAGCACGCCGTCGCGATGCCGGCCCCCGGCGCCCTCCGGGTGGGGATGCGGCAGACCCGCCGATCTCAGTCCTTCTGAAGTGCCATGACCTCTTCGGCAAAGTTCTCGGTTCGCTTCTCAATGCCCTCGCCGACCTCAACCCGGGCGAAACGCCGGATCTGAGCGCCCGCCTGCTTCACCAGCTTCTCCACGCTCAGGTCCGGGTCCTTGACGAAGGGCTGGCCGAGCAGCGTGACCTCTTCCATGAATTTGCGCACCCGACCTTCGATCATCTTATCGACGATGTTGGCCGGTTTACCACTCTCCAGCGCCTGGGCGCGGAAAATTTCGCGCTCTTTCTCCAGTGTCTCCGGTGCCACCTCGTCGGCACTCAGACAGAGCGGGTTGCTGGCCGCGACGTGCATCGCGATGTCGTGCCCGAGGGTCTGGTCGCCACCGACCAGTTCGACTATCACACCGATGCGCAACCCGTGGCGGTAACTGTAGAGCGTTCCTTGTGCCTCATCGAACCGCACCAGCCGCCGCACTTGAACATTCTCGCCGATCTTAGTGATCAGCGCCTCACGGGCGCCGTTGACCGTGATCCCGGGTTCACCGGCAAGCGGCAACTCCGCCAGGGCCGCGGCATCCGGAGCGGCGCTGTCCAGTGCGGTCTTGGCAACCGCCGCGGCAAACTGGCAAAAACCGGCATCCTTGGCCACGAAATCGGTCTCGCAGTTGATCTCGACGAGGACGCCATGCCGACCGTCCGCGGCGATCTCGATCACGACCGCGCCCTCGGCGGCGATGCGTCCGGATTTCTTGGCGGCCTTGGTCTGGCCGGACTTACGCATGGCCTCGATGGCGGCCTCGATGTCCCCACCGGCCTCCACCAAGGCATTCTTACATTCCATCATCCCCGCGCCGGTGCGCTCACGGAGTTCTTTTACAGTTGCCGCTGCGATCGCCATGCCAAATACCCCCGATACGACTGTACCACCCGGCCATCGAAGCCATCGACCACGGGCAGCACACTGAAAATTAATGCCCGTGCGGGAAAGCCTCCGCAAGGGGGCTGCCGCGGGCCGCATGTGATTTGCAGGGGCGCGGCAGAACCGGCGCCCCGTTCGATTGCTGACCGGTCAGGCCGAATCCCGAGCAGCGGTATCGACGAACTCCGACTCACGGCCTGAGATCATGCCGGCCGCAGTGTCGCGCCCGTCGAGGACGGCATCGGCAGCGCCGACGATATACAACCGCACGGCCCGAATGGCGTCATCGTTGCCGGGGATCACGAAGTCCACCCGGCTGGGGTCGTTGTTGGTGTCGACCACGCCGATCACCGGGATACCGAGCTTATTGGCCTCGGTCACGGCATTTTTCTCGTGGCCCACATCAATCACGAACATCGCATCCGGCAAGCCATCCATGTCCTTGATGCCACCCAGACTCTGCTCGAGTTTGTCGCGTTCACGGGCCAGATCGAGGGCCTCCTTCTTGTTGAATCGCTCGCTGCCGCCGGTCTCGAACATCACCTCCAAGTCCTTCAGCCGCTTGATCGACTGGCGGATGGTCTTGAAGTTGGTGAGCATCCCGCCAAGCCAGCGATGGTTGACAAACGGCATGTTACAACGCAGAGCCTCCTCACGGATGGCGTCCCGCGCGGCCCGCTTGGTCCCGACAAACAAAATCTTGCCGCCGTTGGAGGCAAGTGTCCCGACGAAGTTCATCGCATCCTGGAAGAGCGGCACCGTCTTTTCAAGGTTGATGATATGGATTTTATTGCGGTGACCGAAGATGAAGGCCCCCATCTTCGGGTTCCAGTAGCGGGTCTGGTGGCCGAAATGGACACCAGCCTCCAACATCTGGCGCATGGATACGTCGCTCACGGTCGATTCCTCAGGTGTAGTGGGTTAAGCCTCCACGCGTCCCATGCGGCAACCCCCAGTCAACGCCTGGACGGGCACCCGGCGGCATGTGACGACGCGTGTGCGGATACAGATCCGGCCGACCGGAATCGACCGATACACTTAATGATTAGACCCGGAACACGGGCCTTTCATGAAAAACCATCTGCCCTAAAAATAAAGCGAAAAACCAGGATTTTTCGCTTGGGAAGGACAGGTCTGCCCTCAATTTTCCTAACCTATGCACTGCCGTTTGCGGCAGCGCGCCGCGTTTTATACCATAGGGGTTGAGCCTCGGCAATCTCAGCAGCGGCTGACCTTCGGTTTTTCCAAAAGAATTCAGGTTTCGTGTGGACGCATCCAACCGCCCGATGAGTGTGCAGATCAAGACTCCCGAGGCCATCGAGCGCATGCGCGTCGCCGGGCGACTTGCTGCCGATGTGCTTGATATGATTGCTGATGCAGTGCAGCCCGGCATCACTACGGAGGAGTTGGATCGAATCTGCCACGACTACATGGTTCGGGTTCAGGGCACCATCCCCGCGCCCCTCAACTATCGGGGATTTCCCAAGTCGATCTGCACCTCGGTCAATCACCAAGTCTGCCACGGCATCCCGAGCAACAAGCGCCTGAAAAAGGGCGACATCGTCAACGTGGACATCACCGTGATCAAGGACGGGTATCACGGGGACACCAGTATGATGTTCTTCGTGGGCGAGCCCTCGGTGTTGGCCAGGCGACTGGTCACCGTCACCCGGCAGGCGCTGTTCCGCGGGATCAGAGCAGTTCGCCCCGGCGCCACGCTCGGCGATATCGGTCACGCCGTCCAACAGTTCGTCGAGTCCCAGGGCTACGCGGTCGTGCGCGAGTATTGCGGGCACGGAATCGGACGCGAGTTCCACGAGGATCCCCAGGTTCTGCACTACGGTACACCCGGCGAGGGGCTGGTGCTGCGCCCGGGGATGTGCTTCACCATCGAACCCATGGTGAACGCCGGCAAACGCTTCATCAAGCTGCTCCCGGACGGCTGGACCGTGGTCACCAAGGACCGCAGCCTGTCGGCACAGTGGGAACACACGCTGTTAGTCACCGAGGAAGGGTGCGAGGTGTTGACCCTGCGGGCGGAAGAACGCGACGCGGTCGCGCTCCCATGAGTGCGGTGCTCCCGATGTCGCCCGCCAGTGAGGGCGCCGTCCCCACCACGACGCGGGATCTGATCACCGTCTACCGTCAACGGCTACGCGCCGGTCGGGACCTCCTGTTTCAACAGTTCGACCAGGGCGTCCCCGTCACCAGCCTGGTACTGGCCCTGAGCCAACTCACCGACGAGGTGCTGCGCGAGGTCTGGCACCATCACGTCGGCGACAGCGCCGGAGTCGCCCTGGCCGCGGTCGGCGGCTACGGGCGGCAAGAACTGCACCCGGCATCGGACCTCGACATCCTCATCCTGGTGGAACCGCAAACCGAGGCCACCCTGTTCGACGCCTTGGAGCAGTTGGTGACTTTTTTGTGGGACATCGGCCTTGAGGTCGGCCACAGTGTACGCAGCGTAGCCGAATGCGAGAGCGAAGCCCAAAACGACGTCACCGTGATCACCAACCTGCTGGAGGCCCGTCTACTGATCGGTGACGAGGGCCTGTTCCAGCGGATGCGCGCGGCCACCGGCCCGGACCGGCTGTGGACCAGCCAGGCGTTCTTCACCGCCAAGGCCGCCGAGCAGCAGGCGCGCTGGCACAAGTACGGTGATACCGCTTACAACCTCGAACCCAATATCAAAGAGAACCCCGGCGGGCTACGCGACATCCAGATGATCGGCTGGGTCGCCAAGCGGCACTTCGCCGCCTCCACCCTGCACGAACTGGTGACCCAGGGCTTCCTCACCGAGCCGGAGTATCTGGCCCTGATCGAAGGGCAGAACCACCTGTGGCGCATCCGTTTCGCACTGCACCGGCTCACCGGACGTCGCGAGGACCGGCTCCTGTTCGACTACCAGCGGACCATGGCGCAACAATTCGGCTTCTCGGACGGCGCGCACAACCTCGGCGTCGAGCAGTTCATGCAGCAATATTACCGGACGGTGCAGGATCTCAACCGCCTGAACGAGATGCTGCTGCAACTGTTCCGTGAGGCCATTCTGCTGCACGACGACATTGGCCCACCGGTGCCGATCAACAAGCGGTTTCAATCACGCAGCGGCTTTCTGGAAGTCAGTTCACCGACGGTTTTTCAACGCTATCCGGTCGCGCTCCTGGAGGTGTTTCACATTCTCCAGACTCGTCCGGAGCTGCAGGGCGTGCGTGCCAGCACCATCCGCGCCATCCGCGAGAACCGTCACCGCATCGATGACAGCTTCCGTGCAGACCTGCGGGCGCGCAGCCTGTTCATGGAGATCCTGCGCGAGCCCCGCGGCCTCACCCATGCCCTGCGGCGCATGAACCGCTACGGTGTACTCGCCGCCTACATCCCGGCCTTCGCCAACATCGTCGGGCGCATGCAGTACGATCTATTCCATGTATACACTGTCGACGAGCATACCCTCACCGTCCTGCGCAACCTGCGCCGGTTCACCATTGCCAAGCACGACGAGGAATTCCCCCTGTGCAGTGCGGTGACGCTGCGCATCCCCAAGATGGAAATCCTGTACCTCGCCGGCCTCTTCCACGACATCGCGAAAGGCCGCGGCGGCGATCACTCCCTGCTGGGCGCCCGTGACGCCACGGACTTCTGCCGGTTGCATGGCTTGTCCGAGTTCGACAGCCGGCTGGTGGCCTGGCTGGTCGAGAAACACCTGCTGATGTCCATGACCGCGCAACGCAAAGACATCAGTGACCCGGACGTGGTCCAGACCTTCGCCGAACTGGTCGGGGAAACCACCCGCCTGGATTACCTCTACCTGCTGACCGTCGCGGACGCCCGTGCCACCGACCCGGCACGCTGGAACGGCTGGATGGATGCCCTGTTGCGCGAACTCTATCACAGCACCCGGCGCGCCCTGCTGCGCGGTCTGGAGCACCCGCAGGCCCAGGACCAACTGATCGAGCAGAAACAAACCGAGGCCAAACGGTTAGTTGAACGCTACGGCGGCAATCCGAACGCCTGTACCGCACTCTGGATCAAGTTCAGCCTGGACTTCTTCCTGCACAACTCACCGGACGAGATCGCCTGGCAGACCCGCCGGATTCTGAACGCCGACCCGAGCGAGCTGCCGCTGGTCGTCATCCGTCCGGTCACCGCCCGCGGCGGCACCGAGATCTTCATCTACACCCCGGATCGCGCCAACCTGTTCGCCCGCACCACCGCGCTGCTCGATCAGATGGGCCTGAGCATCATGGACGCACGCGTCATGACCACCGACGATCAGATGGCGGTCAACACCTATCAGGTGCTGGACCTGGACGGCCATCCGGTCAATGACTCGCTGCGGATGGAGGAAATCCGTACCGCGCTGGACACGGACCTGCGCGCCCACGCCCGCGGCGGCATCCAGGTTGCACGCAGCCTGCCGCGCCGCCACCGCCATTTCCCGATCGAGACGCGGGTCACCTTCTCCGCGGATGAAGCCAATCACCGCACCGTGATGCGTCTCGCCACATTGGATCGACCCGGCCTCCTGGCCGAGGTGGGTGAAGTGTTCCAGAACTGCGGTGTGCGGTTGCACAACGCCAAGATCGCCACCGTCGGCGCCGAGGTGGACGACGTGTTCTTCATTACCACCGCGGACGACGCCCCCATCACCTGCACCACGGCGCTCGCCTGCCTGCGTCGTGAAATCCACGATCGACTCGAAGGTCATGCCAAACCTTGAACCGCAGCACGCGCTGCCCCTGTCCATACCGCCCGCGCCTCGCGTCCACCAGCACCGCGCCCGGTACGGCATCGTCCTGACGATCCTGTTGGCAAACCCGTTCGCACAAGCGAACGAACCCCTACCCGCGGCCCCCTACCTGCACCTGCTCCCGCCCGCTCCCGCTGTTCCGATCGCCTTCGCGCAGGCCGGCGGCGGCGATCCGTTGCCGGCCGCCACCCCCTGGCTCGATGAAGTGCGCACCCAGCGTCAGGCCGCGGAAGCCAGACGTCAGGCCAACCGCGAGTCATTCGAGGCCCGGCGCCGGGCCAATGACCCCTGGGGCGCGGCCCAACACGAGGCCTGGGAGGATGGCGTCCAACGACGCCGCGACGCGCGCAAACAGCGCATCGAGCAGGACCGGGACTATTTTCGGGGTATGGGGCGGGTACCCCCTGATCCCTGGTCCGCGCCCTGGAACGATACGCCAACCGGCTCCCGGCACGAGTCGGCCACCACTGGGGCCCCGCCTTTGAGCGACCCATTCCGCACGGCCGCTCCCAATCGCGGGGCCGCGCCCCCTCCCCCCGGCCCCGCGGATGTGGACTCACCACCCCCGCCCGGCACCCAGATCTACGGACCCCAAGACTGGAACAACCTCTGGTATTTCCGCAGCTACTAGCAGCCTGTCGGACTTAGCCCCTGGGATGGGGGCTCTAAGGAATGCAAACGATGCTCGAGCTGACCTCACCTTTGTTGCTTCTCGACTCACTGATGGAGAGTGCATGATGTTGACACAACCAATGCGGCGACGCTGGTTCGCCGGGGCATTCGGCTTGGGCTTGGCTCTACCCCTGTCGCCAGGGCACGCCGATGCGCCGGATGCGCAGATGTCTCCGGACCGGGGCAGGGTCGTCGGGGTCGCAACCGCCGCAGCCCTGCGCGAATCGGCAGCAAGTGTCGTCGCCGACAATCCGTTCCTACGGCCGCTGCGGCACATAGCGGCTGAGGACTTTACCAGCATGGTCGTCGAGACCGACGGTCGCCTGTGGGCGTGGGGAGAGAATGATTGGGGCCAAGTCGGCGACGGCACCACCAGTGCTCGATCGAGTCCGCTACAGATCATGACCGGGGTCGCCACCGTAGAGACCGGCTCCTACAGCACCCTGGCGGTCCAGTTCGACGGCACCCTCTGGGCCTGGGGGGCTAACTGGGATGGTCAACTCGGCGACGGGACCGACCAGGATCGCTATCGCCCGACCCGCATCATGACCGGAGTCGCCGCCGTGGCGGCTGGGAACAACCACAGCCTGGCCCTCAAGACCGACGGCAGTCTCTGGGCCTGGGGGTACAACGGACTGGGCCAGCTCGGCGACGGCACCAGAACGGATCGCTTGAGCCCAATCCAGATCATGACCGGGGTCGCCGCCGTGGCGGCTGGCGCAGCACACAGCGTGGCCCTCAAGACCGACGGCACCCTCTGGACCTGGGGGTATAACTGTTGTGGTCAACTCGGCGACGGCAGCCAATCGTGGGACGGTCGCCCCCCGACTCAGATCATGACCGGGGTCACCGCCGTTGCAACTGGTCTCTACGTCAACTTCGCCATCAAGACCGACGGGAGTCTGTGGGCGTGGGGAAAAAATGATGAGGGCCAGCTCGGCGATGGCACCACAATGATTCGCCGTCGCCCGGTCCGGGTCATGGCCCGCGGGGTCGCCGCCGTGGCGACTGGCGGGCGTGACGTGGATGGTGGTCATACCCTGGTCATCAAAACCGATCGCAGCTTGTGGGGCTGGGGGAATAATGCCCTTGGCCAACTTGGCGACGGCACCACCACGAATCGATCGAGTCCGGTCCAAATCATGACCGGGATCGCTGCCGTGGCGTGCGGTGCATTTCACAACCTGGCCATCAAGACGAACGGCCGTCTCTGGGCTTGGGGCATTAACTGGTATGGTGAGGACACCCAAACGATTCGCCTGAGTCCGGACCTCATGCGACCAGGCCTGCTGCCGGTCGCCTGGCTGCGCACCGACCGCGACATCAATGGCGACGGGGCGCCGGACCTCGCGCTATTCGCCGTTAACGAGAACAAGGCGATTGTCAAAAGCCATTCCGGCAACCCCATCAGCGAGGTCCCATTCGATCAAGCGCTCTCCCCGATCAGGTTCGATACCATCGACAACTTCGGCGGCACGCCCGCTCCCGAACTGGTCGTTTTGGGCCACGATGGTCAGGTGGAGATTCGGGATGGACGCTCGGGCGAGCGCCTCGCGGCTTGGGCCTTCAGCAGCGCGCCGCCGGTCGATCTGCAGATACTCCCCGACCGCAATGGGAACGGCGTGCCGGAACTGGCGATGCTCGGTCGGACCCGACTGCCGGTTGAAGTACGCGACGGACGTGACGGCGACCTGATCGCCTCCGTGGCCTTCAACTCACTGCTCGAACCCAGAGACCTGTTGGTCATGGACGATCGTACCGGCGACGGCACCCCCGAACTGGGCTTGCTCGGCGAGCACGATGACCCGAACCAGGCCGCCAGGATGCAGGTTCGCGACAGCGTGACCGACAGCGTGCACGGGCATCTGTGGCTGGGCAAAGGCTTCACGCCTCACCAGGCACGGGAACTGGACGACCGCAACGGCGACGGCAGTGCCGAAGTCGCGGTGCTGCGCTCCGCGGCCGATGGCAAGGTGGATCTCGTGGTGCAGGACCCAGTGAGCGGGCGGCTGTTGACCACCATCGGTTTCGGGCGCGATGTCCAACCGATCGCCCTGCTGAGCGTACCGGACATCAATGGCAACGGGGCGCCGGAGGTCGGGGTGCTGCTGCGCAACCCGACCAGCGGCGCACAATGGCTGGACCTCAAAGACAGCTCAACCAAGGCACTGCTGACCCGCCTGTGGCTGCCGATGACCTTTGAGATGAAAGGCGCCGAGGTGTTGCCGGACCTCAACGGCAACGGTGCCTCCGAAATCGCCGTGCTTGGTCAACGCGCACGTGAAAACAAACGCAACGTCTACATCCGGGACACGGCCACCGGGGAACTGCTCCAGAAGGTCGGCTTCTAGCCGGCACCGGACCCCGCGCGGCGGCGCTCCGGGCCGTCGTGCACCTCCATGAACTCCAGCGCATTGCCGTCCGGATCGCGGCAAAACAGCGCCCGCCGACCGGAGCGGCTCATGGTCGATGGGACCCCGGCGGCCGCGAGCCGGGCCAGCAGGGGATCCAGGTCCGCGACCATCAGGGCGACGTGACGATCACGCCCGCCATGGGCGGGCCGCCCCGCGACCGGGTCGGGATTGGGCAGTTCAAGCAGATGAATTTGGCATCTGCCGACCTGGAGCCAGGCCCCTGGAAAGCCCAAATCCGGACGCGCCGGGTCGACACTGAGACCCAGCAGATCACGGTAGAAGGCCAATGAGCGGGCGGTGTCGGCGACCAGCAGACTGGCATGGTGCAGATCGAAGATGAGCGGCATCGGTCCTCCGCGGCATAGAGCCGGTATCAGGCTTGGCCTATACTAGCGCCTTTTCGTTGCACCGCAGTCGCCGCGTCCCGCGCCGCTGCGTCATGCGGACCGGTACCCACGTTGAAAAATCCTGCTGTTCTCGGCGTTATCGCGGTGTGGCGCAACCCTCAGGCGCGGCCATGCGCCATCACTGGCGACGCGCTGCCGGTGCCGGCCCCATGAACCCCGGCATCGCCCAACTCCAACCTTACCCGTTCGAGAAACTGACCGCGCTCAAGGCCGGTTGCGAACCGCCGCGCGCGCTGGAGCCGATCGCGCTCTACATCGGCGAGCCGCGTCACCCGACGCCCTCGCTGATCACCGAGGCGCTGATCGCCCATCTGCATGGCCTGGCCGTCTACCCAAGCACGCGCGGCCTGCCGGCCCTGCGTCAGGCCATCGCAGAGTGGCTCACCGGACGCTTCGCGCTTCCCGCGGGGTCGCTGGACCCGGAGCGCCAGATTCTGCCGGTCAACGGCACCCGCGAGGCCCTGTTCGCCATCGCCCAGGCCGTGGTCGACCCCAGCCGCGCGCCCTTGGTGCTGATGCCCAACCCCTTCTATCAGATCTATGAGGGCGCGGCCCTGCTCGCGGGGGCGCAGCCGCACTTCCTGCCCTGCCTGCCCGAGAACGGGTTTTTCCCGGACTTCGCGTCGGTGGACGCAGCCACCTGGGACCGCTGCCAGTTACTCTATCTGTGCTCCCCGGCCAACCCGAGCGGTGCCGTGCTCGATCTGGACAGCTTAAGCCGCCTGATCGACCTGGCCCAGACCCATGATTTCGTGATCGCCTCCGACGAGTGCTATGCGGAACTCTATCTGGACGAGTCGGCCCCGCCGCCGGGCCTGCTGCAGGCCGCGGCGACCATGGGCAATACGCAATTCACCGGCTGCATCTGCTTTCACAGTCTGTCGAAGCGTTCCAACGCACCGGGGCTGCGCTCCGGGTTCGTCGCCGGGGATGCGCGCTTGATCGAGCAGTTCTACGCCTACCGGACCTACCACGGCTGCGCCATGCCGCTGCCCACCCAACAGGCGAGTCTCGCCGCCTGGTCGGACGAGGCCCATGTGCGCGCCAACCGCGCGCTGTATCGCGAGAAGTTCGCCGCGGTCGTCGAGGTGCTGGCCCCGGTCCTGCCGGTCGAGACCCCGGCCGCCGGCTTTTATCTGTGGCCGCGGACGCCGATCCCGGACACCGACTTCGTACGCCGCTTGTTCGCCGAACAGCACGTCACGGTGCTGCCGGGGAGTTTCCTGTCCCGCGCGCGCGCCGGGCAGGATCCAGGAGCCAACCGGGTGCGCATCGCCCTGGTTCCGCCCCTGGATGAGTGCGTGGAGGCCGCCTGGCGGATCCGCCGCTTCGTCGAGGGACTGTGAGGGGCCGGCGGCCTTGATCAGCGTTCCGGCCGCAGCGACTACTCGGATTTATCCACAGATGACACAGATGTTCACAGATGTTCACAGATGAAGAAAGACATCGGTAGCCATCTGTGTTCATCTGTGGATGAGATTTCCGCGCCGGAGCCTCGCCGGAAGTGCTGGCCGGAACGACGATTACGGCCCTAAGAGCGGGACCCATCCTGTAAGATAATACCGCATCCATTTTGATACGCTTATTCGATTTGCCGGAGCCACCATGAGCGACACCCAATCCATCATCGTCGAGGCCTTTGAGCACCGCGCGGAGATCACCCCCCGCAATGTCGAGACCCATGTCCGCGACGCCGTGCTGGAGGTCATCGGGCACCTGGACCGCGGCGCACTGCGGGTCGCCGAACCACGCGACGGGGGCTGGGTGGTCAACGAGTGGATCAAGAAGGCCGTGCTGCTGTCCTTTCGCATCGAGGACAACTGGTTCATCAAGGGCGGCTTCACCAACTATTACGACAAGGTGGCATCCAAGTATGCCGACATGAACTCGCGCGAGTTCCGCGAGACCGGCGTACGCGTGGTGCCGCCGGCCACCGCCCGCCGCGGCGCCTACATCGCCCCCTCCTGTGTGCTCATGCCCTCCTATGTCAACATCGGCGCCTATGTGGACACCGGCACCATGGTCGACACCTGGGCCACCGTCGGCTCCTGCGCCCAGATCGGCAAGAACGTGCACCTCTCGGGCGGCGTGGGGATCGGCGGCGTCCTGGAGCCGGTCCAGGCGGCACCGACCATCATCGAGGACAACTGCTTTATCGGTGCCCGCTCGGAGATCGTCGAGGGCGTCATCGTCGGTGCCGGCGCGGTGATCTCGATGGGGGTCTACATCGGCCAGAGCACCAAGATCTACAACCGCGAAACGGGTGAAATCCGCTACGGACGCATCCCGCCGGGGTCCGTGGTCGTCCCCGGCAATCTGCCGGCCAAGGACGGCACCCACAGCCTCTACTGCGCCGTGATCATCAAGCAGGTGGATGAGCAGACACGCAGTAAGGTGGGCATCAATGAGCTATTGAGGGATATCTGAATCGCCGGCCGCTCAAGGCGCGACAACATGATCACCCTCTACGGCATCACCAACTGCGACACCATCAAGCGGGCACGCCGCTGGCTGGCACTGCATGGCGTCGACTACCGCTTCCATGACTATCGCAAGGATGGACTCACGCAGGCGCAGTTGCGCGCCTGGGCAGAAGAATTGGGCTGGGAGGCACTGCTCAATCGCCGCGGCACAACCTGGCGCACGCTGCCGGAGGCGGCGCGGGAGGGGATCGACCAGGAGTCCGCGATCCGCATCATGCTGGAGCACCCGTCCAGCATTCGCCGACCCCTGCTCGACACCGGGGAGACCCGCACGCTGGGGTTTTCCGAGTCCACCTATACGGAGCTGCTGGGTTGATGTCCGACACCCTCGACTTAGCCCGCGAACTGATCCGCCGGCCATCGGTGACCCCCGTCGACGCGGGTTGCCAGGATCTGATGGCCGAACGCCTGGCCGCGGTCGGCTTCCGCATCGAGCCCATGCCCTGCGGCGCGGTGACCAATCTATGGGCCCGCCGCGGCCAGTCCGGTCCGCTGTTCTGCTTCGCCGGCCACACCGATGTGGTCCCGCCCGGACCGCACGCTGACTGGGCCAGCGACCCCTTTGATCCGCAGATCCGCGACGGGATGCTCTACGGCCGGGGGGCCGCCGACATGAAGGGCTCACTGGCCGCCATGGTCACCGCCGCCGAGCACTTCGTCGCCGCCCACCCGCACCATCCCGGCTCCATCGCCTTCCTGATCACCAGCGACGAGGAGGGCATCGCCACCGAGGGGACCGTCAAGGTCGTGGAAACCCTGGCGGCACGCGGCGAGCAGATCGACTATTGCCTGGTAGGCGAACCCTCCAGCCTGGAGCGGCTCGGCGACTGTCTCAAGGTCGGGCGCCGCGGCAGCCTGACCGGGCTCTTGACGGTGCACGGCAAACAGGGCCATGTGGCCTATCCGCAGCGTGCCAACAACCCCTTCCACGCCTGTGTCAGCGCCCTCGCCGCCCTATGTGCCGAGGTCTGGGACCAGGGCAACGCGCACTTTCCCCCGACCAGCTTCCAGATCGCCAATCTGAACATGGGCACCGGAGCCGACAACGTGATCCCCGGCCGGCTCACCGCCCAGTTCAACCTGCGCTTCTCCACCGAATTGACGGCCGAGCGGATCGAGACGCGGGTGCGCCGCCTGCTCGACGCCGGCGGCTTCCACTATGATCTGACCTGGCGCCTCTCGGGCAACCCCTTCCTCACTCCGGCCGGCGAACTGGTCGCCGCCACCGGCGCGGCGATCACCGCGGTGACCGGGATCGAAGCCCTGCCGTCCACCGCCGGCGGCACCTCCGACGGGCGTTTCATCGCCCCCACCGGCGCCCAGGTCGTGGAGTTCGGCCCGCGCAATGCCACCATCCATCAGGTGGACGAATGCGTCAGCGTCGCTGACCTGGATCAATTGTCCATCATCTACCAGGGCATCCTCAAGCGCCTGCTGGGGCGGCCGTGATCATCGTTCCGGCCGGCACTGCGCGGTTGGAGTCCAAGGCTTCAGCCTTGGCCAGCCGATCCAAGGCTGAAGCCTTGGACTCCAGCCGTCCGGAGTCATGACCAAGGCCCGGTGCACGATGAATAACCTCCCCCAGTGATCACCATCCGGCCGGGTACCGACGCCGACCGCCCGCAGATCGTCGAGCGGATTGCCGAGGTCTTCGGCCGTGAGCACGCGCAACGTGCCGAGCGCCTGTGGGACTGGCAATGGCACCAGGACCCGCGACTGCCGACACCGGGCTACCGGGGGATGGTCGCCGACTGGCGGGGTCAGATCATCGGCACCCTGAGCACCGCCCCCGCCGGACTCCATCTCGGCGGTACGCCAGTGCCCGCGCACTGGTGCTTCGACGTGCTGGTCCACTGGGGCCTGATGCGCCAAGCACTCAAGGAGCACCGGCGCAGCGCGCCGGCCAACGCCCCCGATCTCTCAGGCGGCATCGCGGCTGCCCTCATGGACCAGGCCGCGGCGGGTCAGATCCAACTCGCCAAGCACATTTCAGACCCCATGATGGCTATCCTGGAACGGATCGGATTCACGGCCACGTGCGCGAGCGGGTCCTTGCACCGCCGGGTATCGCTCAAGCACACCCTGGGGCGGGCACTCGGACCGCGCCTGGGCGGCCTGATCGGCAGCCTGGCTGACCTGGCCCTGCCGCGCGGCGCCAGACCCCAACTCCCGGTCGAGGTGCTGACGGGCGCATTCGACGCGCGTTTCGATCACCTCTGGGAAGCCGTTCACCCGCGCTACCCGGCGATCTGCCGACGCGACGCCCAAACCCTCGACTGGCGCTACCGCCGACATCCCGAGAGCGACCATTACCAAGCGCTGATCACCGGCGACGGCGCCCGACTGCGCGGCTATGCCGTGCTGCTCACCTATACCAAGGGACAGCGGCGCTGGGCCAAGATCGTCGACCTGCTGACCGCACCGGAGGATCGCGAAGCGATCCACGCACTGATGGCCGGCGCCTTGTGCGCGCTGCGCACCTGGCGGGCGGAGCGGGTCGAGGTCTTTGCCTGCGGCGACGGGATCAGGGCGATCTTTCAGTCCATGGGATTTGTCCCGCGGCTCACCAAGTCCGACCGGCCGCAACCACTCATGGTCCGCGCGCTGCCGGCCGCTGGCGAGGGGATCTATGTCACCCAAGGGGATGGGGATGGTGGTTGAACGATGACTCCCGTCAGACACATCTATCAGACCCTCGCGCGCGGCCTGCAGAAGCGCCGCGACGCGCGCGCTGAGCGCACGCACTGGCCCCAATGGTTCCTGCTGCTCGGGGAGCGTGAGCGCGCGCGCTGGAGCGCCCCGGACCCGGCGGGGCTCAAGCCGCTCTATCCCCCGGTCGATCGCTTCTGGGCCGACCCCTTCGCCTGGTCCGAGGGCGGACGACGCTTCATCTACCTGGAAGAGTACCCACTGCGCACGGCCAGAGGACGCATCAGTGCCCTGGAAATCGGCGCGGACTTCGAACCCCTGGGTCCGGCCGTCCCGGTGATCGATGAGGACCGCCATCTCTCCTATCCCTTTCTGTTCCGCTTCGCGGGCGCTCTCTATCTGGTCCCCGAGAGCGCCGCCTCGCGCCGCGTCGATCTCTACCGCTGCGACCGCTTCCCGTTCGGCTGGACCAGGGTGGGCACCCTGCTCGCGGACATTCAGGCGGCCGATGCCACCCTGTTTGAACATCAGGGCCGCTGGTGGCTCTTCTGCTCGGCCCGCCAGGGCAAGGCGCGGCTCAACAACGCGCTCTTTGCCTTTCATGCCGATTCACCCATCAGCGACCGCTGGACAGCCCATCCCGGCAACCCGCTGGTGCTCGACTACGCGGGCGCGCGGCCCGGCGGACGGGTCTTCGTCGATGATCAGGGCCGTCTGCTGCGCCCGGTACAGCACTCGGTTCCGCGCTATGGTTACGGACTTGGTCTCAATGAAGTGCTGGAACTGACACCCGAGCGGTTCCGCGAGCGGCCGATCTGGCAGGCCACGGGCAAGGCGGCCGGCGGCTGGCGCGCCATGCACCATCTCGACTGGCATCAGGGCCTGATGGTCATGGACGCCCAACGCCTGATCCCGCGGCCACACATCCCAGGAGCGCTGACGAACCAGGGCCAGGAAGCAGATAGTTGATCAGCTTACTCATCTTCTTTACAAAATTCCACATTTGTTGATGCTGCCGATTCATTATTCTGTTTATATAACTTTGATATCATTATAGAAAAATTTGTGTGCTTTACATTCTTAATTGCAGTGCTACCGGAGCATTTCGGTAAAAATTAATTGCAGTGCTACCGGAGCATTTCGGTAATAATTGAGACAGATCACCTTGCCAACCGGAAACACTGATGGGTAGCCTCCCAATTGCCCCCGCCCTGCCCACCGAGTTGCAGACGCTGCTGCAGATCGCCCGTACCGTCGCCCGTGGGGACGACGCCGAGTCGCGTATCCATGACATCCTGCGCCATCTCGCCGTGTCGCACGGATTGTTGCGGGGCCGGATCCTGATCGCCGACCCGCCCGCCGGCCAGATCTACGTCCGCTATGCCCACGGGCTGACCGCGGCCGAGATGGAGCGCGGCCGTTTTAGCGTCGGCGAGGGGGTGTCCGGTCAGGTCTTTGAGACCGGCGTACCCGCGCTGGTCCCCGACGTGCATGAAGAACGCGCCTACCTGGGCCGCATTGTGCCCCGGGAGTCGCTCCCATTGGGGCCCGTCGCCTTTCTTGTCGTACCCGTCGTGCGCCATCACCTGCCGATCGGAGTGTTGGCCGCCTTGCGCCCATCCAACACGACGCGCCCGGTCCAGAGCGACCAGGCCGTAATGGAGGTCGTGGCGATGCTGATTGCGCAGATCCTGTGTGCCGCCGACGAGACCCTTCCCTGTAACTGCGCCGCCGTCACGCACGGTTCCAAGGTGGTCGCACTGCCGACTGTTCCGGTCGCCACCGCCACGGGAGTCCGGGGTGAATCGCCGCCGACGCCAGAACCGGTCGTCCGTCGCGAGGAACTGCGTCGCCACAGTCGTGATTTGACGCTGCGCGTCGCCCGGCAACGGCATGATGAGGGCCGGCTGCACATGGCGGCCGCCCTGTATCTCAAGGTTGCGGAATACCATCCCGGGAGCGCGGAGGCCCAAGTAGCCGCGTCCAGGCTGTTGGAGATCGTAGGCTACCACGAACGTCAGGGTAACAACCGCCTGGCGGAGGATGTGCTCAAACGCCTGGATCGGGTGCTCGGCGAAGGCCATTCCGGCGGTGGCAACCAAGGTTCCGGGTTCGGCTCCTGGGAGGGGTTCGGCGGCTCGGGGGGGATTGGCGCGCACCCGCACTGAAAGCGAACGAAGGCGTGGAATCGGGCCTTCGTCATCAACCCGGCCGCCTCACGATCTGCGCGGTTGTCGGTCCGCACAGCGGACCCTACAGGTCTCGACTGGCATCAGGGACTGATGGCCATGGACGCGCAACGCCTGATCCCCCGGGCGGCCGCGGGTTTTCGTCAGTGACCCGGAAAGTTGTTGATTAAACCAAGGGGGTTTCTTCACAAAATTGCGCTTTTCTCTTGCTGCCAACCGATTTCTTCCGACGTACGCATTTGATATTCTAAGAAATGGAACCGTGTAAGTTACACGTGAGTGACAGCGCTACCGGGGCTTTTCCGCAATCAGCCGGCAAGCCACCGTGCCCATAGGAATGACCATGTCAGAAACGGCGACGATGTCCGGATTGATCCGACGGCTGGGCGGTCTCGCCTGCCTCCTGTTGCTGGCCTTGAGCACCGCCGGTGCGATGGTGTCGGCAGATCCGGGGGCGGGGGCGGTTGCCTTCACCTACTACCAGGGTCAGTGGTCACGACTGCCCGATTTCGACTTGGAGACGCCGGCAGGCTCCGGCCTGGCGGCCGGCTTCGTCCTGGGGCCGATCCCCCTGACCCAGGACTTCGCGGTCCGCTACCAGGGGTTCATCGACGTTCCGAGCGCCGGGGAATACCGCTTCTACACGCGTTCCGACGACGGCAGTGCCCTGTCGATCGACGGCGTGCGGGTGGTGGACAACGACGGCCTGCACGCTGACCAGATCCGCTGGGGCAACGTGACCCTGGGGGCCGGGCGGCACGCCATCGCGGTCGACTTCTTCCAGCGGGGCGGCAACCAGATCCTGGAGGTGGGCTGGCAGGACCCGGCCGGCCTGATCGCACCGCTCGACCCCGCGCGCCTCGCCGTCGATCCGGAGGCGCTTCCCGCCCCACTGGCGCCGGATCTGCCCGCCGGCACCGAACGTATCCCCGGTGTCGCCTATGATTACTTCGAGGGCGACTGGTCCCGGCTCCCCGACTTCACCAGCCTCGAGCCGGTGTTCGTGGGTTCCGCACCCGATTTCGACCTTAATGAACGCCTGCGGCCCGACCGGTTCGCGTTCCGGTTCCAGGGTTGGCTGGAGGTCCCCGAGGACGGCATCTACACCTTTTTTACCGCCTCGGACGACGGCAGCGCACTCAGCATCGGCGATCGGCGCATCGTCGACAACGACGGACTTCACGGCCACCAGGAGCGCTCGGGCACGGTGCTGCTCCAGGCCGGTTGGCATCGGATCACGGTCGACTTTTTCGAAAAATCGGGCGGCGAGACACTGCTCGTCAGTTGGTCCGGCCCAGGCCTGGCCAAGACCCGCATCCCGGTCGCTGCACTCAGCCACAGCCTTGACATGCTCCCCCCGCTCAAGGCACCCGATGTCCCCTCCGGGGCGCTGAACCCGGGCCTCGCCTACCGCTGGTACGCGGGTGACTGGTTGGCACTGCCCGACTTCGACAATCTGGTGCCCGACCTCCAGGGGATCAGCGCCGGATTCGACCTGAACGCGTCCCCCCTGGCCGATCGCTTCGGCTTCAGTTTCCGCGGCTACCTGAACGTTCCCGCCAACGGGGTCTACCGCTTCTATACGACCTCGGACGCCGGCAGCGCCCTGCATATCGGTGATCGGAAGGTGGTGGATAACAACGGACTGTGGAGCCCGCGCACGGCCTTCGGCACGATCGCCCTCGCGGCCGGTGTCCACGCCATCAGGGTCGATTTCTTCGAGACCTGGGGCGGCCAGACCCTGACCGTGGAATACCGCACCCCGGATGGTCAACGCCGCACCCTGCCGCCGGACGCACTCTTCCATACCGCTGATCAGCTCCCGGCGCTACGCGAGCCGCCCGCGGTCCCGTCCGGGCGATCGGCGGGGCTGGCCTATGCCTATTACGAGGGCGATTGGGCCAACCTGGACGCGATGCTGGCGGCCAGCCCCCGCGCCCATGGCGTTACCCCCGCGTTCAGCCTGGACCCGCGCGCCCGCAACGACCGGTTCGGCTTCGTCTACTCGGGCTGGATCGACCTGACGGAGGACGGCCCCTACCGCTTCTGGAGCGCGTCCGACGACGGCAGCCGGGTGTGGATCGACGATACCCTGGTGGTGGATAACGACGGCCCGCACGCCCTGCGGCTCGCCTACGGCAGCATCGGGCTCAAGGCCGGGCTGCACCGGATCCGCGTCGCTTTTTTCGAAAGCACGGGGGACGAGGTCCTGCAGGTGGGCTACCGCACGCCAGGCGGCAACCAGAGCGAACTCGCCCCGGCCATCCTCAGCCACACCGCCGATCAGCTCCCGGCCCTGACCGCCGCCCAGCCCCTGCCGGCCACGGCACGCCCCGGGCTCGCCTGGCGCTACTACGAGGGCAGTTGGGACCGCCTGCCCGATTTCAGCGCCATCGCGCCGGCCGGGCTGGGCCTCAGCTCCGGCATCAGCCTGGCAACGGCCGCCGGGAGAGACCGCTACGGCTTACGCTTCACCGGCTGGCTCCAGGTGCCTGCCGACGGCTTCTACGATCTTTACACCAATTCGGACGAAGGCAGCCGGTTGTGGATCGGTGACCGGCTGGTGGTGGACAACGACGGACTCCACGCGGCGCGGGACGCCGTGGGCAATATCGGGCTCGCGGCCGGCTGGCACCCCATCCGCATCGAGTACTTCGACCGCTGGGGCGATGATAGCCTGGCGGTGAGTTGGCGCGGCCCGGGGAGCGGGCGCACCCCCATCCCCGCCGGCGCATTCGCCGTGGACCCGACGGACCTGCCGCCGCTGGAGGCCCCCGACGCGGCACGCGACCATCTGATCGGCGGGATCGACTACGCGTATTTCGAGGGCAACTGGTCGGTCCTGCCGGACTTCGCGGCGCTCACCCCGACCGCCCGCGGCCAGGTCGCCGGCTTCAGCCTCGCACCGCGCCGCAAGGACGACTATTTCGCCTTCCGCTTCAGCGGCTACATCGACATCCCCGAGTACGGTGTCTACACCTTCTACACCACCTCGGACGACGGCAGCCGGCTGTCCATCGGCGGCCAGGTCGTGGTGAACAACGACGGTCTGCATGGCGCCCGCGAGGCCACGGGGCGCATCGCCCTGGAGCGCGGCCGCCATGCCATCACCCTCGACTATTTCGAACGCACCGGCGACGCGATCCTGAGCGTCGCCTATGCCGGACCCCGGTTCGCCAAACAGCCGATCCTGGCTGGCGACCTGTTCCGGCTCGATCCGGTCTGGAACGGCGACCCGGGCGATCCGGGCCCCCCCGAGGGTCCAAGCGATCCGGCCGCCAATCGCGCACCCTTGCCGACTCCCGATAGCGCCGCGACCGGCATCGGCGCCGGTCAGAGCGTCGCGCTGAACGTGCTCGCCAACGACACCGATCCGGACGGCGACCACCTGGCCCTGGCCGGGATCAGCGCCGCCGGTGCGGCCGGTGCCGCGCTGGTGGACCCCAACAGCGGTCAACTGCGCTACTTCCCGCCGCTCGGTTTCGTGGGCCAGGACCTGGTGCGCTATGCGGTCTCCGACCGCCGCGGTCAGACCGCCTGGGGCGAGGTCAGGATCAGCGTCGGTGCGGGCCAGACGCCGCTACTCGGCGCCGCGGAGGCGGTACGGCTGCTCACGCAGGCGACCTTTGGCCCCGCGAAAGCGGAGATCGCGGAGCTGATGGTCCAGGGGCCGGAGGCCTGGATCGACGCCCAACTTGCCCTGCCTGCCAGTACCCACGCGAGCGCCGTCGCGGCCATGGCCGGCGCTCCCCAGCGGCCGGGCAACCGCGACCTGCGGCTGCGCGCCTGGCTGGACCGGGCGCTGACCGCCCCCGATCAACTGCGCCAGCGGGTCGCCTTTGCGCTCTCGCAGATTCTGGTGATCTCCGACCAGGGCAACGATCTGGCCACCAGCGACGGCGCCTTCGGCGCGGTGGACTATTACGACCTGCTGGTGGAAGGCGCCTTCGGCAACTACCGCGATCTGCTCGAGCGGGTGACCCTGCACCCGGCCATGGGACTTTTCCTCAACATGGCCGGCAACCGCAAGGCCGACCCGCTGCTGGGGACGGTTCCGGACGAGAACTATGCCCGCGAGATCCTCCAGCTCTTCTCACTCGGTCTGTGGCAGCTCGGACCGGACGGACAGCGCGTCCTGGACGCTGCGGGCCAGCCGCGGCCCACCTACACGCAGACGCAAGTGATGGAGTTCGCCAAAGTCTTCACCGGCTGGGACTTCGCCGCCGCCGCGGGACCCGACCGCTACCGCCTGCCGCTGCGGTTCGATCCGGCGCTGCACGAGGACGGACCCAAGATCCTACTCGGCGGCGTGCTGCTGCCCGCGGGACAGGGAGGACCGGCGGACCTCGCCCAGACCCTGGACAACATCACGGCGCATCCGAACCTGGCCCCCTTCATCGTGCGCCAGCTCATCCAGCGCCTGGTGACCAGCAATCCAAGCCCCGCGTATATCGCACGGGCCGCCGCGGCCTTCAGCGACAACGGGCTCGCGCTGGGGGCGGCCGTGCGGGCCATCCTGCTCGACCCCGAGGCCCGGACCGCTGAACCCGACCCGCTGGCGGCCCTGGCGGTGCTCCCGGGACCAGCCTTCGGCAAGGTCCGCGAACCCTTGCTCCAGCTGACCGCCCTGTGGCGGGGGCTGGGCCTGGACGCGCCGACCGCCTGGCAAGCCCTCGCCGCGCTCCAGGCGCAACTGGGCCAGGCGCCCCTGGCGGCCCCCTCGGTGTTCAACTTCTTCAAGCCGGACTACCAGCACCCGGGCCAGGTGAGCGAACTGGGGCTCTATGCGCCGGAGCTCGAACTGATCAATGAGCGCCAGGTCACCGGTTCGGGCGCGCTGATCGACGACTGGACCCTGGGCGGGATCGACGGCTATGACCTCACCCAGGAGCTCGCCGTGGCCAACGCGGGGGCCGACAAGCTGCTCGATCACCTGGACTTGCTGTTGCGCGGCGGACGGATGAGCGCGGCCATGCGTCAGATCCTCCGGGAGGAGGTCCTCACCTGGACCGGGGAGGCGGCCGGGGTCGGCAACACGGAGCGTCTCACCCCGGCCATGGGAGCCATCTTCCTCATTCTGACCTCCCCCGAATTCCTGATCCAGGAGTAATACGCCATGAGCAACCTGAAGAATCGGTCACGCCGACGCTTCCTGCGCCGACTGGGAGTGCTGGGCGGGGTCGGCGGTGCCGCCTCCGCCTGCGGTCTGCTCGACCTCACCCGGCTCGCCGCCGCGGCCACGGGCGCCGGCGACTACAAGGCGATGGTCTGCATCTACCTCAATGGAGGAAATGACTCGTTCAACTGTTTGGCCCCCAGCGACGCGGCGGGGTACGACACCTATGCCCGGGCCAGACGGGATCTCGCCATTGCGCGCAACGCCTTGCTCCCGCTGGTGGATCCGCAGCACGGCGACCCCCAGGGCCGGACCTTCGGCCTCAATCCAGCCCTGTCGGCTCTGCACGACCTCTACGCGCAGGAGCGGCTCGCCCTGACCCTCAATGTGGGACCGCTCGTGCATCCCCTGACCCGACAGCAATTCCGTAACGGCTCGGTGCCGCATCCGCCGGGACTCGAGTCGCACGCGGATCAGCAGTTCCAGACCCAGACCTGCGGCATCTTCAGCACCGACATGGGCTGGACGGGCTGGCACGGGCGGCTCGCCGACCTGCTGGAGGCCGGCAACGGTGGGCTTTCCACCTTCGCCAACATCTCGCTGACCGGCGGCAATACCATCCAGACGGGTCAGCGGATCCTGCCTTACGCGGTCGATCCCCAGGGCACCATGGCCGCCCCCATCAGCCGCCACGTGGGGACGGACCTGCAGAACCGGCTGCGCAACGGGGTGGAGCGCCTGCTCTTCGCCTCGCCACATGTTCTCGCCACCGCCTACGGCGAGGTCAAACAGCGCGCTCTGGAGGCCAATGAAGCCCTGGCCGCGGCACTCGCCGGTACGCCGGCCCCCGCGGGCTTCCCCGACACCGGTCTGGGCCGCCAACTCCAGGGCGTGGCCCGGATCATGACCGTGGCACCCGCCATGGGCATCCAGCGCCAGACCTTCTACTGTGCCATGGGCGGCTTCGATACCCACTCCGAGCAGTCGCAGAGCCACCCCCAACTGCTCCGGACCCTGGCCGAGGCCATGGCGGCCTTCTACCGCTGGACGGTCGGCGTCGGACTGGCCGCGGGCGTCACCACCTTCACCGCCTCCGAATTCGGGCGCACCTTCGCGATGAACGGCAGCGGGGGCACCGACCACGCCTGGGGCGGCAACCAGTTCGTCCTGGGCGGGGCGGTGCGCGGCGGCCTGTACGGCAGCTTCCCGGACCTGACCCTGGGCGGCGACGACGACATGGGCGCCCAGGGACGCTTCATCCCCACCACCGCGGTGGACCAGATCGCCTCCACCCTGGCCCTGTGGTTCGGCGTGAACCGCTCGGAACTCGCCTATATCACTCCCAACATCGGGCACTTCGGCACCGACGATCTGGGGTTCATGGCCATCTGAGCCCGACGCCCTGGCCGGCCGGGACGGTTCAGCCCGGCGGTCGCGTGCCCGGGAAGCGCCGCCATCGGTGCCTTGCTCAGCGCCCGTTTTGTCGCGCTGCTCGAACACCTGGGGCTGAGCGGTCCACAACGGGCGCTGATCGTTGGCGCCATCATTGGGCGCATGGCCGTGCCGGGCTCGGAACGGGCGACCCACCGCTGGCTGAGTGCGCGCAGCGCGTTGGGGGAATTGCTGGAGGTCGATTTCGCGACCCTCCCCCTGGCACCGTTCTACCGCGCGGCGGACCTGCTGATGCGGCACCGGACGGTGATCGAGCAGACGGTTTTTACGCGCGTCAGTGACCTGTTCGGGCTGGACTGGACGGCATGCTGCAGGGCTTGGGGGCGCCGCGCGGCGCCTTGGTGGTGATGGATGCCGGGATTGCCACCATGGGGAACCTGCGGTGGCTGCGCACCCAAGGCTATCGCTACCTGGTGGTCAGCCGCGAGCGCCAGCGCCAGTTCGATGCCACTGCGGCCACGGCGCTGACGACGGCCAGTGGTGAGGCGCTGGCCATCCAACGGGTGCTCGACGCCGACGGTGAGGAGGTGCGGCTGTACTGTTTCTCCGAATGCCGGGCCGGCAAGGAGCAGGGGATCTCCGAGCGCTTCACCCAGCGCTTCGAAACCGACTTGCAAGCCGGTGCTGGCCTATCAATTCGTGCAACTAATCCGTCGCCGCTTGCGCGCGCACGGCATCAGCGAACGCTGGTCGACCCTGCGCGACATCCTCGCCGGCCAGTGCCGGGTGACCGCCACCTTCCGCCGGGCGGACGGGCGCACCCTGCATGTGCGCAAGGCGACCCGCGCCGAGCCGGCGCAGTTGGCGATCATCCAGGCGCTGGGCAGCGATCATCTAACGTAAGGTGATTTCCGCGAGAAATCCAACCCGTAGGAGCCCGCTTGCGG
>JACDZG010000216.1 GCA_013426805.1 Chromatiaceae bacterium
ACACCAGGTTGTCTTTATCGCTGTATATTCAGTTCGTTTTGCAAGAGGCTCATATAAGACATATTTGTTTGGCAAATTGCCGAAACAAAAAGAACAAAAATCTAATACCTATATGTATTGTGCAAGAAATTACACAATTCCTTTAAGAGTTACATTAGAACAGAAATATTAATTACCCAACCAATCGCTTCAGTGGACCCGGCATACGGCGCCGGTCCACTGAGCTTCACGTTAGCCATGCCATATCAAACGACACTTATCTACAACGAAATTCTTGTTAAGCGTGCTGTTTTGGCCTTCTGGCGGCGCTCCGTTGGTTTCGGTTTCCTCTTTGCTTTAGCAATTACCGCATCAAGTTTGGCCATCCTGCTCTATCACGGTAATTCTTCTTGGGTCGTCGGGGTGTTGGCTTCTGTTCTTCTGGTTGGGGTTCTATTTATTGGAGCCATCTACTTTGTTCATCTTGGCAATTCAATACAGAAATTCAAAGCCATGGGGTCGCCTCAGGCTTCTTTTATTGCCGATGAATCCACATTTTCGCTTTCTTCTGGGGCTGGGGAAGCTACGCTGCCATGGCAATCGGTCGTTGAGGTGTGGCAGTTCTCAGAGTTTTGGTTGCTGTTATTCTCCAAGGCTCAGTTTGTTACTTTACCCACCGCTAATTTGCCTTCTGAAATGCAGACATTTATCGTTGAGAGAGTGCGTGCCAATGGGGGCAAAATTGGCTAACCCATCCATCAAGTGGGACGCTGCGCTGACGCGCACCGCCCCTTATGTCAAACGTTAGCTGGCAACTGACGAACTCTCGGAGGAAATGCACAATGTCTTCAACATTTCGATCCTGTTTCACCTTCTTCGCCGTGACTCTCCTGACGCCAATCATCGCAATGGCGCAAGTTTCGGCACTGACTCCGAAGGAGGCGCGCGATATTGCCAAGGCGGCATGGCTCTACGCCTATGCGCCTCTCGAGGGCTACAAGACGATGTACAACCAGGCGGTCAACAAAGATTTCCCCGGCTACGTCGGCGGCTTCAACCGCTTCCGGCACTACGCGCGAATGAATACGCCCGCGGACACGGACATTGTCACGCCGAACAACGACACCCCCTATTCGTGGGCGTGGCTAGATCTGCGCGCAGAGCCGATGGTGCTGTCGTTGCCAGCGATGCCGGCACCGCGCTACTACGTGAATCAGTGGTTTGACCTGTACACGCACAACTTCGCCTACACCGGCGTGCGCGCCACGGGTCGCGAGGCGGGGAACTACCTCTTCGCCGGGCCGGGCTGGAAGGGCGAAGTGCCCAAGAACATCACCAAAGTGTTCCGCTCAGAGACCTATTTCATCGGCACTCTCACTCGCACGCAGATACTTGATGAGAAGGACATTCCGGCGATGCAGGCAGTGCAGGCCCAGTTCAAGCTCGCGCCGCTGTCGCAGTTTGTCGGCAAGCCCGCGCCAAAGGCGGTACCTCCGGTCGCCTGGCCTGCCCCCGATGACAAGAAGATGGCCGGCATCGGGTTCATTTCGTATTTGAACGCGCTGCTTCCGTTTATGCCGACCGTCGCGTCGGAGAAAGCGATGATGGCCCGCTTCGCCAAGATCGGAATCGAGCCAGGCAAGCTGTTCGATCCCAATAACCTCGATCCGAAGATCCGGGCCGCGATCGAGCAAGGCGCCGCGGATGCCGAGAAGGAGCTGAAGGAGAAGGCGCTCGCCGTAACGAGTTCCAAGGAGCTGTTCGGCTCACGCCAGGAACTCGGCACAAACTACATCATGGCGCGGAACCTCGGCGCGATGGTCGGAATCTACGGCAACACCAAGACCGAGGCGGTCTACGGTGCTTACCAGACCACGCCGGATGGTAAGCCGCTGGACGGCACGAAGAAATGGGTGCTGCGCTACCCGGCGGGCCAGTTGCCGCCGGTGAATTTGTTCTGGTCGATCACCATGTACAACCTGCCCCAGCGGCTGCTCGTCGAAAACCCCATTAACCGCTACTCGATCGGCGATCGGATGCCGGGACTCAAGATGGAAAGGGACGGATCGCTCGAGATCTATCTGCAAAGCGACAGCCCTGGGCCGGACAAGGAATCGAATTGGCTGCCGACGCCAAGGGGGCCGTTCTTCATGGTGAGCCGGATGTACGGGCCGAAGCAGCCGCTGATCGATGGGACTTGGACTGACCCGCCGCTCGTCGAGGTGAAATGAGTTCTGGTGCACTGAGCCAGCTAACAACCACAGAAATGTCGAGCCCGAAGATCACGATCTGCTGAAACGAACGAACGACCAATAGGAAAGCGGCACATGAAAACCACGCGCACAACAATTCTTTTCGCCGCCGTGCTGGCGTTCGCTAGCCACGGCGCAAGTGCTGAGGACGTTGAGACCCGTATTGGCAAGCTCTCGTTCACGCACGACTTCGCCAACGGCTATCCCGTCAAGAAGTCGGTCGAAAAACTATACGACGAGATCGACTTCCAACGCGGCTGCCAGCTCTACCTCTGGTCGCTCCCGCTTGTTTCCCTCGCCGAGTGGCAGAAGGCGCACGAAGTGACCTTCGGCGCGGCGTCCGGCGATGTTGTGGTATATGACAACTACCACGCCAAGCAGGGCATCCTTACGGCCAACGCGACCACGCCCTACATCATCAGCTTCTTCAATCTCGCCGAAACCGGGCCGGTCGTCATCGACATGCCCGGCGGTGCCGCAGCCGGATTCGCCGACGACATGTGGCAGCGTCCGATCATGGACATGGGCCAGACCGGCCCCGACAAAGGTGCCGGCGGAAAATACATCCTCTCCGGCCCGGGCCAGAAGGTGGACGTGCCCGAAGGCGCCTACCATGCGGCATCTCCCACGATGAATGTCTTCTGGGGCTTCCGCGCCCTCGACAAGGATCCGGCCAAGGCCGACGCTCTGCTCAAGGCGCTGCGCATTTACCCGCTCTCGAAGTCGGCCAGCCCGCCCCCGACCCGCATCGTGGACATCACCGGCAAGCGTTGGACCCAGGCGCCGCCGCGCGGCATGGACTACTGGAGGAGTTTGCACGCCATCATCCAGCGCGAACCCGTCCACGAACGCGACCGGTTTTTCATGGCCATGCTCGTTCCGCTCGGCATCGCGAAGGGCAAACCCTTCGCGCCCGACGCGCGGCAGACGGGCTTGCTCACCGAAGCCGCGCTCGTCGGCGAAGCGATGGCCAAGGTGACCGATTTTGAGAAACGCCTGCCGGAGGCCTATTACGCCGAGGGCACCCGCTGGCACTTCTCGCTCGTGCTCGATCCCTCGCAGCGCGCGGAGTTCTACGATCAACTCGACCACCGCGCCGCGTGGTTTTACGAAGCTGTCACCACCTCCAGCGGCATGGTCACCAAGACGCCCGGCGTCGGTCAGGTTTACCTCGGCACCTATCAGGACAAGGACGGCGACTGGCTCGATGGTGCGAAAAACTACCGCCTGCGCATCCCGCCGAACGCCCCCGTCGCGCAATTCTGGTCCATGACCGTTTACGACGTAAGCACACGTGCCCTCATCGACAACCCCACCCAGCAAGCCGACCGCTCCTCACGCATGGATCTGCAAAAGAACGCCGACGGCAGCGTGGACCTGTACGTCGGTCCGAAAGCGCCGCCTGGCAAGGAAAGCAACTGGGTCGAGACCGTCCCGGGCCGCTCCTGGTTCAGTTATTTCCGGCTCTACGGCCCCACCGAGAAGCACTTCAATCGAACATGGGTCTTACCCGATTTCGAGAAGGCGAAATGATCGCAAAACCAGCTAACAACCAGTTGCAGCGGACGGCTCTATCGCGCCGCCGCTGAACCGGAGCGTTGGGCCTCACAATAAGGAGTCTGTGCAATGCCGTCATCTGTAACAAACACTCTTCTTGTCGCTCTTGCCATCGTTGCACTGCATGGCGAGGCACAGGCCGCATCGCCCGAGCCCTGCGGGTCGGCCAGCACTAAATCTGGACAAACCCTCCGGGTGAATGGCTCAGATGTGGTTCTTCGCTCGGCACCAAATGCAAAGAGTGAAAAGCTGATAAACCAGAAGGCTACTCAGATCCTCAAGACTACCCAGTACCTGACCATTGACAACACAGTTACCGTGGTCGAGGAATGTACTCAAGGCGAATGGTCAAGAGTCGGTGTAAAAGAACCTGATTGGCTGCAAAACTCTCATATTGGGTGGGTACAAAGCAGTTCGCTTCGGGGGCAAAAGAAGGATAGCGGTGGCATCGTCGAATTTACCGAAGCTGACTTTGTTTGGGACAAGAAAACATCCCCTCACAAAAAAACAATTGTTGCGGGTGTCAATAAAGTTCATCGAGAGAACTCACGATGCAAAACGATTGATCCAGGGTCAGCCTACATCTCATCAGGTAAGGGCAGCCCTTCCGACCCCGTCTTTTATGTCACTTGCGGTACCGGCGCGAGTGTCTTCAATGCGTTTTTCTCCAAGTCAGAAGTTGAAAAGGGCACAGCGTTGGCGGCCGCTAAACATATCGACCGCAGCCGCGCTATTGACCTGTGCGAGTCGCATGCCAAGTCAAAGGCAAACCACCCAAGCACATTCAGCTTTTCGCGCGTTATGGATTTGGCTGTAAACGAGCATCCAAATGGAAGAACAACAGTCACCTCCTCTTTCACAGCGAAGAACAGCTTCAATCTGGAACTGAAACACAATATCCGCTGCCTTCTGGATGCCAACGGCTTGATTGAGGCAAACATTTCGGAGGCCAAGTGAGGCATCGGGTAATGGCGGGTTTTTCTCCCGCCCTCCCCACACCACCCGGCGTGCGGGTCCGCACCGGG
>JACDZG010000217.1 GCA_013426805.1 Chromatiaceae bacterium
CGTGGCCCATCCCAAAGGTTGGTTAGGGGTGAGTGCAGTTGACGAGAAACGTCGGAATACCCAGCGGCCTTTCCTTTCCATTCTCTTTGGGAATGTAGACGCGCCGGACATACTTCGCCCGGTAGCGTCCTGCTTTCACACGCTCCGCCAGATCGGCGATATTGCCTTCCAGGTTGGCCGCGTAGGTTTCCGCCGTCAGCCCATCGACGCCGCTGGCCGCGTCCTTATTCAACTGCTGCCAGCAATACGTCAGAAGCTCGACGTTCACTTCTCCGAAGAGGTTGCGAAAGCGATGGTGTTTGCGCTCCTGCGCGCGATTTGCTATTGCCCGCAGGGAGGTTGGCTCGCGGTATCCCGATCCTGCATGTCCGGCGCGAGTTTCCTGTACGGGCTGCGTACTTCCGTCGGGTCCTTCGCCATATAATGGGCTTTCCCCATCGCCGACTACTATGCCCGATAAGACACCCCAAGAGCATACGGCCATCTCCGGCCTGCCCGGACGCTCCATGCTCCACGCCTCCACCCGTGCCCACGGGCCTTGATCATCGTTCCGGCCAGCGCTCGGCCCTCGCGCGCTGGAGGAGGCGTCAGCCGAACCAGGGAGGCGCCGACGCGAGGTCGACCGGCTGAAGCCTCGACCTCCGGTTTTCTCGCGGTCACTATCATCGCGGCCGGAGGCCGCTTCTACGGGGAACCGCTTTTCAGGCGTCCGCGGGGCGGTCGCGATCGTGCAGCAGCGCTTTGAGCCGCTCGATCTCGGCGAGGGCGGCTTCCTTGGCTTGGCGCTCGGCTTTTTGCGCTTGCAGGGCGGTTTCCTTGGCTTGGCGCTCCGCCTTTTGCGCTTGCAGGGCGGTTTCCTTGGCTTGGCGCTCGGTCTCTTGCGCTTGCAGGGCGGTTTCCTTGGCTTGGCGCTCGGCCTCGCGCGCTTGCAAGGCGGCTTCTTTTGCTTGCCGTTCGGTCGCGCGTGCCGCCCGTTCGTCGTCGAGTTCGCGTTGGATCGAGCGCTGTTGGCGCAGGAAGTCCTGCCGGGCCTGATAGACGTGATAGGCGCGTTCTTTGTCGGAGAAGGCTTTTAAGGTCGTCATGGCTTGCCTCATTTCCGGAGTTTGCATCCAGTCGGGAAGGTGATCGGCATTCAGGTGTTCGCCGTCTTTAAAGAACTTGAGCCACCGCTGTTCCTCTGTTTCGACCTGCTCGGCGGCGAATTTGTTCAGCTCGAAGAGGTAGATGCCGCCATGGTCGAGCAGGCAGCGGTCGCGCTCGTCGCGTAGCCGGTAGCGGTGCGCGTAGCAGGGGTCGCCGCGCAGGAGGTCTTCACCCAAGAGCCAGATGCTGTAGGTGGGTTGCAGCGCGTCATAATCCTGACCGCTCTGCAATTGTTGACTGTAGAGGTCGGCCCAGGTGTAGAGGATGCGGGCGGGCAGGTCGCGATGGTTCACCAGTTGGATTTCGGCCTGATAGAGGCGGTCGTGATCATCACGGGCTTTGACATCGACGATGCTGAGTTTATCGGTGACAAATTCGCGTTCGTTGTACGGATTGAGGATGTCGACCTGGGTGACCGGGCTGGGCAAGTCCGCGCCGAGGATGGCGTTGAGAAAATGGATGAGCAGGTCGCGGTTGTCCTCAGCGCCCAGCAGGGCTTTGAAGACACAGTCGGTTTTGGGGTCGATCGGGTGGTCCATGCGGAGAGTCTAGGCGGGCGCGGCGGGCGGGGCAATGGCGCGATGCTCGACATGGCGGGGGGGCGCCCCAGCAGCGCGGTCCACCGGCAGCCGGAAGGATGATCAAGGCCGCGTCTTTCTGGACCACGGCGGTATCTGGCTACTGGAACTGAGCAAATTCGCCGCCGACGCGGTCGAAACCGAGCAGCAGCGGTGGCTGAAATTCTTCACCGAGGCAGAGCGCCTGGACGCGGACGCCCGGCCGGCCTGGATGCAGACCCAAGAGATGAGGCGAGCCATGAACACCCTGAAGACCTTCTCCGAGAAAGAGCAAGCTCCATCAGCGTCTTGGAGACCTCGACCGCGCGTTCACGGGCGGACCGTGCGGCACGGCCCACCAGTTCGCTCAGCCCCGCATCGGCGAACACCGCCAGGGCGCGTTCGCCAGTTCCAGGGACAGTTTACTAAATTTCCCGAGCGGAGCAGTATAGGTGAGGAAAAAAAGCCAACGGATTCACCGGGGTTGAGGCCCCAACAGCGGCATGGCAAGACTTCCCAGTTCGGCGGGGGAGAAGGGAATTAGGTAAACTGTCCCCGGCACTCGGTCCCCGGCACTCCGGAACTCACCGGACCTCACCGGAACTCACGAGAAGAATGAGTCGTGCGAGCAGAGCAAGTCACGACTTATCCTTGCGGTAGGCTAACGAGTAGTCAGCGCCTTTTATAGATAGAACGCGAATTGGTAAAGACAATCATGAAACAAAATCGGACACGAAAGCCGAAGAAGAAGTCAACGCGGGCCATAAGTCTTGCGCGAAAAGGGACTATGTCTTTCGGAAACCGCCAAAATGTTGCTGGAACCACAACAGGAGAACTGGTTCAACCCACTCGACTGCATTACACGGTCGCTGACCCTGACGAGACAGAACGTACACTGCTGAAACTTGACTGCATGGAGTCCGATCCGACTCGAAAACGATGGGTATGGATGTATACGAAGGAAGCGTCCAGTCTTCCTTTACGTAAAGCGCCTGTAAACGACTCTGTTGTTATCGGGGAGTTTTTCTGGAATGGGGATACAGAGCTTGTCTTGAATGTTCGTTCAATCGAACGTGCGTTGGCCGCAGTGGAGTTTTTTGATCGCCATCTTTCTCGCACGCTGGCAAGATTGACTCATGTGACGGTAATAAATCGTCTTTTTAGTGTCGCTGACATAAATAATAATCCAAGCTTACAGGCGCTTTTCGAGCAAACCCCATTAATAGAACTTGATCCTGATGCACTTGCCGCGAAGCTATTGATCGCGAAAGAGCAGAGCCGGAACGTCCATCAGCAACGCGCGGCAGCCGCGCAGATTTTTGAGGAACTGATACAACGGCGGGAACCCGAAATAGAGAAATTCCCCGTGCACTATTATGAAGATGGTATCGCATCACTGCGATTAAAACTATATACGAGCCAAGCCGTTGCCGTACAACACTGGAAAGGCAACCTGAAGTACACGTCGTATGATGCTATTCAGGATATGATGAACAAAGCCAACTTAGCCAACGGAGGTGAAGATGTGGTTTCGTAAAGGTGTTGAGCCCCGAAAAATTTGGTGGGTGAGTGCCGACGGGTTTGTCCTCCGGCAGGCAACAACCGGTACCGCGCCACGGCGAGCGGTGCCGGTGCTCCCCGGGGTCCTAAGGTTACGATGACAGTTTACTAAACGCACTGAATGCGGATGGGCGTTGAACGCAGCCCGTAATTACTGTATTTAGTAAACTGTCACCGCAATTTCTAGCGTGTGCAATATTTCTGCACACGCTAAGAAGCTGCAAACGCTTTGGCAAGATAGAGTGGCAACGGAGCAAGCTAAACTCGATGCGGAAATTCAAGCAAATTGTCAAGATTGTAGAATCGTTTGGCTATACATGCCCTCAGCTTTGCTCGCCCGAAGAGCTTGGAGGAAATTTCCATGATTGAAGATCCTATCGTTGCAGAAGTTCGAAAGTACCGCGAACAGCACGCCGCAACCTATGGGCATGATTTAAGAAAGATCGTCGCGGCACTTCGCGAACGCGAGAAAACTTCGGAGCGTCCGGTATTAAACCCCGGACCGAAGTACATCTTGGGAAATCCAGAAGCTAACAAGCGGCCTTAAAAGCGAGCCCCGCCACGAGCGTTTTGTCCGGTCGGCAAGTCCGTGCCAGGTGAGGCCGCTTTAGGCAGGTCGTTAGCTGCCAGAATACCCGAGGTCGGAGTACCGGTAAGTAGTGGCACAGTCTGTTTACATCGAGTAGGGTCGGAGTTAACTGGCCGGTGTCGTGCAGGCGCGCGCCGCCTTGGCCTTTGACGATAGGCAAAAGAAGGGCGTGAAGGAAAATGTCTACCCTTCAGAAAATTCGACAGTGTGTCATTGATCGCGATTACTTCCTTTCGTCGCACGCGGAAGAAGAGATGCTTGATGACGACCTTGACAGGATTGATGTAGAGAACGCGATCCTGAAGGGAAGAGTTGAGAAACAGCTTATGCATGATTCTAGGGGCACAAGATATCGCATTGAAGGGCCGTGCTTAGACGGGCGCATAATTCACGTTATTTGCCGGTTCCGAGAGGAATCAAACATGCTGGTTATCACTGTGTATGCGTTATAGGTACCGTCATGCAATGTGAATTTTGTGGTGGCGACACTAAGAAAAAGAACGTCAGGCGGCAACACTGGTTCCAACGGCAACTTTACATCGTTGAAAACGTAGAAGCTGAGGTTTGTACTGAGTGCGGAGAGCGGTATTTTCATGCTAAGACATTGGACGCCGTGGATGCGCTCTTATTGAAACAACACGCGGTTAAAGAAACTCTCTGCGTTGAAGTTGTCGAATTTTCGAAGGCGGCAGCATAGAAAGCCTAACCTTTGCCTTAAAAGCGAGCGCGCGCCACAGCCGTCGTGCTAGCTCGCAAGGTCATCAGGGGCGCGCGCCGCTTTAGGCTGCACGTTATCGCGCCGAGCAAGGCTCGGCGTCTCTTGCGGGGTGAAAGTCCCCGTCGGGTAAGGGTTAGCCGCCCGCCCGTATCGCGTGTTGGTTCTGTTGCGGAGTAACCTAAGAAACTGTCCATTAACTACTTCCCGATTTGTTCGGCCTGATGGTGTAGT
>JACDZG010000218.1 GCA_013426805.1 Chromatiaceae bacterium
CCACCAGACAGAGACCGTCTGAGCTAAATTGAGTAACTTGTTAGTGAACCTTCACAAAGCGGATTTGAGGCATTCCTGTTGGTGGTCTGACGTGTGGTCTGATGCGGCTGCCAAAGCATCGGAAGAAACCAGAAACGGGGCCAGGCTCGAATGGAACTAAGTTAAGGTCTTTTTATATATAAAACAGCGGATTGCTGATGACTTGGAGTCAAAAATTTATCGAGAGAAAATTGCTATCTCTTTGATTTTGTTGAGTAGAGCTTGATTGTTTTCGCGTTTTCGCACGATTATTAGCACTGTAAGCTATTGTTCTAAAATGATTTTCTGCTTAACTTAGTGCCATTCGGGCCAGGCTCAATTAAATCCGCCGGGTAGAGACAAACTTCATTGAGCCTGGCCCCCTATCCGGCCGCGCGCGACCAGGCAAGAATTCCAAATACGGCGCAGATGTTTGACCTGATTGGGCAAGCATCTGCGGCAGGGTGGTTCGTAACCGCTGAGGCGACCAGAAACGATTGATCTGGTCAGCAGGTTGGGTGAAGAATGCATTCCGACCTTCAAGTGTATGAAAGGTATTGCGCTGGTAGAGTTGGATTCGGGGCGTGTTGCCAAAGCCGAAGTTCACTGGTACGAGGCTCATGGCATAGGCAAAGTAAAGCTTAAGGTGAAGAAATGGCTATAAAGTTTGTCGTCTGCCTCGAAAAGAAAAGTCTAGGAGAGTTTTCCAACGAGGATGTTACGTTAGGTCGCCTTTGTGAGCTTGTAGAAGAAGATGCTGGTAATGGCATGGTCCGGATTATTGACGAGTCTGGCGAAGATTATCTGTATCCATCGTCGTGGTTTGAGCCAATAGCCCTACGCGATTCGATCGCCGTTCGCCTTCATGATGCGCTAACAAAACTTGCTGCTTGAGGATCGCGGGCAACCGAGCAATCGCAAGAGGGACGGGGTCAGGTCTTGTAATCCAGCACGTAATCGCCGCTTCCTTGGTCTCGTGAAAAATTCGTGATTGCAAGACCTGACCCCGGTCATCTCTCTGACCCCGGTCATCTCTCTACAAACAAATTATCCTCCCCGTTGAAAGAGCCTTGTCCTAAGTCTACAGGTACAACATGAACGACTGGTCCTCCTGTTCTGCCGTCGAGCGCGACCCTGAAAAGGTCAGCGGAGTATGGGTTTTCCGAGGCACGCGTGTCCCGGTCTCAGCCCTGTTTGAAAACCTTGAGGATGGAGCACAACTGGCTGATTTCGTTACCTGGTTTCCAGGCGTTACCCTTCAGCAGGCGCGCGCTGTTTTGGAACACGCGGCACGCACGCTAGAGGCTGCATAGTGCGAGTGCTTTTCGATCAAGGCACACCTGCCCCGCTACGAAGCGATCTGCCGAATCATCAAGTTTCCACCGCCTATGAGTTGGGCTGGAGTAACTTGAAAAATGGCGAATTATTACAACAGGCAGAGATCTCTGGTTTTGAAATCTTGGTTACAACAGATCAAAATCTCCGATATCAGTAAAATCTCGCCAGCAGAACAATCGCTATCGTTGTCTTGAGCACGACAAGTTGGCCGCGAATTAGAACGTGCGCTCATCTCATTGCCAATGCCCTCGAAAGTATTAAGTCAAACAGCTACATTGAAATTGTTGTGCCATGCGACTGCTGACGGTAGGAAGAGTATGGGGGCCTTGATCATCGTTCCGGCCACAAGAAAACCGGAGGTCGCGGCTATACCGGTTGTCATCGCGTCTGCGCGGCCCTGATCCAGCTAACGGCCATGGAAGGGAAATCAGCCGCCCGGGAAGATGAATGTCCCCCGTGGGAGCGGCTCCAGCCGCGATGCGGTGCCGCGGTGATCTGCAACGACGCGCCCGGCCTCATCGCGGCGGGACGCCGCTCCCACGGGGTCACTGCGCGACTTTCACGGTAAAGTCTCGACCTCCTGCGGACGGCCCGTGCACTGGCCGGAACGGTGACCAAAGCCCGCCCGGTCCTCGACCGCGAGCCTGACCCTGACCTCGACCAAGGTCGCCGGTCCGCACAGCGGACCCTACAGGTCTCACTACCCTGCGCCAAGATCCTGATCCAACACGGCATTGCTCCCTCGTGAATGTTCGAATCACCTATTTGAGCAAGTGGATTGAACAGTCCACTCGATCGAAAATTCCGATAAATAAGGCCAATAAATTCCGTTTGTAGTGGTATAAAAAACCGCTATTCTTCTTCAAGGTAGGTGCCGGATCGCGCTGGTCGAGCGTTATGGTCGTCAGTCCATGCAGCCTTGTTCGACGACAATCGATCGCTGTTTTTGCCAAAGGGATGTCGTATCCACCAGCCAAACCGCGATCAGGTCTCGCCAAAGCCGCATCGCGTCACCCCTTTAATAATAGACCGTTGGCGGGTGGCGCACGCGCGTGCACCAGCGACCAACGCGCAGGAGGAGAGACCATGACATCCCAGCCACTCCAGCAGCGAGGGTCCGACCTCGCACGCAACGACAGGACCGCGGCGGACGCGGGCGACTCCATTCTCATCCTCGATGATGAGCCGGGAATGCTGAGCTTTCTCGAGCGTTCGCTCGCCCCGCATTTCGCACGCGTGGAGACGGCGGCCGACGCGGGTGCCGCGCGCGCACTGGCGCGGAACATTCATTTCGATTTCATGGTCGTGGACATCCGTTCGGACACCTGCGCGGCTCCTTCACCGGCGCGCATCAGGCCCGCAATGGGCTTTTCAGCCATGCCGATGACGGCACCCTCTTTCTCGACGAGATCGGCGAGATGCCGCTTCCCTTGCAGGCGAAGCTGCTGCGCGTGCTGGAGGAGCGGCGTTACCGCCCGGTCGGCGGCAACCAGGAGATTCCGGTCAACACACGGGTGATCGCCGCGACCAACCGCGATCTGGCCGCCGAGGTGCTCGCCGGACATTTCCGCAAGGATCTCTATTACCGGATCAATGTCGTCGATCTGCGCCTGCCGCCCTTGCGCGAGCGCCGGGGCGACATCCCGTTCCTCGCGGGCTATTTCCTCAACGTCCTGTCCGCCGAACTGGGTGTCCCCAACGCGGAGCTCAGCGCCTGGGATCTGGAGCAGCTCTTGGGCTACGACTGGCCCGGCAACTGCCGCGAGCTGCGCAATGTCATCGAGCGCTCGCTGCTCCTCGGCAAGCCCGTCGCCCATCTGCTCTGTGTCTTGCCCCTGCAGGAGTCGGGCGCGAGCGCGCCGGCGTCCGGTCCGGCCTCGCTGGAGCGGGATCATCGACAGCCTGCTGCGGATCACCCGCCCGATGGATGACATCCGTGTGCTGGAGCCGGCCGAGATCGCGGCCCTGGTCCAGGAATGTCTGGCACTGGTGCGCCAGGAGGCGCACCGCACCGATGTCGAGGTCCGCATCGATCTGCGGGCGACCCTGGGGGTGCGGATCAGCCTTCAAGACCTGCGTCAGGTCATCATCAACCTGGTGGTGAACGCCGTGCATGCGGTCGAGGCCAACCGGGGGGACGATCGAGATTCGCTCGCGGGATCTGGACTCGCGCGGCATCCTCATCGCGGTCCGGGACACCGGTCACGGGGTGCCGCCCGATGTCGTCGACCGAATCTTCCGTCCCTTCTTCACCACCAAGGGCGCGGGGCGCGGAACCGGACTCGGACTCTCGGTCAGCACGGGTCTCATCCGCCGCTACGGTGGCGCGCTCACGCTGGAGTCGACCTCCGGGCAGGGCAGCGAATTCCGCATCTGGGTGCGGCGCGAGCCGGTCTTCGACGAGCACGACAACTGGCTCGCCCAGACCCTGGTATCGAGCCTGGCGACGCGGTCGCCCCGGACTTGGCGCGAGGTTTCGCCCGCACCCGGCCAGCGCCGCGAGACGCTCGCGCACTGGCCCTGGCGACCCTGGCCCGATCCGCCGGCGGTCACCCACCCGTCATGTTCATGTGACGAAAGATCACCGGCTTGGCCTGGAGATCGAACGTATGACCGCGGGGCTTGAGATCCATGGCGGCGACGATCGCCTGCTTGACCCGCTGGTCGTCGATCGGGTTGGCGTGCAGGACGCGGCGCAGATCGGCCGAGTGCTCCTGACCCAGACACAGCAGTAGCCGCCCGAGCGCCGTCACCCGCACCCGGTTGCAGTCGCCGCAGAAGTTGTGGCTGTGCGGTGAGATGAAGCCGAAGCCGACGCGCGTGGTTTCCCCGGCGATCTGAAAGTATTTGGATGGGCCCCCGGTACGCTCGATGGTCGGCAGCAGATCGAAGTGCCCGGCGAGGTCGCGCCGAATGTGATCGCTGGAGTAAAAGGCTTGCGCCCGGTCGTGATCGCCGATGGAGGGACCGACGCCGGTCTCCGCCCTGATGCATGCCGGCATCGTCAACGCGGGTGGGTTACTCATCAATCGCTTCGCCCCGGTGTTCGCCCACACCGACTCGGTGCTCCAGCTCGCACTGCTGGTCGGACTCGTTACGACGCTGGCCGACCCTCTTCGCGGTCTGGGGCGGACTGACCTCGGTGCTCTACGCCTTTCGAATCTTGAGCGCGAAGAACGCCCGCCTCTTCGCCGCCATGGCCAACCGCCGCGAGGTGCGCGAGCGGCTCGCCGAGCAGGGCATCCGCATCCCGGATGACACCTGGTTCATCCCGGCCCTGCACGACACCACGACCTCGACCAACTGCCGCCTGGCCGCCTGACGCAGGTGACGCGTATCTAGCAGCCTGTCGGACTTAGCCCCTAGGATTAGGGTATGAGTCAACATAAAGGCTTATTGTTGCTCCACAATCTAACGTAAGGTGATTTCCGCGAAAAATCCAA
>JACDZG010000057.1 GCA_013426805.1 Chromatiaceae bacterium
ACACAAACTTCGACCTGAAGCGCGGGGAGGGGCCGGTCTACTCTCCCGGACCGCCAGCGACTTGTCAGGATGCCCGGTCGCCGCGATCATCCGCCGCGAACGCGTGTGCCGGCCCCTCATCCAGTCGCTGATCCGGCTCCGGTGCGGCCCGCGTGCTTTCCACCAGCGGCCCCTCCGGATCGCCCGGCGGAACCTCGGTGTCGTGTCGACGATCCATCACCACCTCCACATCCGGCAGGATGTCCGCGAACTCCACGCCGTAGATCTCCCAGATCGCCACGAACAGCGAGGCGATCACCGGGCCGATGAAGAGCCCCGGAAAGCCGAACATCAGGATGCCGCCCAGGGTGCTGAAGAAGATCATCAGCTCGTGCAGCTTGGTGTCCTTGCCCACCAGAATGGGGCGCAGAACATTGTCCAGACTCCCCACCACCAGGCCGCAGAACGCGGCCAGGGCGATGCCGGTGCCGACCTGCCCCTGGACGATCAGGACGATGACCGCCGGAATCCAGATCAGTGCGGCACCCACGTTGGGGATGGTGGACATGACCGCCATCACCGACCCCCAGAAGACGGCGTTCGGGATGCCCGCCACGTAGAACGCGATCCCGGCCAGACTCCCCTGCAGCAGACCGATCAGCAGCGACCCCTTCAGTGTGGCCCGCGTCACCGAGGTGAACTTCTCCAGCATCAGCCGCTCTTCCTGAGTCTTGAGCGGCAGGTAATAGAGGATGCGCTCGATCAGTTTGTCCCCGTCCATCTGCAGGAAATACAGGCTGTAGAGGAATACGAAGGTCGTGAAGATGAGATTCACCGCCCCCAGCGTGATCGTTGACAACCCCTCGACCACCACCTTGCTGAGCGCCGTCGTCGCCTCGCCGACCTGCTGAGCGATTTTGCCCCAGTGCGGCGCCAACTGATCGTAGAAGGGCAGGCGATGTAGCAGTTCGGACACCGCCCCCGGCTGGTTCAGCGTGGTTTTCAGCCAGACGCTGAGAATCTGACTCACGTCCAGCGCCTGTGACACCAGGACACCGGCCAGCAGGACCAGCGGGATCAGCACCATCACCGACATGATCGACAGGGTGGCCAGGGAGGCCAGCCCGCGGCGGCCGTTGAACAGCGTCTCCAGCCGCAGGAACAAGGGGCGGGCCAGTGCGCTGAAGACACCGGCCATCAACAAGGCCATCAGAAAGCCTTGGATCATGGAGAGGAAGAGCGCGGAGATCCCGAGCGCCAGGATCAGGACCACCGCCTTGCTGACCTGGTCTTGCGTCATCGTGTCACCCTCGATGGCTGGGTTTGTCGGGGCAGGTGGATCAAGCGATCAACCGCGGCGTCCAAACAGCCGGCCGAACAGCCCGCCCTGGGTCGCGCCCGCGGTCGACTTGGCCGGCAGTGCCGCTGCCGCGGCGCTCTCGGTCGCCGCGTTGGCCTGCCAGCGGGCGTCGCGGGCCTCCCAGTCCGCGGCCGACGGGTCGGTGCCCCAGAGCCGGATGGTCCGGTCGGCGCTCCCGGAGACCAGGTAACGGCCGTCCGGCGTGAACTCCAGCGCATAGACATCGCCGACATGCCCGGTGAGCCGGCCGAGCTGCTCGCCCGTGAGGGTATCCCACAGCATGATGGTGCGGTCCGCGCTGCCGGTGGCGAAGGTGCGGCCGTCGGGGCTGAACACCGCGGTCCAGACGGGATACCGGTGCTCGTTGCGCTCCTGGAGCAGTGCGCCGGTGGCCAGATCCCAGACCCCGACGACGCCGTCCACATTGGTCAGCAGCACCCGCTGGCCGTCCGCGGTGAAGCGCACGCTGTTGATGCCGTTGTGGATCACCTCGACCCGGCCGACCTCCTGGCCGGTCGCCACATCCCACAGGATGAGGAAGCTGTCGCGGCTGCCGGAGGCGAGCAGGCGCCCGTCGGGGCTGAAGGCGACGCCCTGCACATACTGGTTGTGGCCCTCGATGTGATGGACTTGCTCGCCCATCAGGGTCCAGATGGCGACCGTGCCGTCCTCGCTCCCGGAGGCCAGCAGCTTGCCCTGGGGCTGGAAGGCGACACTGTAGATCAGACTGGAGTGACCAGACCTCGACCAGAGCGACTCACCCGTCTCGGCATCCCAGACCCGCACCACCGCGTCGGTCCCGCCGGACGCCAGCACCCGGCCCTCGGGGTGAAAGGCCACCGAGTAGACCCGGCCCTCGTGGCCGCGCAGCGTCTGCAGGGTGCGCCCGGCCTCCAGGTCCAGGACCCGCACCGTGCTGTCCCAACTGGCCGTCGCCAGCAGTTGGCTGTCGGGGCTCACCGCCAGCCCGTAAATGGTATCGGTTGCGCCGGGACGCGCCACAAAGCGCCAGGTGTCGGACATGGGAGGTTCCTCTGAATCAAATAGCGATCGGGTCGTCGGGTGTCTTGGGTACCCGGCGGTCGGCAGTGTGCACCAAGGTGCGGCCGGCAAGGCGCGAATCTTAGGGGAATCGCGCGGCCCTGGCTTGGATATTCGCAGGGGTCAGGCGAGTGGCTGGTTCACGGCGTGTTTTGTTGGACTCAGGCGGCGGTGTCGTCCCGTCCGATCGGGGTTGCGCTGCGGTGCGCTTGGAGGTATAGCATTCGGACGTGATAACCGGATGTAGGGGCGGGTTTCAAACCCGCCCCTACACCAAGGGTCTGTCTGGATATCAGGTACGAAGGCGAGAATGATCAGACCGCTGCGCATCAACCAAGACGCGGTCGCACCGCGACCGACAGCCGCTTCACACAAACAACGGTGCGGGCAAAGGCTGATACCGATCGAGCAGCCCCTTGAGCCAGTCGGTGCCGACAGCCAAAGCGGCATTCATGGGAGCATTCAAGTTCTCCCAGAACCGGCTCAAATAGGGAACCCACGATCGACTTTCGTCTGTGGATGCGCGAATTTCAGCCTCGATCCATGCCCCCAAGGCACGCTTTGCGCGATCCCGCTCGCCATCGCTCGCTGCGCTGGAGTGCAGGGTTTGCAAGTAACGCCAAAGCCGCGTCTCCAAGGGAAATTCCTGCTGGACCGCGGGTTCGTACCGATCGAGTATGTCGGTCTCCCATTGGCCTTGCGCCACGGCACGCCGCAGGGCCTGCGGTAGAGGCAGCACGCGGTCGATCGACGATGGATCTTCGGTGGGGGGCGGGGAATCTTCCGCCGCGGTCCAGGTACGAATCGACTCGGCAAAGGCCAGCCAAGCGGGGTCGCGCTCGGGAAGAACGGGGCCGCTGTTGGCGGGTGCCTCGCTGTCTTCGTACTCGATCGGTTGCTCTTGCGACACCAACTGCCTACGGCGCAGCAGTTGGCGCAGATAACTTTCGGCACGCAATTGATCAGGATAGCGGCCCGTAAACCGCTGCAGATGGTCAATGGCCGTCTCCAGGGCGCCCACGTCTCCACGCCGGGCATAGGCGGTTGCCAGCAGCACTGCGCAGGCCGCGTCGGCCGGGTCGATCTGCAGGCCCCGTTGGGCATGGTTCAGCGCCTGGGGCCAGTCCCCGCGACGAATCGCCAGTTGCGCCAAGGTGGAATAGGCATGCAGATTCTCGGGATCCAATTGCAGCACCTGCTGCAACAGGCGCTGTGCCTGGGCCTGTTCGAGGGGGTCGCTGGACGCCGCCAGCAAACGCGCCAGCTCGACGCGGCAGGGCAGATGGTCGGGAAAGCGTCGGATCATTTCCCACAACACCCATTGAGCGCGCTGCGGATAACCCGCCTGGCGCAACACCAACTCCCAGAGCATCCACCGCCTGGGATCATCGGCGTCCATCTGCAAGGCCAAGTGTATCCACTGGAACAGGCGTCCCTGGATCTGCGGATCGGGTATGGTGTACTGGTTGCACAGGGCGCGGGCGCACCTGTCGAGGGTCCGCACAAAGTCGTATGCATCACCCGACTTATGTACGAAGTCTTCGTGAGCGCTGAGTAGGGGGCGAATGGCGTTCCATGCCTGCTCCAGGCTGCGGGAGCGGCGCACGTCTTCGACGGCTTGGTCGGTCTCTGGTTTTTGGCCTGGCGGCTCGAGTCTGTATACTGCGCTGGAGATGGTGGCGGCATTGCGCTGGGTCAGCGCGGCATTCGAGAACCCCAGCAAGCGCAACACCGAGATGGACGTATCCTCGCCCAGCGGGGCGAGCAGGGTGGTCAGGAAGGCCCGGTAATGGGCGGCATTCAGGCTTGGGTTTCGCGTCATGACTCCGAGCAGGGCCTGCGCCAGATCCTCTTGGGCCGGTGCGCCCCAACCCTTGCGGTGCTGATAGCGATTGATGAGCGCCTGCACCTGCAACCGCAGGTTGCGCAGGCTGTCCTCTTCCGACAGGGGCAGCCTGGCCAATGCCAGCAGCCCCAGGTTGAGGTACCGCGCGGAGCGGGTGCGCCCCGCCTCCATCACGAATGCGTGCCAGAAGATTTGTAATTGGTCGTCGGTCTGGTGAGAGGCCAGTACCTGCCAATAATCGTACTCGGGGTCGCGATAGGCCGAGAGTGTGAGCGAGCCGAGCCATTTCAGCCAACGGACCCGGTCGGCCTGCAACGCCTTGCGGGTTTTCGGCAGTTCAAAATACAGCGGCCATTGCAATGCCTCGCACACCTGGTCGGCATAAGCGCCCAGCTTTCTCGCGGCTGGTTTGGCAGCCTCGCGTTGTGTCATCAGCCAAGCCGACAGGCCGGTATCCAGGTAGCCGGGCAGGTCGGTGTTTGAATCCCGTGCCGCCGCGGTCGAACGGGGCTCACCGAGCAATGCGCGGGACAGGATGCGACTGTCGCTGGGCAAGATCGCCAATAAGAATTCATGCGGCGTCGCGCGCTCGAAAGGGCTGATGTCCGCGGCGCCGCGCAGCAAGTCCGCGACTGCCTGCTGGGGTGCCTGGCGCAGTTCGTCGGCCCATCCATGCCAGCTCATGCCATCACCTCGCCAAAGCTTTCACAGCCAGGTAAACGCCGTAGGCCCTGCACATGGCGGTTGCGGGCCGCCAGAACCGACTCGTCCTCTTGGAGCCCATGCTCCCTGGAAATGAATCCCAGGGCCTTGATATGTCGGGGCTGGTAATCGATGGGAAAGGTAAGCAGTTCAGGGGTGAAGGAGTCGGTGACCTCGGTGCCCGCCAAATCCAGCGTGTATCCGTAGCTCCTGTTTCCAGGCAGCAGTGGCGCGGGGATGAAGGCCGCGGACATTTCCGAATCCAGTACGGTCGGACGGGAAAAGCTCGATACCGCGCCCTTCCTGGTGGCCATTGCGCGAGCCTGTCGCACCTCGTCCAGCGTGAAGCACATCAAGGCCACCGGGAGCGGTCTACCCGCCGTGCTGGGCCAATGAGTCAAGCCCAGACGATCACGCAAAAGATGTGGCCAATCGGTTTTCACCAATTGCTTCAAGTCGCCGCCAAAATCGTTGAGAAAGGTAGCGAACATGGGACGAGCCTGAATGCGTTGGGCATTCCATTGCGTTACAAACTCGGTGCGTAATGCCTCATCGGTGTCGGACAGTGAGTTTTTCCTCAGGTCTTTTTGTGAATTGAAGAAGCGTTGCCAGAAAGCCTGGGCAAGGTCGGCTACCAACGGTTGGTCAAACAAATAATCTATTGACTCCAGCCGCAACAGAAAGGTGTTGTCGAGGTGCTCGTCAAGCGTTGCTCTGCTATTCACGGCCATGAAGCAGTCGGCGCTTCTCGGCAGGTCCTTCGGGACATGGACAAAAGAACTCACATAGCCCTTGTGTTCTGCCTTCCAATCCTTGTGCGAGCTGACTTCTCCGACATATGCGTTGTATTCTGCCGCGCGCTCATCGGCAACCGCGCGCTCCCAGCGGAAGTTCCCTGCCGTACAACGCGCTGTCGTCCCCGCCGGGGACGCGACCGCATCTGAAGCAAGCTCGTGCAGCGGTGGGCTAAGGTCCATAAAATTAAGACAATACCTCAAGCCGTTCGGGGTCCAAAGAAATTGGTGGTAGACCACGGATTCGTGTTCATCAGCCGAGGACGCCTGCGACCGACCGCGGACCGGCTGTTGCAATGCGCTCGGAACTGCCGGCCCCGTGATCGCTGTGCACCACCCGCCCTCTATGGTGCCCGGCGAGAGCAACGAGCGACGCTCGCGCGGCCGGAGTCTGCTCGCTCACGTGATCGCAGCGGCTGGAAATGATAGCACTGCGCAAGGCGAGCCACGACGGATTCGATTTGGGCAGCGGTCGCTTCCAGTGACAGATCGCAGCGATGGTTGGCCAGGTTCCTGAGCGATTCGGCCTACAGCACCGGCAGTGCCGTGCGCTCCACCACCCGCCACAGCACGAAACCGGAGTGGACGCCGGTCACGTGATTCCGCGCGGCGTTTGGTGCGAGGGGTGGTACGTGAAGCGTCAAGCAGCGGAGGCAAGCTGTTGTTCCCTCTTCGCGCGCCCGCGGACAAGAAGTTTTCGTGGTACGTCCCCGGTTTCCCCCCGATTGCCCCGCCTGTCCAGTCGGCCGGAGGCGGCGCCCCCGGCCGGCCGCAACCTTCCCTACTGCAGCGGGGTCAACCGCGCTTCGCTCTGGTTGCGCTGGTAGAGGTTGAGGTACCCGCACCGGCCGAAGTGATTGCGGGAAGGGTATGGCGTGTCCGACTGCTGGATGTCGCCTTCCCAACCAGGGCCGTTCGAGATATAGGTCTTGAACTCGAACCAGCCGTCGGCGGTCCGGCTACAGTCCATCTCCACGTCCAGCATCCAGTAGTGCGGTCCCTCCCGATTCAGCGGCTCGACGCCGAAGCCGTCGGCGGCCACCGTCCGTGCGGGAGGACCCCAGGCTGCCGGCCAGGTGTTGGTCGTCCAGTCGAGCGGCGTGCCGGCGGCCGGCATACCGTTCGAGATACCGGTCTGATTGGGTTCGCGGCCATACCAGTCCAGCGCCTCGTCACCTTGTTTCCAGGGATTGGTCGTCGCGTTGCGGAGGTTCAGGTGGTGAATCGGGACGGCACACCGGTAGTTGGAGACCGTGCAATCGCGGTGCAGGGTCGCTTTGGCATAGTCGTGATCGATACCGCCGCGTATGAACATGTCCTGTCCGGGAACGGTTTCCGCCTTGATCAGCACCACCGTCCGCGCCCATTGGCCCGCATCCGGGGTCTTGGCGCCGACGTGGATGGCTGTCGCGGTCCAGGGGGCAACCTGGAAGCGCGCGGTGCCGCCGGCAGCGACGGTGATCACCGACCCGGTGCAGGCCCCGTCGACCAGCTCGCCGTCCCAGGCATTGCAGTAGCGGCCGGCGCCGAGCCCGGTCTGCAGGGTCTGGTCGAGTGGCGCAGCCTCGCGGTTGATGACCACGAAACCCAGGGCGCCGCGTCCGAACGCGATCTGGTTGTTGCCGTTGTCCCACCAGTGATCGACGTGCCAGGCCGGCAGCGTACTGTTACGGAAGGCGACCATATTGGCGATCGGCCGCCAGCGGTGCTCACACATCCACCGGGCGCCGGCGTCGAAACAGGCATTGCGTGCGCCGGGACCATCACCGTCCCAGACCCGCTGGGTCGTCCAGTTGGCGGCAGCGGGATAGTCCGCCGCCTCCAGCACACCCCGGTGGAGACCGTCATGCGGTGGTCCGAGAAAATCATCCTTCACCGGCATGGCGACGACGCTCGTGATGTCCTGCCCCGGATTCTGGTCGAAGCGCCAGATCTCGCCGTTGCCGAAGCGGTAACTCGACATCACACTGGGATAGCCGTAGGGCCAGGCCAGCATGAAGACGTTGGCCAGGGTATAGGCGCCCAGGTTGTTGCGGATGTCCTTGATGACCTGCCCGCCGCCGCCATGGCCGCGTTGATTGTCATGGTTGTCGATGAAGGCGATGGACTGGACACTGGCCTGCAAGCCCCAGCCCTCGCCAAAGGGGACTTGGCCGTGCAGCAGGGCGAGCGGACCGCCCAGGAACTTCTCCGCCAGTTTGCGGCCGTATTCGAACTCGGTGACCTTGCCGTTGGCATAGGCCGCACCGGGATCGGCCGGCGTGCCGATGATCTCCTGAAAGACCAGTACCGGCCGCGCCCCGCCGGGATTGATTGCCGTATTCTCGATCCGCACATTGGCCGCCGCGGCGGCCTTGGTGAGGATGGCATGCAGATCGGCGGGCGCCAGGTGCTTGGCCGCGTCGATGCGCAGGCCGTCCACTCCCAGGGCGAAGAGGCTGGCCAGATAATTGGCGATGGTATTGCGAACGTCATCCCGCTCCGTCGCCAGGTCGGCCAACCGCTCCAACTCGCAGTTGAGGTCGCTGGTACAGGCGTGATGGAAGTGCTCGGCCTGATAGGCCGGCAGGGCCCCGGCCACGCGGCCGGCGTCCGCGGGCTCGAACAGGTTTGCGAACGCGAAACCGCCCGGCGTAAAGGTGGCCCCGGCGACCCCGCGGTTCCCGTACTGGGGCTGCTGCTGGTCGCAGTCGGGACGGCAACTCGCCATATGATTGATGATCGCATCGACATAGACCTTGACGCCGGCCGCATGGCAGCGCGCGATCATCGCGGCGAACTCCTGCCGAGTCCCGCTGCGGCTGGTCATCCGATAGCTCACCGGTTGGTAGCGCTCGTACCAGGGGCGCCCCAACAACAGCCGATGTTCGTTGGGCGGCGAGACCTGGACCGCGGCGTAGCCCTTGGGGCCGAGAAACGCCTCGCACTCGCGCGCAATGTCATTCCAGGTCCATTCGAACAGATGGACAAAGGCGGTACGCGGCACCGCCTCGTCCGCCGCGCTGCCGGTCGCGGCAAGCAGCAGTGCCGCCATCAGGAAGCACCTGCGCGGCCCGCCGCCTAACCACCCGCACCAATCCGATACTTTCATGGTCCTCTGTCCTCACGATGATGGTTTTTATAATCAGGACTCCCGGTCCACGGATCGGTGGTTAAACCACCCGCGACCCGGCCTCGGCGCGATCCTAGCCCCGGAGAGGGCCGAGAGCAAGGCGGCGGAATGCGCATCGACCACCACGCGCGAGCCCCTGCGTTTATGGGAGGCTATAATATGTCAGGAGTATTGCAACTGTGTTGCAAACGCGCGAACGTTTGGTCACATTCGACGGCCGGATGGCATGACAGGGGGTATTCTGATGACTTGGCTGCCCAATTTCCTCACCTTGACCCGTCTGCTGTTGGTCGTGCCCGTGATCTTGCTGCTTGCATTCGGGGGCGCGACCGCTGCCTGGTGGGCTTTGGGTCTCTTTCTGGCGGCATCGGCAACCGATTTTTTCGACGGCTGGCTGGCGCGGCGCCTGGACTGCGCGTCCAATCTCGGCCTCTTTCTCGATGCGGATTTGTGGCAGCGGGCGCCGGTGGCTATGGAACGGCGTTGAGGCGTGCCCGGTTCGCGCCGGATTCGGGTACGTGTTAACCCGAGATAAGCAACAGGCGAGAAAGTAAGGGTTGGGTGCTCTTAACGTAGCGCCATTTTGGTCCGTCCAGGGTTTCCCCTCGTTATCTCCGGCACCTCATTTCCTCAGCGTCGCCCCAGCCGCTCGATCCGCAGTCGCGGCGCGAACGCGTACAGGTCGACGATACGCACCGTCGGCGTCTTATCGCGCCGCGCGCCGGTCTCGACAATCCCGAGATCCTCCAATGTCTTTAGAGCCGCGGCCGGGTCGCTCTCGCCCGCCTGCTCCAACGCATGCAGAAAGTCATTCCGATCTTGATACGACTTGAATCCGGTGAGCCGCTCGACGTGCGAGCGTTGCTCCTGACCGCTCTCGGTTATCAGCTCGTTCAGCCTGCCTTCGGAAACGTCCGGTATGGCGTCGCGCAGCGAGCGCGGGTCCAGGAGCGGAGGGGTCTCGATCCGCTCGGACTTGCGGGAGCGCACGGCGGAGTCGAGCAGCCAGAGCGCGGCCCGCGGATAGAGACGCCCGTTGCCGTCCCGCAACCGCTTCGCTGCCCATACCGTGGAGCGGGTGTTGCTGGCCCCGGTGCCGAGCCGCTCGCCCCAAATCAAGGCCAGGGCGCCCTCCCAATCCTCCTGCGGGATTTCTTCCAGATTGTGAATCCGGATGCCCTGTCCTTCGAGGTGCCCGCGAAACGCCGGTGAGGCCGCTGCCATGGCGCGTACGATCAGACGCCAGATGTCGTCGGCAAGCCATTTCAAAGTCACCTCGCGCCGCTGGTACTTGGCCTGCTCCTCGGTCGCCAGACCATCGAAGATATCCTTGCGCAGAAAGATCTTGACGCCGAGGTGCCGGCTCGACATCCAGGACGCATTGGCCTGATCCAACAGGCCGACGATCATGCCGCGGCGTCTCGCGATGGCCTCGTGGCTCTCGCCGAGCGCGACATCCAGGTCGTCGAACAACAGCGTCACCTGCTTGCCTTCGTGCTCGCACCAGGCGTCCATCGCCCGCCAGGCGTCGCTGATTAACAAAGGCAAACCTTTCCCCAATAGTGCGGAGACGGCGTCTAAGACGGCCTGCTCGCCATCCGCTTCCACGAGGCCATTCAACAGTTGGAGCATTGCCCGATCGGCAGCGGACAGGGACACGGTCGCCGAATAGGACCATTCGCGGTCAAGGACAGCGGTGCAACGCCCCAAGGCAAGCACCGACCACACCTCGCTCCACCGGTTCTCGAATTGCTTGTCCAGCGCGCGCAGCAGGTTCTGGGATGCCGGCGGCAGCGCTCCGCGACCGCCGCGCGGGCTGGCATAGCCCTCGACGAAGACCGTATTCTGGAGTGCCGGGACCTGCGCACGATGTTGAAGAAGCGCCGGCTGCTCCAGGCAGATGCGCCGCAGATAGCTCTTGCCCGTGCCCTTGGCCCCCAGCACGAGACAGGTATCTTGGCGGACGAAGAGGTCCAGATCGGGCGTGCGCGTGAAGAGATCGGCCAGGATTTTCGAGTCCGGCTCGCTTTCCGCCTGGGGTACCGGAACCTTTGCCTCCCGGATGACCGTGGCCGCCCAACCCTCATCGATCCGGCGGAAGGAGAGTGGCAAGGGCGGGGGCTGGATGCGCTCGGCGAGTTCCCGATAGCCCTCGCCAAGACCGCTGACCAAGAGCCCGCCCTCGTTTTCGACGATCCGGGCCGAATAATCGATGGTGACGATGGACGCCTCGGGCGGTAGATCTGCGGGCGGCGTCTCCAGTATCTCAGCAATTCCCTGGCGGGCCATTTCGAGTTGGAGCGCGAACTCTTCGACGCAATTCGCACGCGCATCGTCTCCGGCCGGCAGCATGGCGGCGACGAAGTGAATGAGTCCCGGCCGCCCGCGCGCCCGGCGGCTGCGCTCCAATGCGGCGACCGCGGGGACCAGTGATGGATAGGTGGACGGTGCGGGCGAGGCGAACAGCACCACCTCGTCCGCCAGGTCCAGAACAGCGACGGCCGATTCGTCGCAATAACCGGAGCGGGCGTCCAGAAGGACAATCTGTGCCCCGGATGCGCGCACGGCCGCGCGCAGCAATCGGCGCAGCGGGGGGCGGATGCCGCTGTACAGGACGCTCGGCGAGAGCGGCCCCAAGAGCGCATGGACGAATGGGATATCCGCCCCGGCGGGACCGAGTACCTCGACCAGGCTGCCGGCACCGGTCGCGGGCAAGAGACAGCGTTGCACCTCCCGCTCAAGGGCCTCGTCGCCGAGACTTGGGTCTGCGGCCATTCGCACCAAGTCCTCGAAGCGGGGGACGCCGTCCGAGTCTCCGGTCATGGCGCCGACCAAGGCCGGCGACTCCAGGTCAAGGTCCACCGCGAGGACCTTGACCTGGCGCTGCCCCAAGAGCAATGCGACATGCGCCAAGGCCGTGGAGCGGCCCACGCCGCCCTTCAGCCCCCAGAATGCAATGGTTTTGACCCCATCCGGTAGGCCGCGATCGTCCGGCTCCGGCGTCTGCGGCTCCAGCATTAGCGCGTCAGCCCAGTTGGGCGTGCCGATCAGGCGTTGGGAGAACAGCCGCTGCTCGTCGTCGTCCTCCAGATCGTCCGGGGACTTGAGCAGGGTTAGGGTGCGCTCGGGCAGATGCAGATCCTTCTGCTCCAGCCGCTCGCTCAATAGCCCCAATGGGTCATCCGCATCGGCGAAGTCATCTGCGAGGACGCGCAGATCGACAGACCCGGCGTGCCCGCGTCGGACGACAAGGCGCCGGGGGTGAAACAGGTCTTCGATGGCATGTCGCAGGTCGGATAGCGAGGCTTCGGTCGTCATGGTCGTGGTCCCGCTCCTGTCTTCCCCATGTCTGAGCCGCGGTGCGTGAATCGATGGGTCGCTAGGATAACCCCAATTCGAGCCCCATTGGCGGCCAGTCGCCCGAGACCGGGTTGGATCTCGAGCCCCACGGTCACGTCAAGGTGATCATTGCTTTTGACAACGGATCTTTTGTCATCTATCTTGGCAACAGATTTATTGCCAAGAGTCTCCTCTCGCCATGTCGACCTTCCCACGTCCGAAACTCGAAGACGCCTTTTGGAGAGCCCTACAGTCCGGCAGTCACCTGCTGATCCCAGGCCCCAGGCGCATCGGCAAGACCACGCTCCTCAAGCAGGCGCTCGCCCGGCCCAGCGCCGACTTTTTTCCTGTTTATGTCTTCGTGGAGTCTGTCGATTCGGTCGATGAGCTGTATCGAAAGCTCCTGTCCGCGCTCCTGGACCAGGAATTCGTGGGTCGGCTCAGCCGCGCCTCTAAGCGTTTCTCCAACTGGGTCAAACAGATTCGCATCGAGGAGATCGGCTCGAAGGTGCGTTTCGGAGCCTCCGGGCCGGTGGATCACCAGGATGAGTTTGTCCGGTTCGGTCGAGGCCTGGAGCTTGACGGGCGCGTCGTCCTGATGGTAGACGAGCTCCCTCAGGCGGTGGAGAACACCCTGGGGAGCAAGTCCGAACAGGAGCGCCGCGAAGCCATTCGGATGCTCCAGACCCTGCGCGACTGCCGGCACGATCCCAGCCTTGTGGAACGCATCCAGTTTGTCTTCGCCGGCTCCATCGGACTGGAGAACGTCGCGGCGTCCCTCGGGGCAAGCAAGCACATCAATGATCTGAAGACGCTGCGCATCCCGCCGCTCACCCCGGACGAGGGGCGCGCTTTTCTCGACCAGGAGCTGCCCCGGCTCGGCCTCGCGGACCTCCCGCGGGAGGTGCGCGAGCACCTGCTCGGGCGGATCGGCTGGGATTGGCTGATCCCTATTTTCATCAAACGTCTCGCGGAGGAACTGCCGCCTGAGGCCGCGACCCCGGATGCAGTAGATCGGGCTTTCAGCCTGCTGCTGACTCACCAGAACCTGTTCGAGCACTGGTACGGTCGATTGCGAATGACCCTGGAGCCGAAAGAGCTTCAACTCGTCAAAGCCGTGCTCGGTCAGGCCGCCGACCCGCACAACAACGGCATCCACAGTCGATCCGTAACCAATCTCGCCGTAGAGCACGGGCTCTTGGAGCATCAGGTCAATCTCGTCGGCATCCTCAAGCACGACGGGTACCTCAACAACCAGGAAGACCCGGTGCGCTATCGCTTCAACTCGCCGGTGATCCGCGAATGGTGGTGGCGCAATGTCGCCAATTGACCGCAGGGGAGTGCGTGCGATGAGCGAAACACTGGGCGGGATTTACAACCCGCAGGCGATGCCGGAGGCCGAGTTTCTGGCCCGTTATTCCGTTCGACTGGAGCTGACGAACAAGCTGCTGCGAACCATTCTGAGCAGCGGACCGGAAGACGACCCCGACCACGCGATCATCCAGGGCCAACGCGGACAGGGCAAGACCAGCCTGCTGCGCCGCGTCCAGATTGCGCTGCGGGACCACCAGGAGACCCGCGACTGGCTGATCCCGCTGTTGTTCAGGGAGGAACTCTACGGCGTCACCAGCCTCTGTCGGCTCTGGGAGGAGGCGGCCGGCCTGCTGTGCGACAGACCGGGTTTCAAAGGACTTCCGGATGCAATGGAGGCCCTGTGGAACACGCCCTACTACGAGAAGGACTGTCATCTTATCCTAGACCGCGCCCTGGCCGACCAGGGCGTGCGACTGGTCCTGCTGATCGATAACATCGGCGACCTGTTCGGCAAGCTCAAGCGCCCGGAGCAGCAACGTCTGCGCGAGATCCTGCACACCACCAAGCGCATTCAGATCCTCGGTGCGTCCACTGTCATGCTGGAGCAGCACTACGACCACGGCGCGCCCTTCTACCAGTTTTTCAAGGAGATCAATCTCCCCGGTCTCTCTCAGGATGAGGCGCTGACCCTGCTCCGGCATCTGGGCACCCCGGAACAGCAGGCGCGGCTGGAAGAGGTCATCGCGCGCACTCCGGGTCGCATGGAAACCCTCAGGCGTCTGACCGCCGGCGTCCCGCGCACCCTGGTGCTGCTCTTCGAGATCCTGCTCGACCGGGACGGCAACGCATTCCGCGACCTGGAACTGCTGCTCGACCGGGTTACCCCGCTCTACAAACACCGGATGGACGACCTGCCGGCCCAGCAGCAGGCCATCGTCGATGCCGTGGCCCTGGGCTGGGATGCCTTGTCCGCCGGGGAGATCGCCCGCGCAACGCGTCTGCCCAGTAAACAGGTCGCTGCTCAGCTCAAGCAGTTGGAGCGCGCCAACGTCATCCACCGCGAGCCCACCAGCACCAAGAACAACCTCTATCGGCTCGTCGAGCGCTTCTTCAATATCTGGTATCTGATGCGCCACGGCCGGCCCGGTGACCGGCGCCGGGCGCTGTGGCTGGTGCGGTTTCTGGAGGTTTGGTGCACACCGGATGATCTGCGCGAGCGGGCGCTCGGCCATTTGGCCATGCTCGCCGACGCGCTCCTGGCGCCCGAGCATGCCTGGCTCATGACCGAGGCCTTGCGTGGGGCGGGATTGGATCTGGAGACCGAGGATTTGTTGGTGAAGGCGACGCGGGAGTACCTGCCGGGGGACTTGCGGGATCAGGTCGGGGATTCCATCGCTGAGAGAGTCGAAAAGGTAGAAAGTGCCTTTTTTCCCGAGAAGATCCGCCCGTTTTTTGACAGAGAGCGTATGGCCGCCATGGGCCGGCCCGAGCTGCTCGAATACTTGACTCAAGGAATCTGGCTATTTCACGCAAATGAGTCTCCTCTGACGAAAAGATTCGGCATTGTCGATCGATTCTTTGAGCGATTTGAGCGCGAAGGACTTGACGCAGCTTTGGCTCAGTTGGAAACGTATGAGTGTATACCAGTGCCTACGGAGTGCGACAGCTATCCCGGCCTTGTCGAAATCTGGAAGGGGATGGGTATGGGGGCAGCGGGACTTCGCGAAGGGTTACGCATGTTAGGTTCGGTGCTGAGAGAGGTATCGAGCAGGGATGCTGGGCTCTGTCTAGCCATCGTATACCTCATAGCTCAGGAATTCCCCAAAGCATTCGAGACCTTAGAATCCTCGCTCCGGAGCCTCGACTTAGACGCAGAAGCATCTGGCATCACTATTCTTCTGACATTTCTCCTCGCCGCCGAGCAAACCGCCTACGTCCGTCGTCTGTTTGAAGACGAAGCCTTCGCCGCTTACAAATTCAAGGACAGATTCAAGCCCCATTATTTCGCCCTCCTCGCGCAGCTTGGCGAATCCCGAGCAGACGATTTCAAACGTATGGGACCGGAGCTTGCTCAGACCGTAGACGAGATCCGCGCAAATGTTGTCGAGTACCGCAAACTCATTGATCGGCCGCCGGGCTTGTCGCGGCGGCCTTGATCATCGTGCCGGCCAGACCTTCCGCCGATGCCCTGTGGCAGAAATCTGATCTACAGATGTCACAGATGAACACAGTTGTTTTCTTCATCTGTGTTCATCTGTGACATCTGTGGATAAATCCGAGTGGCCGCTTTGGCCAAGACGATGATCAAGGCGCATCTGTGCTGCGGCTACAGATGCGATGCCTCGGCCGGATGCATGGCCGTCCTGGCCAGTTCCAATTGCAGTTTGCATTGCTTCAACAGCTCGCCGATCAATTCTTTTTAACCATAGGTCGCGAGGTTGGCGGTCAACTGCCGGTCGAATTCAGAGCACATGATGCCAAGATTATCCAGATAGGCCAGGTCGTTATTCTTGACGCAATAGATGATGTGATTGGTCCGGCAGATCAGGCTGTGGATTATGCAAATTCAGATTGGCCGAGGCCTTGCTGCCGAGTATTTTCTCCATCCGCTGATTGATGAACTCCAGATTTTTTTATTTGTTGTCTCGTGGGTTTGCTGTAAGTGGTCGGTATCGCTGCGGAACGCCCGCGACGCTTCGGTCAGGCGAACAATCCGACCGCCCTGGGCTTTGGCCAAGTCTAGCGGGTCGGCTGCCGGATCGGCGGCTTGGATGACGAGCAGCAACTCGCGTTCGTCGACCAGGCGGTAGATGGATGCCCGGGGCCGGACAGAGTGGTGCTGATCTCCAGGATGATGGCGACCCCTCGCCGCGCTTGTCCATGAGACCGGGGCGGTAGGGGGCGATTTGGATCGGGGATCGGGCCAACAGGTTGGTGAGGGCTTGGTTACGGGCGGCTTGGCGCAAGGGCAGGCTCTTCGGGGTCATGCCCGCTCCTGGACTCGGATGCGCCGGCACCACCCGCACAGGAGCTATCCTTCGCTCGCTCCGACTATCGCCCGGTCGCGATCATCGCTAAGCTAGTGGGAACTTCGACGGAGTCGATAGGGGGCGTCGCTTGGAAGGTTGCGTGGCAGTAGCGGACACCGGTCCTGGAAGGTATCGCTGGATAGTGTCCCGGTGTACCGTGGGTTCGGATTCCGATGGCGGCGGAGTCCTGGCAGCGATTGTCCGGCGCGCTCGCCAGTCCTACGGGGAGCAGTTCCTCGACAACCTCCCCGAGCCTGACGGCGGCACCGAACTGCGTTTCGATCTGGGTGCTATCAGGGTGGCGATTCGAGCTGGGATGCCTGATCCGGATGTCGAGCTGCGCAAACCCCAGGCACTCAGGAACTACCGGTCCGAGGTGGCCGAACTGGTCGCCCAAGAGGTTCTGGCACACGCCTATCAGGTCCAGTTCCCGGCTAGTCCCCAGGCGACCAAAGGCAACGCCAACCAGCCGGTGCTCGGATTCGACGGGTGGGGATTGCTGGATCTGGACGACGGCGCGGCGGCTTTGGTCTTGGTCCAAGTCAAAGGCTCCGACCACGACCAGCGTCCGCCCGATGTGGCCCAGGTTCTCGTTGAAGAATGCTGTCGGGTGCCTCGCGAGCCCGACAAGCTCTGCCGCGCCCTGACTGCCATGTTCGCCTTGCTTCACACAACGGCCTTTGCGCCCAAGTTGCTCGCCATGCTGGAAACCCTGGGTCGGGACTCGCTTCCGCCGCTCGTGGTCTGTCCGGTGATCGTCCGCGGGGCCATTGCGGCACACTTGGACGACCTCACATCCTTGCGCGCGGCCGAGTCGCGATTTGAACCGGCCGGGGTACGCGGCCTTTGTGTTTCGATTGGTACCCCACTGGAGCCTTTCGGTCACCACGTTTTCACCGAGGCACGCAAGCCGTGAGTGCGGTCCTGAAAGACCTCTACGCGACCCACGAGATCTGCGAACTCGTCCGCGATGTGGACGGCGCGCGCCTGGTCGCGGCATTGGGGGTGCCATCGCACCCGGCCGTTCGACCAAACCCCGTAGGTCGCTTGCGCATTGCCGCTGTTGCCGGGTTGCAGGACGCATTGGCCAGCGCAGACCTGTACCGGCAACAGCGCGGAACGCTAGCCGATTCCGGGCCGCCGGACCTTAGCGTCTTTCAAACCTGGGACGCCTATCTTGAGGCATTGTCTGCCGCGGGCGGCACCCCGTCCCTTGATGATCTCCTGGCCTATGCAGCCGCCGGCTATCTGGCCCGCCGCGACACTGAAGTCCGCGCTTTCCTGCGTCGTGTATCCGGCTTCCCAAGCGGGGGCGACAAGCCTTGGCCCGAGCAGGTGCGCGAGGACGTCGCGCGCGCCCTCTTGTCCATGGCGCGACAGGGAAGTCGTGCTGACCTCATTGAAGGAAATGCGATCATTGATCGACTGTCCGCCATTCAGCAAGGGCATGACAGTCAATGGCTGGAGTCGCGTAACGGGAGCGGGCGGCGCGATGCACTCACCCTGCTGGGGTTCTACCACCTGGCCCAACTCGCGGTGCGACTTTCCGAATACATGCTGGCGGGGTCGGTCGCCGACGCTTCCGGAGCGCGGCGGGACTTGGAGCCCGAACTCAAGCGCCTGTTGACCAGAGCAGAGGACTATCTGGAGGCCGCCGGGGACCCGGAGGCTTTGGCCTGGCTAGCCTCGGTCAAGGTCGTCGCCTGGCGGCTCTATTCGGACTCGATCTGGAAGACCGCTCAGGGTCTCTATCCCCGCATGAACGAGCTTTTGAGTGCGCTCATGGCCGCCGGGCGGGAGCACCCGATCTTCAGCCTGATGCCGTCTCAACAGGAGGCACTGCGGGAAAGTCTGCTCGACCCGGTGCGGGTCTGCGTGGTCCTGCAGATGCCGACCGGCGCCGGCAAGACCCTATTGGCGGAGTTCGCCATCCTGCAGAGCCTGCAATCCTTTGGTAAGGATTCACGTGTTCTCTACCTGACGCCGACGCGGGCCTTGGCGACCCAGGTGCGCCGAACGCTCAACAGCGACTTGGGTTCCCTGGGGATTGCGGTGTCGGCGGCCGGCGGTGCCTTTGAGGAGGACCCCTACGAACTCGGCTTGCTCCAATCGGCTGACGGCGTCATCGTGGCCACGCCGGAAAAGACGGACCTCCTGCTGCGTGCCCATCGTGACTGGTTCGACCGGGTGCGCTTGATCGTTGTCGATGAGGCCCATCTGCTGAGGGATGGGGAGCGGGGTGTTCGCCTGGAGTTATTGCTTGCGAATCTGCGCCGCGAATGCAAGGACATCCGGCTGCTGCTGCTCACCCCCTTTGTCGATAACGCCGTTGAGATTGCCACCTGGCTGGGTGGTGACCGCGGCGCCCCCATCAATATCGCCTGGCGTCCATCCCGACTGATGATCGGACTCGCCAAACTCGCCGGGCGCAAGCCCAACCGTGCCTTTGAGATTACCTGGCGTGAGCCGCACAGCGAGCGGCCTGATCCGCGGCCATCAAGACTCCCGGTGGCCGCCGATTCCGGCCCGTTCTCGACGGCTCGTGAAAAGCTGGTCTATCTTGCCCGTCGCTTCGTTAACCTGGGTCCGGTGCTGGGTTTTTTCAGCGCGAGCAGATCCGAACCGGAGAAGGCCGCAGCGGAGATTGCCGAAGGCCGTGACCTGCTCGCCCCGGAAAAGGCGACACCGGGGCTGCGGCTTGCCATCGCCTTGGCGCAAGCCGATTACGGTACGGAATCGGCTTTGGTGCGTTGTCTGGAGCGAGGAGTTGCCTTCCACCACGCTGCCTTGTCATCGGAACTGCGTTTCCTGATCGAAGACCAAGTCCGCGCCGGTACTATCAGGTTCATCGCCGCGACTTCGACCCTGGCGCAAGGCATGAACTTCCCCGTCAGCACCGTGCTGATCCATTCGGTGCATAAGCCGAACGGTGGCGGCGATTTGACCTCCGGTGAATTCTGGAACATCGCCGGGCGTGCCGGCCGCGTCGGCATGGCCGACAAGGGACTCGTGGTCTTCGTCAACCACAAACACCTTGCCAAGTGGGAAGGTTACGCTGACGCCCTGAGCGATGATATCAGGTCCGCCCTGTTGGACGTTCTTGATCAGGCGAGTACGTCGGCGACCCTCAAGGATGCCTACCACAATTATCCTCAACTCCGGCCTTTCTTCCAGTACCTCGCCCATGCGGTTGCCACACTAGGTGCGAATCGGGCGCGTGACGCCTTGGATGAACTGCTGCAAATGAGCTTGGCCAATAGCCAGGCCAGTGGATCGATACAGCGCCGGCAGTTACGCGGTTTGGCCCAGAGCTATCTGGCCGAGATCGCCGTAAAGCAGACCGGCTATCTCAAGACCGCCGATGCGACGGGTCTGGGTTCCTTCAGCTTCGACTCCCTGTATGCCGCTATTCGCCATGATTCATTATTGCAGCAAGGTCCCGGCGCCGTCCTTGGCAACAAGGCGGACGGCATCAAGCACCTCATCGAGGCCTTGCGCTGGCTGCCCGAATTGGAACTCGGGATCGGCAAAGGGACGGGTGAGATGGATACCGCGGCCGTCGCGCGTGTCGTGCAGGGCTGGATGGATGGCAGTTCGGTACAAGACCTCGCCGTAGAATTTCCCGGCACGGAACCGGACGACCGCGTGCGTAAAGCCGGCGTCTATGTCCACAGCACGGTCGCCATGACGGTGGCCTGGGGCGCGCATGCCTATCTGCGCGGCCTGGGACTCACCAACAACGCGGTCATGGATGCCAGTACGGCCGAACAGCAGATGTTGCCGGCCTATATCCAGTACGGGGTCCGCACGCCGGAGGCAGCCGTCGCCGGACTCTTGGGAGTACCCCGCCAACTCGCCGAGGCCGTGGGTGCCGACTATCGGGATCAGCACGGCAGGCTCGATCCCAAGGATGCCGGCCGGCTCAAGGACTATGTGGAGCGCGCCGATCAAGCCGATTGGAGCCGCATCCTCGGGCGTTCCACCTTGGCTGGCCGGATTGATCCAGGGGATGTCCGGCTGGTGTGGCGGCAGATGCAAGGGTTGACCGAATCCTGACCGTCGCCGTCCTCGCCGACGGTTGGTCCCTCCGGTGCGAGCTTGCTTGACGCGGCGCAATCGCAACCGGACTCCTCATTCAAATGCCCCCTCGACAGCGGCCGGTCGGATCGCAGGTCTATACTGCGCCTCATCCCCCAACCGCGGAGCTGCCCCCATGTCCCTGCAACCCAAACTGCAACTGACCTTCGATGACTGGCTGGAAGGCGAGCGGGCGTCCCTGGAGGGGCGCAGCGAGTACCTGGACGGCGAGGTCTTCGCCATGACCGGGGCGAGCGTCGAGCACAACGCTATCGTCGTCAACATCGTCAGGGAACTGAGCATCCAGATGAAGGGCCGGCCCTGCCAGGTCTACGCCAACGACCTGAAGGTGCGCATCCGCCCCGCCGACGCCGGCAAGTACCCGGATTTGATCGCCCTGTGTGGCGAGCATCAGTTTCAGGATGGCCGCCGCGACGTGCTGCTCAATCCCAGCCTGATCGTGGAGGTGCTGTCGGACTCGACCGAGGCCTACGACCGCGGCAAGAAATTTGCCATCTACCGCCAAATTCCGAGTCTCAGGGAGTACCTCTTGGTCTCTCAGCACCAGGTTCAGGTGGAACTGTTCAGTCGGGGTGACGACGGCCGCTGGACCCTATCGGACTATTCCGCCCTGACCGACAGCGTGCCCCTGCCCGGCGTCGGTTGCACCCTGTCGTTGGCGGAGGTCTACGATAAGGTGGATCTTAAGCCTGCCTGAAGCCGCGTAGCGGGCCGCCGACTTGCCGCCAGCATCGGGTCAAATCACTTGTGCTGCGGCTAACCAGTCCTCTTCCGCCGCATCGCGGCGGTCGGCGAAGGCCGCTTCCTGGTAGACCCAGGCGTTGCGCTTGAGGTCTTCCGGGTCGTCCGCGCTCACCCGCGTTCGCGGCAGGTCCGCGTCGCTGAGCACCCGGATGATCGGCTCGAACTGCGGCAGGTCGCGCAGCAATGGTGCCCAGTCCACCGCCTCGCCGGCCCGCCCGCGACTGCGTTGGGCGTAGATGCGGGTCACCGACTCATAGGTCTCGCGGGCACCCCACCACTGGGCGGCAGCGGTCCAGCCGTCGTTGGCGGCGATCAACAGGCCCTCTTCCACGTCGTGCTCCGGGCCGGCGCAGAGGCGCTTGATCGCGGCCCGGGCCAGGTCGTGTTTGCCTGCCTGACGGAACAGAGTGCTCGCTCCCAGGGCCGGGGCCTGGGCCAGGCCCCGACCGGCAATGTCGGCCAGGGTGTTCGGGTCGCCGTCCTGGCTTTCGTGCGGCACCTGACGGTGCCGCGGCTGGAGATTGCCGGACCGGGCGAAGTCGAGAAGACGAGCCAACTCGCCCACTTTCGGGTCATGGGCTCGTTGCTGGGCATCAAGCCGCCGCGCGATCTCCAACCAGCGCCCTGCCTCCTGCAGGTCGCCGATCTGGATCAATGCATCCGTGTAGTCGTTGCACAGCGGGAGGTGGGTTGGATGGGCCGTGACTGCAGAACCTAGTACCGGCAATGCGGCTTCGGGTCCGTTCAGCTCCAGCAATGCGTGGCCGTAACCGGCCAGAGCCACCGGATTGCTGGGGAAACGGCGGGCGGCCTCAGCGTAGGCAGCCAGGGCTGCAGCGTCCTCGCCGCGGCGCAGTAGGGCGTGGCCGAGTTGAGTATGCGCATAGGCGTCAGATGGGAAGCGGCGACGGGCGTGCCAGAAAACGGCACGGGCCCGGGTCCAGTCCCCGGCGGCATCCAGGGCCGCACCCAAGGCCGCCCAGTTATGGTGGTTAGACGGCGCAAGACGCAATGCCTCATGGGCCAAGTCTGCGGCTTGGATAGGATCGAACGGGCGCAATTCCCTGGACAGACGTTCGAAACATCGCACCAGGTAATAGCTATCCCCGGTGTCCTGCACGTACTGGCGGTGACCAGCAACCAATAGTTTCAACCGCCCCTGTGCGGCCGCGCGCCCAGAGACCTGAATCAGGCTCACCAACTCGCTCAACTCGGCCGGCATAGGCAAGCGCGGAGGCGATCCACCCTGCCGGGGAGCTTTGAACGCATTGGGCACGGCCGCCTCCAGCCAGGCGCGCGCGTCGGCCTCCATTTGGCGCTTGCTGTCCCCGATCTGTTGGCCGATTGCCCGGCGCAGGGGCTTGGACAGGGTGGCAGGTGTCATGGATTGCAGGGCGCAGATGTAGGCAATCTCATCGTTCATGGCGTCCGGGCCGGCGCGACGCCTCGCCAGCCCCTCGGCGAACTGGACCAAGCCACCGAAGAATCCCGGGGCCAGGCCCGGACGACTGGGGTCGGCCGGGGGCAACAGACGCAGCCCGACGAGGGCGGCACGTCCCTGCCACAGCGGCGTTTGACCCTCCAGCCGGGAGAGGCGCAGCCAGAAGGGCTCCAGCGAGCAATCCGATTGTGCGTTGGCCAGGGTCGAGAACAAAGCATCCAGGGGCGTGGCCGGTCCACCGACCTCCAGTGCCTCCAACCAGCGATAATCGCTGGGCGCGCGGCCTTGCAGCCAGCGTCGGCACTCCGGGAGTCCGAGCAAATCCACCGCCCGCAACGCCTCGGCCAGTGCCTGGGCATAACGGCGCGTGCGCAGCCCATCCACCGCTGTCTTGCCCCAATGCTCACGCAGCCAACGCAGGACAATGGCGTCGAGGGTCTGGCCCGGATCGGCAACGATCTGACCCAGCGCGACCGCGGCCGGCAAGGTGTTGAATGCGCCCAGGTGGGCGCGGCCGGTGAGTGCCTGGTCCAGTGCCTCCAGGGGACGCAGCCGGAAGTGCTCCAGCCAGTCACGGGCGGCCTGATCAGCGGGGGCGGCGGCAGTGCTCATAGCGGGATGCCTGCTGCGAATTGATCGTGGCCCGCCCACAGTCTCACCCAGTCCAGGTGGCAGCGACGCCGACCGGACAGTGACAGAGCGGGGTCCAGCGGCCGGTCAATGTAGGCGACCGCCCAGCAATGCTCCGGTTGGTAGTCGAAGCAAGGGTGGAGGAATTCGGTACGCAAGACGGTGATCGGGTCCTGGGGTTTGAGATTTCCACCGTTCTCGGGGCCAAAGGTCCAAGGGTGCGCAATAGCCCCGATCAGTTGGACTTGATCAGCAAGAAAATCGCCGTGCCGGGTGCGCCACTCGCCCAGATCCGCGACGGCTTCGCGTCCGAAGTATTTCCGGTAAGTGGAGCGGAGACTTGCCGGGAGGCGCTGCTCCATCAAGAAATTTCCGGCAATCGCCCGGTGACCGGCGTTGGCCCCTTGGAGCAGGTTGTCGAAAAGTTGTGTCAGTGAATCGTGCACTTGGGTCCCTGAGCGCTGGCCGATCGCTTTGCGATCATAGCAAATCCGGTTCATGGAGTAACGCGGGCAAGGTCGGTTTTGCCAGAGCCCCGTCGAGACCGCCGGAAGGTCGGCACGTATGACCGGCCCTCGTCAGTCCTCTGCCGGATCGGCGGCATGTCACCCCCAGGCATCGCGGTTGGCCGCGATCTCGCGCTCCATTCGGGCCGGGTCGCCAGGGAGTGCCGCGGCGAAGGCGGGGCTGTCCAAGACCTCCAACAGGGCCGCGCCCCGACCCTTGACCTGCGCCGCTACGTTGGTGGGCGAGAGGATGGTCAAGATCGCCCGTCTGGTCTGCTGCACATGCACGGACTCCAGCAGGGTCACCCGTCCATCCGGGCTGACTTCGGCTTCGACCGCCTGCAACATGGTGGGCCTCCGTCTGTGGGAGTCGCTGACGCTGGGGTCCGGATCGAGTTCACGGCGTAACGTAGCATGTAGTCTGTCCTCGCCGAGGTGGAATGAGTTTGGTTTCTGAAACGCGGCCTACAGCACCGGCAGCGCGGTGCGCTCCACCACCCGCCGCAGCACGAAACTGGAGTGCACGCCGGTCACGCCCTCGATGCGGGTGATGCGCTCCAGCAGCAGATCCTGGTAGTGCTCCATGTCGCGGACGACGACCTTGAGCTGATAGTCCGCGTCCCGGCCGGTGATCAGCAGACATTCCAGCACCTCGGGCATGGCCGCGACGGCGGCGTCGAAACCCGCGAAGCGCTCCGGGGTGTGGCGGTCCATGGAGACGCTCAGGATCACCATCAGATTGAGACCGAGCCGCTTGGCATCCAGCAGGGCGCGGTAGCCGGTGATGATGCCGGCCTCTTCCAAAGCGCGCACCCGCCGCAGGCAGGGTGAGGGCGAGAGGCCGATCCGGTCGGCCAAATCCTGATTGCTCAGCCGTCCTTCCTGTTGCAGTGCTTCAAGGATGCGGCGGTCGTAATTGTCGAGGTTCATGCATCTTGCCCTGCGCTGGCGGCTGATCGATGTGCTGCTGTTTATTGCGGCGAAATATTAGCAGAAACTTGCTTAACTCACGCCGTTTCTCGACATCTTTTCGTCCCTCCGCCGGGAGTCAGTATCTATTGTCGCCTAACAACGACCCTCAGAACCCTAATCCGCAGGAGTCCGGCAGGCTGGTCGGTAGGGTTCCCAGAGTGCTTATAGTGGTAGACTTTTACGGTTGCATTTTGGACATATCTGGAACGAAACGGACGATGGGACCGCTCAGCACAACCGATTCCGGCTTTCGCGCCTTTCTTGACCGGATCTCCGCAGATCCAGCTCAGTATCGAATGGCTGCCCGAAACTTCCTCTTGGACGAAGGCATCGCTCCCGCTCGTTGCGACAGTTACCGCGACAGTGGGGCCGCCGTGGATCATGCCGACCGCCCGGCGTGGTGCGCTCAGCACGGGAAATATCTGAAACAGCGGGTCTTTCGGCCGACCCCGGACACCGGCCTACCAACGGAGATCGATGCGGCAGACGAGGATCTGTGCCCTGAGACTTTCCGCCTGGTCGTGCCGGGATCGCCCTTTGCTTCCAGCGATAAAGCGCTGCACCTCGTTCGTACTGAAGAACTCTCCTTCGTTGCCCGTTTGAGCGGCGTCCCACCAAACCGCCTGAAGGACTTGGCTCGGGACGTGGCGCAGCGCGGGACCGCGGCCGGCGGCTTCGCGGCGCTCGATAGCGCGCTACGCACCTGGGCCAAGCAGATCGACCTGCGCCCTACTTTCGCCGCATTCTGGGAGGATCTGTCCGATCTCTTCGGTGCTGTGCCGGGTGCGGACCCCGACGACTGGGCAGATCGGCTTCGCGACCGGCTCGGTTTGGCGCACCTGGATCCTGGCGCGCGCGGCGGACCCATCGACGTGCTGGTCTTTCGCTACGCGATCGGCAGTCTGGCCCGCATCCTGAGCCGCGGTGCCGATGTCCGCGCGCTGGTGACGCCGACCGTGCTCGACGGCACATTCTCGGACGCCTTTTGCCCCGCCCCGCTCGGCGCCATGACCGGACATACCTTAGACCTGAGCGGTGCTTGCGAGGGACCAAGGCGCGAGGTGCTTCACCCGACCCTCGCCTTCGGTGCGCGTCACCTGTGGCGCATCGGGACCGTCAATGCGTCGGCGGATCTCGCATCGTTGGGGACCCTGCGCGGTCTGCACCTCGTATGGCTGCGCGAGCAGTGCGGCAGCGCGGACTATGCCGCGGACACCGACGGGGATCTGCTATGAATCTCGACCTTGATCGCATCTTCGGCGGCGGCCGTGTGCCGGATTGGCTGCGCACCTTCGCCGCTGATCCGGATCTGGCCTTGCACAACCTGGTGCTGGGCCGGGCCGAACTGGGCCACCTGACGGTCGCGGACCCGGTGGATCTGCTGCTGGGTTGGCTTCGCGCCCTCGGCAATCGGACCGACTTTCGTGCTCAGGTCGATCAAAGCCTCTCGTCCTGGATCGTCCGCAATTGGGGGCTCATCGAACTGCCCGGCGGCGCCGACAGCGCGACGCTGACCAGCGCCGCCTGGGTTCGTGTCGGCGAAGTGCTGGCGGCAGCGCCAACCCTGACCGCTGCCGGGGACGCGCTTGCTCAGCGTGTGCTCGCCGACCGGCGTTACCTCAACAGCCTCTGCGAGGGGCGCAGTCGTGATCCCCAAGCGGCTGCCTGGCGCGCCCTTGCCGCGCACCAGCGCGACCGCTCGCTCTTGCCGACCTGGTGGCAACTCTGCGAACTCCCTCCGGACCAACCCTGGTATCGCGGACACTGCGGGATCGTCGGTTTGCGTGGCCTGCCCGCGGAGTCCGCCGCCCGGGCCGGCGGTTTTCCCAAGGAGGTGGCAGAAGGGCTGAACCGTTTCGGTCTCGCCTTGTGGCGATTTCAGGACGAGGGCTGGTTGCGCCCGGACCTGGCCGCGGAGGAGTTTCAGGACGCCCTGCGTCTCTGTCTCTCGGCCTACCCCTTTCCGGATCGCTGGATGTCGTTCTGGCGCCATGTGCTGCGTCGTGACTACCGCCGCGGGGACCTTGGACCCTGGATCAGGCAGCTTCTGCCGCGGGTGGCGGACGACCAAACGGGCAAGGGATCCAATAAGCCGAACTGGGTCAGCTACGATCCGGCATGGTCCGACCACCGTAACTCCATCGCCGAGAAACTGCGCCGAGGCAGCGAAGGCGCGGTCATTGAGGCGAATTGCTTGCTGGCTGCTCAGCGCCGTTACTTTGATCATAGCGGTGATAGCTATAACTTGGCTTACTCCGCTACGAGGTTCTCAGCCGCAGTACGCCAGGGTCAGCCGGCTCAGGCTTTGCTGTGGGCGCGCGTTGCCAAGGAGGTCGAGCCTTGGAATAGCTATGGCTGGACTAACGAAGGCCAGGCCCTATTGGTGCTGGGCGATCGGATCGCGGCACTGGAGGCTTACCGTGAGACCAAGGCGCGGTTCCCCGACAACGCCGTCGCCCGCAATGGATTGGCAGAGGTCTTGAAGGCGCAGCACCGATTCGCAGACGCAGAGGCCGAATACCGCGAGACCAAGGCACGGTTCCCCGACAACGTCTTCACCCGCAACGGACTGGCCGAGGTTCTGAAGGCTCAGGGCCAATTCGCAGACGCGGAGGCGGAATACCGCGAGACCAAGGCGCGGTTCCCCGACAATGTCGTCGCGCACACTGGGCTGGCCGCAGTTCTGAAGGCTCAGGACCGATTCGCAGACGCGGAGGCCGAATACCGCGAGACCAAGACGCGGTTCCCCGACAACGTCGTCGCCCGCAAAGGACTGGCCGAGGTTCTGAAGGCTCAGGACCGATTCGCAGACGCGGAGGCGGAGTACCGCGATTTGAAGACGGCCTACCCGGAATCGCTGGTTCCTCGCAATAACCTGATCTTCGTATTGAAAGCCCAGGGGCGATGGGACGAGGTCGTCACCGAACACCTGGAGGCAATCGACCTGTTCCCGGAGAACGTGCACCTGCACATGGGCCTGGGGGCCGCACTCGTCCAAGCGAAGCGCCTCGCCGAGGCCGAGGCTCATTACCGCCGGGCCCAGGAATGGTTCCCAGACGAGCCGTTTTCCTACGCCAAGCTGGCGGACATCTTGGTCGCCCAAGCGCGTTTCAGCGAGGCAGAGCATGCGTATCGCGAGGCCCGGTGTCGTGCTTCCGACAGCTTCGCGATTTGGGTCGGTTTGGCCCGCGTTCTGGATCGGCAAGGGCGGACGGAGGAGGCGGAGGCGGAATATCGGGCCATGGAGGAGCGATTCCCCGATAAATGCGTGCCGCGCGGTCATTCGGATGAGATCCCCGACAGTGTGCCCGAGGACACAGACAGCGCGGTGATGACCGACGAAGGCGACATCGCCCCGCTGGAGACCGAGTTACCCGGTACGGTCTCGGCGTCCGTCGTTGAAGATTCGCCGGCCGATGTCAAAGCCCCTGCGAAGACCCCGCCAGTGCCGGGCGAGGAGCTATGGCTCAACCGGCGGGAGATCGATATCGTTGCCGGCGACGCCTTCCTGATCCGGGGCTGGGCGCGCGCGGCCGGGACCTACGATCCCGACGCGCTCCCTGGCCGATTCCGCGAGCGTGCGGCTGTGCTGCTTCAACGGCTGCTGCCGTCGGTGGACACCGATTCGGTAGCTGCCGGGGAATCGGCCCTCCTGGAGCTTGACGACGGGGCCCTCGCTGAGGGACTGGCGTTGCTGCGTCGCGCCGTCCAACGTTTTCCCGGCAGTGCCCGGGTGCGCTACGCCCTGGCCCGTGCCGAGCGCGAGGCGGTCCAGGGCGATCCGATCACATCCTGGCGGCGACTGCTGCGCATGGACCCGCATTACGAGCCCATCGTCTACCTTGGTGCCGGACGCGCTTGGCTGGGCCGGATGGCCCAGGACGGCGCCCAGGCCGAAGGCCAGGCGCGCGAGATGTTCGGCCGACTGGGGTACTGGATCGATAAGCACATCGAGCCGCTGCCGGGCTTTGATCCGAATGATCCGCAAGCCGAGCCGCGTACCAGTTATCGCGCGCAGCGAAAAGGCGATTTCTCCGGGTGGTGGGGTATTGAAGCCCAGGCCGAACTGTTCGGCATGCGCCCGGTTGCGGGATGGGACGACCTGGATGATTTGGGACCGATTCGCGAGCGGATACTGACAAGAAGCGCCAGCCTCGACCGGCTGGAAGAAGACTGGGTGCGCCGATACGCCCGGGCTTGAGCGTTAGTCAGCGATGATGATGTCGAGGTTCATGCATCTTGCCCGGCGCTGGCTGCTGATCGATGTTCTGATGCTCAGTACGGCCAGATGATAGCAGAAAATTGCTAAATTCTTGCAGTCTGAGGCTGCATTCGCAATCATCTGGCGCGGCCGTCAGTGTAATCTATGCCCTGTCGACCAAGGCAGCGACACCCGGCAAAGGCCCACCAGGCGCGAGCCGATCAGGCCCCAGTTCCTTACCGGGAGCGGGGCGGCCTCAGTGCCCCACCAGGGCGAGGTCAGCAAGCCAAGTCCCAGGAGTACGGCCTCACAGAGTCCCCGCCGGGGGATCGGATGCCCCACGAGATCAGCAACAGAGACCGCCATGATGCACTTCGATCACCGCAAGTACCAACCCGGCCCGGTGTTGGTCATGCCGCACCGCCAGTGGCCCGACCGCAGTATCCTTAAGGCGCCGATCTGGGCCAGCGTCGACCTGCGCGACGGCAATCAGGCGCTGTTGGAGCCGATGGGCGTGGCGCAGAAGCGCCGGCTTTGGGGGCTCCTGGTCCGCCTGGGTGTGAAGGAGATCGAGGTCGGTTTTCCCGCGGCCAGTCAACCGGACTTCGACTTCGTGCGGTGGCTGATCGAGTATGATCAGATTCCCGCGGATGTGACGGTGCAGGTCCTGGTGCAGGCGCGCCAAGACCTGATCCGCCGCACCTTCGAGGCGCTGGCCGGGGCGCCGCGGGCGATCGTTCATGTCTACAACTCCACCTCTCCGGTGCAGCGCGACTGGGTGTTCGGCAGCGATCGGGAGGGCGTCAAGGCGATTGCCCGCCAGGGTGCCCGCTGGGTGCGGGAGGAGGCGGCCAAGTATCCGCAGACCGACTGGACTTTCCAGTATTCACCGGAGAGTTTCACCGCCACCGAGCCGGATTACGCGGTCGAGGTCTGCGAGGCGGTGATCACGGAATGGGCGCCGACCCCGGATCACCCCTGCATCATCAATCTGCCGGCCACGGTGGAGGTGGCGAGCCCCAACCGCTTCGCCGATCAGATCGAATGGTTCGCGACTCACATCAGCCGGCGGGACGCCCTGATCCTCTCGGTGCACACCCATAACGACCGCGGCGGCGCCGTGGCGGCGGCCGAGTTGGCCTTGTTGGCTGGGGCTGACCGGGTGGAAGGGACCTTGCTCGGCAACGGCGAGCGCACCGGTAATATGGATCTCGTCACGCTCGCCATGAACCTGTACAGCCAGGGCATCGACCCTGGGCTCGATCTCAGCCGGCCGGACGAAATCCTCGCGGTGGTGAGCGCATGCACCGGTATTCCCACCCACCCCCGGCATCCCTGGGTGGGCGAACTGGTCTACACCGCTTTCTCGGGCAGTCACCAGGACGCCATCCACAAATGTCTCAAGCGGCAGCGCGCGGACACGCCCTGGCAGGTGGCCTACCTGCCGATCGACCCGCGCGACCTGGGCCGCACCTATCAGGAAGTGGTGCGGGTCAACAGCCAGTCCGGCAAGGGCGGGGTGGCCTTCGTGATGGAGCGTGAACATGGGCTCAACCTGCCGCGCTGGCTCCAGGTCGAACTGGCGCAGATCGTTCAGCGCGAGAGCGAACGCGATGGCGGTGAGATCGACGGGCTGCGGATTCACCAGTTGTTCCGCGAGCACTTCGTGCGCGATCAGGGACCCTGGCGGTTGACCGGCTATCGGCTGGCCCGCAATGGTCACGATCGGATCGAGGTCCGTCTCGGGACTCCCGCCGGGGAGCGCATCCTGCACGGTGAGGGTCAGGGGGCCATCGGCGCTTTCGTCGACGCCTGGACGCGCGCCTTCGGTCAGTCCGTTCAGGTGTTGGATTACCAGGAACACGCCATCGGCGAGGGCACTGATGCGGAGGCGGCGGCCTATGCCCTGATCACTGTGGACGGGGAGCGGGTCAGCGGGGCGGCGATCGACCGCGACGTGGCGGGTGCCTCACTGCAGGCGGTGCTGGCGGCATTGAATCGATCGGTGCCGACCGTGGTGCACGATGTGGCGATGGAGCAGGCGCTGGCGGCCTGAGCGGGTCGGGCCGGTCGGTCGTGGTCGCATTGATCATCGTTCCGGGCGGTTGGGGATGGTCCATCGCGAGGGGTTGTGGAGGGATGGTCCGCACAGCGGACCCTACGAAAACTGTGATCCGTAGGGTCCGCTACGCGGACCGATCAGCCTAAGGCCGCCTTACGGGCCGACCGTATAGACCGCTGTTTTCTGGTTATTGCCCTCGCGAGTCTCCCGCGTGTCGCAGTAGCTGTCCACGAAAGCGCGCAGGGTCTTGGTCCCGACAGCCCCGCCGAGCAGACCGTCGATGGTCAGGGTGGTGCTGGCGCCTGCCGCCAGGGTGCCGACACTGACAAAGGTGTTGCCATCCGCACGACAGGTTTGGGCCGCCGGTTGATCGGTCCAGACATCCAGATAGCCCGCATTGCCGGCCCCCGAGCCCTGGTTCTTGACCGTGACCGTCGCACTGAAGGTTGCGCCGGCACTTGGGCTGCCGGAGGGCAGGACGATGCTGGTCACCACGAAATCAGCCGTCGGCCGGCCAGAAACAGTGTACGCCTTTGTGAACTGGTTGTAGGTCTCATTGGTTTCCGCGGTTTGGCATTGGCTGTCGACGAAGACGCGCAGGGTCTTGGCTCCGCCCGTCCCGGCCGGCACGCCGCTGACCGTCACCGTGCGTTTGGCGCCGACCGTGACGCGCCCCAGGGTGGCCGCCTGATCCCCGACCGCGGTGCAGCCCTGGGTGGTGGCCTGGTTGGCCCACACCTGCACGGTGCCGAGCGTCCCGGCGACCGTGCCCTGGTTCTGCACCGTGATGGTGGCGCTGAAGGTGCTGTTGGCGAGCGGGTCAAGCGGGTTCATGGTCACCCCGGTCACCACGAAATCGGGGGCGTTTGGCCCCAAGAACCCGGCAACCTGCATCGGCCGCGGGCTGTCGGTGGTGGTGCCGTCGCCGAGCTGGCCGTAGATATTCCATCCCCAGGCCCAGAGGCTGCCGTCGGTCTTGCGGGCCAGGGTGTGATAAGTGCCGGCTGACACGGCCGCGACCCCGATCAGGACCTGGACCGGCGTTGCCTGATTGGTGGTGGTGCCGTCGCCGAGCTGGCCGTAATTGTTGTATCCCCAGACCCAGAGGCTGCCGTCGGTCTTGAGGGCCAGGCTGTGATACTGGCCGGCCGCCACTGCCGCGACCCCGGCCAGGACCTGGACCGGCGTCCAGCGCCCGGAGGTGGTGCCGTCGCCGAGCTGGCCGGCCCAGTTGTTGCCCCAGGCCCAGAGGCTGCCGTCGGTCTTGAGGGCTAGGGTATGGGCTTCGCCCGCCGCCACGGACGCGACTCCGGTCATGACCTGAATCGGCGCCAACTGATTGGTGGTGGTGCCGTCGCCGAGCTGGCCGGACCAGTTGGCGCCCCAGGCCCAGAGGCTGCCGTCGGTCTTGAGGGCCAGGGTGTGATTATTGCCGGCCGCTCCGGCCGCGACGCCGGTCAGGACCTGAAGCGGACGCAGGCTCCAGTAGGTCGTGCCGTCACCGAGTTGGCCGTACTCATTGTTTCCCCAGGTCCAGAGGCTGCCGTCGGTCTTGATGGCCAGGGTGTGCATGTCGCCGGTCGCCATCGTCGCGACCTCGGTCAGGACTTGTACGGGCGTTGGATTGGTCCGGGTGGTGCCGTCGCCGAGTTGACCAGCGTAATTGTATCCCCATGCCCAGAGGCTGCCGTCGGTCTTGATGGCCAGGCTGTGATACCCGCCGGCCTCCACGGCCGTGACTCCGGTCAGGACCTGGATCGGGGTGGCGCGATGCTCGCAGGTGCCGTCGCCGAGCGCGCAAGTTCCGTTATATCCCCAGGCCCAGAGGCTGCTGTCGGTCTTGATGGCCAGGCTGTGATAAACGCCGGCGGCCTGCCGCTGCATGTCCGGATTGCCGGCCGCGGCCACCGCCGCCAAGGGCGAGCCCAGCAGCGCATCCAGCCCGGCGGCGTTGACCTGCAGCGTCAGGCTGTCCGAACCGGCAGTTCGCTCGACCGCGTCATAGGATCCGGCCGGCAAGGCGAACAGCAGGTCCTGGGCCGTTTGCTCCAGGTCGTCCGCCGTCGACGCCGGCGCTTGCAGGTCCACCCGTACGCTCACCCAGCCCGCGGCGGCCACCTGGTCGCGCAGGGCGGCGGCGTTGGGCGCCGTCAGCCCGGCCGCGGCCTGACCCAGGGCCAGACTCAGGACCAGCATTAAACACCAGAACACGGGCGCCGCGCGCTGGCCGCGCGGCCCCGGATGGGGCAGGAACAGTTGGAAAAACATGTGCGATTCCTTAAATAGTGTGGATAGTTAAATCAGGGCGACGGGACCCTAGCACGATAGCGCGTGCGCGTTCTACTGCCACCAGACGGATGGGCCGGATGAACTGACGGGGGGCGTCGGCGAGGGCCGCCGGCCCCGTCGCGATTGCCTGACGCGCGCCCGGCTGCGCACGCTGGTCAATCCTCCACCGGCTCAGCCCATAGATCATGGTCCCCCGAGTCGGTGACGATCACGTCGACGAAGTCGCCCGGGTCCAGTTCCCAGGCGCCGGGGATGATGACCACGCCGTCGATTTCGGGGGCGTCGCCGGGGCCGCGGGCGATGACTTCCGCATCGTCCACCGTATCCACCAGGACGGTGAGCCGCCGGCCGATCCGCGCGGCGAGCTTGTCGCGGCTGATCTCGGCCTGGACGTCCATGAACCGGGCCAGACGCTCCTGTTTGACGTCCTCCGGCACCGGGTCGGGCAAGGCGTTGGCCGCCGCTCCCGCGACCGCCGAATAGGGGAAGCAGCCGACCCGGTCGAGCCGCGCCGCGCGGATGAAGTCGAGCAGGGTGTCGAATTCGGCCGCGGTCTCGCCGGGGAAGCCGACGATGAAGGTGCTGCGCAGGACCAGGTCCGGACACTGGGCACGCCAGCGGTCGAGACGCTCCAGGACGCGCTCGGCAGCGGCGGGCCGGCGCATTGCCTTGAGCACCCGTTCCGACCCGTGCTGCAGCGGCATGTCCAGATAGGGCAGGATCACGCCGTCCGCCATCAGCGGGATCAGGTCGTCGACATGCGGGTAGGGGTAGACGTAATGCATCCGCACCCAGGCGGGCAGTTCGCCCAGGGTGCGCGCCAGGGTGACCAGGTTGGTGGTCAGCGGTCGGCCCTTCCAGAAGTCCGGCCGATAGCGTAGGTCCAGGCCATAGGCGCTGGTGTCCTGGGCGATGACCAGCAATTCACGCACGCCGGCCTCCACCAGCCGTTCGGCCTCGGTCAGGATTGCGCCGATGGGGCGGCTGTCCAGATCGCCGCGCAGGCTGGGGATGATGCAGAAGGTGCAGCGGTGGTTGCAGCCTTCGGAGATTTTGAGATAGGCGTAATGGCGCGGGGTGAGTCGCACCCCCTGGGGTGGGACCAGGCTCTGGAAGGGGTCATGCGGGGCCGGCAGTTCCCGATGGACCGCGGCCATGACGGCGTCCAAATCATGCGGCCCGGTGATGGCGAGCACCCGCGGGTAGGCGTCGCGGATCAGCTCGGCGCGGGCGCCCAGACAGCCGGTGACGATCACCTGGCCGTGCTCGCTGAGGGCTTCGCCAATCGCTTCCAGTGACTCCTCCACCGCGGCGTCGATGAAGCCGCAGGTGTTGATGATCACCAGATCGGCCCCGTCGTAGCTCGGCGCGATGCCGTAGCCCTCGGCGCGCAGTCGGGTGAGGATGTGTTCCGAGTCCACGGTCGCCTTGGGGCACCCCAGGCTGACGAACCCGATGCGGGGCGGGCGGGTAGAGACCGCGCTGGAATCAAGAGAGGTCACGGGAACTCCCGGCAGAGTGAACGAAAGTGCCCTGATGGTTGGGCAATCGTCTATGGTATTGGTAGGAGGCACCGGAAACAAAGGCTCGAGTGCGAAATACTTGTCCGCTCGGGCTTGCCCTCGCACGCTGATTCGGTAAGCATAGCGCCCGCCGGTGGGCTACGCGTGACACCGGGTCGCGATACAGTGGTATCGCGGGAGGACACCCCCACGGACGGGGCGCGTGGGTACCGGACGATAACGGCGCCTGATCCTGTCACCGAAAGAGGACCTGCCCTCGCGCCACGGGGCCGGCCTCGGAAGTTCACTCGGCGTACGGTCACCATAATGAAAAACTGCAATCTCTGTAAATACAGCAAGGTCTGTAATGACCTGCCCGGTGTTTGTATTCTCCTGCCCTACCTGGCGATCACGGTCGTGGTCGTGTCGTTGGGCTATCTGTTCGTCACCCAGGAGCTGATGTAGCAGCCATGATGTAGCAGCTATGGGGTCGCCGCGCGGTGTCCGGTTCATCCGGACAGCGCGTCGACGACCCTGCCGTTGAACTGCGAGCCCATGCCGACACCTGCGCAAATCGCCCCCGGCTGTACGCTGGTGATGCATCTGGAAGTGCGTTTTCACGACGGCTTCGTTGGTTTTTCCACCTTCGATCAGGAGCCGATCACCTGTCGTCTGGGCGATGGCACCCTGGCTCCGGGGATGGAGGCTGCGCTGCTGGGTCTCGCGCCGGGTGAGGATCACCTGATCCTGGCCGACGGTTCCGAGTTGTTCGCCGAGTATGACCCGGATAATCTTCACTGGTTGCCCGTGAGCGACTTTCCGCCGGAGCTGGACCCTGCACCGGGCCAGGTGGTCGCCTTCACGACCCCGGCCGGGCACGAAACCAGCGGTCTGGTGCTCGAACGGGAAGGGGCGGGTGCGGCCGGGCGGGTGCGGGTCGACTTCAACCACCCCTTTGCCGGCCGTTCGCTGACCTTGCGGGTGCGTCTCCTGTCGGTCGCCTGACCGCGGTTGGAATTGCCCCAGCGAGCCGATGCGGTCACCCGCGGCCACCGGATTGCCCCATAATGTCTGACTTCTTCTCTCACCCAATCTTCGCCTATCCTCTGTTGCCATGGATATACTCCTCGCCAATCCCCGCGGTTTCTGTGCCGGTGTCGACCGCGCCATCGCCATCGTCGAGCGCGTGCTCGACCTCTATGGTGCCCCGATCTATGTGCGACACGAAGTGGTCCACAACCGCTTCGTCGTGGACGGGCTGAAGCAGCGCGGCGCCATCTTCGTCGAGGAACTGGAGCAGATTCCGGACGGGGCCACGGTGATCTTCAGCGCGCACGGGGTCGCCCAGCAAGTGCGGGCGCAGGCGCAGGCGCGCGGGTTCCGGGTCTTCGATGCCACCTGCCCGCTGGTGACCAAGGTCCATCTGGAGGTGGCGCGGCACTGCAAGGCCGGCGATGAACTGGTTCTGATCGGACACCGCGGACACCCGGAGGTCGAGGGCACCATGGGCCAATGCCAGACGGACGGCGGGCTCATCCACCTGGTGGAGTCGGTCGAGGATGTCGCCGGCCTGCCGGTGCGCGACCCGGAGCACCTGGCTTACGTGACGCAAACCACGCTCTCGGTCGACGACACGGCGGGAATCATCGCGGCGCTGCGCGCGCGCTTCCCCAAGATCGAGGGTCCCAAGCGCAGCGACATCTGCTACGCCACCCAGAACCGTCAGGACGCGGTGAAGACGCTGGCGGCGCGCTGCGACCTGTTGCTGGTCGTCGGTTCAGCCAACAGCTCCAATTCGAATCGCCTGCGGGAACTGGCGCACAAGCAGGGCTGCGCGGCCTATCTGATCGACGGCCCGGACGACATCCGCCGGGACTGGCTGGAACAGGCGCCGCGGGTGGGCCTGACCGCCGGCGCATCCGCCCCCGAAATCCTGGTGGAACAGGTGATTGCCCGTCTGCGAGAGTGGGGTGCCGGGAGCGTGGAAGAACAATCAGGCATTCGTGAACAGGTGGTCTTCAGCCTGCCGCGCGAACTGGCGGCAGCCGGCGCGGCCGCGAGCGGAGACTGATACCGTGCGCGTGCCCGATCCAGGCATTGGACGCTGATCGATGAGCGATATCCTGGTCATCGGCGGCGGCATCATCGGTCTGCTGACCGCCCGCGAGCTGGTGCAGGGCGGGGCCGCGGTCACCCTGATCGAGATGGGCCGGACCGGCCGCGAGTCCTCCTGGGCCGGCGGCGGCATCGTGTCTCCGCTCTACCCCTGGCGCTACCCGGATGCGGTCACCGCGCTCGCGCGCTGGAGTCAGCAGGTCTACCCCGACCTGTGCGCGGCGCTCCATGAGGCATCCGGCATCGACCCCGAGTTCACGCCGAACGGGCTCTTGATTCTGGACACCGAAGAACGCGATCAGGCGCTCGCCTGGGCCGCCCGCCAGGGCGACGAAATCCAGCTCATCGATGGCCCGGCGGTGCGCGCGCTCGAACCTGAACTGGGCCTCGGTGCATCCCAGGCCCTGCGCTTGCCGGCGGTCGCGAATGTGCGCAATCCGCGTCTGGCCAAGGCCGCCCGGCGGGCCCTGGATGGGTACCTGCTGCTGTGTGAGCAGGAAGAGGTGCTCGACATCCTGGTCGCGCACGGCCACATTCAGGGTGTGCGCACGACGCAGGGCGTGATCCACGCCGATCAAGTCATCGTCTGCGCCGGGGCCTGGACCGGGCGACTCTTGAATCAGTTCTCCCAGCCGCCGGCCATCGCGCCGGTGCGCGGGCAGATGATCCTCTTCCAGACGCGGCCGGGCCAAGTGCGTCACACCACACTCTACCGTGATCGGTACGTCATCCCGCGCCGTGACGGGCGCGTCCTGGTCGGCAGCACCCTGGAGCACACGGGCTTTGTCAAGGCGATCACCGCCGAGGCCAGAGACGCGCTCTACCGCAGCGCCCTGGAACTGTTTCCCCTGCTCGAACAAGCGCCCGTGGAAACGCACTGGTCCGGGTTACGCCCCGGTGCCCCGAGCGGCATCCCCTACATCGGCGCCTACCCCGGCACCACCGGGCTCTATGTCAACGCCGGCCATTATCGCAACGGCGTGGTCACCGCCCCAGCCTCCGCCCGGCTGGCCGCCGACCTGCTGCTGGGGCGCGCGCCCAGCATCGACCCCGCGCCGTACGCGCTGGAGGCCCCGCGCTGAACCACGACGCGCGATGTTTCGATGTTTCGGTTTGCGTTGAGGTAGACGACTGCTTCCCTTATAATCAGCGGTCCGATGCGCCGATGTAGCTCAGCTGGTAGAGCAACTGATTCGTAATCAGTAGGTCGGCGGTTCGAATCCGCCCATCGGCTCCAATAAAATCAATGGTTCGGCTCGGAGGCGCTGGAGCTGAACTACAAGACCCCAACCGGCAAGGTAGCCAACGAGCTGCTCTACCGCCACGACGAGCCCCGCCTGGAGCTGGTTGAGCAGGACCCCCTTGGAGTTTCGATGGCGACGGCGCCCTGTTTCGCCTGGTGTCGGAGGCGCACCGCATTCGGCTGGCCCACTTGGAGAACGACAAACGCGTCGGCATCGCCGCACCAGAAGCTGGTCATCTTCACCGAGCACCGCGATACGCTGAACGATCTGGATGGCCGCATCACTACCTTGCTCGGGCGCAAGGAGGCCGTGGTCATCATCCACGGCGGCATCGGCCGGGAAGCACGCCTCAAGGTCCAGGAGTCCTTCAAGCACGACCCGCAAGTCCAGGTCCTGCTGGTCACCGACGCCGCGGGCGAGGGCATCAACCTCCAGCGCGCCCATCTGATGGTCAACTACGACCTGCCGTGGAACCCCAACCGCCTGGAGCAACGCTTCGGACGCATCCACCGTATCGGCCAGACCGAAGTCTGCCACCTATGGAACCTGGTCGCGGACGACACCCGCGAGGGCGATGTCTACCGCAAACTGCTGGAGAAGCTCGAACAGGCGCGTCAGGCCCTGGGCGGCTAGGCCTTCGACGTGCTCGGTAAGCTCCAGTTCCAGGGCAAGTCACTGCGCGAACTGCTGATCGAAGCGATCCGCCACGGCGAACGGCCCGAGGTCAAAGCTTTCCTCACTACGGTGCTCGACACCACGCTCGACCGGGGCCACCTGCAAGACCTGATCGATGAGCGCGTCCTCGCCCATGACGCCATGGACGCGAGCGGGGTCCGGCGCATCCGCGAGGACATGGAGCGCGCCGATGCCCGCCGCCTGCAACCCCACTACATCGAGTCCTTCTTTCATGAGGCATTCAAGCGGCTCGGCGGCACCGCCAAACAGCGCGAGCCCCGCCGCTACGAGATCAGCCACGTCCCCGCCCCGGTGCGCCACCGCGACCGCCTCATCGGCATCGGCGAGCCGGTGCTGCCGCGCTACGAGCGTATCGCCTTCGAGAAAACCCTGGTGGCACCCCAGGGCCAGCCGCTCGCCGCCTTCGTTTGCCCCGGCCATCCGCTGTTGGATGCCGTCATTGACCTCACCCTGGAGCGCAACCGCGACCTGCTGAAACGCGGCACCGTGCTGGTCGACGAGCGCGATATGGGCACCGCACCGCGGGTGCTGTTCTACCTGGAGCACGCCATCCAGGACGCCGGCCTGACCCGTGCGGGCGAGCGCCGGGTCGTCTCCAAGCGGATGCTCTATGTCGAGGCGAGGATGAGAAGAGAGGGGAGAGGAGTGAGAGGGGGAGCGATGCATTATCGAGAGACAACTGTCTGGCAGAAGGCTATCTCGCTCAACAAACCGGACGACTTCATCCTCGCCATCGTCGAGTTTCTGGACGACGACGGGCACCGGGTCCACTACCTGCGCCGACCCTTCCAGCGCGAACCGGATTTTGGCGTAACCAGCGTTAACTACGACTTTGCCGAACTGCCGGCACGCGCCGCAGCACCGGGATGCCCCAGAGCAACGGCCCTGGCGTCCGATCCAGATCCCGTTGTATAAAGGCGCATAGACGTCTATGCGCTTAGGAGGCAACATGACCGAAGCAATCCGTTGGACAATCAAGGTGTCGCAAGACACTGATCGAGCGCTGCGCGGTTTCCTTGGTGCACAAGGCATGAAGAAGGGCGATCTCTCCAAGTTCGTCGAGGACGCGGTGCGTTGGCGGATGCTTGATCGCACGGTTCAGGTCGTGAAGGATCGCAATCAGGACATCGCGCCGGATCTGTTGGAGGCGATGATCGACGATGCCACGCGCGAGGTCCGGGCGGAGATGCGTCGCCAGGGTCAGTAGCGTTGTCCCATGCGCCTCGTTCTCGATACCAACATCTTACTGTCCGCCTTGATGGTTCGCGGTACGCCACCGGACCGGCGCTATGAAGAATGGCGACATGGGCGCTCAGCTTGCCTGCGCCGAACAGCAACTTGACGAACTGAGGCGGGTCTCGCGCCGCCCGTTTTTCCAGGAGCGGCTCACGGCGAGCGAGATTGGCCGCATGGTCAATGACATTCGCCGACTCGCCACGATGTGTTCTCCGTTGCCCGACGTGTCCGCCTCGCCGGACCCGAACGATGATTTCTTGTTGGCCATCGCCCAGACCGCCGACGCTGACTACCTCGTCACCGGCGACAAGAGCGATCTCCTTGCGCTTGGCTCGCATGGGCGGACGCGAATCGTTTCTGCACGGGCTATGGTGCAGTTGCTTAACCCTTAGATTTCTCGCCGACTTGGGGGGTCAATTACGTCTGGGACACCGAAAACCACTTTCGGGCCTTGGCCGCCACCGGCAATCCAGATGTGCCGCCCGTGCCCGCGTCATCGTTGCGGACTCGCACCGGGTCCACTACCTGCGCCGTCCCTTCCAGCGGGAGCCGGATTTTGGGGTGACCAGCGTAAACTACGGGTTTGGCGAGCTGCTCGCGCGGGCGCAACCACCGGGCTGAGTTGCTTCAGGCCCCGCGCGGGCACCCCAATCCACCGGTGACCGGATCGACTCCGACATGCTGACATCGCTGCGCTTACAAGGCTTCAAGAACTTCCGCGACGCCACGGTCGCGTTAGGTCCGCTGACCCTGTTGGTCGGTACCAACGCGGCCGGCAAAAGCAACGTGCGCGATGCATTCCGGTTCCTCCATGGCGTCGCGCGCGGCTACTCCTTGGCCGAGATCATCGGCGAGAAGTGGGGCGACGGCGGGGTCTTGCAGTGGCGCGGCATTCGCGGGGGGATCCGGGAGGCGGCCTTCGAGGGGGCATCCATCTTTGGGCCTCGATCAAGATTCCGGCCACTTGGACTCGCCGGGTGCGTAGTGAGGCCATCCTGGCCTGACAGCGTCAGGGCTGGAAGCCCTGACGACGCACGCCGCTGGCCGGGATTACGATCAAGGCCCATCTTTGCGTTGACAATGGGGTTCCGATATCAAGCAATCGGCGCCCAACCGCTCATTTTTCCAGAGGAAGGTTACTATTTCATCGAAGTCGATGTCGGAGATAGCGGCAAGCCCCCACGGGTAACCCGCGAACGGCTGACCGTCGGTGATCTGATGGTCTTCGACTCACACCCGATCGGCGATGCCTTGGCGACAGCACCCGATGACCCGGACCATCTGCCAGTGCGAATGATGAAGGGCGGCCAGCGTGGCGCCTATGGGGAGAAGCTCACTTGCCTGAGCGCCCGTCCTGCCTTGGGGCAGGTCGCAGATAAGGCGCGGATGAAGACGGCCAGGGACTACGCGAAAGTGGCCCTCGCCGAGCTGTCATCCATGCGCTTTCTCGACCTGGACCCTGACGCCCTCCGCCGCCCCTCGTTACCAGGCCAGACCGTCCTGGGCGACAAGGGCGAAAACCTCTCCTCTGTCTTGCAGAGCATCTGCACCAAGTCCGATCTGAAGGCGGCCCTTGCCTCCTGGATTGCCGAACTGACGCCGATGGACGCCACGGACTTCGAGTTTCCAGCCGATCAACAAGGCCGCATCCTGGTCAGCCTGATCGAGAAAGGCGGCGGGCACATCTCCGCGTATAGCGCATCCGACGGCACCTTGCGCTTCCTGGCCATGATCGCCGCACTGCTCGGCCCCGAGTCGTCGCGCTTCTATTTCTTCGAAGAGTTGGATAACGGCATCCATCCGGCGCGGCTCCATCTGCTGCTCGGTTTGATCGAGCGTCAGGCTGAGCGCGGCACCGTGCAGATGGTCGCCACCACCCATTCGCCGGAGTTACTTGCGCTGCTCGATGGCAAGTCTCTGGAAAGCGCATCGCTCGTTTACCGCCTGCCCGGCAGCAATGAAGGCCGAATCGTTCGCATACTCGATATTCCGGGGGCGGCCGATCTCATCGCCAACCAGGACCTGGCTAAGCTTCATTCCACCGGCTGGTTGGAAGACGCCGTCTACTTCTCCGCGGATGAGGACGGACCGGCACCATGAAGGTATTGATCATCCCCGAGGACTTCCGCAAGGATCAGTACATGCTCAAGCCCATCGTCGAGGCTATGCTGACCTATCTCAACCGGCCCAGGAGCAAGGTCACGGTGCTGACCGATCCACTGCTCGGCGGCATCGATCAGGCACTCAATCACGACCAGATCAGGAAGATCGTCGAACGCTACCGCGGCATGGTGGACCTCTTTCTGCTGTGCGTCGATCGGGACGGCAATGTCGACAGACGCAAGCGGCTCGACAACATCGAAAAGGCGATGAAGAGCCACCTGCCGCCCGGTAAGGTACTGCTGGCCGAACATGCCTGGCAGGAGATCGAGGTTTGGGTACTCGCCGGGCTGGACCTGCCGCCCGCGTGGTCTTGGCAGACGATCCGCGCGGAGCCCGATCCCAAGGAAAAGTATTTCCAACCCATTGCCGAACAACGTGGGCTCCTCGCCGAACCGGGCGAGGGCCGCAGGACCCTTGGCCTGGAGGCTGCGCAACGGTATGGCCAAAGGCTTCGGCAGAAGTGCCAGGAAGACCTCCAGGCACTCGAATCACGGATCGGCCAGTTCATCGAAAGCAAATGAATTACAAAAAGAAGCTCATCGAGGTCGCGCTGCCGTTGGAGGCGATCAACAAGGCAGTGCGCGGGAGAAGTCCATCCGGCACGGGCACCCCTCCACGCTGCACCTGTGGTGGGCGCGCCGACCGCTGGCGGCGGCGCGGGCGGTGATTTTTGCACAGTTGGTTGATGATCCGTCAGCGCATCCGGATATCTTCAAGACCGAGAAGGCGCAGGAGAAGGAGCGGCAGCGGCTGTTCCGTATCATCAAGGACTTGGTGCTATGGGAGAACACCACTAACGAGATGGTGTTGCAGCAGGCGCGAGACGAGATTTGGCAGAGCTGGCGCTATACCTGTGCCGCCTCTACACCCTTTGCGAGCGCAAGAATGCAGGATGAGGAAGTGAAGGCGCTCACAAGGACACCATAGCGAACAGCATGGCCATCACCAACCACGAGCGCGTCGGCAAATCGCTGGAGCAACTGAAGGCCGGTCTCGGCCCATTCGTCGAGCGCGAGATTCATGGCGCCATCGCCGCGAACGCCATCTCCATGG
>JACDZG010000219.1 GCA_013426805.1 Chromatiaceae bacterium
CTAGAGAAGGGTACAAGATACTCCTTGAAGGCACATCATGTCGAGGCCGCACCCCAAGGCAGGAGTGATAAACAAACTCCCCGACGGATACTTATAGATCCTTTTAGGTTGCTAAAATTGACAAAAAGGCTCGATATGAATCGACGTCTTTTCTTGACCGCGCTTGGATGTCCTTTGTGACCCGCGATGACGTAGACCGCACTCCACTGAAATACAAACACAGAATCTCTGTTTTCAACGGCTGGTGATGGCCGGCTAACACGGTTCCGGTCAGATCGTCGAAATAGCGCAGCACATCCCGCAGCGGCGTTCTTGCCGCGCCGACTGGGTCGTATCATGCCCTGCTTCGTAATCAGCGACGCCTCGCAGTGGGCAAAGCACACCCTCTGGCCAACGCAACTGACGGAGTGTGTCGTAGCACTTGGCGTCGTCCAGCAGGCAGTAGACGACCGAAAGCCTAAGTGTTTAGGTTCCAACGCCTTAGCGTTGTGAAGAGAGTGCACTGCACTCAGAAAGGGAAGGATGGCTAGGGGCAGACGGAGCATTTCACATCCTCCGCCGCCAGCCAAACGTCATTGATCGACTAGGAGCTATCGATCCACTACACTGGGGCGGAGCCTACCTTCGATTTGTTTCCGGACACATGATTCCGACGAAACAGCGCCTTGACATGGATCCAGGCCCTTACGGGATTCAACGCGACCACGCCAACCACATGGAGCGGATAAGAGATCAGGCTCGGAAGCGACGACATGGCATTCTCCTGGCCGAGGAACTCTGGCGTGTATTTAAGCCGCTGCATTAGCCGCTGAGTGGTCCTCTCACAGATCCGCAACTCTCCGCGGGACAGGCTTTCACGCCACTTGTTGACGACCTCAGACGATACACCAGTCTGCTCACTGCTTTCGAGATTCGATGAGCCCCATCGCGGGATGTCCAGCATCGCGGGTTCGAATTGAAGACCGAGGAAACTACATAAGCGACTGACGTTGCCTTTGGCGTCGGCGGCGAGGTCCTCGAAGCGCACCATCAGGAACCGCGGATGCTCGGCGAGCGCTAAGGCCCCGTCAGTGGCCTTCGCCCACAGTTTCCCCATCGTATACGGATGGTAATTGACCCGGTTGCGAATCATCTCGGACAGCGGCAGATGGTGAGCACCAAGCCGCTTTAGCTGCCACCGGTTCTTCTGTGACGCCAGAACTGCGCGCGGATCGCGAACAATATGAATGATGCGCGCGTTGGGGTAGAGATCCAACAACTGCTTGGCGTAGAAAATATTCCGCGGCGTCTGCTCGCACGCGATAGACTTTCCGGCATCGTCAGCCAGACGCCGCAAGACGGCGGCAAATAGACCCGCGGGTGTGCGTTCATGGTCCGCCAAATCGTGCACTAGTTGACCCGCCCAGGCGCGCTCGACGTCACTCGGGCGACCACCCCAGAGCCCGTGGGTCTGCCGGACCAACAGGGTCGCGGCCAGATCAGTCAGCTTGAGCGCCGAAATCTCTCGGTCATTTGCGTAGGGGTCGCACTCGGCTCCGAAATAGTGCATTTCATTGAACGCCATGATCGCGCTGTGCGACCCGAGCATCCGTGCCAGCATCGTCGTCCCGGAGCGGGAGGCACCAGTTACGAACAGCAGTGGCGCCGACGAGGCGGGGGCCTGCACAACACCGTGCGCGCCGACAAAGCTTGCTTCCTGCGCACAAGCGACGTCCAAGGTGTCAGGGGAATGGGCAATTCGCGTTTGCATCAGGTTATCTCCGTCAGTCGATAATATTTTATTCAATTGAGTACCGGATCGATCGTTAGGCTGATGACGCTCGTGTTCTTGATCAGACACTTTCCCTCAGCAAGCAGGTCTCGCCAAAACACAATGTCGATTATCAGCGGATAGGAAAACAGGCTCGTCATCCAGGCCAGGAAAACGAAATCAAATCACTGACATCGTTAGTGATCGCTATGAATCCGGTTTCCTGCCAAGTGTGTCGTCGGGGGTGAAAGCAATCCATTGCCAGGCTCAGGAATCGCGCAGATCCGACTTTCCAGCCAAGTCTCCGGCGGAATCTGCGACCGCAGCATCCCGCGGACGAAACCTGCGGTGCGCATCTGCCAGTTCAGCAGACCCAATGCGGCTTGAGCAACGCTGCGCTTACGCACGAGGAAAAGCAATCCAAACAGCATTAAGATCACCAGAGAACTGAACAACGGCCACAACGTCCATGGCAGCGCAACCAATCCGACGACGATCCATGACCAGAAGCCGGCCATAATGACTAGTTTGATTTGACTGCGTAGTGCAGGCCATAGCAGCGGGGTGCCAATCGCTGCCCGTACGAGCTCGCCGGAGCCATCGGAATAGCGACTGATCAGGCGCCGCTTCATCAACTCCCAAGATGCCTCTTGGCGTCCGTAATGACGCACTGCCGGAATCGGCAACCGAACCAGCCGATGGCCTGCAAGGGAGAGCCGGAGCCCCAGCTCCTGTTCCTCGTAGGCGTGCAGATTCCGGTTGGAGAAATGACCGACCTGGAGCACCGCCTCACGACGATAAAGCCCACCCATCTCCAGCCATGCCTGCTCGCCCGCTACACTCCAAGAAGCCTCCTGCGATTTCCTCGCTTCGAATTCGTAGCTGCCACCACCGAGTTCGACAACGATCCCGCCGACGCCAGCGACATCCGGGTGCGCACGCAGAAACTCAGTCGCCTGAGCGAGAAAGTCGCGGTCTAATTCCATGTCGCCGTCCAGAATGTAAACAAACTCTCCCTGGGAGTACTGGAAACCAAGTTGGGGGCCAGCCCCGCAGCAACGATCCTGTGGGTTGCAGAGTTGAACCACGGTGATCGGATAGCGGGAGGCGATCTCGACGGTCTGGTCAGTCGACAAGCTATCGGCCAGGATGACTTCCCCGGACAGGCCATTGATCGCGTTGAGCGCGGATTCGACGGCGCGCGCGATATGGGCCTGCTCGTTCAGGGCTTTAATGATTATACTGACCGCAACCACCGAACCCGGGGCCGCTCGACGCGCTGTCCCGGAATCCGCCGACGCCGGTGCAGTGGTCGGTATGTCACCGGGAACTGGCGGTTGCCGCATCGTCGCCCGGAAATCCGACTGCTCAGCTATGGTATTTCGCATGGTGATGCTCGTGTTAATGTCCGCCCGATAAAAGGCAAGAAACGGGCCTAGCCTGAAAAGTTACCCCGACCGGGTGGGCGACGCAACGATCCGTGCAGAAACCGTACTGGCGTGTATCTTGCATCGATCACATCACACCGCCCTAGGTATCGGTCCTTTACACGAGGTAATAAAATGTTGGAAGAACCGTGGAATCGAACTGGCGGATTTCGGCGACGTCCAGGAGTCGTGCTCGCCCTTTGGCTGGCGACTGGAGCCGGCTCCACCGCAGCTTGTGACGATCCCGCGTTACATCCACAGCTGCAGCCTGAGATGATCGAGGTGAACGCCTTGCTGGCATCTCTACCACCACAAACGCCAGGCCCTATCCAATTAAAATATAAGATTGACGACGAACGAAGCACGGGCAAAGCAACCGCCGTCCGGCTCTCCTTTTGGCCGATTAAACCTTACGATCACGGACGATTCGTTGTGACATCAAGCCCTGGACTTGATCTGGCCACAAACTCCAGGTCCGGGGAGATTCCCTACAAGGGCACAGTTGCACTTGAACTAGTGCCGTCGCGCGCCGGTTACCATTACTTGAAAATCGAGACCATCGTGCAGGAAAGTGGGGGTGAAGAGAAACGAAACATCCTGCTGTTGCCAATCCCCGTCGGGTCCGACCACGCGAATGTTGCGGAGCAACGACAGCTCGGCGTCATCACTCCAAGCGGAACGGCCGGAGCGGGATTCGCGGGATCCAAGGTCGCCGATGCGCTGCTCAGGCGCGGGCATTCCGACAGTGTCGCGGAACTGAACGGCGGACCTGCGCCGACGCTCCAGGGTAAAGAAACAATCATCGAAAAATGACATTTCTCGTCTTTTTTTGTACAGACTCCGAATGTTAGACACGGGCACCGGCCGCAGCTCCCGCCAAGCGTGGCCAGCCCGAAGCCTCCGGAAAGGCAAATTCGCAAAAAAATACACGCTATGCTGTCCGACTTAACGAGCGCATGGATCTGTCTGTTTCTCGCCGCCTAGGTCGCAAAACCGTGCGCGTTTTGCGCTCCAAGACGAGAGTAGCCCGCAGCGGTGGTCCGACTCGGGTGTTCAGAATGCGAGACAGAGTTACAGGAGGCATGGCCAGACTGAGCAAACGTCTGCTCAATCTCTGCACGCCGCTGTCGCTTCAAATTGCGGCACGATAATTGCTTTTTTCTTGTGGAAAGAAAACCCTCACCCAACGTCCAGCCACAACCAGACTCAACCCTGCCAGGACCAGCGAAATGCGGCGAAACCAGAATCGGCCGCTGGTAGCCTGGTACGGAGTTCGAGCGATCCCGCCTTCGATCTGCTGGTGGAATGGCGCGTAGTGAAATTATGGAGGTAGAGAAATGATGCTCCTGGACGGTAACCAGATCCCTTATTGCCTGCGGTCGCTTCGTGCCGTCGCGGTACCACTCTTTACCCTGCTGCTCGCCGCCCCCGCGTCGGTTGCTGCAGTGCAGTTCGAAGACGTGTCGGTGTCGGCAAAGGTCTCCTACATTGGGGAGTCCTACGGTGCCTCTTGGGGTGACAAGAACGGTGACGGCTGGCCCGATCTGTTCGTCAACCATCACCGCGCCCAAC
>JACDZG010000220.1 GCA_013426805.1 Chromatiaceae bacterium
CGGGTGCGCGATGACTCAGGTCGGCGCTTGTTTCTATTACTATTTAGTCCAACGTGTCGCCCAAGGCGGCGCGCGCCACCCACCGACCATGCAAACCAGCTTGAACCCTGATGGCGCGCGCTCGCTCTTTGGGCGTTCGTTAGGCATTGTCTGCGGCAAGTAAACTGTCACCGGAACTCGCAAATGTTCATTGCGCGTCAGATATCCTTCTATACGTCTTTAGTATATCGACCGCGACTTCATTGATGTCGCCGCGGTTCACCAGCGAAAGCCTGTCTGCGAGTAGAGGCGAAAACCGCAATACCTCGTCTTTTGTTATGTTGTGCCAAATGGGTATTAGGAATCTTCCCCGCGCCAGATCCATGGAAAATATTGCATTCAATTCCGCGATCGGCCATTTTTTCTGAAAAAAGTTGCGGCTTAAAACGACAACACCGAAGATTGATTGAGTTAAGCCTTCGTCAATCTTCGTGCGCAAGGAGTCACCTGCCGAAAGCACGAACTCGTCGTACCAAACATCCAAGCCCATCCCCTTGAGAGTGTTAGCGAGCGGTCCAACGAACTCCGCTTTATCTTCTGATGCATGTGAGATAAACAAATTGTACCGAAAGTCCTGGTCGACGAGCCGAGGATCAAACATCTTTATCGTGTGCATATTTATGATGCCCCTTTGGTGCATAAGATAGGTATACTGCGCTAGATTGAGGTCTCTAGTGATAATCGGGCTTTCGTAGTCGGGTGTAATGATGAGGCTGCTGCAAGATTTCATGGAGCAATTTGATGACCAAACTGCGGCGCCGTAGACTTTGCAGCTTTCCATTATCGAGTTTGAAAAGTTTACGTCTTGTATCCTCGCTAATCGCAGATCACAACAGCTAATAAAAGATTCCTGCCATTCGAGTCCAATCAGGTCCGCTCTTGTGAATTGGCAATTGCGAACTGTCGAATAGGGTAGTGAAATACAGGCGAAAGAAGCTTCAAAGAACGAACAATTGACTAGTGTGATGTTTGCAAGGTTGCAATCGAATAATGTGCTCTCTGAGAAGTCGCACGACTCAAGGTTGCTACTGAAGAAGTTACATTTTTCAAAATAGACCCCTTGAAAATTATAGCCTTTGAAGGATCTGCCAGAAAAATCGCCCTCTTTAATGTTACATAATGTAGGGTCTTCGGAGCGATAGCGATTCCACTCTGCCGGTCCTCGCCCGATGAGTTCGTGAGAAGAAAATATGGATTTCGGCATAAACGCGGCTCTGACTCGGCGTCAGGCGCTAACGTCCGGCCCAAGGTGGCGCGCGCCACCCTGGACCCTGCAAATCAGCTCGAACCCTGATGGCGCGCGCTGGCTCTTTGGGCGTTCGTTAGGCAATATGGTTCTTCGCCGCTGCACGAATTGAGTAAACTGTTACCGGAACCGCGGAACCACTGTCACCGGAACCACCGGAACTTTTCTGGTGCTGGAATTTAGGTAAACTGTCCCCGGAATTGGGAATTGGGAATTGGGAATTGAAGTTCCCGGAATTGGAATTCCGCGTTGCCCTAAACAGGTTCAATTTCATCAGTTAGTCCAACAATTCGCGTTCCTCGAAGCGAATGTAACGTCTTGTGCCATCGGTGCTCTATTCCTACCAGCATAACTGGTAGTTTCCGATCATTTTCATGATTGTCAGTCAATATCCAAATACCTCCACCACTAAGCCCTTTTGGGGTTGGCTGCTCCAATTTTTCGTCATGTATTCCCCTCGGCTTGCCTGGTGAAAAATCCAGATCTACAGCGTATTCGTCATAAAAACCTTCATCTGCATCCCAAGCGCCTCGCTCACCTTGATACAAAGTCGTTACATAGAGGAGAGACCAAAAATTGGAATAGCGACTCGCTGGATTTAAGGCGAATTTCTCTCTTGGGTAGCCGAACACAATCAAATTCTCATCGTCAAGACTTTCCTCGTCATCTAAAATATTACTCCGGTTAAGCCAGTAAGTTTCTGAGTGCATTCGTCGAGCAATTGTCGGGTTAAGAATTATAACTGCCAAATCCAGATCGCGCCCATCTTTATATAGGCTGACGCTATTGCATTTATATAAAGAAATTAGTGAGTCGTTTCCATTGCCAGGACGGAGATAAAGCCCTCTTCTTAAGTCACTCGATAAAACATGTGCCGCCGTAAATAATGAAAAACCCGCCCTGCACTCTACGCATACCGCAGAACCAATAACTTTCGGTATGCCAAGCCAGTCTACTGTATATAGACCTACTGTGGCTCTCAATAACCACCGCTGAATGTAAGGCAATATATAATTATCAATCTTTTTCGGCATTTTAATTACTATCACTGTTATCTTCAAGTCGAGACATCTGTAAATATTAAATATTTTTGGCTGTTTATATTTTCAGGCTGCCCGATAGGAGAGTAAAAATTATCAAAAGCAAAGAACCGATATCCGCCCTATATATTCCAGAAATCTCAAATGGACCACCCAAAGCATAACTCCACAATGCAAAAGCAATGCAAGACAAAATAATATGGAAAATTTTTATCCTTTTTGGAGCAGTGAACTGATACAGATATATTGGAGTTAGTATTAGGCATAATGCGAAAGCAGTCCATGCAATATACGCTCGTAGGGGATCATTCTCACTCATCGATACAATAATGCCCATCATAGACACATATCCAGCTAATATTTCGCTAGGGACGTATTTTGCTACTCGCGCGAAATAATCGTCTTTCGATAAGCTAGTCTTAGTAGACGAAGTTAACTCAATCTTTGATCCAAACTCTACTATTCTTCCCATTTTTATCTCCTAATGTTAACAGTTATTAATAAAGTCAAGAATGATGGAGTTACGAGCACAATATTCTTTGCGTACTTTGCAACTGAAGTTTCAAGACCAAGGCGGCTCGTGCCGAGCACAAGTCGAAACCTAACAACACCCTATATTTTCTAAAAAAGGATTTGCGAGAATACCTCTAAGGTCTTACCCTTTTTCCGCAAGAGATTTGGCAATTCTTGACAATTCTGTATACATCTCATTTGGTACGTCGATATTTATTAGTTCTTGTATTAGTGAATCGAATCCGGCAATAATATCCTTGTAAATAGGTTGTCCGACAATTTGGCCGATTAGAGGGTTTCTATTTGTCTGGAGAACTCGATCTTCAAATAATTTGTGCAAGCGATTCTTTTCTTGCACTATGAGGTGATCCTCTTGGTATGCCCAGGGAACCACAGTAGCCTCTGCCATAAGCCTGAAATTACTCCAAAGTCGTAAGCATAAATATCCGAGAGCAACAGCGTTGACATCTAATGTTTCACCAGTTTTATTTACGCATTGCACCGCTATTCTATTAAATCCGATTGCGTTCATAGTTTGGACCGCGCGCTGATCAGCCTCTGATTCAATTATCACAGACGATGTTCCTTGATGCTCTAAAGCTAAATGCGCTATTTCGTGATTAATTATGAACTCTTCTATAGCATAAGTCAGAAAAACTGCTAAAGACACTACATCTTTCTCAGTTTTTGTCGCAAGACCAATGTTTGCAGCTTCCTCTCTTCCACTTCCTATGACCGTAGAAACGACTTTGGACAGGAAATAGTCTACCTTATAGGCTGAGCGAAAGTCTGACCATCGCAGAAAACACTGAATAGCATGTGTGTAAAGAAGATATTTTTTCAACATATCTTTATTTATCGGCTGCTTAGAAAAAGTAAGTGCTGCCATTGAGAGAATCTCATACATCCAGTACATGGTCGGCAGCGGAAAAATAACATATGCATTACAGTTAACGCGCTTTATTCTTGGTGATTTGTTGAAAGCACTAGGTCTCAATACTTGCCTTGCGCACACTATCTTGCGATCATCTGTCCTGTATGCAGTCTTGCCCATTTTCGCAATTGCACGAAGAATCCTGGACTGATAATAAGCCTCCGTGCTATATTGATAACTGCTGCAGTCCAATACCCAAGGAAAATATCGAGCCCTGTTTCCTGCATCCATGGTTGGAAGCAAGTTCTCGATCATTTCGATGTGTTGAAATATGGCTAGTCGATTGTCTTCAGCATTAGCAAGATTATTCTCTTCACTCTCGTCTAACCCGCTTGACTCTTCAAGGGGGCGAATGATCGCCCATAGAGTTATTGGATCAATATCCATTTTCTGAGTCCGCGCAAAGGCAGCGTAGACCGATGCGAAATGACAAGGCCGCGACGATTGCAACATTGATACCGGGAAGATTGATTAAGACGTTTAGTATCTGTGAAAGAACGGCCGTCGTGTCCGACGCGTTCGGATTGGTTATATATAGTTTGATAACCGCGTTTTCGCATATGTGCCTTTTGAATTTACGCCAAATTCTGGAAAAAAGCATTTTCCCTTCAGCAGAACGATTTGTTTCATCAGCTCCGAAGCCTGCGCTATCCGCTAGCATCTCGTAAAGCTGCTCATCGCTCAAGTCCGCAGCTAAGTAGCCTGCCGCTTCAAGATATTCCTGACTTTGCGTGTTCGTCATGGAGACCCTCATCAGAACTTTTTTCTTGCGATCAGTTGAAAGAAAGTCAATGACAATAATGCCGAACTGTTGCTTGCTTGAGCCTAACGTGTTCTAGGTTGGCACGGGCCGGCGACAGGCTTGCCCGCCACGGGCCACTAAGGTTCTAGACTGAATCCCGCCGACCGCCCAGGCACATCGCCTCACCGCAAGTGCC
>JACDZG010000221.1 GCA_013426805.1 Chromatiaceae bacterium
AGGACGCGCAGGGCCGCTGGCAGATGTCGGAAGTCCCCGGCAGCGAGGCCGAATTCCAGGCCGACCTGGTGCTGCTCGCCATGGGCTTCGTCCATCCGGTACATGACGGCATGCTCGATGCGCTCAAGGCCGAGGCCGGGCTGGAACTCGACCCGCGCGGCAACGTCAAGGCGCCCACCGAGGGTGCCGAGGCCTACCTGACCTCGATCCCCGGTGTCTTCGGCGCGGGCGATATGCGCTGCGGTCAGTCGTTGGTGGTTTGGGCTATCCGCGAGGGGAGGCAGTGCGCAAGGGCGGTGGATGAGTGGTTGATGGGGAGGTCGGATTTGCCGCGATAGGAGCGGGGGCGTCCCGCCCCCGCGCGCCGGAGAGAGCGGCCTGCGGGCCGCTTTTTCTTTGCGTGCGGCGACTTGCCGTGTCTGAGCGGCGCGAGTACCATCCTCGAAAACTGGTTCGTGGATACCCAGGCCATGGCTCTCCTTGAGCGCATCACGATCGACACCGAAATCTGTCACGGCAAGCCCTGCGTCAGGCACATGCGGTGGCCGGTCGAGGCCGTGCTGGACCTCGTGTCTGCGGGCATGTCCACTGCCGAGATCCACGCGGACCATCCTGAGCTTGAACCCGAGGACGTGGCTGCCTGCCTGCACTATGCCCGGCTCGTCGTGTCGGGCGAGACGATCGCCCACGTCGCCTGATGCGCGTCGTCTGCGACGCTCACATTCCCTATCGTCTGGTCAACTCAAGGGATTTCGGCCAGCGCGCACGCATCGCTGCGGAACGTTGCCAACGACTGGCCACGCTGGCGCCAGCCCGCTATCCGTCCCCAAGCAAGATCGATAGGCGCCATGCCATGACCAGCGAGCTACGAGACGTTACAGGCTTCCGCGGCGAGAAAATCGTGGAGTTGTGTCTGACCGACTACAAAACGTTCCCCGAGCCGCTGTTCCGCCCGGCGCACCTCGGTGAGAAGTGGCCGGCCATCGACTATCTTGTGGAATTGACCTCCATACCCGGAAGACGGCTGTATTTTTTCGCCCAAGTCAAATCGACGACTATTGCACCGTCATCCCGATCGCTCAGGATATCGACGAAGAAGAAAGACATCGAGCGGCTCCTGCAAATTCCGGGTCCCACTTACCTGCTCGGAGTCCATGAGCCATCGGAACGGGTTTTCGTAAGATCCGTGCACATCGGTACCCCGGCGAGGGCAATAACGTCCATCCCGCTTCATTACGAGCTTACCGCCGGAAACCTGAAGCAGCTTCACGGCGAGGTATCCAGCTTTTGGCCCACCGGCCATCACAAATCCACTGTATCGAGATTCGCATGAGCGCAAACAACTCGCAAGCACAGATGGTTGGGCGCCGCGCCGAGCTGATGGCTGAGCTGTTTTTCCAAAGCCTCGACGCGGCTTATGTAGCTCGGTTTGAGCACGCTCTCGCCTTTGACTTACTCGTCGGCTTGTCGAACCCTCAAGGCGGTATCGACAATTTTGCGGTCGAGGTCAAGGCAACGCAGCAGCCGGTTCGTTCCGGCTTTCGCATCTCGCGGAAAATCCACGAGCGCCTCTCGCACTCCAACACGCCCGCCATGTTGCTCGTCGCGGACGTAAAGCAAGACCGACTGTACTACGCTTGGCTCCGTCCGGAGCAGGCCGCCGCTTCACGCTCGGACCGCGACACGATCGTTGTGCCGTTGACGGAGATCGACGAGGGGGCGAAAGCGCGCCTGCGCGAGGAGCTTGCCGCCCAGCGATCCGAGGCGATGGCCGCGTGATCGGCCTCCCGTTCCGCGCCGCTCGGGGATACGCAATCCGCGTAACGGCATTAGGTCGGGGAAGGCGGCTTGGTTCAATTAAGTTCTTCTTTCCCCGGCGGATCTAAGTGAGCTTGGCCCCTTATCGCTATATTGTTCCGAAGGGCGACAGCCCTGACTTCAATTGAGCCTGGTCCCTATTGCTCTCTTGCTCTTTTGCTCCCGCGCCCTAAGCGGGCTGCGTCCCCGGAACTGGAAGCGCAACACGGCGCGAGTTGCTATATATTACGGGGCCAGCGGCACGACGTTGGCAGTGACCGTGTCAACATCGAGAAAGGCCGTCGGACCGCCCGTCTTTCCCCGGCCGGCGATCAACACGGCCGTGAAGCGTGTAGCGGGGTCGGTCGCCCCGACCCAGGTAAACGTCCCGTCCGCGGAGCCGAGAGAGGGATTCTGTTCGCCCAGCCGCAGCAGCACGTTGTTCCAGGAGGCACCCGGGACGAACGTCGGGCTCACGATGTCCGCGAGACGTTTCCAGTTCGCATCGTATTGCGCGACGATCAGCCGGACTTCCGCCATGTTCGATCGGACGAACGCATTGATGTAGAGCCTTTGCGCCCCCTCGACCACGAATGTGGGGGTCTGCACCCACAGCCAGCAGGTGGCATCGCAAGACGCATTGGGCTCGGCATGGGCGAAATGTGCATGTGTCGCGGCGGGTTGTGCCTGCGTGGACAGCCGGGAGACGAACGCGACCGGGACATACCCCGAGGCCCCCCATCCGGCCGGCGCAGTGCCGGCCACGAGCTCGGCGTCTCCGTTGGGGACCAAGTTGCCGAGCGCCGCGATCGCGGCCAAGGCGTTCTTGGGGGAGTGAGGGTCGTGTCCCAGACCGAAGCCGGTCGCGTTCTTATCCGCGTCCCAGAGCGTCCAGTTGAGGAACAAGGGAAGGCCGGGCGTCGCCGTCTGGCCATGGCGGATGGCGTTCATGAGCATGGCTTCCTGCTTGTCCTCGCTCCAGTACCCATCGTCGAAGCTGGTCCCCCAGCGACCGTTCGACGAGGTCTCTCGGCCGATCTCGCCGATGATGACCGTGGTGCCGGGCGAACGATCCTGTATCAGATGGTACATGTCGTCCAGAGAGATGTTCAGCGGGACAGGGGGCTTCTGGACCGTTTGCTCGGGATAGTAGTGCAAATCGAAATAGCCGAAAGGCCCGGGCGCCGCGTTCAGGGCCGAATCGACCCTCGATAGGTTCGGCTTGCCGTCGATGTCCTCCGTCGCGATGACAGACATGCCCAGCTTGGAAGAAGGAATTCGGGGTGAATCGGCAGAGCCGTCCAGGCCGCTGAGGTACGAGTACATGAAGGCGAGGTAGGTGTCCGTGAGGACGTAGCCTTCTGCCTCGCACGGAAATCCCGTCAGCGCGCACCAGTAGTGGTTCTCCATGTATTCGGTGTAGAAGTCGAAGTACACCACGTCGTCCTTGTACGGACTCTGCTGGATCATGCCGACGATGGTGCCCACCCAGTTGCGCGACTCCTGGAGGAAGAAGCGCCAGGCGTTCCTCCTGGTTGTTGGTCCATCTTCGAAGGCGGGGTCATATTCGATCTCGAGGAATTTCATGTCGGAGCAACTCGACGACCACTTGTCGGCGACCCCGTAGGTCGTCGCGACATAGCGGCGGTAATCCTCCGGACTCGGTGCCGGGTTCCGCTGGCAATAGGTGGTCACGTCCGTTTCGAACAATCGGTTGTACGGGTAACCATGCCCGTTCTGCTGAAACGAGGGATCCGCCTTGATCTGCGCGATTCTCCTGTCGTTGCAGGACGCTCCGTCTGTCACTGCCTGGGACACGTAGAATTTCGCGAGCAGATAGTCGCGGTACCCCTGCGGCGTCGCGTCCGTGCGAATGCAATAGTCCTCGGTGCCGGCTTCGAGCATCTGGCTCCACGTGGGATAGTGGTGGAACCAGGGCCCAGCAGAATCGAATGGATTGGCGATATAGAAGTTGTTGGGGCTCACGATCACCTTCATGCCATTTGCATGGAAGAGGGCGAATTCATCCAGCAGGTGATTGCAGTAGGTCCGGATCGTCGCGCTGCTCTCACCCCATCCGGCCGGCCATCCGTTGCCTACCCCAGGGACGATGCTCCACTTGATCGTGCTCACCCCCCATGCTCTTCAACAGCCCGATGTCCGCGGCGATCTCCCTGCGCAATTGCTCCCAGGGCGGAGCGTCGGGGGTGTTTCCGAAGCATCCGCCGTTATGGGGGTACGAGAGCGGGAAGTAGGCGACGCCGAAGTTGTCTCGCGGAACGCGGAAGGTACCGACGGGCGGCAACTGCATGTTGTAGACGCCGGCGACCTGGGATATACCGTAGACATCGATGGTTTTGCCGACATGGGCGAGTTGCAGATCGTGCGTCAGGCGGATTTGGAATCCATGCGGTATCCCGGTGGTTCCGCAGCGGACATCGGTGGCCTGATCGCTCGGGAGATTGGCCAGCGCGCCCGTGATAGAGACGCCGCCCATGTGGTACAGCCCGCCTGCATAGAGTTGCACCCAGATGGAATCCCGAAGGCCCTGCTGGCAGGCCCAGCCCGCGACGACCAGGACCCCGTCGCTCGCGGTCTTGATTCCCTGGATTTCCCCCAGGATCGGCTGGTCGGCGCTGGCCTGGCCGCCTGCCAGGATCAGCAATATCAGTAGGGCGCCCAGGCGCCCCAGCCATTCGGAATGCAACCGCGTACCCATCATGATTACTCCAGGGGTCAGGCCAGTCGACTTGACTGCATATAGGGGAATTCGACTTTAGTAACTTGATTTGCTCCTTCGCGCCGACGCCTTGCGGCCTCGCGCCGTTCCTCGCTCCAGAGCAATGCCATTAATAGAATGGGAAATCCCCCGGCTTTGCCGGGGGACCGAAAAAGTTTGACAT
>JACDZG010000222.1 GCA_013426805.1 Chromatiaceae bacterium
TAACGACCGAGGCTATGGGCATTTGGCGGTTTGCGGGAGCATTCACTGTCGCCCTGCGACAAGGTTAATGCGGGAGATGAACTTCCTAAATGCACGTCAGCCAGCCAATGCGCATAGGCGTGTGTTACCAAACGTGCATTGGTTGTGTAGAATAGGTTTCCCGATTTCTTACGTTTATGTTTCTTTTCGAATAAAGAGTTTTGTCGTTAGTATTGTTGTTTATTTTTTTTTGAAATCTGTCAGATTGTTGTCAACCGTGTAAATAATTGTTTTCGTTTGCAAATATAATAAGATTTTCTAACTTAAAGTATTATCGTCAAATTTATTGGAAACAAAAAATCGTCTAATAATAATTCATTTATTATATACCCTGATAAACCTCGCAACCGTTTTAAATCACTTTCACCGTGTATTTTATTTATCGGCTTTTGCCGGAAATAAAATATACGGTGACCGCTCTGCCCTATTAAAAAAGCTATAAAAGCCACACCTAGACGTTTTTGATAACTCTAACTTGGTGTGGCTTTTTTTGCTTTTGGGGCGTTTAGTTATAACTTCATAATATAGTATCTCTATGCATTATAATCAACCTTACTTCATATATTATCTAATCCACGAGAACAATATTGTTATCAACCGTTCCTTTTTCAATGTTATCGTCGCAGTCCCCTGCATATTGTCGTAATAAGAAATTGTTGTACAATTATTTGTTTTTAAACCGTTTTGTAATAATAATTGAAACAAAATGAACTTCTTTTTATCTTTTATAATTGGTTTATTTATTCTGCTATAAATACTACTCGCAATTTGACCATTTGTGTTTTTGTTATATCCCTCAATCTCTATAACAGATTTTTGCCCAACAGCAATTTTAGACTGAATGTCGATAGGGACAAAAGCTATAGCAATATAACTTTTAGATAGAGAATGAGTCGTTGAAATTTTTTGTTCTTTTATCTGTACCGGAACAACAATTGTTTCGGAATAAGGAAAGAAATAACTGCTAATTAATAGTGATGTAAAAACGACAAACAATACTAAAGTTCCACTTCGTATAATACTTGGTGGTATTTTTCCAATAATGCTGCGAACTTTCTCGCTACGTAATTCTATTGAATCCATAAGTTCTAGTTTGATTTAATTTCCAAGTTCTAGCTGATTCTTTACTAATTGATAATAAGCCCCTTTTTTTATTGTCAGTTCTTCGTGAGTTCCAATTTCCACAATTTCTCCTTTATCTAACACTATAATTTGGTCTGCACTCTTCACTGTGCTAAGTCTGTGTGCCACAACTACAACTGTTCGACCGTTGTAAAATTCGTTGAGATTTTCTATAATTGTTCGTTCATTGTTTGCATCTAATGCATTAGTTGCTTCATCTAAGAAGATAAACTGAGGATTACGATAGACGGCTCTGGCTATTAGAATACGTTGTTTTTGACCTTGGCTCAACCCTTGTCCTTCTTGTCCGATAATGGTATTATACCCTAATGGTAGTTTTTCTATGTGCTCTTTAATATTGGCAATAGTAACGGCATCACGTAAACGTTCAAGATCAATTTCTTCATTATTCGCAGCAATATTTCGTGCAATAGATTCAGAAAAAATAAAACCATCCTGCATTACCACGCCGCATTGTTGTCGCCACCAATAAATATCCAGCATATTAAGTTTTTTATCACCGACAATTATTTCACCTTCTGTAGGGGTATAATAACCTAATAATAGCTTTATTAATGTAGTTTTACCACTTCCGCTAGCACCAACAATAGCCGTGACTTTACTTTTAGGTAAAATTAATGAAACGTTGTTTAGGGCTTTTGGAGACTTTGGACCTTCATATTGAAATGAAATATTGTTAATTAAAATATCCTCTCCTATACTCAGGTCAACAGTGTTTCCTTGATTTATAGCTTCTTCATCTTCTTTGCCATGTATCTCATTTATTCGTTCCAGACTAATGCTTACATCTTGCCATTGGTAAATAAAATTGACCATCTGTTCCACCGGACTGTTTAATTGTCCAATAATATATTGTACCGAAAGCATCATCCCCAATGTTAGTTGCCCATGAATAACTGCTGTGGCAGCCAATACTGTAATTACAATATTTTTTAGTTCATTAATACAAATACCTCCAGCCTCTTGTGTTTGCTGCATAGAGAGCGTAGAAAGATTAACCTTAAACAAATCTGCTTGCACATCTTCCCATTCCCAACGTTTCCGTTGTTCACAACCCTGTAACTTGATTTCCTGCATTCCGTTGATAAGTTGGTATACCTTGCTTCGATTGAGTGCTTGTTGTTCAAAAAATTGGTAATCTAACACCCTCCGCCGTTTGAGAAAAAAGACAATCCAACCTGCATATAAAACCGTACCAATTAGAAATACTAAAAAAATACGTAAGTCATAAACCAGTAATACGATACTAAAAATAACGAGACTGAAAATTGAAAACAGTAAGTTGAGGGTTTGAGCAGTTAAAAACCGTTCTATACGATTGTGGTCTTCAATACGTTGCAATAAATCGCCCAATAGTTTGGTGTCGAAAAAACTCATTGGCAATTTCATCAGCTTAATAAAGAAGTCGGAAATCAACGAAATATTAATTCGTGCACTAATATGTAGCAGTATCCAACGACGGATAAAGTCAACCGCAGTACGACCTATCAGAAGCATCAATTGGGCTAATAATATTAGATAAATAAAACCAATATTTTGGTTGGCAATACCTGTGTCAACTATAGCCTGAGTAAGAAATGGAAAAAATAATTGTAAAATACTACCCAGAAGCAAACCCAACAACAATTGACCAAATAACTTCCGATAGGGTAAAAAGTAGTTACTCAGAAATTGAAACCTATTGTGTGAAATAATTTCCCCATCTTGCTGAAAAAATAGTGTTGTTGTTTCGAGTAATAACGCAACTCCTTTATCTTCACCCTTTGAACTGGTACTAATCCAATTCTCACAAAATTCCTGCTGCGTATATGTAATCAGTCCTTTTCCAGGATCTGCAACATAAACGATTGTTCGTCTTTTGCTCTTTTTAATTCGATAAACTACTACAAAATGACTTTGTTGCCAATGCACAATGCAGGGAAGTGGTGCTTTTTCTACTAATTGATCAAAAGTAAACCGACCTCCAAATGTTTTGAATCCAATTTCTTCTGCTGTTTTACTGATACCCATCAGCGAAACCCCTTCTCTACTAATAAAGCATCGTTGACGTAAATGGTCTAAGGTATAATGTTTACCATAGAATTCGGCAGTCATCTTCAGGCAGGCCGGACCACAATCCATAGCATCGTGTTGTATGTCAATTGGAAATTTTTTCATCTTTTATAATCGCTTACGTTCATCTTCACTTGCTCGTTTTGTGTTGTTTTCGTATTTTGATTTACCAAACTTATATTTCAATGTTAGTTCTACATAGCGGGTATTACCATTGAATGTATTAATAGGTTTTCCTGTTAGAACAGATTGACTTTTCCATATTGAAGTATAAAATAAATCGTTTACTGATAATGTGCAAGAAAATGCTTTGTTTAGGAAGCTTCTATTCAGGGAAAAAAACATGTTCCAATCAGCATATACATTATATGCATTAAGCGAACCGGCTCCATTATATTTTATACCGCCATCAAAATTAATTGATAAGGGAAGATTAACTGTTGATCCCAAATCAAAACTAAAACTAGGTGTGTTATTATTCCGTTCAATCCCACTTCCGTCGGAGTAAGCAAAGTTATTTGTATTTATTGAACCTTCAAGTGTTAAGCTCCATTTTTTAATGATAGATTGATTGTAGATAATCGTCCCGATCCATCTATCCGTATAATCTCTATTTTCGGAAAAAAACTTTGATACAATTGGATGATTGATATCTCTGAAAGTTAGGTTATAAATCGGATTATTCATATAGTTGTACGAAACACGCAGGGACAATCGCTTAAATAGTTTTAATGATAGCTGAAATGTATGGTAGTCAGTTGATTGGAGATTTGGGTTACCATATCGTACAAACAAAGAATCTTTATAGATACTTGGGTCAAGTGACGCGAAACTTGGACGCTTTATACGCTTACTATACGAAAATCCCATGCTATAATTATCGGAAAAATTGTAGTTTGCCAACACACTCGGATAGAAACCCAATTGTGAAGTATCCATATAATTGACACCTTCTTTTTGTGCATTTCGTTTCATGTTTTCAGCCCTAAGTCCTATGCTAAAATCAAACTTTTTACTAATTTTTGCATTGAAAACGGCATACATAGCCAGATTTTTTTCAGTTGTAACGTAATGTTGTAATAAAGCTTCACTTCCAGTTAAGTCGGTTCGACTATTGCTTTCTATAGTCGAATATTTAATCCCACTGTCAAATGAAAAGAACTTATTAATAGGCTTGCTGTAGTCTGCTTTTATCGAAAAAACAAAAGGGCGGTTATCATTCTTTATTGTATTCCAAAAAGGATTATCAACATTCTCGCCTGCATTAAAATTATAGTAGTTTGAACCGTAATTATTATTTCCATACTTGAAATCTGATAGAACAACTAATTTTTGCCCTAAGGTGTCAATCTCAAAACTATAATTTAATACGCCATTTATCCCCCAAAAAGAGCCAAATTGATTCATATAAGTGTTGAAGTCTCGATATCTAATGTCCGAAAACTTTGTGTTACCATTT
>JACDZG010000058.1 GCA_013426805.1 Chromatiaceae bacterium
AGAGGTCGCCGATCCAACCCATGACCAGGCAATGCCAGGTGATCAGGAACTGGTGAATGGCGCGCCAATCCTCCTTGACCCGTTGGAAAGGCGGCAGGTCTACCTGGTCGAGTGCGATGCCAGCGGCACTCAGGGCTTCCTCCTGCTCCAGCCGCTTGAGATTGGCAGCGCGGACACCGCCAAACCGTTGGTCGGCATCCAGGTTGTCCTTGGCGAGGCCTTGCCCGATCAGGCGTTCGCGCGCCTGCCGCCATTGTCGCGCCGCGGCGCGGGCACAATCCTCGACCACGGAGCGATAGGCGATCTTCTCCAGGGTCTGATAGAGGTACTGATCCTGGGCGGGTCCCCAGTAGGCCAGATTGATGTAGAGATGGTCATCGCCCTCCGGCAGTTGGGTCTCCAGTACCAGGGTTGGCTCGGAGCGCAACCGCTCGTGCAGGGCCTTGATGCCGGCCGCACCCTGGAACTGGCCGTCTTTCCAGGCACCGTCGAGGAGTTCGATGGGGCGCACTCTGAGATTGAAGTTGTAGTGATTGGAGAGGAATTGCTGGAGTGCCTGGCGCACCGGCCCTTCCAGGTCGCGCGGGCCGTTGGCGGGCAGAGAAAGAAAGACCCGCAGCGGGGTCGGCCCGTCGCAGCGGTGCGATTGCAGGATCTGGAAGGGGAAGAGCCGCAACGGCCAGTGGTCCAGGACTTTCTGGTTCTCCTGTAGTTCCAGGGCGGTCTGGCGCTGCCGGGTCGCCATCGCCCATTCCTGTTTGAGTTTGCGCACCGCCCCGACTATTCTTAGAGGTTAAGATTTTGCTAGCGAGGCGGCGATATGGGTGCCAGGACCCTCTACGATAAACTGTGGGACGAACATGTGGTGCGGGTGGATGAGGACGGCACGGCGCTGCTCTACATCGATCGCCAGCTCGTCCATGAGGTGACCTCGCCCCAGGCGTTCGAGGGGCTGCGCCTGGCCGGCCGGCGCCCGTGGCGGGTGGCGGCGAATCTGGCGGTGCCGGATCACAATGTGCCGACGGCTAATCTTGCGGCGGGGATCACCGACCCGGTCTCGCGCCTGCAGGTGGAGACGCTGGACGAGAACTGCCGCAGTTTCGGCATCACCGAGTTCGCCATGGGCGATCCGCGTCAGGGGGTCGTCCATGTGATCGGTCCGGAGCAAGGCTTCACCCTGCCGGGCAGTACGGTGGTCTGCGGCGACTCGCATACCGCCACCCATGGCGCCTTCGGTGCATTGGCCTTCGGGATCGGGACCTCGGAGGTCGAGCATGTACTGGCCACCCAGTGCCTGCTGCAGCGCAAGTCCAAGGCGATGCTGATCAGCATCGACGGGGGTCTGGGGCCGGGTGTGACCGCCAAGGACATCGTGCTCGCCGTCATCGGCGTCATCGGCACTGCCGGTGGCACCGGTTATGTGGTGGAGTTCGGCGGTTCGGCGATCCGCGCGCTCTCGCTCGAGGGCCGTATGACGGTCTGCAATATGGCGATTGAGGCGGGCGCGCGGGCCGGACTGGTGGCGGTCGACGAGAAGACCATCGAGTACATGCGCGGCCGTCCGCTGGCTCCCAAGGGCGACCTCTTCGAGCGCGCGGCGGCTCACTGGCGCACCCTGGTCAGCGATCCGGATGCCCGGTTTGATGAGATTATCCGGCTCGCCGCCGCTGAGATTCAGCCGCAAGTCACCTGGGGGACCTCCCCCGAGCAGGTGGTCGCGGTCGACGGCAAGGTGCCCGATCCGGCCGCCGAGCCGGACCCGGTGAAAGCCGGCAGCATGCGCCACGCCTTGAGTTATATGGGACTCACGCCCGGCACGCCGATCACCGAGATTCGTCCGGACAAGGTCTTCATCGGTTCCTGCACCAACTCGCGCATCGAGGATCTGCGGGCGGCAGCCGCCGTGGTCGCGGGCCGTCAGGTGGCCGCCAGTATCAAGCTGGCGCTGGTGGTTCCGGGGTCCGGATTGGTGAAAGCGCAGGCCGAGGCCGAGGGGCTGGATCGCATTTTCACCGCGGCCGGTTTCGAATGGCGTGAACCCGGCTGCTCCATGTGTCTGGCCATGAACGCGGACCGGCTGGAGCCGGGTGAGCGCTGCGCCTCGACCTCGAATCGCAATTTCGAGGGTCGCCAGGGGCCGGGCGGGCGCACCCATCTGGTCAGCCCTGCCATGGCGGCCGCGGCCGCGGTTACTGGTCATTTCGTCGACGTGAGGACTCTCTGAATGGAGCCGTTCAAGAACTTCACCGGGCGTGTGGTGCCGCTGGATCGGGCCAACGTGGACACTGACGCCATCATCCCCAAGCAGTTTCTGAAAAGCATCAAGCGCAGCGGCTTTGGGCCCTATCTATTTGATGAATGGCGTTATCTGGATCACGGCGAGCCGGGCATGGATTGTACCAACCGGCCGCTCAACACGGCCTTCGTCCTCAACGATCCGCGCTACGCCGGTGCTGAAATCCTGCTGGCGCGCGAGAATTTCGGTTGCGGGTCCTCCCGTGAGCACGCCCCCTGGGCTTTGGCGGACTTCGGCATCCGGGTCATCCTGGCCCCGAGTTATGCCGACATTTTCTTTAGCAATTGCTTTAAGAATGGGATACTACCGATTGTTCTCGAAGCGGAAATAATCGACCGTCTGTTCGCTCAAGCTAAGGGTGCAGACGCGCTGCGGCTGGTGGTGGACCTGCCGCTGCAGACGCTGACCCTCGACAGCGTGTCCATCCCCTTCACCGTGGATGCCTTCCGCAAGCAGTGCCTGATCGAGGGTCTCGACGACATCGGCCTGACGCTCAAGCAGGTGGACAGCATCCGTGCCTTTGAAGCCCGCCGACGGGCCGAGGCGCCTTGGGTCTTTTTATAACTTTAAACCGCGCCAGCTCCAGCAATCGTCGCGTCTGCCGGGGCCGATCTCATCCACAAGCATCGCATACCGCGCTGGGCGCGGTTTAGTATTGGAGATAATGAGTTGACGAAGAAGGTTTTAGTGCTGCCCGGCGACGGCATCGGCCCGGAGATCGTGGGCGAGGCGGTCAAGCTGCTCAAGGCGCTCCAGGCGCAGGGTGCCATCGCGGTCGAGCTTGAGCACGGGTTGGTGGGCGGCGCGGCCTATGACGCATTCGGTGATCCATTGCCCGCGCAGACCCTGGAGGCCGCCCGCGCCGCGGATGCCGTCCTGTTGGGGGCGGTCGGCGGACCCAAGTGGGAGCCCTTGCATATCTCCAAGCGCCCGGAGAAAGGACTTTTGGGCCTGCGTGCCGGTCTGGGGCTCTTCGCCAACCTGCGCCCGGCGATTCTGTATCCGCAGTTGGCCGGGGCCTCGAGCCTCAAGCCGGAGGTGGTCTCCGGGCTGGACATCATGATCGTGCGCGAACTGACCGGAGACATCTATTTCGGCCAACCGCGCGGGGTGGAGACCCTGGCCTCCGGCGAGCGCCGCGGGATCAACACCATGGTCTACACCGAGTCCGAGATCGAGCGCATCTGCCGCGTGGCCTTCGACCTGGCCCGCAAACGCGACCGGCGGGTCTGTTCGGTGGATAAGGCCAACGTACTGGAATGCACCGAGTTGTGGCGCGAGGTGGCGACCCGCGTGGGGGCCGACTACCCGGATGTCGCGCTGAGTCACATGTACGTGGACAATGCGGCCATGCAACTGGTGCGGGCACCCAAGCAGTTCGATGTGATGGTGACCGGCAATCTGTTTGGTGACATCCTGTCGGACTGTGCTTCCATGCTCACCGGCTCGATCGGCATGTTGCCCTCGGCGTCCCTGAACGCCGCCGGGCAGGGCATGTATGAACCGATTCACGGTTCCGCTCCGGACATCGCGGGCCAGGGGGTGGCCAATCCGCTGGCCACCCTGTTGTCGGTGGCCATGATGCTGCGCTACTCGCTGGGGGCGCCGGAGGTGGCGCAGCGGATTGAAGCGGCGGTTTCCGTGGTGCTTGATCAAGGGCTACGGACCCCTGATATCCTATCGGCCGGGATGCGCCGGGTCGGGACAGTGGAGATGGGGGATGCGGTAGTGGCGGCCTTGCCGACTTGAACCTGGTTCGACCGATGTAGTAAAGTAGCGGATGTAATGAGATGAATCGTGTAGGTTTTATCGGCTGGCGTGGCATGGTGGGGTCGGTCCTCATGGATCGGATGCGGGCGGAACAGGATTTTGACCTGATCGACGCGCCGCGTTTTTTCAGCACCTCCCAGGTCGGCCAGCCGGGACCGGAGCTGGGTTGCGCCGGAGGTCCTCTGCTTGACGCCGGTGCGATCGACGCGCTGGGTGAGATGGATATCCTGGTCACCTGTCAGGGCGGGGACTACACCAAGGAGGTGCATCCCAAGCTGCGCGCCGCCGGGTGGGATGGCTACTGGATCGACGCCGCCTCGGCCCTGCGGATGCAGCCCGATGCCACCATTATCCTGGACCCGGTGAACCGCGAGCTGATCGACACCGCCCTGGCGGCCGGCCGGCGCGACTTCATCGGCGGCAACTGCACCGTGAGCCTCATGCTGATGGCCATCGGCGGCTTGCTGCGCGCGGGCCTGGTGGAATGGATCAGCGCCATGACCTACCAGGCCGCGTCCGGTGCCGGTGCCAAACACATGCGCGAGTTGCTGCAGCAGATGGGCGCGCTCCACGACTGCGCGGCACCACTGCTCGCCGATTCGGCCTCGGCGATCCTGGAGATCGACCGCGCGGTGACCGCGACCCTGTGCGATGCGGCCTTGCCGACCGCCAGCTTCGGCGCGCCGCTGGCCGGCAGTCTCATTCCCTGGATCGATACCCAACTGGAGAACGGCCAGAGTCGCGAAGAGTGGAAAGGGCAGGCCGAGACGAACAAGATCCTCGGTCTCGATCACCAGCCCATCCCGGTCGACGGGCTGTGCGTGCGGGTCGGGGCGATGCGCTGCCACAGTCAGGGACTCACCATCAAGCTCAACCAGGACTTGTCCCTGGAAGAGGTACAGCGGATCATCGCCGCCGCCAACGACTGGGTGCGGGTAATTCCCAACGAGCGGGCGCGGACCGTCCGTGAGCTGTCGCCGGCCGCGGTGACGGGACGGCTGGAGGTGCCGGTCGGACGTCTGCGCAAGATGAATCTCGGGGAGCGCTATCTGGCGGCCTTCACGGTCGGCGATCAGTTACTTTGGGGTGCGGCCGAGCCGTTGCGGCGAATGCTGCGCATCCTTCTCGAGCGCTAGGTCAGGATCGGCCGGCCGCGGCCGTGGTGTACCCTTGGTGAAAGGCGGGGGATTCAGATATAGTTCGGTCCGTAAGGTGAAGTCATGTTCTGAGTTCGCGCCGGGTTCGCGGATTTCGCCCGGTATCGACTTCCCGCTACGGGTTGAGCGGATCGCCCACGCAGCCGTTTATTGGTGAACGAGGGAGTAGGATGTCTCGCAAGTTTTACCTGGCGTCGATGCTGGTACCGGCCTTGGTCGTGACCAATGCGTATGCCTTGGGTGTGGGTGGAATGCGCCTGCAATCCGCGCTGAATCAGCCCTTTGTCGGAGAGATCGAGCTTCTTGACGTGAAGTCGGACGAACTCGATACGATCAAGGCGCAGATCGCCCCGCAAGCCGAGTTCAACAAGGCCGGTGTCGAGCGCTACCACCACCTGGGCAAGCTGCGGCTGAGTCCACAACTCTCTGCGCGTGGCAGACCGGTCATCCGCGTCACCAGCCGGGAACCCATCCGTGAGCCCTACATGGACTTCCTGGTCGAAGTCGTGTGGCCGAATGGGCGCCTGGTCAAGCAGTTCACCCTCCTGCTGGATCCGGCGGTCACCGCCTCGCGGTCCGCTCCGCCGATTGAGCAGCCTATGGCGAGTGCTCGGCCGACGCGCGCGCCGGCCGCCGTGGCTGCGGTTGAACAGCCACGGCCGGCTCGCACCAAGAAGGCCGCCTCGCCGCCGCTCGAGGCCGCGCCGCCGGTTGCCGCAAGCAGCGATGGGTTCCCGAAGCGTTTCGGTCCGATTCGTCCAGGTACCGGACTCTGGCGTTTGGCGCGCGCTCGAACCCCCGCGGGTGCCACGGTGTCGCAAACCGCCATGGCGCTCTATCGGAACAATCAAGATGCCTTCATCCGCGGTGACATCAATCGGCTGATCGCCGGCAAAACGCTGACCATACCGAGTGCGGACGAATTGTTCGCCCTCGGGCCGGACGCCGCCAACCGGGAGTTCGCGGCCGCGCTGAAGGGTGATCAGGTGCGCCGCACCCCGCTGACCGACCCGACCGCGCCCCCGCAGCCGGCTCTGGCCGGCGAGTCGCGACTGAAGATTGCCGGGACCGCTCCCGCGAGCGAAGCGCGCGCGGCGACCACTGGCCCGGGAAAAGCGGGGATGGAGGAGGAGCTTCTGCTGGTTCGCGAGGCGAGCGAGAGTACCCGACAGGAAACTGTGGAAATGCGAGGGCGTATTCGGGAACTTGAGTCCCAGCTCTCGGAGATCCAGCGACTGCTGCAGTTGCGTAACGCGGAGCTTGCCCGCATCCAGGGCGGGGAGCAACCGGCGCCGGGCGTGCTGAACGCGGGTCAGCCCGCTCGGCCCCCGGGGGGACCGGCGGCGGTCACGGGAGACGCACCGGCGGCGGGTGGTCCGGCGGCGGTCACGGCAGGCACGTCGGTACCGGGTGGTCCGGCCGCGGTCACGGCAGGTACACCGGTGCCGGGAGCGACCGTGGCGCCGACGGCCCCGCCGGACATGATCGCGTCACTTGGGGCGGCGGGTGGTTTACCCCCGGATGATGCTGCTGCCGGCGGAGTACCTGGTGAGCTGCTCGACGGCAGTCCTGCGGCGCTTGATATGCTGCCGCCGGGTACCGCGGTCGGGGGGAGTGCCGCCCCGGGAGACACCATCTCTTTGCCTATGGCACCGATAACTGCATCGACTGCCGCGTCGACCAAATCAACCCCAGCATCCACGCCGGCTGCGCTTTCTCCGCAGATCAATCAGTCAGGGATGCCGATGCCGGCCAGCACTGCGAGTCCGGTTGCCGGTTCCGAGCATGATTCCGCCTGGCGTGCGCTGTTGCTGCCGCTGGCCGGTGTCGCTGCCGCGACTGCCCTGGGTATCAGCGTGCTGATGTGGCTGCGCTCCCGCCGCCGCATCGGGCGCGATTCGAGTGTGGAGTTCGATTCGCGCGAGGTCCCTGAAAATCTGATGCTGGCGTCGACGCGTAAGTCGATGTCGCCACTCGCCGGCCAAAGTTCCAGTTCGGATTTGCGCGAGTCGGCGGTGCCGGGTGCACTCGATTCCCCGTCCGCGGGATTTGCGCCATTTGGTCGGATCGAGCCGGAAACGGACGAGGCCGATGTCATCTCCGAGGCTGACATCTACATCGCCTATGGCCGCTATCACGAGGCTGAAGAACTCCTGCGGGATGAACTCAAACGCAGCCCCGACCGCCTGGATCTTCAGTTCAAGCTTGCGGAAGCCTTCTACGGTGCCAAGAACTCGCAAGCGCTGGGTGATCTGCTGCGGCAGGTCCAGGCTGCCGGCGGCGATCAGGTCAATCCGGAGCGTTGGAAGCGTTTGGTCGATATGGCCGCTGCCGTGCAGCCGGTCGGCGTTGACGCTAGTTTCGCGGCGACATCGGCGCGCGCCGCGCCTGATGCTGAGCGTCCCGAGTCGTCAATCGAACGTTTTCTCGGTTCCAACGCCCGCACGCTTGGCGACGCCTACGCCGCACCTTCCGCGTCGAGTATCGACCGCCCCGGGCCCGGGGCGGAGCTGCTGCCCGATTCCGTCGGCGGCAATTCCGATGATGTCTACTCCCTCGATATCAGCGATGCACGCAAGCCGTCAGCCGACCTGGCGTTGCGCGCGGCGCCCCATCCTGCGGCGGACGTTGATCCGGCCCGAGAGGTTCGCCCGGCAGCGGATCTGCTGTCCGGTTGGTCTCCGTCCGGGTCTGACGGCAAGGTCGCGACACCGGCGGAGCATCCGTCGGCAAGCACGCCTGCCCGCCTGCCGGACAGCGACCTGCTGCAGCTTGAGGTGCCGCCGAGTGACGAGAACGATCGGCTGTTTTCCGGCGGGTTATCGGACCTTGAGCTGACCATTGAGGACCTGCGGTCGGCCAGTGAACTCGACCTCCGGACGTTCGATGACACAGCGTCCGGGGTCAGTCAGTCGGGCACCACGGCTGACCAGTCCGTGCCGGCGGCGGGGCTGGCAGGGCCGAAAGGCGAAACGCTCGGGCTTGGCGCATCGAAGGGAGTCGGTACCGTACTGCCGGTGCTCTTCGGTATTCAGGACGACAGTGCATCGAGCGATTTGCTGTCATCTCAGTGGCAGATGGATCCGGGGCTCTGGGATGAGACGGCGACGAAACTCGATCTGGCTCGCGCTTACGTCGAGATGGGCGACCAGGATTCGGCCAAGGGCATCCTCGAAGAAGTACTGGGCGAGGGCAACGAGGAGCAGCGCAGCGAGGCCCAGGTGTTGCTGCGGCGTATCGGTTGAACCATCTCGCCTCCAGCCGGCCCTGCTGCCAACCGCGCGCGGGGCGCAGCAGCGGCGATCCGGACACTGAGCGTGCGCGATGACCGCTGATCCGCAGTCAAGTCGGCGGATCGTGCTGGGAGTCGAGTACGACGGTTCCGGCTATTGCGGCTGGCAGACCCAGGCGCAGGGACGCACGGTCCAGGAGACCCTGGAAGCGGCGGTCTCGAGGGTCGCTGACCATCCGGTCCGCATCCACTGTGCCGGACGCACCGACGCGGGTGTCCATGCACTCGAGCAGGTCGTTCATTTCGATACCGTTGCCGATCGCACGGAGCGCGCCTGGGTGCTCGGGACCAACGTCAACCTCCCGCGGGACTGTGCCGTGTGTTGGGCGCGACAGGTGCCCGATTCCTTTCACGCCCGCTTTTCCGCCGGCGCTCGTCATTATCGCTACCGCATCCTGACCCGTAACACCCGTTGCGCACTGGAGCGTGATCGCGCCCTGTGGGTCCATCAGCCGCTGGACCTCGAGCGAATGCAGGCGGCGGGTACCGCGCTGCTGGGTGAGCACGATTTCAGCAGTTTCCGCGCGGCAGGCTGTCAGGCCAAGAGCCCGGTGCGCCGGCTGCACTACCTGGACCTGCGGCGGGATGGCGAGGTGATCGATCTGGCGATCGGAGCGAACGGTTTCCTGCAGCATATGGTGCGCAATATTGTCGGCGTCTTGATCGCCATTGGCCGCGGCGAGGCATCCGTAGACTGGACCCGGGAATTGCTTGTGGTGTGTGATCGAACTGTCGGCGGGGTGACGGCGCCGCCGCAGGGACTGTTTTTCGTACGCGCGGACTACCCGGTGGAGTACGCGCTGCCTCAGGCGGCCGGCGGCGGTCGGTAGTTTGTGTTCGGCGCTGTCGGCGATCGAATGCGCAGAAAAAGTCGGTGCAATAACGATGCGAACCCGGGTTAAGATCTGCGGTCTCACTCGGCCGGAGGATGTGTGTGCCGCGGTAGCGGCGGGTGTCGATGCCATTGGTCTGGTGTTCTATCCGCCGAGTCCGCGGGCGGTGACGCCCGCTCAGGCGCGTGCACTGTGCCGACTGGTATCGCCATTCGTGACGATGGTCGGACTCTTCGTCGATGCGTCTGCGACGGCGGTCCGCCAGGTTCTTGAGCAGGTCCCGCTCGAACTCTTGCAGTTTCATGGCGACGAACCGCCCGAACTGTGCGGGAGTTTCGGCCGACGCTGGATCAAGGCCGTGCGGATGCGTCCGGGGCTCGATCTCATGGCCCAGGCCGCGCGCTATGAAGCTGCTGCCGGGCTCCTTCTCGACGCCTACGACCCGGGCCTGCCCGGTGGGACCGGTGCCACCTTCGATTGGGCGCGCATTCCGCCTGAGCTGGCTTCGCGTATCGTCCTCGCCGGAGGACTTGATCCAGGGAACGTGGCTGCCGCGATTCGTCGGGTACGTCCTTACGCGATCGATGTGAGCGGCGGCCTGGAGGCCGCCAAAGGCGTTAAAGATCCGGCGAAAATTCATGCTTTTATGCAAGGGGTACGCGATGGCGACACAACCGGCGACGACGGCCGAGACGATTGATGACCGACGTGCGCGGGCGGACGTCCGGGCGCGAACACCCTATCACTGGCCAGACGCGGACGGTCATTTCGGCCCCTATGGCGGCCTGTTCGTGCCCGAAACACTGATGCAACCGCTCACCGAGCTGCGCGAGGCCTATGAGCGCTATCTGGGCGATCCGCAGTTTCAAGCCGAACTCGACGCCGATCTGCAGGATTACGTTGGCCGGCCCTCGCCGATCTATCTCGCCGCGCGCTGGAGCCGCGAACTCGGCGGCGCCCGGATCTTCCTGAAGCGCGAGGACCTGAACCACACCGGCGCTCACAAGATCAACAACACCGTGGGTCAGGCCCTGCTCGCCAGGCGCATGGGTAAGACCCGCATCATCGCCGAGACAGGCGCCGGCCAGCATGGGGTGGCCAGTGCGACCGTGGCGGCGCGCTTGGGGTTGGAGTGCGTGGTTTACATGGGCGAGGTCGATGTGGCGCGGCAGGAGGCCAATGTCTACCGCATGCGGTTGCTCGGTGCCCGTGTGGTGCCGGTCAAGTCAGGCTCACGCACCCTCAAAGATGCGCTGAACGAGGCGATGCGCGATTGGGTCACCAATATCGACAACACCTTCTACATCATCGGCACCGTTGCTGGCCCGCACCCCTATCCGGCCATGGTACGGGACTTTCAGTCGGTGATCGGGCGCGAGGCCCGGGCGCAGATGCTGGCGCGCACCGGACGTCTGCCCGACGCCCTGGTCGCCTGTGTCGGCGGCGGGTCCAACGCCATCGGTCTCTTCTACCCGTTCATCGAGGATACGGAGGTGGCCATGTACGGGATCGAGGCCGCCGGTGACGGACTTGAAACCGGCCGCCATGCCGCGCCGCTCAACGCCGGCCGACCCGGGGTGCTGCATGGCAATCGCACCTATCTCATGGAGGACAGCAACGGCCAGATCATCGAGACCCACTCGGTCTCCGCCGGTCTGGACTATCCGGGGGTCGGTCCGGAGCATGCCTGGCTCAAGGACTCCGGGCGCGCCCGTTATGACGCCATTACCGACCAGGAAGCTTTGGCCGCCTTCCACTGCCTGACTCGCACCGAGGGCATCATCCCGGCCCTGGAGTCGAGTCATGCCCTGGCCTACGCGGCCAAGCTCGCCCCCACCATGCGCCGCGAGCAGAGCATTCTGGTGAACCTGTCCGGTCGTGGGGACAAGGATATGCACACCGTCGCCAAGCACGAGGGCCTGATCCTGTGAGTCGTATCGCTGCCCGTTTCGAGTCCCTGCGCGCGCGCGGACGCACTGCCCTGATTCCATTCGTCACCGCCGGTGATCCAAACGCCGCGACCACCGTTGCGCTCATGCATGCGATGGTCACCGCCGGGGCGGATCTGATCGAGCTGGGCGTGCCCTTTTCCGACCCCATCGCGGATGGTCCGGTGATTCAGCGCGCGACCGAGCGCGCACTCGCCAACGGCATCGCTCTGAGCGATGTGATCGCCATGGTGCGCGCGTTCCGCGCCACGGATGCGCAGACCCCGGTCGTGCTGATGGGCTACCTCAATCCAATCGAGGTTATGGGCTACGCACAGTTCGCCGCGCAAGCCGCGGCGGCCGGCGTCGATGGCGCGCTGGTGGTGGACGTACCGCCGGAGGAGGGGCACGACCTGGTGGGCGCACTGCGCGCCCAGGGGCTCGATCTCGTCTATCTGCTGGCCCCGACCTCGACCGAGCAGCGCATCCGCCGCATCGGCGCGGCGGCCTCCGGCTTCGTCTACTACGTTTCGGTCAAGGGAGTGACCGGTGCCGGCCATCTCGACCTGGTCGGTGTCGCCGACCGGGTGGGTGTGATCAAATCATTGATCCCGCTACCGGTCGGAGTCGGATTCGGCATCAAGGATGCGGCGACTGCGGCCCAGGTCGCGCGCCTTGCCGACGCGGTGATTGTCGGCAGCGCTATTGTCAGTCAGATCGAGGATCTCGTCGCCACGCCGGAGCGGATTCCTGCCGTGATCGGCGATTTTCTGTCCGGCCTGCGCGCCGCGATGGACGGAGCCGATCGTGGCTAAGAAAGTGATCGATACCGAGGATTTACGCGAAAAGACCATGAGTTGGTTTGAAAAGCTGATGCCGAGCCGCATCCGCACCGAGGCGAGCCATAAGCGTGCCGTACCGGAAGGGATCTGGGCCAAATGCCCTGGCTGCAACGCGATCCTCTATCGCGCTGAACTCGAGCGCAACCTTGAGGTCTGCCCCAAGTGCAACCACCACAACCGCATCCGCGCGCGGCGGCGGCTGGACTGCTTTCTCGATGCTGAACCGCGCGAGGAGTTGGGCGTCGAGATGGAATCGGCTGATCCGCTTAAGTTCAAGGATCTCAAACGCTACAAGGATCGTTTGATCGCGGCCCAGAAACAGACCGGCGAGAAGGATGCGCTAGTGGTGCTGCGCGGTCGGCTGAAAGGCGAGCCGGTGGTTGCCGCCGCTTTCGAGTTCGAGTTCATGGGGGGGTCCATGGGTTCGGTGGTCGGGGAGCGCTTCGTGCGCGGCATGGACAGCGCCCTGGAAAACGGCGCCGCCCTGGTGTGTTTTTCGGCCAGCGGCGGGGCGCGCATGCAGGAGAGTCTGTTCTCGCTCATGCAGATGGCCAAGACCAGCGCGGCCCTGGGGCAGTTGCGGGCGCGCGGTCTGCCCTTCATCTCGGTGATGACCGATCCGACCATGGGCGGCGTTTCGGCCAGCCTGGCGATGCTCGGTGACATCAACATCGCCGAACCCGGTGCCCTGATCGGTTTCGCCGGCCCCCGTGTCATCGAGCAGACGGTGCGCGAGAAACTCCCGGAGGGTTTCCAGCGCAGTGAATTCCTGATGGAGAAGGGCGCCTTGGACATGATCGTCGACCGTCGTGACCTGCGTGAACGCGTCAGCGATCTGCTGGCGATTCTGGCGCGTCGGCCGCGGCCCTGAGCAGCGCAATGCCTATGAAGACCCTGGAGGAATGGCTCGCCTGGCAGAGCACATTGCACCCGCATCGCATGGAACTTGGACTGGAGCGGGTGGCCGACGTGTGGTCACGGCTTGGCGCGCCTGGCCTGGGTGGTCCGGTCATCACCGTCGGCGGGACCAACGGCAAGGGGTCCTGTGTGGCCTTGATCGAGGCCATGGCGCAGGCCGCGGGCTATCGCACGGCCTGCTACACCTCGCCGCATCTGTTGCGTTACAACGAGCGGGTGCGCATCAATGGTGAGGCGGTGACGGATGAGGCACTGTGCGCGGTCTTTGCCCGGGTTGAGGACGCCCGCGGCGCGACGCCGCTGACCTATTTCGAGTTCGGTACCCTGGCCGCGCTCGACCTGTTCGCGGCCGCCGGGCCGGATCTGGTTGTATTGGAAGTAGGTCTGGGCGGGCGGCTCGACGCGGTGAATCTGATCGACGCGGATTGTGCGGTGGTGACCTCGATCGGTCGCGACCACATGGCCTGGCTGGGTGAGACCCCGGATGCCATCGCCGCGGAGAAGGCTGGTATTTTCCGGTCCGGGCGTCCGGCGATCATCGGTCAGCCGGATGCCCCCGAGCGGCTTCGCGCTCAGGCGCAACATCTGGGCGCACCGGTGTTCCAGGTGGGCCGCGAACTTGCTGCGGAGCGTGATGCGGAGAGCGGCGGCTGGATCTGGCGGGGGAGCGATGGCGAACGCCTGGCCTTGCCGATACCGGCCATGCGCGGCGCCCATCAGATCCACAATGCCGCCGCCGCGCTGGCGGCGCTACGCAGTCTGCGCGCGCGGCTGCCGCTGCCGGTGCAGGCGATTCGGGCCGGTCTCGGGCGGGCCCGGCTGCCCGGTCGGTTTCAAGTGGTCCCCGGCACGGTCACCTGGATTCTGGATGTCGCGCATAACCCGCAGGCCGCCGCGGCCTTGGCGGAGAATCTGCGCGGGTTTCGCGGTACCGGGCGGGTGCGGGCCGTCTTCGGCGTGCTGGCCGACAAGGAAGCGGAGGCGGTTGCGGCACCACTGAAGCCGCTGGTTGATGCCTGGTATCTCACCGCGAGCCGGGACGCGCGCGCCATGCCGGCCGCCCGGCTGGCGGAGTGTTTGCGCGACGTCCTTCACGGGGCGCAAAGCGCGGTATGGGCCAGTGTTCCGGAGGCCATCGATGCCGCCCTGGCCGCGTCTGCGCCCGGCGATTGTTTGCTGATTTACGGTTCGTTCACGATCGTCGGTGAGGCGCTCGCGCGGCAGATCGAGTGAGTCGCCCATGCTGCTATACTGCGCGGCCAGAGCAGCGGCGCGTCCAGGCCCGGGGAGGTGTCGCCTAACGGCGAGCCCGGGTGTATGCCGTCCAGTCTTGGTCTGTTCGCCGCGGGAGAGATAGGATCTATGCGAGAAGGTGCCAAAAAACGGTTGATCGGTGCGCTGGTGCTCGTCACTCTGGCGGTCATCTTCGTGCCCATGTGGTTCGAGCCCGAGTCCTCTCTGGACACCCTGCCGCCGATTCAGGAGTCCATGTCGCGCGCTCCGAGCTTCGATCCGAAAGTGCAGACGGAAGTCTTTCTGCGGCCGGAGGACTCCGGGGTCGGTGGGCTCGATGAGACACAGTTGACTGTCTCCGAGCCCCTGGCGCTGCCCGGAGTCCCCGGGTCGGGCGGGGCAACAACACCCCGGCCGGCCGACGCCGGGACAACCAAGGCACCCACCACGGCGGAGACGACGGCCAATGCCGCGGTGTCGCCGCGCGGCGCCAACGACGGCCTGCCCTCCTGGGTGATCCAGGTCGCCAGTGTCGCCACACCGGAAGGCGCGGCCGACCTGGAGCGTAAGTTACGGGCGGGTGGCTTCACGGCCTTCGTGGAAAAGGCGACTGTCAACGGCAAGGTGTATTACCGAGTCCGGGTGGGTCCGGAACTGGATCGCGCCCGCGCCGAACAGACCGCCGCGCGGCTGCGTGAGCGCCACAAGGTCAATACACTGATCACGAACTATCCATAAGGGGCGCGATCGCGTGCCTGCGCTGGGGAACCGCTATGAACTGGGTCGATATTGCGATCGTTGCGATCATCCTGGTGTCCGCGCTGATCGGATTGGCGCGCGGGCTGATCCGCGAGGTGTTGTCGCTGGCCGTCTGGCTTGCCGCACTCGGGGTCGCTTATCTCTATCATAAGGGGGTCGCGGATGCGCTGACCGCACAGATCGCCCAGCCGAACGTGCGGGTCGGCGTCGCTTTTGTCGGGCTGATCCTGGTCGTTTTGATACTGGGCTCCATCATCGGGGCACTCCTGACGGCGCTGATCGATAAGACCGGGCTGACCGGTCTGGACCGGCTGCTGGGGCTGATTTTTGGTGCGGGACGCGGGGGCGTGGTGGTCGCCATGGCGGTGTTCCTGGCGGCCCTGACCCCGTTGCCGGAGGAGTCCTGGTGGCAGGAATCCGGGGTCATCGTTCAGTTTCAGCAGGCCGCCGAATGGCTTTTGGGTCTGGTCCCGTCGGACATCCAGGAGCAGTTGAAGCGGGTCTGAGTGTTTCTGCACCGGGTCCCGATCGACCGGCGATTGCCCGGACGCCAAGGCGCCCCGGCGATGGCATCGGCGGTGGGCCGTGGCGCGGCATGGTTGCGGTGAGCCCCGTTCTCGGGTAGTTTTCTGCGCTTCCTGTTTTTCGGCGTCCGTCTGCGGTAGACGCGCGAGTGAGGTCTCCAATGTGCGGCATCGTCGGCATCGTCGGCAAGGGGCTGGTCAATCAGGCGCTCTATGACGCCCTGCTGGTGCTCCAGCACCGCGGCCAGGACGCGGCGGGGATCGTGACCTGCGAGGGTGAGCGGCTGCATTTGCGCAAGGACAAGGGGTTGGTGCGCGATGTGTTCCGCACCCGCAACATGCTCCAGTTGCGCGGCACCATGGGCGTGGGTCATGCGCGCTACCCGACCGCCGGAGCCGCCAGTTCCGCCGAGGCCCAGCCCTTCTACGTCAATTCTCCTTACGGCATCGTGTTGGCCCACAACGGCAATCTGACCAATGCCGAGGAGTTGAAGCGCGACCTCTTTGTCGACGACCTGCGACACATCAATACCGACTCGGATTCGGAGGTGCTGCTCAACATTTTTGCCCACGAGTTACAGGTTCAGGGCAAGTTGCGCATCGATGAACAGGATATCTTTCGAGCCGTGTCCGGAGTGCACCGGCGCTGTCGCGGCGGCTATGCCGCGGTGGCGATGATTCCGGGTTTCGGTGTCTTTGGTTTTCGCGATCCCTTCGGCATCCGTCCGCTGATCTACGGCCAGCGGGAGACCGATGAGGGCACCGAGTACATGATCGCCTCGGAGTCTGTGGCTCTGAACACCCTGGGGTTCACCCTGATTGCCGACGTGGCCCCCGGCGAGGCGGTCTTCATCAGCGTGGACGGCGAACTCCATACGCAGCAGTGTGCCGCCTCGCCGGTTCTCTCCCCCTGTATTTTCGAGTTTGTCTATCTGGCGCGGCCGGATTCCATCATCGACAACATCTCGGTGCACAAGGCACGCTCGCGGATGGGTAAACGGCTGGCTGCCAAGATCAAGCGCGAATGGGCCGCCCACGACATCGATGTCGTCATCCCGATTCCGGACACCAGTCGTACCGCCGCGCTGCAACTCGCCAATCACCTGAACCTCCCCTACAGCGAAGGCTTCATCAAGAATCGCTACATTGGCCGCACCTTCATCATGCCCGGTCAAAAGGTGCGTAAACAGTCGGTTCGGCAGAAACTCAACGCCATCGATCTGGAGTTCAAGAAGAAGAATGTCCTGCTGGTGGATGACTCCATCGTGCGTGGCACCACCTCCCAGCAGATCATCCAGATGGCACGCGAGGCTGGCGCCAATCGGGTCTATTTCGCCTCCGCCGCGCCGCCGGTGCGCTTCCCGAATGTTTACGGTATCGACATGCCGTCCGCCGTCGAACTGGTCGCGCACGGGCGTACCGCCGACGCTGTGGCCGCGTTTCTGGGTGCCGACGGACTCATCTATCAGGATCTGGATGATCTGATTCAGGCCGTTCAGAAGCGGGGCAAGAGCCACGTGGATCGTTTCGACTGCTCGGTCTTCGACGGGCACTATGTGACCGGAGATGTGACCGCGGATTACCTCCAGCATCTCGAGACCAACCGCAACGACCATGCCAAGGAGGTTCACTCCTTGTACAGCGAGAATGTCATTGGCTTGCACAATACCGCCTGAAGACGCTTTGAATCCTGATTTGCCGGACGCCGGATCGGCGACCGGCTTCGCCACCCGCGCGGTGCGTGTCGGGCACCACCGTACCCCAGAGGGGGAGCACGCCGAACCCATCTTCGCCACTTCGAGCTTCGTCTTCGGCAGTGCCGCCGAGGCCGCCGCACGCTTTTCCGGAGAGCAAGCGGGAAACATCTACTCGCGCTTTACCAATCCGACGGTGCGCGCCTTCGAGGAGCGGCTGGCCTCGTTGGAGGGCGGGACGTCCTGCGTGGCCACGGCCTCGGGCATGGCTGCCATCCTCGCGGTATGCATGGGCTTGCTCAAGGTTGGGGACCATATCGTCTCCTCGCGCAGCGTCTTCGGCAGCACCACCATGCTGTTCAATAAGTATTTGGCCCGGTTCGGCATCGCCACCAGCTATGTGCCGTTGAGCGATGCGTCGGCCTGGGCCGCGGCGATCCGCCCGCAGACCCGGCTGCTGTTCTGCGAGACGCCGTCCAATCCGCTGACCGAAATCGCCGATCTGCGTGCCTTGGCACAACTCGCGGGTGCGCACGGCTGCCTGCTGGCGGTCGACAACTGTTTCTGTACCCCGGCCCTGCAGCGTCCGCTCGAACTGGGTGCGGATCTGGTCATCCATTCGGCGACCAAATATCTGGACGGGCAGGGACGCTGCATCGGCGGTGCTGTGGTCGGTGACCGCAAGCTGGTCGGTGAGGAGGTCTTCGGCGTTCTGCGCACCGCCGGGCCGACCATGAGCCCATTCAACGCCTGGGTTTTCCTCAAGGGGTTGGAGACCCTGGAACTGCGGATGCAGGCGCATTCGCGCGCGGCGGCGGATCTCGCCTGCTGGCTGAGCGAACAGTCAGCCGTCGAGCGGGTCTACTATCCGGGATTGCCGAACCACCCGCAGCACCATCTGGTGGGCGTGCAGCAGCGGGGCGGCGGCGGCATCGTCGCGTTCGACGTACGCGGCGGCCGAATTGGGGCCTGGCAGGTGATCGACGCCACGCGCATGCTCTCCATCACCGCCAATTTGGGCGATGTGAAGACCACCATCACCCACCCGGCCACCACCACCCACGGGCGTCTGAGCCCGGAAGAGCGGGCCGCGGCGGGGATCGGCGAGGGGCTGGTGCGGATCGCCGTGGGGTTGGAGTCGAGCGCGGATATCCGGACTGATCTGGCGCGGGGGCTGGCGCTGGTGGAGCAGGATGAGTAACGAGGCTATCATTATAGTCGACCCGCTCTGATGACAACGGAACCCAGCACTATGCCCAAGATCCGCCGCGAGCCCGCCGTTGGCCCCTTTCGCGTCGACCAGTTGCGCGAGGGTGACCGCTATGAGCTCTCCAACGGCCATCCACTCTACTGTGCGCCGGCGCGGCGCGAGCACGCCGCGCCCAATCTGATCGGGGCCGCCGTCATCGACAGCGATCCGGCGGTCGAGTGGGCCGGCGTGGATGCCGGCTTCACGCCCGCGCCGGGCACCCTGCGCGCCCCTGATGTGGCCGTGGCTGCCGCCGCCGGGGCGGACGCGGACGGCTGGATTCCCGGCGCGCCGCCGCTCGCCATCGAGTATGCCGGTCGCGGTCAGGACCAGGCGGATCTCAAGGTCAAGATTGCCGAGTTGCTGGCGGCCGGAACCCGTTACGTGTGGGTGGTGCGGGTGCAGGGTCCGCGGCGGGTGGAGGTCCACGAGGCCGGCCAGCCGCCGCGCCTGGTCGGGGCGGGCGAAGTGTTGGCGGCGCCGGGCATCCTGCGCAATCCGATCCCGGTCGAGGCCCTGTACGATCGTGCCGCGGGGCATCGGGCAACGCTGCGCAATCTGCTGCAGCGGGAGGGTTACGACAGCCTGGAGGCGGTCCGCACGGAAGGTCACAAGGAAGGGCGCACGGAAGGGCGCAAGGAAGGTCACAAGGAAGGGCGCAAGGAAGGTCATAAGGAAGGTCGCAAGGAAGGGCGCCAAGAGGGACGCGAGGAAGGCATGGCCGAGGCCATTCTCGCCTTGTTACAGGGCCGGGGCATCCCGGTGGACGCGCCGCTTGAGACCCGCGTGCGCGCCTGTCGGGAGCGCGACACCTTGCACTGCTGGCTGCTGCGGGCGGCCCGGATCGAGCGGGGTGAGCAGCTGTTCGACGCGCCGTGATCAACCGTGCGGCGCGGTCAATCAACAGTGCCCGAGCAGTCTTGACCCCGCATCCCGACAGGACTAGGTTGACCTCGATCGCCAACCGGAGTGGACCATGACGACCATTGCCTTCGACACCTATAAATTCATCCGCACGCTCAAGGAATCCGGCCTTCCGGAGAACCAGGCGGAGGCCATCGCCGAGGCCTTCCGCAACGCCCATGTCGAGGCTGAGCTAGCGACCAAGTCCGACCTCCTGGCGCTGGAGCGGGCGCTCAAGGCCGAAATTCGCGAACTGGAGTACCGCCTGATCATCAAACTCGGGGCCATGATCATGGCCGCCGTCGCCGCGGTGGCAGCCTTGGTCAAGCTCCTCTGACGCAGCCGTTCCACCGCCGGGACGAAGCCTATGGCATCAGGCTATCATCACCACCGAGGTGCCCTGATAACCACGGAGCCCAGCACCATGTCCAAGATCCGCCGCGAGCCTGCCATTGGCCCCTTTCGCGCCGACCAGTTGCGCGAGGGTGACCGCTATGAGCTGTCCAACGGCCATCCACTCTACTGTGCCCCGGCGCGGCGCGAGCACGCCGCGCCCAATCTGATCGGGGCTGCCGTCATCGACAGCGATCCGGCGGTCGAATGGGCCGGCGTGGATGCCGGCTTCACGCCCGCGCCGGGCACCTTGCGCGCCCCCGATGTGGCGGTGGCTGCCGCCGCCGGGGCGGACGCGGACGGCTGGATTCCCGGTGCGCCGCCGCTGGCCATCGAGTATGCCGGTCGCGGTCAGGACCAGGCGGATCTCAAGGTCAAGATTGCCGAGTTGCTGGCGGCCGGAACCCGTTACGTGTGGGTGGTGCGGGTGCAGGGTCCGCGGCGGGTGGAGGTCCACGAGGCCGGCCAGCCGCCGCGCCTGGTCGGGGCGGGCGAAGTGTTGGCGGCGCCGGGCATCCTGCGCAATCCGATCCCGGTGGAAGCCCTGTACGACCGCGCGGCGGGGCATCGGGCGACGCTGCGCAATCTGCTGCAACGCGAGGGCTATGACAGCCTGGAGGCGGTGCGCACGGAAGGGCGCAAGGAAGGTCACAAGGAAGGGCGCAAGGAAGGTCGCAAGGAAGGGCGCCAAGAGGGACGCGAGGAAGGCCTGGCCGAGGCCATTCTCGCCTTGTTACAGGGCCGGGGCATTCCGGTGGACGTGCCGCTCGAGACCCGCGTGCGTGCCTGCCGGGAGCGCGACACCTTGCACCGCTGGCTGCTGCGGGCGGCCAGCGTCGTGCGGGGCGAGCAACTGTTCGACGCCGAATAACGCCCTTGATCGCGGCCACATCCTTGTGGAAGGATTCCGATTGCGCCGAGAACCCGCTTCAGCGCATGCCCAAGGGCGAGACGCCGATCAACCAGAGATGGGCTCCGCCCATGAAGGCCCCATACAGTAGCAGACCCAAGCCCAAGGCGAGCCAATCGTTCGCCTTGCCGGGCGGGGCGCCTTGCACCGGGGGCGCGGTGCGCCACATGAACGAGATACGATCGGCCAGTGACCAGGCCAGGAAGGAACCGAACAGCACCACATCCGCCAGGTTGCCGTTGGCAATCAGGTGGGCCAGCGCCCAGAGAATGACGGCCAGCAGCATGGGGTGTTTGGCCCAGGTCTGGATGCGCCCCGGCAGGAAGGCGGCGAACAACAGGGGAAAAACCGGCACCAGGATCAGCAATGCGAGGTGTGCGGTCCAGACGGGCGGGGCGTACACTGTGAACGGTTCCTGGCGGGCCAGCCCGTAACCCCAGGGGATCAGCAGAAAGCCGGTCAGGTTCAACACCGAGGCGAGCCCCTTGTAAGGGACCTCACCGATGCGCACTTGAAGGGACTCGCGCCATGTCGGGGCGAGAAAGGGGAGCGAATGTACACCGAGAAAGAGGATGAGACCGATGATCAGGATCGCCATGGAACAGGACTCCGTTGGTACGTTGGCGGGCATGCCGCGATGAGAGGTGCACAAATCCTAACTGAATCCGCGGCCGCGCGCTGGGTCTGCTGTCGCCTGGATGGGTGCGGGAGTGCGCGATGGACGCGCTGATCGAGGCCCGCGACCTGGTCCGGACCTACCCCGGACCCAACGGCGGTGTGCGTGCGGTCGATGGGGTCAGTTTTCGGGTCGAGCCCGGCCGCTGTTTCGGTTTACTGGGTCCGAACGGGGCGGGCAAAACCACGACCCTGGAGATGCTGGAGGGGATCCAGACGCCGAATGCGGGTCAGGTGCTGTTCCGCGGCGCGCCCCTGGGTCACGCCTACCGGGAGTCCATCGGCATCCAGTTCCAGGCGACCGCGCTGCAGGATTTTCAGACCGTGGCCGAGACCCTGACGATGTTCGCGAGCCTCTATCGCCGCACGGCCCCGCGCGATGAGGTGATCCGGCTCTGCAATCTGGACGAGATCCTGGACCGTGACACCCGCAAGCTCTCGGGTGGTCAGCGGCAGCGCCTGCTGCTCGCCGTGGCCTTGGTCAACGATCCGGAACTGGTCTTTCTGGACGAACCGACCACCGGGCTTGATCCGCAGGCGCGGCGCAACTTCTGGGCGCTGATCGAGACGGTGCGCCGCCGCGGCACCACGGTCCTGCTGACCACCCACTATATGGAAGAGGCCGAACGCCTGTGCGATGAGGTGGCCATCGTCGATCGCGGGCGCATCATTGCCCAGGGTCTTCCGGGTGTTCTGATCGGTGAGCATTTCCCGGCCGCGGTGATCCGTTTGCCGGCATCGGCCTGGCCGGACGGCGTGCCCCTGCCGCCAACGGCGACCAGTCGCGGGGGAGAGATCGAACTGTTTGCGGATGCGGCGGCGCCGGTTCTCAAGGAATTGGAACAGCTCGGCGCGGATCTGTCGGCGCTGCGGGTCGCCACCCCGAACCTGGAGGATCTGTTTCTGAAGCTGACCGGGCACGCCTTGCGGGCCTGAGCCCGCGGCCGATGGCGTGATTCTCAGGCGATTGCCGTCACCTTGCGGCAATTGCTTGACGGCAAGACGCCAGGTCGCAGCCCGGTGCCGCAAACCCATCCATGAACAGGAGCCCCACGCATGTGGCGCCGCATCTTCGCTGTTTTCGTCGCCCGTAACCGGGAGTTCTACCGGGACCATGCCGGACTCGGGTGGAATATTTTCATGCCGATCCTGATGGTGCTGGCGTTTGCCTTCATCTTCAGCGGCGACCCGCAGGATCAGTTCAAGGTCGGGGTGATCACCGCCGACGGGACCTTGCCGCAGTCCCCAACCGGGTTGCTGGCGCTGGATCATGTCCAGTTCGTTCCCTTGACCGATCCGCGGGGCGCGGTCCTGAAGGTGGAGCGTCACCAACTCGACCTCCTGGTCGATCGGCGCACGGCCCCGCTGACCTATTGGGTCAATCCGGAGTCACCGCGCGGTTATCTGGCCGAACGCTTGCTGCTGGGCGCCGAGCGTGGCGCAAGCGTCGAGACTGCCGGGCAAGGAACAGGACCAGCGCGCCGGACCGTCAGCGGGGCGGCCGTCAGCTACACCGATTGGGTGTTGCCTGGGGTCCTGGCCATGAACGTGATGTTCTCCAGCCTCTGGGGCGTGGGCTGGGTGATCGTGCGCTACCGCAAGAACGGTGTGCTGCGGCGGCTCAAGGCGACGCCGCTGAGCCCCTTTGAGTTCCTGGCTGCTCAGGTGCTCTCTCGACTGTTGGTGGTGATGAGTGCGAGTCTGGTGGTCTATACCGGCGCCGCCTTGCTGCTCGACTTCCCCATGCGCGGATCTTACGCGGCGCTCGCCCTGATCTATGTCGGCGGGGCCCTGTGCCTGATCAGCCTGGGGCTGATCGTCTCCGCGCGGTTGCGCACGGAGGAATTGGCCGACGGCATCCTGAACCTGATTTCCTGGCCCATGCTGTTGCTGTCCGGAGTCTGGTTCTCGATGGAGGGCACCAGTGCGGCGGCTCGTTTGCTGTCGCAACTGTCGCCCTTGACCCATATGGTCGACGCGGCCCGGCGGGTCATGATCGATGGGGCGATGGTGGCGGACGTGCTGCCGCAGATCTTGATCCTGGCGGGTCTGGCCCTGGCTTTTCTCTCGCTGGCGGCCTGGTTGTTCCGCTGGGAGTAGGTGCAGGATGTTGCCGCGTACCGGAAACCTCTTCGCCCTGCTGCCGGGGCCGGCGACGGGCGAAATCTTTGAAGAGTTGCTGCGACTGGAACTGCCCGCGGGGCGGGTCTGGATCGAGCGCATCGTCAGCAGCCCATTCCCGGAACCGGTCCTGTATGACCAGCCGCAGTCCGAGTGGGTCATCCTGCTCCAGGGTGAGGCGCGGCTCTGGATCGCGGGCGAGGAACGGATGCTGGTCAGCGGCGACTATCTCTTCATCCCCGCCCACACCCCGCATCGGGTGGTCGAAACGTCCGCCGAGCCCCAGTGCATCTGGTTGGCAGTGCACCTTGAGGGCGGCGGATCCTGATCGCTAGGCGAACTCTTCGTCCCGACCGATTTCCCAGTTACTCTGGTTGATCAGCGCCTCCACGGAGCGGGCCAGGCGGTATTTCGGCTCCATCTCAAAGGGTTGACCCTTGTCCCAGCACTCCGCGGCCTCGTCGGCGACGAGCGGCAGGCCCTGTCTGCAGATTTCCCACAGGGTACTGGTTTGTGTGTTAGTCATTTCGGCCTCCTCGAGCTTGTTTTTTTGGATGGGGGTTGAACCCCCTGCATGTTCATCGCGCCCCGTCTCGCGCCGCCTGAGGTATGCTCAGGATGTCACGTCGACCTTAGGCGATTTTCCGGTAATCGCCAAACTGCATCAGAAGGCATCCTGCAATGCGATGGACACCGGTATCATAGGCTGCATTGAGAATTCTGCTTGCGGAAATCGCGAATTAGTTGCCCCAGCGCAAAGAAAAGACAAAAAGAGCGTCGAAAACATCAGTTCTGATGGCTTTAACTTGCAGAAAACTATAAGGATATTAGCAAATTGTCGAGCTTCTTCCGGGTGAGGGGGGAGGCGCGTTGCGGATCGGTAGCACCAGCCGCTCGCCACGGCTCGGCTGACCTCAGGCGGAAGCGAGTCGACGAACCGTATTCGGTAGGTGTTCCCGCACCACTTGGGCAAAGACTTCCAGGGCGGCGCGGCGCGGAAAGCTGCGGCGGTACACCAGCGCGATGCGCCGGAAGGCGTCCGGCAAGGCGAGTGGACGGGCGATGATGCCGCTGTCGGTCATCCAGCCGCCGCGGATGGCCAGGGCCGGCACCAGGGTGCAGCCAAAGCCGGCGCCGACCAACTGCAGCAAGGTCTCCAGGCTGGCCGCCCGCAGATCCGCCATCTCGCCATGGGTGGGGCGCTCGGTCAGGCGGCACACGTCCATGACCTGGTGAGTGAGACAATGACCGTCGGCGAGCAAGAGCAGGTCGATGGACTTGAGGTCCTCGGCATCGATCTCGTCTTTTTCGTAGAGCGGGTGATTGCGTGGATGGGCCAGCCAGAAGGGCTCGTCGAACAGCGGCATGGCGTCCAGATCCGCATCGTCCGGGGCGGTGGCAAGCAGGGCGGCGTCGATTTCGTGGCGCTGGAGCCGGCCCAGCAGCGACTCGGTGATCTCCTCGGACAGGACCAGGCGCAGTCCTGGATAGGTGCGTTTGAGCGGCACCAGCACCAGGGGCATCAGGTACGGGCTCAAGGTGGGGATGGCGCCGACGCGCAAGGGTCCGGCCAGTGGGTCCTGATGGGCGCGCGCGACCTGCTCGATGGTTTCGGCCTGTTCCACCGCCAGTCGGGCATGGGCCAGGATGGACTCACCGACCGGGGTGATGTCGACCGACCGGTTGGTGCGCTCAAAGATCACGACACCGAGTTCATCCTCCAGCTTCTTGATCTGTCCGCTCAAGGTTGGCTGACTGACGAAGCAGCGCAGGGCCGCACGCCCGAAGTGGCGCGTCTCGGCGACGGCGAGGATGTATTTGAGGTCACGCAGGTTCACGTGGTGCATGATAACCCAATTCTCTCGTGGTTGAACCCGGCCCGAGCAAACGCGCGCAGGAGCCCACCACGGCAATCGCCGCGTCGGGTGCCCGCGCCCTGCCGCTGACCAATTGCGCGGACACCGAGAGGGCGCTATGTTCGTGGGTGTCGGGTACCGGCGCCCGAGCGCGCCCCCCGGCACAAGAACATTTTTCGAGTTCGCAAGGCGACGTGCGCGTTCCCGCCGACGAACGTGCAGTCAGTGAGGGCAAACCGAGGCAATACTGATGCAGTTGCAACCCGCGCCGCGAGGCTTCGAGCACATCAACCGCTATTTCGATGCGGTGAATCACCGGTATGCGGCCAAACTGCTGCCGGGGCAGTTTTATGTCAGCCGCAGCGAGACCATCGTTACCGTCGTCGGCACTTGCGTGGCCGCGTGTATCCGTGATCGTTCGCAGGGTCTCGGGGGCATGAACCATTTTATGGAACCGCACGTGACGACGGGGGCGGTGTCGAGCCCTGGAGAGGATGCCATGTTCGACCTGTTCAGAGCACTGCTCGACGCCGGGGCGCAGCGACACCATCTGGAGGCCAAGCTGTTCGGTGGCTCGCGCATTCTGAGCAATGACTGTATGGTTGGAGAGCGCAGCATCGCCTTCGCGCGTCTCTTCCTGCGCCAGGCGAACATTCCGATCATCGAGGAAGACTTGGGCGGCCCGTTCGCGCGCAAGATCGATTACCAACCGGCCGACGGCCGAGTGCGCATCAAGCACCTGAGAGATATCCGCAACGATACCATCTTGGAACGGGACCGGCATTTCGTGGAGAGTTATCGTCGGCCCCCAGGCCCCGGCGACCGCGACGACCTGTGCGGGTGACTTGGGGCGGGTGCTACAGCATTCTGCTGCGACTTGACACCAGACCACCAGACCACCAAACCATAAGGATCCGCTGGATGAACACGCTCGAACAACTCAAGACCATGACCACCGTGGTTGCCGATACCGGGGACTTCGAGTCCATCGCCGAGTATCAGCCCCAGGATGCGACCACCAACCCGTCGCTGCTCTTCAAGGCCGCGCAGTTGCCTCACTACCGGGAACTGGCGGTGGACGCGGCGACCTTCGGCAACGCACGCGGCGGCGCTGATCCGCAGGCCCGGTCCCGGTGGACCATGGACCGACTGGCGGTCAATTTCGGCAAGCAGATCCTGGAAATCGTCCCCGGCCGGGTCTCCACCGAGATCGATGCCCGCTTGTCATTCGATACCGAGGCGACCATCCTGCGCGCCCAGGGGCTGGCCGAACTCTATCGGCAGGTCGGTATCGACCCGGCGGCGCGGGTGCTGTTCAAGGTCGCTTCCACCTGGGAGGGCATCCGCGCCGCCGAGCGGTTGGAGGCCCAAGGCCTGCACTGCAACCTCACGCTGCTGTTCGGTTTCGCCCAGGCGGTCGCCTGCGCCGAGGCCGGCGTGACCCTGATCTCGCCCTTTGTCGGGCGCATTCTCGATTGGTACAAGGCCGCGAACAAGGTTGACGGTTATCCGGCCGCAGCCGACCCAGGGGTCCTCTCGGTCACCAAGATCTTCAATTATTATAAGCGTCACGGCTACCGGACCGTGGTGATGGGCGCGAGTTTCCGCAACCTCGACGAGATCCTGCAACTGGCCGGCTGCGATTACCTGACCATCGCACCCCAACTGCTGGGCGAACTGGCCGCGCGGCAGGGCGATTTGCCCCGCAAGCTCGATGCGGATCAGGCCCGGTCCATGGATATCCCCAAGGTCAGCTACGACGAACGCGCCTTCCGCTGGGCGATGAACGAGGACGCCATGGCCACCGAGAAGCTTGCCGAGGGCATTCGGCTGTTTGCCGCCGATACCCGCAAACTCGAACAGTTCGTCGAGACCAGCTGAACGGGCGGGCGTCGGCGCGCAGCGCGCCGCCCGCCGCCCCATCCTGCGCCTTGAGCAGCGCTCTGCCGGATCGTGCGGACATCTGTTTTCAAGCACCTGCGGCCCCCTTGGGGCACCTGCCCGAGCGACCTTGCCCTGACGGCTTACCCCCTATATACTGTGTCTAGAAGTCTCGCCGACACAAAATATAGTATCTCACCGGGAAACGCCGCCATGAGGACCGCACCGAACACGCTCGCGAGCCTGCCCACCCGCGTCCTCAAACGCGACGGGCGGGAGGTGGTTTTCGATGCGGCCAAAATCGAATCCGCCATCCTGCGGGCCGGCCAGGCGAGTGGGGAGTACGGTGACATGGAGTCGCGCCTCCTGACCGCCCAAGTGGTCAAGGTGCTGGCGCACCGCTTCGGCAACGGGCGGCTGCCGGATATCGAGGGCATCCAGGATGTGGTGGAGCAGACACTGATCTCCGCCAACCATTTCGAGACCGCGCGCTCCTACATCGTCTATCGCGAACAGCACTCGCGACTGCGTGACCACGAGCGCACCCTGGTGGACGTGGCTGCCTCCATTGATGAGTACTTGGACCGTTCCGACTGGCGCGTGGCCGCCAACGCCAACCAGGGGTATTCGCTCGGCGGGCTGATTCTCAACACCTCGGGCAAGATGATCGCCAACTATTGGCTGTCGCATGTCTATCCGCCGCAGATCGGCGAGGCCCATCGTGAGGGCGACATCCATATCCACGATCTGGACATGCTGTCGGGCTACTGCGCCGGCTGGTCATTGCGCACCCTGCTGCACGAAGGTCTGAACGGGGTGCCGGGGCGCGTGGAGGCGGGGCCGCCGCGGCATATGTCGAGCGCGGTGGGCCAGATCGTGAACTTTCTGGGGACTTTGCAGAACGAATGGGCGGGCGCCCAGGCCTTCTCCAGCTTCGATACCTACATGGCCCCCTTCGTGCGAGCCGACCGGCTCGGTTATGCCGAAGTCAGGCAGTGCATCCAAGAGCTTATCTATAATCTCAATGTCCCGTCGCGGTGGGGGACTCAGTGTGTCGATGCGCAAACAGAGTGTCTGACTGAACACGGCTGGAAGCACTACGACCAGCTTCAGTCCGGCGAGCGCATCGCGACCTTCGATTGGCGCAACAATCGCCTGGAGTATTTGGAGCCGCTGGCCGTGAAGGCCTATGACTTCGACGGTGATATGTACGTCCTGCGCAACCGTACCCAGGAGCAATGGATCACCCCGGGGCACAAAGTCCTGCGCAAGGTCTTCAACAGCGATAACCGGTGGGTTCTGGAAGACATCGAAGCGGTCGCGGCACTCAAGTCCCCGGTCATCATCCCGAACGCCTGGGAGACGGATTCGACGGTTGAGATCGACGACCGGGTGGTGATGCTGCTGGCCTGGGTAGTCGCCGAGGGGAACTTCGATTTCAGCGCCGGGCGTCGCCGCATCAGCCTGTTCCAATCGACCGGCAATCCGGAGAATGCCGCCGAGATCGCGTGGCTGCTCGACGAACTGGGGCTCTCCTACCACCTGTTGGAGAGGACCGGAACCTACGCGAATTATCCCGTCTACCGTTATCGCCTGAATAAGGAAGGCAGCGACTTCGTGCTGGACCATCTGGAGCGCAAATGCGTTCCGGCGGTCGTCCGCACCCTCTCGGTCCGCCAGATCCGGCTCTTCCTGGACACCTATATCAAGGGCGACGGCAGCGTCGAGCCGAACGGCCGCACCCGGATCTACACCAACGACCGGGACAATCTGGATGCACTCCAAGAGCTTTGTACCCTGGCCGGTTACGGAAGCAGCGTCGACACGCGGGAGGACTCGGGCGTCCATGTCTTAAACCTGGTCCGCAATCGCGAGACCTATATCCAGCTCATCGAACGTCGGCTCTACCAGGGCAAGGTCTGGTGCCCGACGACCCGTAACGGCACCTTCGTCGCACGCCGCAACGGCAAGACCTTCATTACCGGCAATACGCCCTTCACCAATCTGACCTTCGACTGGGTCTGCCCGGACGACCTGCGCGACCAGGTGCCGGTGATCGCCGGGGTGGAGCAGCCCTATACCTACGGGGACCTTCAGGTCGAGATGGACCTGATCAACCGGGCCTATATCGAGGTGATGACGGCGGGGGATGCCAAGGGCCGGATCTTCACCTTCCCGATCCCGACCTACAACATCACGCCGGACTTTCCCTGGGAGAGTGAGAACGCGGACCGGCTCTTCGCCATGACCGCCAAGTACGGTTTGCCGTACTTCCAGAATTTCATCAATTCCGAACTCTCGCCCAACATGGTCCGGTCCATGTGCTGTCGCCTGCAACTGGATCTCCGCGAGTTGCTCAAGCGCGGCAACGGGCTCTTCGGTTCAGCCGAGCAGACCGGCTCGGTGGGTGTGGTCACCATCAACTGCGCGCGGTTGGGCTATCTCCACGCGGGCGACGAGACCGCCCTGCTGGCGCGGCTCGACCGCTTGCTGGATCAGGCGCGCAACAGTCTGGAGATCAAGCGCAAAGTGGTTCAGCGTCACCTCGACGCCGGGCTCTTTCCCTATACAAAACGCTATCTCGGGACTCTGCGTAATCACTTCTCCACCATCGGGGTGAACGGCATCAACGAGATGATCCGCAATTTCACCCACGATGCCGAGGACATCACCACCGCCGCCGGACAGGCGCTGGCGATCCGCCTGCTCGACCGGGTGCGCGCACGGATGGTCGAGTTCCAGGAGTCCACCGGTCATCTCTACAATCTGGAGGCGACTCCGGCCGAGGGGACGACCTATCGCTTCGCCCGCGAGGATCAGAAGCGCTATCCGGGCATCCTCCAGGCCGGCACGGCGGAGACGCCGTATTACACCAACAGTTCGCAGTTGCCGGTGGGTTTCACGGATGACCCCTTCCAAGCCCTGGAGATGCAGGAGCCGCTCCAGTCCCGTTACACCGGCGGGACCGTGCTGCATCTTTATATGAGCGAACAGGTCTCCAGCGTCGCGGCGTGCAAGCGGCTGGTGCGCCGTGCGCTGACCCAGTTCCGGCTGCCCTATATCACCGTCACCCCGGTTTTTTCCATCTGTCCCAAGCATGGATACATTGCCGGCGAGCACGAGTTCTGCCCGCTGTGCGATCAGGAACTGATCGCCAGAAAACGGGGGAAAGAGAAAACAGCGGCAGAAGACGTCGCATGAACGCGACGAGGCGCGAGCAGTATCCATCGGAATAACCGACAAATCTGAAGAGACTAGGACCATGAAAGAATCGAGCATACTGACCCTGAATCAGGAAGAGCGCACCCGTTGTGAAGTCTGGACCCGGGTCATGGGCTATCACCGCCCGGTCGCCGCCTTCAATCTCGGCAAGCGCGCCGAACACGCGGATCGCTGCTACTTCACCGAGACTCCGCGTGGAACGCCCTTGCGTGTCCAGCACCAAGCCGCTGCCTGACGCTGACGGATGGCGGTATGGGCGTCGATGAATCATCAGGGATCGTCGCGACATTGCCGGCCCGCATCGGGTCCGAGCCGTTGCGCGTGGGCGGTCTGACGCCGCTGACCACGGTTGACTACCCCGGTGAACTGGCAGCCGTGGTGTTCTGTCAGGGATGCCCCTGGCGCTGTCGCTACTGCCACAATGCCCATCTGCTGCCCAGCGTTGCCGCGGGTCTGATCCGCTGGGCCGAGGTCTGCCGATTCCTGGAAGCACGGCGGGGACTGTTGGATGCGGTGGTCTTCAGCGGGGGTGAGCCGACCTTGCAGTCGTCCCTGAAGGGGGCGATGGCACAGGTGCGCGCACTCGGCTTCAAGATCGGGCTGCATACCTCGGGCGCCTATCCGGCGCGGCTCAAGGCGTTACTCCCGCTGCTCGACTGGGTGGGGTTGGACATCAAGGCCCTGCCGGACGATTACCCGGCCATCACCGGTGTCCCCAAGTCCGGAGAGCGGGCCTGGGAGAGCCTTGAAATCCTGCTCGCGGCCGGGGTGCCGTTAGAGGTGCGGACCACCATTCTGCCGGGTCATGAGGGGGATGCGGTGCTGGCATCGCTCAAGACGCGGCTCGCGGCGCTGGGTGTCAAAACGCATCAGATCCAACAATGCCGGATGGAACGGGTGCGCGATCCGACACTGAGCGCGTAGTCGCGCCCGCGGATGTCTTACCAGCGGGCGCGCATCCGCGGCTCAGGCGTGATGGGCGATCGGCTTGTCGGTGAACAGATAGTCCTTGAGTTCCTTGTCGAAGGTCGGGTCCTGGCGGCGGATCCATTCCAGCACCATGGCCGCGTGTTCCTTCTCCTCATCCCGGTTGTGGGCCAGGATGTCCCGCAGATCAGGGTCTTTGCAGACATCGACGCGCTGGTTGTACCAGTCGACGGCCTCCAGTTCTTCCATCAGGGAGCTGATGGCCCGATGCATATCCTTGGTTTCGTCGGACAATTCATCGACCGGCTCGTGATAACCCTCGTTCGACATGGCATGGTCTCCGGACTTGCAGTGGATAAAATCGGCAGGCACCAACAGTGGCCTCCTGGCGGTCATTGTCGGTGTCCGACCGGTTCAAGGCAACCGGGTTCGCCGGCGCATTCGCCGTGCGATCGTCGCAGGGGACCGAAACGCGTCGCGAGCAGGGACTCGGGGCGGCCGGTCCAGGCGGTCAGGTATGCCGTACCGGTCTGGCGCAGGAGGGCGCAGCCGTCCTTGGGGAGCAGCAAGGGAATCGGCCAGGGTCCGCGAAACACCAGTGCGGCGATGGGTGCGGTCCAGTTGTCGATGATCGCCATCCAGGGCCATTGCAGGTCGTACGGTGCTTGGGGACCGAACACCAGGCAGGTGCCGTCGGCACTGGCGGTGGCATTGATGAGACCGCGGGTCGCGGTCCACCAGGCGGCGGACTTGGCCAGGGTCAGCAGGACGATGGCCAGCACACAGGCGGCGAAGGGACCCGCGTAGCGTCGGCCCGATCCATGCCCCCGAGCCGCGTGCCGGTCAGTCGATGCGCGCGCCGCCCACAGCGCCAGTCCCATAAAGAATAGCCCAAAGGGGTAGATGAGCGCGGCCTTGAGCTTGACCCCGTCGCCGGCCAGAATCTCGGCACCGACCCAGACGGCGAGGCCGGGCAGCAGCAGCCACACCGGCCACGTGCCCGCGGATCGGTCAGTGTCGCGAGTCAGCAGCGGGACCAGCAACAGCGCCGCCGCGCAGACCGCCACCATCAGGGCAACCTGGCCTGGCGTCGTCGGCAGCAGGTAGTAGCCGACCTGGGACGCATCGGCGAAGGAACGCTCGTAGCTGTTGCTGCCGATCAGGGTCCAGGCAAGCCGCAACATGCCGGAAACGGCCAGGCCGGCCGCGATCACCGACCAGGCGCGCTGCACCCGCGGCGCGTCGTCGGCCGAGCGGGCGGCGCTGACCGCGGCGGCCGCGAGGAACAACGCCAGGCCAAACGCCAGCGGATGCAGCAGCAGCAGCAGCGGTGCCAGCGCGGCCCCGTAGCACCAGGTCGCCGGGTGCCGTGGATACAGGCCGGCGAGCAGGACATAGGGCCAGGCCAGATAGAGACAGAGCAGCAGCTCCGAGACAGCCGAGAAATTGATCTGATTGAGGGTGAAGAACAACGCCGGGAACAGGATCAGAGCCGGGGCGCGGCGCCGTGTGACCATCCAGCATCCGAGCAGCGAAAGGACGGGCAGCGCGGCGTAGCTCAGTGAAAAGCAATGACGCAACAGGTTGATATCGGCACTCAGCCAGGTTGCCGCCAGGGTCGGGAGTTGCGGCAACACCGCGGCATAGCGGAAATTCGGGATATCGGGTGTCCCGTCGACGACAATGCGAAAGAAATAGTAGGCGCCGTCGCCATACAGCGGCAAACCGACTGCCGCGCCCACGCCATAGGCGCAGGCGATGAACAACAGGCCCAGTTCGACCGTGCGGCGTCGGCACTTGCCCGGTAGCAGTCGCCGCACCCGGTCCGACCCCGGCACCCGCGGATCGCGCGGCGGGGCGGGGGGAGAGAAGGTTCCAGGGTGTGACTCGGCCGGCAAGCGGGTCTCCAATAGGTCGCTGGTTGACGCGGGCAGCGCCGCTGGATATGTCATGGCATGGCGGCGGGCGCGCGAAGGGACTATAACCAGGTTTGTGCCATCGTCAATCCGCGGACTGTCTATGTACCACATACTCGCCGTCGATGATTCCCGCGCCATGCGCGAACTGGTCGCCCTGACCCTGCGGGCAGGCGGTTATCAGGTCAGTTGTGCGTGCGATGCCGACGAGGCGCTGGCGTTGGCCCGGCGGGAGCGTTTCGGTCTGGTGATCACGGACGTGAACATGCCTGGCTTGGATGGGATCGGCCTGATCCGTGCCCTGCGTGCGCTTCCCGCGTATCGCCACATCCCGATTCTGACCCTGACCACCGAGGATTCTCCCGAGCAGAAGGCCGGAGGCCGGGCCGCCGGGGCGACCGGCTGGATGGTCAAGCCATTCGAGCCTGAGCGCCTGCTCGCGGCCCTGCGGCGCGTGTTGCGATGAGCCTCGATCTGCGTCAGTTTCACGGGATCTTCTTCGAGGAGAGCTTCGAGGCAATCGACACCATGGAGTCGATTCTGGTCGCCGCCGCCGGGCGGATCGTCGATATGGACGCCATCAACGCCTTATTCCGCGCGGCCCATTCGATGAAAGGCGGCAGCGCGACCTTCGGCTTCCAAGAACTCACCGACTTTACCCATCGGATGGAGACGCTGCTGGATCAGGTTCGCCACGGTCAGCGGCCCCTGGATACAACCTTGATTGAGGTCCTGCTCAAGGCGGTCGATACGGCGCGGACGATGCTCCGGGCCTTGCGCGCGGGCGACCAGCCGAGCCTGGAGGAACTGGCCGGCGCCGATCTGGCGCTGCGCGGTTTGTTGGAGCAGGCGGACCCGATCGCCGCGGCCCCCTTGGGCGATGCGCCGGGTCGGCCGGCACCGGCGGCGGTGTCGGCGCGTGTGGAGCCGGACGCCGAATCAGACCGGCTCACGACAACGCCGCCCGCGGCCGGTTGGCGCATCCGCTTCCGACCGCAGCGGGACCTGCTGACCAAGGGGAATGACGTGGTCCTGATGGTGCGGGAATTGGCTCGGTTCGGTCCATTGCGGGTGCACGCCGAACTCGACCAGTTACCGACCCTGACGGATCTGGTGGTGCAGGAGTGCCATCTGTCCTGGACCTTTGATCTGGAAGCAGACCCGGGTGAGAACGACTTGCGTGAAGTGTTCGCCTGGGTGGCCGACGTGTGCGATTTGGACCTGATCCCATTGGCGGTCGCGGGAGCGCCGACAGGCGAGCCCGTTGTCGACCGGCCCGTGGAGCCGACGCAATCGGATCCGGAGCAGATCTCCGCTGCCGATCGCGCGACCGATTCGGCTCAGTACGCCGCCGATCCCGGTCAGCAACCGGCGGCGGTTCGCAACGGCTCGATCCGGGTGAGTACCGGAAAGATCGATGCCCTGGTCGATCTGGTCGGCGAACTGGTCATCACGCAATCCATGTTGCTGCGGCTCGCTGCCGCGGTGGGGCCGACGGGAGAGTCTCTGCGTCAAGGCATGGCTCAGTTGGAGCGCAACACCCGCGATTTGCAGGAGCACGTGCTGTCGATCCGGATGCTACCGATCGGCTATCTGTTCAACCGCTTTCCGCGTCTGGTCCATGACCTGGCACAGACCCTCGGCAAGCCGGTGCAGCTCCGGATCGAGGGTGAGCAGACCGAACTGGACAAGCGCTTGACTGAACTGTTGGCCGATCCGCTCACGCACCTGTTGCGTAATGCCATGGATCATGGCATCGAACCACCGCAGGTACGCGCCGCGCGCGGCAAACCGCCGCTCGGCACCTTACGTCTGGCCGCTTCCCATCGGGGTGGTAGCGTGTTTATCGAGATCGGCGATGATGGGGCCGGGATCGACCAGCCGGCGGTCTTTGCCCGCGGTCGCGCTCTGGGCCTGATCACTGGGCCCGAGTCACCGGATGTCGAGCACCTGCTGCGGCTGCTCTGTCATCCCGGCCTTTCGACCGCCGACACGGTTACGGATCTGTCCGGGCGCGGGGTCGGTCTGGACGTCGTGGAGCGCAATATCCGGTCTCTGGGCGGGCGCCTGGAGTTGGCGACCGCGGTCGGGCAGGGGACGCGCTTCACCATCCGGATTCCGCTGACATTAGCCATTCTGGACGGCCAATTGATCCGCGTCGGCGCCCAGGTCTACATCCTGCCGCTGGTCTCCATTGTGGAAACGGTGCAGTTGGACCCCGCGCGGCTGCGCCTGCTGCCCGGCGGCCTGGAGGTCTACCGCGTGCGCGACCACCATCTGCCGGTGGTGCGGCTGGCGTCATTGTTGGGTCAGTGCCCCGATGATGCGGCTCATGGGCGGCCCTTATTGGTGATCTGTGAGGTGGATGACGGTGACGTCGCGCTGCTCGTCGACGAACTGCTCGGTCAGCAGCAGATCGTCATCAAAGGTCTGGAGGGCAACTTCCGCAAGGTCCCCGGAGTCTCCGCCGCCACCGTGCTTGGTGATGGGCGGGTGGGGCTGATCCTTGACAGCACCGAACTGAAGCGCCTTGCCGGGGCGCGGGTCGGGGCCTAGGCGGATTCGGGAGCGCGTCGTGATTGTCGAAAATCGCCTTAGCCTTGGATCGGCCGGCCAAGGCTGAAGCTTTGGACTCCAAACGGGTTGGCCAGCGAGCCCCCCGACTCGCATCCCGCATCGTCACCCCGGCTTAGCGGACGGCCGAATCGCCTGCCTTCGGCTCCCGTGCGATCTTCGCCAGCCGTCCCTGGGCCAGACGCGCCTCGGTGCTGTCCGGGTACCTGGCGATGACTTGCTTGAGTGCCGTGCGCGCCTGGTCCCAGGCTTCCTGCTCGTACTGGATGTAGCCGATCTTCAGGAGCGCCCCCGGAACCTTGGCGCTGGTGGGGTGCAACTGCACCAGCCGGTCGAACTCGGCCAGCGCCGCCGGGTAGTTGCGCTGCACGTAATAGGTCTCGGCCAGCCAGTAACGGGCATTGTCGGTAAATTGGCCTTGCGGATAGGTCCGCAGAACCTCATTGAACGCCTCGACGGCCTGCGGATATTTGCGCTGTTTCAGGAGTTCAAAAGCGGTGCCGTAAGCATCGCGCTCACTGACGCCCGTGGTCTCCGGGCTGGGCAGGGAAGGGATGCCGACCGCGCGCGGGGAGGAGGGGACCGGTGCCGTTACCGGTGCCGGTTCCTCGCTGCCGACCGGGGGCTTGAGCTCCGTGCCGGCGGCATTGATCGCGCCGCCCGGTTGGGCGGCGGTTCCCACCTCTGACGCCTCGGGCGTCGCGGCGGTGTTGGCGGGGGCGGTGCCGTCCTTACCGGGTCCCAGGCGCGCATCGATGTCCATATACTGATCGCGCAACGTCCGCTGGAGCTTTTGGATCTCGAACTGCTGACTCTCCACGAGTCCGCGCAGCTCCTGCAACTCCTGCTGCAGTTGCTGCTGTTGGAGCATGAGTCCGGAGGCGCTTTGATTTTCCATGATCCGTTCGATGCGCGCCAGGCGGTCTTCAATGAGGGTATCGGCGGCATCGACAGCGGCCGCGCCAAGCGCGGTCATCAGGAGTAAGGCGTAAGGTACGTAACGCATAGTGTTTGTTTCGATCATTAGCGAGGTGTTGCCGCGACCCGACGAGCCGCCGGCCGTGCCGGTCGGTGGACCCGGATCCTAATACTGGATCACCACCCGTCGGTTCAAGCGCCAGGCGTTGTCGTTATGGCCGGGGTCGGCGGGGCGTTCCTCGCCATAGCTCAGGGTGGTCAGTTGTCCCTGGGTCACACCCTCGGCGAGCATGAGTTGACGCACCGACTCGGCGCGTTGATCGCCCAGCGCCAGATTGTATTCACGGGTGCCACGCTCGTCCGTATTGCCCTCCAGGGTGACGCGCTGGCTGGTCGTGCTTCCCAGATAGGCCGAATGGGTGCGGATCACGTCCAGATACTGGGGCTTGATCTCGGCGCTGTCGTAGTCGAAGTAAATGGTGCGCTGATAGAGCGGGTTGGAGGGGTCCTCCCAGGGGCCGCGATAGGTCGGCCGCTGGGGCTCCGGGTTGGGTGTCGGGCTGGTCGCCGCGGTCGGCGGGAGCAGCGGTCGCGTGCTGGTCGGCGCCGGTTGCGTATCCGGCGGTGGCGGCGCGGTCGTCGCACAACCGACGCACAACAAGGTGGCGGCCACGGCGGCAGTGCCGAGCATCCGCGGGCGGGAGAACAGGTTCAGAATCGGTATCACGGGGGAGATCCTCACTTCATCATCGGCGACCAAGCCGGCTCGCGCACCTCGCCGGCGTCCTGGGACAGGCGCTGATTGCCGCCGCCTTCCACGGCGGCTGCCGCAAGCACCCCGCGTCCACCGGCAATCGTAGCGTAAATCACCATGCTGCCGTTCGGGGCGAAGCTCGGCGACTCGTCAAGACTGCCGTTGCTCAAGACGCGGGTGTAGCCGCGCTGCAAGTCCAGCACGGCGATGCGAAACTGGCCGTTGACCCGGCTTACCATGGTGATCGATTTGCCGTCCGGCGCGTAGGAGGCGCGGGCGTTGTAGTCGCCCTCGGCGCTGATGCGCTCGGCCGCACCGCCGTTTGCGGCCATGCGGTAGATCTGCGGACTGCCGCCGCGGTCGGACGTAAAGACGATCTGACTGCCGTCCGGGGACCAGGCGGGCTCGGTGTCGATGGCGAAGTGATCCGTCAGTTGGGTCAGTTCCCGACTCAGCAGATCAAGGGCATAGATGTTGGCATTGCCGTCCTTGGACAGCGTCATGGCCAGCCGCTGACCGTCCGGGGAGAAGGCCGGCGAGCCGTTGATGCCCGGAAAACTGGCGACCAGATCGCGCCGGCCGCTGCCCAGATCCTGCACATAGATGGCGGCACGCCGGTTCTCGAACGAGACATAGGCCAGTCGCCGCCCGTCGGGTGACCAGGCCGGCGACATCAGCGGATCGTTGGACGAGACGATGGTTTGGGGGTTGTACCCGTCGGCATCGGCCACGCGCAGGGTGACGGTCTGGTTGTCGCCGCGGCCGTTGGAGGTGATGTAGGCGATCCGGGTGGCGGCCACGCCGGGCGCACCGGTGAGCTTCTCGTAGATCTGGTCGGCGATGCGATGCGCGGTGAGACGCAGACCGCCGGCGGTGGTGCTCAGGCTCGCCGAGCCGATCTGGTTGCCGCGAAACACATCATAGAGGACATAGCTCACCCGATAGCCTTCGCCCTCCTGCTCCACCCGGCCGATGACCAGGTTGTTCATATTCAGCAGGCTCCAGTCACGCAGGTCGACCTCCGCCGGGGTGCTGGGCATGGCGAGCATGTCGCGGGTGGGCATGGGCCGGAATTTGCCGCTGCGGGTCAGGTCGGCGGCGATCACGCCCGCCACGTCCTCCTTGGGGATCAGGCCATCGGACACGCCGAAGGGAACTATCGCGATCGGCTGGGCGGCCTCGACGCCGCCCGTCACCTCGATGGTCAGCCGCGCCTGTGCCGCCATGGGGAGCATCAGGGCACTCACTGTACCTAAGGTGAAAATGGCGACGAGTCGCACCGCACGCCGCACCGTCACGCGCATGGACGTCGATAACGACGGTCGCCGGAACTGCGCGCGCGTGGAAGGATTGCGCCGGGTGTCGATGTCGGTCATCAAAGCCTCTGCCTGATGGCTTATGTCGCGAGTCGTTGCGTTCATTTGCGGCGAATGCTCTGGCTGAAATCAATGGCCGGAAGTGGCGGTCGCATCAGGGCGAAAACTTGAGATTGAACTCGCGGAACCGCTCGAAGGCGGGACCCGAGGGCACCGGGATCGGCGAGGCATTGTACACGGCTGCTATCACCGATTGATCGAAAGCGGTGTTGCCGCTGGATCGCACCACGCTGACCGAGTTCGGGACCAGGTCGCCGCCCGGCATCAGGCGCAGCGAGACCACCGTGACCAGTTCGCCCATGAGGGTCGGCGGGCGCACCCAGAATTGCCGGACCTTGTCCCTGATCACCGGGATGTAGCGGTCCACCTCCTTGGCGAACTGATCGGTGGATGACTGTGCGTCGGGATCGGACTCGCGCGTGCGCTGGGCCGCCGCCATCGCCGGACGCTGCCGTTCCTCCTGCTCCAGCAGACGCGCCTCCGCGTCGATCTGCTGCAAGGACTCCTCCTGCGCCAGGCGTCGCTCTTCTTCCGCGGCCATGCGCTCGGCTTCAGCCTGGAGCTTAAGCTGCCGCGCGGCCGCCTGACGCTGCCGTTCGACCTCGGCCAACTGCTCCTGTTCCTTGCGGATGCGTTCGCGTTCTGACGTCATGCGCCGCGCCGCGTCCTCGGCCTCGCGCTGGGCTGCCGCGGCCTTGGCGGCAGCGGCTTGCGCCTCGCGTTCTTCGGCCGCCTGCCGTTTGGCCAGGACCTCGGCCTCGCGGCGCGCCTGGGCCTGGGCCCGACGTTCGGCTTCCGCGGCCTGACGGCGTGCTTCCTCAGCCGCGCGCTCCTGAGCGGCGAGGTCGGCGGCGCGGCGGGCTTGGGCTTCCGCCCGCTGGCGGGCTTGCACTTCGGCCTGCCGCTTCGCCAGGGCCTCGGCCTCGCGCTGCGCTGCCGCCGCGCGCTCGGCCGCGACCGCCGCCTGACGGTCAGCCTCTTGTTCGGCCTCTTGTTCGGCCAGGCGTTGCGCATCCAGTTCCGCCTGGCGCTGCGTCGCTTGCTCGGCCTGCCGCTGCGCCGCCACGTCCGCCGCGCGTTGGGCAGCCGCGGTGTCCACGGCAGGCGGCGGGACCGGCGCGGGTGGCGTCGGGGCCCGCTCCTGGGGCTTCTTGTCGGCGGCCTTGCGTGGCTGATCGGCCTGGAGTCGGGAGGTCAACTCCTCCAGGGCGCGTTCTCCCAGAATGGTTGCCTGGACCACCTTGGGCTTCTGCCCACCCTCGCTCGGGTCCTCGATGAACCGGACACTGACGAACAGCAGCACGGCGAACAGCAGGTGCAGCCCCAGCGACCAATAGAGTGCGCGCGGGTTGCGGCGCAGGACTTGCCACATGGTCAGGGTGCAGCGCGCAACGGCGGGGCGGTGATCAGCCCCACGTTCGTCGCCCCGGCATACTGGGCCGCCACCATCGCCCACAGGACCTTCTCGTAGGGAACCTCCTTATCGGCGCGCACCAGGATCGGGGTCTCGGGTTGGTACTCCAGCACCGTGCGCACGCGTTCGGCGATGATGCGCTCGGTGGCCGGTTGGTGCTTATCCTCACCGATATCAATGTAATAGTCGCCAAACTGGTCGACGGTGATGATCACCGACTCCACGGTGGGGCTGGGAATGCCGCCGGCCTTGGCCTGGGGCAGGTTGACCTTGACGCCCTGGGTGATCAGCGGGGCGGTGACCATGAAGATCACCAGCAGCACCAACATCACGTCGATGTAGGGCACCACGTTGATGTCGGACATGGGTCGGCGGCGGTGGCGGCGGACGCGTTTCAGCATGATCGGTCAGCCGCGGCCCTGGCGCTGCAACAGGGTGGAGAATTCCTCCATGAACTCCTCGTAGCGGTTGTTGAGCCGCTCCACCTGATCGGAGTAGCGATTATAGGCGATGACCGCCGGGATGGCGGCGAACAGACCGATCGCGGTCGCCACCAGGGCCTCCGAGATGCCGGGGGCGACCAGCGCCAGGGTCGCCTGATCGACATTTCCCAGCGCGTGGAAGGCGTGCATGATGCCCCACACAGTGCCGAACAGACCCACATAGGGGCTGGTCGAGCCGACCGTGGCGAGGAAGGGCAGATTGGTGTCCAGCCGGTCCATCTCCCGGCTCAGCGCCACCCGCATGGAGCGCTCGGCACCCTGCAGCACCGCCATCATGTCGTTGCCGTCGACCTTGCGCAGCCGGACATACTCCTTGAAACCGGCGCGGAAGATGGTCGCCAGCCCCAGGTTGCCCTTCTCGTCGGCGCTGAGATCCTTGTAGAGCGCACTGAGATCCCCGCCGGACCAAAAGCGCTCCTCGAAATCATTGGCGCTCTTGCGCGCCTGACCGAGCACCCGCCCGCGATCCAGGATCATGGTCCAGGACACGACGGACGCCAGCACCAGCACCAACAGCACCAACTGCACCACGAAACTCGCGTGCAGGATCAGGTTCAACAGGGAAAGATCGGGACTCATCTGCGCTTCTCTTGCAAGTGGCTCTGGCGTTCGGTCCGGCACCGGCCGCCAGGTCGGCCTTGGTCAGGGCGCGGAGCTTAACCGGAAACCGGGGGCTTTGCTGGCGAGGATGGATCGAGCGGCCTTTTGTCAGGCGGTTACGGACAATCAGCGGCGCCGCCAGGGGCAACCTGGGGGTGTTCGTGCCGGATGGCACCAGTTCCTCGTGTTGAAACGCATTTTCGCACGTCCCGGCGGCTTTGCGTTACAGCGACGTGGCCCAATGCCGCGCGGTGTTGCATCCACAGGCCATGATCGCCGTTCCGACCACAGGGATCGGCCGGATTTATCCACAGATGTCACAGATGAACACAGATGAAGAAGAACATCTGTGTCGGCGATACCCGCCTGCATCCCTGGACTGAGGACGCCTGGCAGACGCGCGGGGCCGACGGCGTGCTGACCGGTCTGCTCGGACACTGGAGTCTGAACAGCCCGACACGGCTGGTGCTGATGCTCGACGAGGTCGATGCCCTGGATCGAACCGATGCCGGCGGGCACCCTGATGGACGCGGTACCGGAAGACGACCGCCAATATCTGGTGGATCTGGGTCTGCTGCGGCGCGATGACGGCGGCGGAAAACCGCATGTCCGGTAGTGCAGGAGGGGTGACGGGCGCCATCCCGTCACCCCGACCCGAGCCGCCTTATGGGCCGACCGTATAGACCGCTGTTTTCTGGTTATTGCCCTCGCGGGTCTCCCAGGTGCCGCAGTAGCTGTCCACGAAGGCACGCAGGGTCTTGGTCCCGCCGGCTCCCCCGAGCAGTCCGTCGACGGTCAGGGTGGTGCTGGCGCCCGCCGCCAGGGTACCGACACTGACAAAGCTGTCGCCATCCGTACGACAGGTCTGGGCCGTTGGTTGATCGGCCCAGAGATCCAGATAGCCCGCATTGCCGCTTCCCGAACCCTGGTTCTTGACCGTGACCGTCGCACTGAAGGTCGCGCCGGCGCTCGGGCTGGCGGGGGTCAGGACGATGCCGGTCACCACGAAATCGGG
>JACDZG010000223.1 GCA_013426805.1 Chromatiaceae bacterium
ATTCTTGATAGCGTCTTATTCGGAAATCGCCTAAAGTCCGACAGGCTGCTAGGTGTCAAAGGACAGCGACGCCTTGAGTATCTGAATCATTTACACCTTGCGATGGATCCCGACATCACGACATGAACGAACGCAAGCCCGGGCCCAAGAGCGGCGCCGCGACCGGCACCCTGCCGCCGGAGCAACGGCGTCGCGAAGGCCAGCAGCGCATCGCCGACCTGGAAAATCGCGAACAGGAATCGACAGCCGGCGTTGCTGGAATCACAACCGCCATCACGGATAAACAGAAGGACCTCAAAAACCTTCGAGCACGGATAGCCACACTTTCGGAAAAACAGGATCAGATCCTTGCCGAAATCGAGGCTAAGGCCAGCTTTATCCGTGAGCAGGAGACCGAGCGGCTCCGGCATGAGCTTGCGGAGATACGCACCAGTCATGACAAGTCGCTCAGGGATCTGGCGCATCAGAGCAAACAACTGACCGACTCGGTCCGGAACCAGGCCGACCGTCTCTTTGAACTTCAATTCATTACCAAAGAGCAACGCGCCACACTTCTTGGTCTGCGTCAGTCGGATGCCGCGACGCCGGCGAGCGACTGGCCGACGCTCACCGATCTGCACGGAGGTTATCCCCAACTCGCCTCTCACCTCCAGCGCTACCTGTACCGCAAGCAGATCATCTATCCGCGCGCAGTGCTTGCCAGCTTCCATGCCTTGATGCTCACCGGCGACTTTGTCATCCTTTCGGGCCTGTCCGGCTCAGGCAAGACCATGCTCGTCAAGTCCTATGCCCAAGCGACCGGGAACCTGGCGCACATCATTCCGGTCAAACCTAACTGGACCAGTGCCGAGGACTTGATCGGTTACTACAATCCGCTACAGTGCAGCTATCTCACCACGCCCTTCCTCGATGCGCTCATCACCGCGCAACAGGATCCAGAACGATTGCACATCATCTGTCTCGACGAGATGAATCTGGCGCGTATTGAGTATTATTTTGCCGATTTTCTTTCCGCTTTGGAAGAACGCGACGAACCGCCGACCATCGCACTCTACGCGGACGAGGAAGCCGGGCATGTCCATACCGAATTCAAGCTGTTGGTCGACAGTCTGATGGACGCGGGCGCGGGCAAGGACCTGCAGGATCTCGATGCCGTTCTGGAAGATCGCGAGATCCTTGCCAAACTCAAGGACCGGCTCGGCATGGACGACGGCGAATCCGTTCTGCACACCCATGCCCGGTTGCGGCGCATGGTCGCCGGCATGCTCAAGGTGCCGTCCCGGCTACGCATTCCAACGAATGTCCGCTTTGTTGGTACAGTGAACATGGACGCGACCACTCATTACCTTTCGCCGAAGGTGCTGGACCGCGCCCATGTGCTTCAATTTCAGAGCCCTCTGAACTATTGGCAACAAGTGATCAAAGAGATCGGCGACAGCCCCCTGCCTGAGACCGGCGTGTGCATTCCCGCGACCGAGTTCCCGCGCGAGCCTTATCCCCCGTTCGCTCCCCAAACGACCGATGCGGTTTCGCAGGCGCTGATGCAGTGGGCCGATCGCTATCTGGAACCTATGGGGATCGAGATCGGATTGCGATTGATTCGGCAAGCCGCGGCCTTCCGACAACGCCTCAGTCTGCTCCTGGAAGCAGGGATGTCGAGTGAAGCATGTGACGCCTTGGTACTGAACAAACTCATCAAGCAAAAACTGCTGCCGCGCTTTTCATTTGATGGAAAACAGCCATCACGACTGGGCACCTTAACCGTTGCAGCACTGGTTTCACAGTTTCAAGAGGATGTCGCCGATCGGTTAAAGGCGGCACCGGAGGCTGATGCCAAGGATGCACTACGAAAGCTGATCAAGCGCGCCGAAGCCAACGACGGAATCTACAATTACTGGGCCTGACCATGACACCACCCCCGTTTGAACTTCGCATCGTCCGGGTGACCTGGGAAACAAAGAATACCCCTTCGCGCATTGATCTCGCCCGCTCGCCCATCCAGTTGTTCGATGATGGCCACGGCGGGTATACCGGAGAGACTTTCGCTTATCCCGAGATCAGCCCCAGCCAACTGGGTCAGATTGGGGTGACGACGGACACAGGCGATACCCCAGTGCTTATACTCGCCGACGGCACACCCTGCCCGCTGAGCCCGGTGCATGCCGACGACTTGCGCATCTGGTGGATCGAGAAAGGCTACGGGACCCAGACCCGAAATCATGCCGGCGTAGCGCGCTTGCGGATTGGCGCCTATGAGGTGAGCCTGCAGATTTCCATGCCGGGCTTCAGTCCCGATGAGTTCGAGACCTTGGTGGACGAGTTTCGAGCCGGGCTGTGGCAACTCATCCTCGACCCGAAGAGCCCGACCACCGTGACGGCGCACCGCCCCGCCGGCGGAGTCAATCAGGATTATCTTGCCGCGGTCCGCGACCATATCCGCCACGTGCGTCGTGCCCTGAACCGACCCCACTGCGAGTTGCGGGAGCAGTTGGAAGCTCAGTCGTTGGAGCGCGTACGGCCGACCAGCCGGACCTTTCAGGATCTGGCCCTGCGCGGTTCACCGCGGCGGGTGACTGGCCGCGGTCACGCACCAACGTTCGACACCCCGGAAAACCGCCAGTTGCTCGGTATGGCCAGCCGATTGGATCTATCGATTCAGGCATTGCGGCGCGCGGCCGAGTCCCGTGCCCTGGAACTCCATCGACGTGCGGACGAGACGTGGCGGCGCGCGACGGGGTCGGATGGCGGGGCTCAAGTCTCTCCCGAGCGTCTTCGCCAAGAGATCGCGGAATTGAAGGAGCAGTTTTCCGCGATGCAACAATGTCGAACACGGTTGCTGAAAGGCAAGGTCGAGCATGGAGATGTAATGACCTTGCGAATCAGAGTCACAAGCGTGCCCAAGACAGGATACCACAACGAAGTCGGCTGCTTTTTCGACTGGCTTGACGAGGCCGGTCATCTTCTCCCCTCCGACAAGAATCAGCGGTTGGTCTTTCGGGCGGATTTCGACGCAGTCAGTGTAGTGTTCAGGAAGGGCGAAAGCTATACCGCGTCCGGCAGGTTTCGCCTTGACTGGCCTGACGCCAACGACGCGCATCCCTGCGTTACCTATGAGGTCCTACAGCTTTCAGCCCTGGAGTCGGGTTGGGAAATGAAGGTCAAGAACGAATTGCAGCGATTGGCGCGCGAACAAACGGCCATCGAACAGCCCGGCTATCGCCGCAGGCTCAACCCGAAACAACGACAGAATCAGGAACGCGACCAGCAATCCGAACGCCACCGAGCCCAGCATGACCAAGCTCAGTCCAATCACTGGACAAACACGGCCGCCGCGCTGAATGACCTCGGTGAACAACTGGCACCGGTGCTCAGACGTGCCCGCGACCTTGGCATAAAGAGCACCCCGAGTCTGATTCCCACCGGCTCGATGACCTATGTGCAGGATCCCGATTATCGCGGCGCGCTGGCGGCGTTTCGGCGCGCACTCGAAGCCGCCAACCTCGATCTTTCACTGTTGGAGCGACTCTTCCACGAGGACCGGGTGGGGATACTGGATCTGCCGAGAGTCTACGAGCGCTGGTGTTTGCTCAAGATCGTGCGCGTGCTGACGGAAGAGTTTCAATTGGTGCCGGAGGAGCGCTATCAGAGCGATCTGCTGACCGCCCTCGTGGGTCAATGGACTCAGGACGAGCCACTGCGCATCGGCTTCCACGATGAAACCGTGAACCGAACCCTGCGCTTGGAGTATGAGCCGAAACTGCTGATGAACGGCAAATTGCGCACGCCGGATTTCGTCATCACCCTGATCGATCCCCGATTGACCGAAGCAACGCCCATGGCAACCTGCGGACCCGCTGGTCGCCCGAAACTGGTCATGGATGCCAAATTCAACCGGTTCGTGCCGATTGGCTCCGCGGAACCCGGACCGACTGTCGATGAAAAGCTGGCGGACCTGCTGGCGAAGGGTTATGACGAACAGGACCGCAATCGCGTGTTCATATTGCACCCCGGTCGGGATCAGAACTCGGTCCAGGAGTGGCAGCGCTATTGCCGCTATGGCGGCGGGCATTTCACGCCGGATCCCGCGACGCGGCCCGAATGGGATCAGGGGCATCCGAATCATCGCTTTGGGGCGGTACTCTTGCGTCCAGGGACGACCGACCCACTGATCCGGCTCATCATGATGCACCTGTTTCTGTTCGCCGACACCGACCTCGGGGCAAACTCGATCGTACCCTTCTGTCCAGCCTGCCGGGAAGTAGCTTTCAGCAAGTTAGAAACCGAGCATGAACACTCGCGCGGGCGGTCTCGGGCAGAACGGTGTTGCAATGAGCAGTGCGGGCAACTCGTTGTCCAAAATTACTGCTGGAGTTGCAATACCAGCCTGTTCAAGCTCGGCGCCTATTGGACTTTTCATGACACCCGGGCATTGAACCCCTACGACATCAAATGTCCTCATTGCGGCGAGTACATGATCCAGGCCGAGTCAAGCGACCACGCCGTTTCCGGGCATCCGACCTGGACTTAGCGCAGGCGCGGGCCGCCGGGCCGCCGGTCCGGGAGAGTAGACCGGCCCCTCCCCGCGCTTCAGGTCGAAGTTT
>JACDZG010000059.1 GCA_013426805.1 Chromatiaceae bacterium
ACGGAAACTGCATGAAAGGGAATTGCGATATATCTGGCAGATTGAACACCCTAGGGTCTGCCCCCTTTGCTCCCCGACTAGCGCCTTCATTTATTCCCACATCGCAGAGAAATCGAATGCTTAGAATATTTTATGCGCTCATCTGTACTTTCATCTTAGCGGGATGTAGCACGACTAGCGTCGGGTTGAAGTACGCACCTGGGGCTGGAGCAGCAAAGGTCGGAGCATCAGCTCCTCCCATCACGGTCGGCACCTTCGCCGATCAACGCGGCGAGCCGGCAAACTGGCTGGGGGCAATTCGGGGTGGCTACGGCAACCCGCTGAAAATTATCGAGGCTGATCAGCCTGTTTCGAGCATTGTCCAATCGGCGTTTACCGACGGGCTGCGCGCTCGCGGCGTGAAGGCCGACGCTCCCTCTGCACCGCTGCAACTTTCCGGCATTATTCGGAAGCTCGACTGCAACCAACTGGTCCGGCGGGAAGCAAACGTCGAAATCGAGGTGTTGGTAACAGACAAGGCCTCGGGTCAACAGCTTTTCAGCCGGACCTATGCGGGATCCAACGTCGAGGGGTCATTGGTGACCATGAAGGCAGGCGTGTTTGGGTCCGTTGAGGATCTCCGCGCACTCACCGAGAAGACGCTTCGTGAAGTTGTCGATAAGGCACTGGATGATCCCGCACTCCGCGCGGCGCTTCGATGGTGAAGCCAGGAGGGCCTTGATCATCGTTCCGGCCCGCGCTCCCAGGAACAGCGGCGGAGTAATGATCAAGGGTCCTCGCGGGGACCATCGTCTCGATGACGACCACGACCGGAACGCCAAAGGCGTTCCCTAATGGCTTAGAGCGCCCAGCGCAGGATGGCGGCGACCGGCTGGCCGGGCTCCGGCAGGTCGGCGGCGCGCACGGCCAGGACCTGGCCGCCGGAGCCGAGCACGCGCCGCGCGACTTCGTCGGCGACGCCATAGCTGTCGGCGCCCGCGGACTCGGCGAAGACGACACGGCCATCGGTCTCGTCGACGGTTCCGTGGACCACCTGATCCATGTCGACGAGCAAGCTCCCCACCGCACCGTAGGTGGCTGCCCGCGCGGCCCGCACCAGGTCGGAGGTCGCCCGGTCCTCGTTGAGACGGGCACGATAAAGATCCTGCCAGTCGGCGATCTGCGCCTGGTGGAGCGCGTCGAACACGTCGCGGGCGGCAGTCGCGAGCTCGGCGTCGCTGAGCCGTTCAGGGTTCCCCTCGATGCCCTGCGCGACCAGGTGCGGATAGGTGTTGACCGAGCGGTAGATGGCGCCCAGCCCCTCCACCGCGGCCAGCACCAACGGGAGGTTGCTGCCGGCGAGCAGTCCGCGCAGGGCGGCATCGACCTGGCGGGCATATTGGCGCAGGCGTACCTTCTTGCCCTCGCTGCCGCCGATGCGGCCGCTGTAGGAGCGGGTGGCGATACTGGCTTTCCCTACCGACGCCGCGGCGTCGGTCGGCATTCCGGACACGGGAACCGCGGCCGCCGGCAACTCGCCGGACACCTCGACCAACCGCACGCTGCCGTCCGCCAGGGCGAGCACGTAGCCGGCATTACAGAAGCTCGTCGAGCGCAGCAGCGGCTTCAGGTGGAAGCGGTCGGACACCTTGACCATCGGCTCGAGGGTATTGGGCACCCGATAGGTGCGCAGGTTGTCCGGAGTGGCGAAGATGACCAGACCCTTGGCCTGGTAGCGCCAGAAGTCGTCGTCGTCGACCAGATCGTCCAGCTCCTCGGCCAGCGGGCCAACCCGTCGCTTGTCCGCGCCCGCGGCCTCCAATCGGCTGATCGCTTCCTTCGCCAGATTCTTCAACTGGATGCGGTCCGCGTCGGTGTCCAGGGTCACCGGTGTGGTCGGCAGGAACAGGGAGACACCGATGTCCCCGCGCCAGGCGGCGAGATCGGCATAGTCATCGGCGGTTGGGATATCGAGATAAAGCATGAGGCCTCCGAGCGGGTTCTGGCCGCGTTCTGCGAAATGGCTTCTCGCCTCAGGCGACTGCCGGAAAATCCCATACCAAGTCGCGAAGGATTTTCGTCTGCCTTCAAGGCGCGCCGGACAGAAAAAAAAACGGCGGCCGGGAGGCCGCCGTTTTTTATTTGGAGCGGGAAACGAGACTCGAACTCGCGACCCCAACCTTGGCAAGGTTGTGCTCTACCACTGAGCTATTCCCGCTTTAGAGCCCGCTATTTTACGAGTTAACTCGATCCTGTCAAGCCCGATGCGCGACTTTTTTCGTCTTCCCCGGTGACCTGGGTGCTCTGGCCGGACAGACTCGGCCAGGCGGCGCGCAGGTAAAGGACCATCGACCAGAGGGTCAGCACCGCCGCGACATACAGCAGAACCAGCCCCAAGCCATACACCAGCGGACCAAGGATCGAATCACGCAGCAACAGCAGGCAAATGGAGACCATCTGGGCAATGGTCTTGAACTTGCCGACGGCCGAGACCGCCACCTTGGCGCGGGCGCCGATTTCAGCCATCCACTCGCGCAGGGCCGAGACGGTGATCTCACGGCCGATGATGACGATGGCCGGCAAGGCGAGCAGTGCCCGCGGGTCCGCCTGGACCAGCAGCACCAAGGCCACCGCGACCATCAGCTTATCGGCGACCGGATCGAGAAAGGCTCCGAGCGGCGAGGTCTGACCCAGGCGCCGCGCCAGGTAGCCGTCGAGCCAGTCCGTGAGCGCCGCCGCGCCGAAGGTCATGGTCGCCGCGTAGGGCGCCCAGGGCGCATTGATATAAAACACGGCGACGAACACCGGGATCAGGACGATCCGCAGCAAGGTCAGCAGGTTAGGAGTATTCCACATTCGGGGTCGCACTCAGGGTCCGGGGGTGTCCAGGTGAAAGGCGTCATGGATACGCGCCGCCAGTTCGCGGCTGATGCCCGCGACCCGCGCGATGTCCTCGACCCCCGCTCGCGCCAGGCCGCGCAGCCCCCCGAAGGCCCGGAGCAGTTGTTGCCGACGCTTGGGGCCAACCCCGGCGATCTCCTCCAGAACCGAGGCGGTCCGGACCTTGGCCCGCTGCTGGCGGTGGCCGGTGATCGCGAACCGGTGGGCCTCGTCGCGAATCTGCTGCACCAAGTGCATGGCCGGTGAATCTGCCGGGAGTATAACGGGCGTCCCCTGCCCCAACAACCAAAGCTGTTCGGTACCGGGACGCCGGTCCGGTCCTTTCGAGACACCGACCAACAGGATGGCACCCAGCCCCAGCTCCTCAACAGCCTGCGCCGCCGCACCCAGTTGGCCCCGCCCGCCGTCGATGAACACCAAGTCCGGGACCGGATACTCACCGTCCTTGACCCGCGTGTAGCGCCGGGTCAGCACCTGGGACATGGCGCCATAGTCGTCGCCGGGGACGATGCCCGCGATGTTGAACCGCCGGTAGTCGGACGTGCGCGGACCGGCGTCATCGAACACCACACAGGAGGCGACGGTGCGCTCCCCCAGGGTGTGGCTGATGTCGAAACACTCCATGCGCCGCGGCAGTTCCGGCAGGTCCAGGGCCTCGCGCAGGGCGGTGAGCCGCCGGGCATAGCCGGCCTGACTGCCGAGCCGGGACTTGAGCGCCACCCACGCGTTGCCCCGCGCCATCTCCAGCCAGCGGGCGCGCTCCGCCCGCACCCGTGACTTGATCTGGACCCGGTGCCCGGCCTGCTCCGCCAGGGCCGATTCCAGCAGTTCCAGATCGTCGGGCTCGGCCGAACAGACCAGTTCGGCCGGAATCTGTTTGTCCGCGTAAAACTGGGTGAGGAAGCCAGCGATCAGCGTCCCCTCATCGGTCTCCTCCGGTGCCAGAGGAAAGAACGCCTTGTTGCCCAGATTGCGTCCGCCGCGGATGAAGAACACCTGCACACAGTGAACGCCGCCCTCCTGGGCCGCCGCGATGATATCCAGGTCGCCGCCCTCCCCGCTCACATATTGGCGCTCCTGAATCCGCTGCAGGGTCGCGATCTGGTCGCGCAGGACCGCGGCCCGCTCGAAGGCCAACTCGGCGGCGGCCTGCTCCATCGCGGTGGCCAGCTCGCCGATGACTTCCTGGGTGCGCCCGTCCAGGAACTTGATGGTATAGGCGACATCCTCCGCATAGACCGCCTCGCTCACCAATCCGACACAGGGTCCGGTGCAGCGCTTGATCTGATACTGCAGGCAGGGCCGCGAACGGGTGCGGTAAAAACTGTCCTCGCACTGGCGGACGGGAAACAGCCGCTGCAGGAGCTGCAGGGTCTCGCGCACGGCCGCAGCGCTGGGATAGGGTCCGAAGAAACGCCCGGGTCCCTTGCGCGAGCCGCGGTAGAAGGCGAGGCGCGGAAAGGGATCCTGGATGCTCAGGTGAATGTAGGGATAGCTCTTGTCATCACGCAGCAGGACGTTGAAGCGCGGCTTCAGCGTCTTGATGAGGTTACTCTCCAGGAGCAGGGCCTCGCCCTCGGTGCGGGTGACGGTGACCTCGATGTCCGCGATCTGGCCGACCATGACCACCAGACGCTGGTTCAGCGCCCGGCTGAAATAGCTGCCGACCCGGCGCTTGAGGTTCTTGGCCTTGCCGACATAGAGGACGGTGCCGACGGCGTCCAACATCCGATAGACACCTGGGCTCTGGGGAATCTGCGCCAGCCGTTCACGCGGGTCCACGGGTGTGCCAACCCGCTCCGACTCCGTATCCAAGTCAGCCGCCATCACCCGTCGCAGCACCGCTCGGCTGATCGCTGATCAGGCCATAGCGGAAGGCCAGCCGAGTCAGGTCGACATCGGTATGCACGCCGAGCTTGTCATAAATACGCTGCCGATAGGTGCTGACCGTCTTGGGACTCAGCGAGAGTGTGTCGGAGATGTCCTGCGTGCGGCGGCCGTCCAGGATCATCAGGGTGACCTGAAACTCCCGCGAGGACAACTCGGTGAAAGGGCTGGCGGCCCCGCCCTGCCAATCCGCCAACATGCGCGCCTGCGCGACCGTGGAGTCGATGTACGGACGGCCACTGGCCACCAACCGCAGCGCCTTGACCAACTCATCGGCCGGACAACCTTTGGTGAGATAGCCCATGGCCCCGGCCTCGCGCAGTTGGCTCGGAAAGGGGTCATCACCGAGCACGGTCAAGGCGATCACCCGGCAGCTCGGCAGCAACCGCAAGATCCGGCGGGTCGCCTCGATCCCGCCCATCCCGTGGGGCATCTGCAAGTCCATGAGACAAATGTCCGGCATCAGGTGCTTCGCCTGCTTGAGCGCCTCCTCGCCGCTTTCGGCTTCGCCGACCACCTCGATCTGGTCCTGCTCTTTGAGGATCAGCCGCAACCCCGCACGAAACAGTGCGTGGTCATCGACGATGAGTACCTTGATCATGGTCGGGTCTCTCGGGGGACGGTTTCGGCAGTGGGCATCGGCGTGCGGGCGCCCTTATGGTACAAAAGGGAGGTGGACGGCTAAACTCAGTAACACCGGGGATATCGCGACGTCAATCAACCCAGACCCGCGCGTTACGGAAGAGCCGCAGCCAGGGTCCGTCCGGCCCCCAGTCGTCCGGTCGCCAGGAATGCTGGACCGTGCGGAAGACCCGTTCCGGATGGGGCATCATAATCGTCACCCGGCCGTCGGTGCTGGTGAGACCGGCGATCCCCTCGGGTGAGCCGTTCGGGTTGGCCGGGTAGGTCGCGGCCACCGCACCGTCGTTCTCCACATAACGCACCGCCACGCCGGCACGGGCCGCCGCCAACTGCGCGACATCGCGAAACTCCGCCCGGCCTTCCCCATGGGCGACGGCGATGGGCATCCGTGAGCCCGCCATGCCGGCCAACAACACCGAGCGGGAGTCCGGCACCTCGACCAGCAGGGTGCGCGCCTCGAATTGCTCGGAGCGATTGCGCACGAACCGCGGCCAATGGTCGGTCCCGGGGATCAGCTCGTGGAGATTGGAGAGCATCTGACACCCGTTGCAGACACCCAGGGCGAAGGTGTCCGACCGCTCGAAAAAGGCCTGGAACTGATCCCGTGCCCGCGCGCTGAACAGGATGGTCTTGGCCCAACCCTCGCCGGCCCCGAGGACATCGCCATAGGAGAAACCGCCGCAGGCGGCCAGGCCGCGGAAACCGGCCAGGTCGATCCGCCCGGCCATGATGTCGGACAGATGCACGTCCACACACGCGAAACCGGCGGCATGGAAGGCCGCGGCCATCTCCAGTTGGCCGTTGACGCCCTGATCGCGCAGGATGGCAATCGGCGGCCGCGCCCCACGTTCCAGGTAGGTGAACGCGATATCGTCTTCCGGATCGAAGGTCAGGATGGCGTTGAGACCCGGGTCCGGGGCCGCAATTCGCGCCTGCGCCTCGGCGACGCAGTCCGGATTGTCGCGCAACGCCTGCAGCCGCAGACTGGTTTGCGACCAGCGTGCCTGGAGGCTCGCCCGCGTGGCGCGGTAGACCTCGGTCTGACGCCGGTGGACGCGAATCGCATCGCCCTCGTCCAGAGTGCCGATGACCAAGCTGTCGTCCCCCAGACCATGCTGGGAAAGGATCAGCAGGGCCTCATCGGTATCGGCGTGACAGACCTGGATCACGGCCCCCAGTTCCTCGCTGAACAGGGCCGCCAGATCATCCGCCCCGACCGGCGCCAGGTCCAGCTCGAACCCGCAACGGCCGGCGAAGGCCATTTCGCAGAGGGTGACAAAGAGTCCGCCGTCGGAGCGGTCGTGATAGGCGAGGATCAGACCCTCGGCACGCAACTCCTCAATCGCATTGAAGAAACGCCGCAACAGGTCCGGGTCATCGAGATCCGGTACGCCATCGCCGAGCGGATCGCCAAGCTGCGCGTAGACCTGCGCCAACGCGGAGCCGCCGAGCCGATTCCGGCCCTGCCCCAGATCGATGAGGATCAGGTCCGTGTCCCCCTGATCGGTGCGCAACCGCGGGGTCAGCACGGCCCGCACATCGGTCACCGGGGCGAAGGCCGAGCAGATCAGCGACAGGGGCGCGGTCATGGAGCGCGCCGCGCCATCAGGCCCGGACCAGACCGTCTTCATACTCATGGAATCCTTGCCCACCGGGATGCTGATCCCGAGTGCCGGACAGAGCTCCAGGCCGACGGCACGGACCGTCTCGTAGAGTCGGGCGTCCTCCCCCGGGTGACCGGCGGCGGCCATCCAGTTGGCGGACAGCTTGATATCGCCGAGCCGCGCGATGGGCGCCGCGACGATGTTGGTGATGGCCTCCGCCACCGCCATGCGCCCGGACGCCGCGGCGTCCAGCAGGGCCAGCGGCGCGCGCTCGCCCAGCGCCATGGCTTCGCCGGTGAACCCCCGATAATCGCTGGCAGTGACCGCGCAGTCGGCGACCGGCACCTGCCAGGGTCCAACCATCTGATCGCGCGCCACCAGGCCGGTGATGCTGCGATCCCCGATCGTGATCAGGAAGGTCTTGTCCGCCACCGCGGGCAGCGCAAGCACCCGGCTGATCGCCTCGTCCAGGGCGATGGCCGCGAGCGCGAGCGGCGTGCGCGGCGGCGTCACCCGTTCCACCTGACGATGCATCCGCGGCGGCTTGCCGAACAGCAGTTGCATGGGCAGGTCGATGGGGGCATCGCCGAAATGCGCGTCCGTCAGGCTGAGATGGTCGCTCGCCAGCGCCTCACCGACGACCGCGTAGGGACACCGCTCACGTTCGCAGATGGCCTTGAAGGTCTCCAACTGCTCGGCGGCGATCGCCAGACAATAGCGCTCCTGGGCCTCGTTGCTCCAAATCTGCATCGGTGTCATGCCCGGCTCGGCATTGGGCACCAGGCGCAGTTCGAAACGGCCGCCGCGCCCGGCGTCGTGCACCAGCTCCGGCAGGGCGTTGGACAGCCCCCCGGCGCCCACGTCGTGAATGAACAGGATGGGGTTGGCCTCGCCGCGGGCCCAGCAGCGGTCGATGACCTCCTGACACCGACGCTCCATCTCCGGGTTGGCACGCTGCACCGAGGCGAAATCCAGATCCGCGGCCGAACTGCCCGAACTCATGCTGGACGCTGCCCCGCCGCCCAGGCCGATCAGCATCGCCGGTCCGCCGAGCACCACCACGGGTGTGCCGGCCGGCACCGGCCGCTTGGCGATGTGCTCGGCGCGGATGTTGCCGATTCCGCCCGCCAACATGATCGGTTTGTGGTAGCCGCGCGGCTCCGGAGCACCGTCCGGCCCCGGCACCGATTGTTCATAGGTCCGGAAATAGCCGGCCAGATTCGGCCGCCCGAACTCGTTATTGAAGGCGGCGGCCCCGATGGGCCCGTCGAGCATGATCTCCAGCGCCGAGCAGATCCGCTCGGGCCGCCCGTGGTCCTGCTCCCAGGGCTGCTCGAAACCCGGAATGCGCAGATTGGAAACCGAAAACCCGCACAGACCGGCCTTGGGCCGGGCGCCGACCCCGGTGGCGCCCTCATCGCGGATCTCGCCGCCCGCGCCGGTGGCGGCCCCCGGGTCCGGCGCGATCGCGGTCGGGTGGTTGTGCGTCTCCACCTTCATGAGGATATGGATGGGTTCCTCGTGCTCACCGTAGACCCCGGTCTGCGGGTCCGGCAGGAAGCGCCGCCCGTCCCACCCCACCATCACCGCGGCATTGTCGCGGTACGCGGAGAGCACGCCGGCAGGCGCCGACTCGGTGGTGTGGCGAATCATCCGAAACAGCGAGTGTGACTGACGCAGCCCGTCGATGGTCCAGTCCGCGTTGAAGATTTTGTGGCGGCAGTGCTCCGAGTTCGCCTGGGCGAACATCATCAGCTCCACATCGGTCGGATCCCGGGCGAGCGCCAGAAAGCTCGCCGTCAGATAGTCGATCTCGTCGTCGGACAGGGCCAGGCCGAGTTCGCCGTTGGCGCGCACCAGGGCGGCGCGTCCGCCGACGCGCAGATCCACCCGCGTCAGGGGGCGCGGAGCCGTCTGGGCGAACAGGCGCTGCGCATCCGCCGGATCGTCCAGGACGGTCTGCGTCATACGATCGTGCAGCACGGCTGCCGCCCGCGCGCGGTCCGCCGCGGCCATGGGCGGCTGATCGAAGTCCAGGTAGAAGGCGGTCCCCCGCTCCAGCCGGCGTACCGCCGCGAGCCCGCAATTGGCCGCGATATCCGTCGCCTTCGACGACCAGGGCGAAATGGTCCCGGGTCTGGGGACCACCAGGATCAATTGTCCGACCGGTGCCTGACCCGGCAGACTCGGGCCGTAGCTCAGCAAGCGTTCCAGAACTCCAAGTTGGGCGGGATCCAGCGGCCGATCGAGATCGGCGAAGTGCACGAACTCAGCATACAAGGTCACGGGCCTGCCGAGCACCGCGGCAATCAGCCCCGCGAGCTTACTGAGTCGAGAATCCGGGAGCGCCGGGGCTCCGCGCAGGACGAGCATGGTGGGCTCCCAATCGATGAGCAGGACCAGAGGATGGCAGAGTCGCGATGATAACCGAAGCAGCCGGACGCGCGATGCACCGCGGCGCGCGGCCGGGCATCGGACTGACGTACCCGGAGGTACCCTCGGTATGGCCGACAACCCCGCTTCAGACGATCAGGACTTCACCCAGACGGGTTTGCGACGTGCACGCAGCGCAAAGCCGGCCAAGTAATCGGTGTAGGCTTGGGCCGGCTCCAGAACCCAGCCGTTGTACGGCTGCGCATCCCCTGGACGCGCATGGCGCGGCGGGGCGTCTTCACTCAGCGTGAGCCGCAGCAGCGCCGACTCCCCCACCACGCGCACATCGGGCCGCACCTGGGAGTCGAACGCCCATTCACGCAGCCTGGGACCAATCGCCTCGAGAATCCACGCGGCGCGGACATATTCAGCCAGGGCACCCATCAGCAGCAACCGCTTGTAATCAACCTCCGGATGGAAACCGGCGCGCCCGGGAGCGGCCGTGCCGCCCAATTCGTCCCGGCCGTCGAGATAGACGAACAGATCGTGCAAGGACTTCCAGGTTCCGGGCAGCGCCGACTCCCCGGTGCGGACAGCAGACTCCACCGCATTCCCCAACCCTTTGAGGAGTTGCCGCAGCACCCACTCGCGATAGACCCCGAAGCTCGCATGGCCGGCATAACGGGGCTGCCCCAGATCCACCAAGAGGCGCTGAAGATTCCCGCGCCAGGAGCAGATCACGCGCTGTTCCGGGGTGAGCGACCCGGTCAGGGCCGGAGCCTGGTTCGCGGTCCGGGCCGACGGGGTGAACACCCCCGCGTCACGGGGCCGCCCGGTACAGAAACCGGACCGGGGACCAACGGATTGGATCGCCTCGACCTCATCCTTCAGGTCACGCAGCATGGCGAGGCGCAGCTCGGGCGCGATGACCTGATCACGAATCTGGTAGAGCGCGAGCAAGGCGGGGGGCGGTGCGGCGCGCGCTTCGCGTGGGTGCGGCCGTTCGAGCGAGGCGGTCATGGCCGCGCCCCGGGTGCTGCCGGCACCGCGACGGCGGGCGCACGAGGGGCTTCCGACCGACTTCGGGACGCCACACGGCGGGCGGGAAAAACGCGTCGATCGGAATTCATGGAGGCACCCATTCTTATGATTGTTCGCGGGCTCAGGCGTCTATCAGGGGCACTGCACACCCTGGCCCCGCCCGACCCTATGAGTCTGAACGACTCCCCCCGGTCCCTCAAGGATGACTCCTTTGAACTGCGACCGGCGTCACAGGAAAGCCGCGGATCCGCGGCTGTCGCGCCCGCGCGGCCGGCAGCACGGCGAATACGGCCGAAGTCCGGGTTCGAGTCCTCACCTTGAGTTTGCCGCCCCAACCCCAAGCATTGCCCGGTCACTCACCCACCGGACCGCCCCATGCCAGACGACTTCACCCCCCAGAACGCACTCGAACGCCGACTCATCGCCGCTCAGGAAGGCCAGATCCCGCCCGAGGAATTCATCGCGACCCTGGTGGGTTCGGAGGTCTTCATGCCCGTTTATGAGAAACACCAGATCGGCGGACTCCAGACTCAGCAAGCCGCCCAACCGCTCAAGCTCACCGGGGAGGACGGCAACGAGATCCTGGTCCTCTTCACCAGCCCGGAGCGGGCCAAGGGCTTCGTCAAGGACTATCCGGGCTACGGCGGCGGTCTGGTCGCGGACTTCACCTGGATACTGGAAAAGCTTGGCATCGGCTATGCCATCAGCCTCAATCCGGGCCTCCCCGTCGGCATCGACTTCGAGGCCCAGGACGTGGCCCAGATCGCGGGTAGGGGACGGCCGAACTGAGCGAAGCCAAACGCAGCGAAAAATCACTCACAACAATTTGACCAGCGCGGCCATCACGCCGACCTGAGCAAACATCAGCGGAATCAGCCACAGCAGTAGGCTATTGCGGCTGCGCTCAATGGTGGTCGTCACTTCGCCGCGTAATTGCTCGATGTGGGTTTTGACCTCGCCGCGCAATCGCTCGACCTGCAACGTGAGATCCGCGCGCACTTGCTCGATCTCTTTCTGAAGCCGCAGTTCGGTCTCACGCAACTGCTGGTTGGTGACGAGGTCAGGCAGGTGCGGGTACCGCTCTTCCAGACGCTCAAAGGCCGCGGCAATCACTCGCGCCCGGGCGCGCTCGTCCGGCGCACTGGCCAAGGCTTCATACAGTTCGACGACAGATCCCATGGGATGCGCTCCTCCGGATGCGCAAACCCGGCGCGTGATCCTCAGGCCGGAGCCCGATTCCACCCCAACCCCAGCGGATCGGCCGGGTTCACATGGTCCATGAAGGGTAAGCACCGGTCACTGTGAGTGATCTGATAAACCAAGCCCATCCAGTTGCCGATCACGCCCTCCGCGGTATCGTGCCAGGTGTTGTCGAGACGGAAGACGATATGGTCCTCGGGCAGGCGCGGCGGTTCGCGGCCGGCGGCCAGGGCGGCGCGGACGCGCTGCGCGTGCTCATCGAGAATGGCTTGGGACTGCACGGTGAAGTAACCCTCAGGGAAGGGTGGATAGTCGCGCCGCGCGCCGGCCGCGAAGCGGTTGACCTCGCGTTTGTATTCTTTGAGCAGGGAGATGGTGTCGTACTCGGGGTGTCCCTGGAAGAGGACCTGACGAATGCCGTCGGCGCTGACCGCCAAATGGACCCCGGCCCGCTCGCCCTCCACCAGCACCCGCAATCCGGCAGCGTCGAACTGGGCGCGGCTGATCTCATTGAAACGCGAGTGGGGAACGTCGAACAGGGTGTTGACATTGCCGACCAAGGGGTGGGCACGATTGACCACCCGATGCGGGAAGACCCCCCACCGTTTCTCGCCCAGCGGCTCCCGGCGTTGACCGTAGCGAAACTGGAGCACCGCATGGGTCGCGAGACAGGAGCACAGGGTGGAACTGACGTTATTCCAAGCCCAGTCGACGACCTCGATCAGCGGCCCCCAGAAGGGTTCGGTAGAGAGATCAGGACCGGTTACATTGGCGCCGGTGATGATCAGCGCGTCCAGCCCCTCGGAGCGGATCCGCTCGAAGGTGCTGTAGTAACGCTGGATATGGGCGCGCGCCGGCTCCGCCCGCGCCAAGGCATCCAGGGTGAAGGGGTGCACGTAGAACTGGGCGATCTGATTACTGTGTCCGATGAGCCGGAAGAACTGACGCTCGGTCGCCTCCAGTGCGGCGTCGGGCATCATATTCAGCAGGCCGATGTGCAGTTCCCGAATGTCCTGCTGAGCGGCCCGCACCGGGTCCAGGATCTGGTGACCGGCAGCCCGCAGGTGGCTGAAGGTGGGAAGTGCGTTATGGGCAACGATCGGCATGGCGGCGGCTCACTGAAGGGGATCGACTCAGGTCTGGAGGCGGTGATTCCGGGACGAACCGCGTCCGTGAATGCTCAGCCCCGGCTGGATCAGCCGGCGTCCGTCGGCACGCTGTCCGCGCGCGCGATGGCGAGTTCCAAGAGTTCCAGGAAATCCTGTTCGTCGCGGATCAGGGCCACTTCCTCCGAGGAGACGGTGTAACCATGGGGGCGCGCAATCGCCTCGTAACGCGGCACCCGCGAGTGGAACAGGCGGGGAAACACCCAGCGGGTGAAATCATCCGGATCGATCTCGGCCACGTACTCGAGCCCCCGCGCCGGCAGGTACTCCGCAAGCGCGGCGCTCAAGAACTCCGGCCGATAATACAGCGGCTTGGGGTCTGCTTGGGCACGTTTGATCAGCTTGATTTCATCCGCCTCGGGCACCCGGATGTAGAGGATCAGGCTGTGCTGAGCGAGCAACGAGATGACCCGCGGTTCGTCCAGCTCGCACAGGCTTCCGCCCACGTCGTTGACCAGGTTGGCGTAGCCGTAAATCGCCTGCGCCTTGCGGATGAAATCCGGCACGTCGAACATGGCGGCGATCTCCGCCTCGCGGTAGAGCGCCTGGCGGCGGTTGAACTCGGCGAGCGGCAAGCCGCCGAGTTCCGGGTTACCAAGCTTGCCGACGAAACTCAGGACCGGCCCCAGGTCATTTACCTTGATATTGTTACGAATGAAGATCCAGTCGCTGCGCAGCAGATCGCGCAGGAAGGGATCGCGCATGGCATGGGCCTTGATCAGGTCGAGGATGTGCTCGTCCAGATAACGGGTGCCGATGCGATAGTCACCGGAATAGTGGAACCAGTCGCTGCGCCGCAGCAGGGCGGACAGAAAAGTCTTGCCGACCCCGGACATGCCGAGCAGGGTGACACACTTGTGAGGCCAGGCTCGGAACTCCTCGACGGTAAACTTCATAGGGCTGCTTCGCGTGGGTGGATGGCGCCGTTGACCACAAAGGCACGGCGATGCTCAAGCAGCAGGATGGTAATGCAGGGCGGCCGTGGCTGACCAGGGATAGGGTGACCATGCCCGTCCGCTCAAAAAAAGCCCCCGGAGGACCGGGGGCGGCAGGCTCAGGGAAGGACGATCAGTTTCGACTCAGACTCAAGGCACGCTCCGGCCGCGTGAAGTTGTGGCAGGCGGCGCAGTCCTTCTTCTTGTCCTGCACGTGACGGTTGTGCACCGAGCCGAAGGCGCGGCCCTCGGTTTTGTTGCTGTGGCACTGACCACAGATGGCATCCAAATTGCCGTTGAGTGTGGTCACGCGGGTGCCGATGACGGCGCTCGGAGCGGTGCGCAACCCATAGCCCAGATCCTTCATAACCATCCGCGCCGGTCCGCCGGTGAGCGCGGCATGGCAGGAGCCGCAGCCCGCGTTCTCCCCGCCCAGCGCGTTGTCCTCGGGCTCGACCCCGTGGTTGATGGTCTGGTAGGTAAAGACCGGAACCGTGGTCGTGCGGGGCGGCATTTCCAGCGCACCGGGGACACCACCGCAGACCGTGCTGGTCGCCGCGTTCGGTTCGTCCAAACCCAGACCCACCGCGACCGCGCGGCAGAAGCTGCCGGTGCGGAAGAACTCGAAGGTGGAGTGTCCGACGAAGCTATTGGTGCTGTCGTTACGTGCCAGCTTGCCCCAGTGCTTCTTTCATAGCGTGCTTGTCTTTGCTGGAGCCGGTGGTGGCGCTGTAATCGCCATGGGGGCGGCTTGAATGACAACCGCCGGTCTCGCAGGTAAAGCGCTCGGGCACGTCGTTGGCCCGCAGATCGAGACCGCGTCCGCGCACCCGGTGGCTTTCGCCATTGGCACCGGTCGCGTTGTGGCAATCGGAGCAGGTCAGGTCGGCGCCCGCCCGGCTCATATGCAGGTCCACCGTGACCGTTGGATTGATGTTCTCCTTCGACAGATCGCCGCGTTTGGCACCATCGGCCCCGGCTGCCCCGGCATGGCAGTTGAGGCAGGACTGACGGGTGGTGGCGTGGACGTTTTGCGCCGCCGCCAGGGTGGTCAGCGGCATCGGGGTCATGGGGACCGCCGCGGGGAGCGTGTCGCTGCCGGCCGGTTTGAACAGGAAGTCGCCGGCCAGGCTGACGTTCGGGATGCCCTGGAACCCGGTGCGCACCACGGTGTCGCCGTCGGAGCGAACCAGGTTGCCCGCGGCGTCCTCGGTCAGATTGAGCAGGCTGAAGCTACTGAAGCCCTGCCCACCGGCGGTCCAGTCCGGGAAGCGCTTGTAGACCTCCTGATGGCACATCAGGCAGTCGATGTTCGCCAGTTGGACATTGGCCTGCGCGGACCCGACGGGCAAGTCTTCAAAGAGCGACTGCGCCATGGGGAAGCGCCCATTGCCCACATGGCAACCGGCGCAGGTGAAGCGCGGAGAGTTCTCGTGGGTGCCGCAGTAGGTATTCATGCCGGTCGCCACCAGGTCGCCCGCCGCCTTGGCCGGCCGCTCGCCGGCCGCCGCGAAGTTGGTCGGGATATTGGTGACATTGGGGAAGGCGCCGCCCTGCTGGTAGTGGACCGAACCGTGCATATCACGCGCCTCGCCTTCATGGCAGGCAACACACACCGCGGGTCCGGTATAGGCCGTGATGCTGCAATGCTCCGCGATCGGCGCGGTGCAGGCGAGCGGTGCCGTGATGGTCGCGGTGGTGGTGGACGCGGCCGAGGTCCCGCCCCCGTTATCCGTGACTCTGAGGGAAACGGTATAGGTGCCGGCCGCCGCGTAAACATGGCTGGGATTGGCCTGGGTGCTGCTGGTGTTGTCACCAAAGGTCCAGGCGTAAGCGGCGATGGTGCCGTCCGGATCGCTGGAGCCGGCGCTGCTGAAGGTCACGGCGATGCCCGTGGTGCCGCTGTAGGGGCCATTGGCATTGGCGGTCGGAGCGATATTACTCGGCGCCTTGGGTGCACAGGTGGACGGTGCGCTGCTGACATTGCGCTCGGCTGTCTGCCCGTCCGCCTGGATGACACGCACCCGGCAGGGAACGGGGCTTGGTTGCCTGGCGGCGATGTTCCAGGCGCCGGTCGAAGTGCTGGTGACGTTACCCAAGATCTGGGCTGGGTTGTACGCGTTGACCAGCGTCACTCGCGTCCGTGGCGTACCCGCCCCAATGACCCGAACCAAGGTATTTTGGTTACTCCAAGCCGCGCTGCTGATGCTGAGAACGGCCGCGGCCGCGGTCTGCATCCAGACCGGAGCAAGCCCCGCCAGGCAGAGTATCGCAATCAGGAGACTCAAGCTCCATGGGCGCCACCGGGATCGCTGTTGTGCTGTTCGTGGTGCGCGCTGGACGCGCGACGGTTTGGGGGTCGTCATGGGGGACTCCTCTCATTCAGGTGCGGGCTGGAACCTCCGTGGATCACCGGACAAGTCCTCCTGAAGATGAGCCCAACAAGACCAGCGGTCGGTGTCGGGCAAGGCCGGCTGTCGCACCAACGCTACCACCAGACGCCTTAAGAGATCCTTAAGCCCAACGGAGCATGTGGTTTGACTCCGGCAGGCGCGGGGAAGATCAGATCCACGCGCAGCCCCGCCCCGTCCTCGCCCTCGCCCAAGGCGATCTCGATACCGTAACGGTCGCTGAGACGCCGCACGATGGCGAGTCCGAGCCCCACGCCAGGCTCGGGCTGCCCGGCGGGTCGGTAGAAGCGGTCGAAGACCCGTTGCCGGTCGCCTACCGGGATACCGGGACCGGAGTCAATCACCCGCAACAGCAGGTGCTCGCGCTGCCGGAGGACCGCGACCCGGACCTGACCTCCGGGGGGCGTGTACTTGATCCCGTTCTCGATCAGGTTGCCGACCAGCACCTCCAGGACCGCCGCCGGGACCGGAACCACACAGGGATCGGCGTCCGGCAGCACGGCGGTCAAGCCGATCGTCCGCGCACCCGCGGCGGCCTGGCGGTCAGTGACCACGCGAGTCGCGGCCTTGGCAAGCGAGGCGAAACCGCGCCCACTCACGCGGTGAACGTCATGTTCGTCGTCCTGGAGGCGCGCCAGCGTCAAGAGTTGCGCGATCAGATGGGTTGCGCGATCCACGCCCTGGATCAGTTGCTCGAGCGCCGCGCTGCGCTCATCCGGTGCGGTGCTGCGCTGAGCGATTTGGGCGTAGGTGCGGATGATCGTAAACGGGGTACGCAGCTCGTGCGAGGCATCGGCGGCAAAGCGCCGCTCGGTGGCCAGGGTCTGATCCAGACGTTCCATCAAGCCGTTCAGGGCCTCGGTCAGCGGTCGGATCTCCGTCGGGACACTCTGCCCATCGATCGGTTCCAGGCGCTCGGCCGAACGCCGTCCGATGTCGCGGGCAACCCGCTGCAACGGGCGCAGGCCATCGCTCACCGCCCACCAGATAAGGAACACCGTCAAGGGCAGCGACCACAGAATGGGCTGCAATGCGTGGATCGTCAGAAACCGGATCATCTCCTGGCGGATCGTATAATTCTGAGCGACGAACACGACCTCTCCAGGCCGGGCGCCGGGAAGACCAAAAACCCGCCACTGAGCCCCACCAAGGGACTGATCCGAGAACCCGGTGGTCGGCGCCAGGGGCTGCGCTGGTGCGGCACCAAAACTGGCGATGAGTCGATCCCCTTGCCAGCGCTGGAAACTCAACTTGAACTCATAGGGATGACCCACGGGCGACAGTTTTTGGGGGGCAGCAGCGGCGACGGACAAAGGGCCGACCAGGGTCAGTTCATGCAGCACCCGGGCCGTCTGCGCCAACTGGGCATCCAGGAGTTCCGCGATCTCATGACCCGATCGATCAAGCGAAATCAGGGCCACCGCGACCCAGACCATGACCCAGATGCCCAGCAGCGCAAGCAGCAGGCGTCGGCGAATCGACGTCATACGCTTGGGGCGCAGACCAGTTGGTAGCCGACCCCGCGCACCGTGAGAATCCGCTCCCGGCCGAGTTTGCGCCTCAGGTGATGGATATGCACCTCCAGCGAGTTGCTCTCGACTTCGCCCTGCCAGCCGCGAGCCGCGGCCTCAAGTCGGGCGCGCGTGACCACGCGGTCGGGGTTTGCGATCAGGGCCTCCAACAGCGTGTACTCCATCGGGGAAAGCGACAGCGCCTGCCCACCCAAGGTCGCCGCGCGCTGAGAGGTATCCAGGGCCAGGTCCCCGACCTGCATCACCGGTGAGGGATGACCACGACCACGGCGAGCGAGCGCCCGCAACCGCGCGCTCAGTTCGTCGAGATCGAACGGCTTGACCAGATAGTCATCGGCCCCCGCATCCAGGCCGGAGACCTTGTCGGCGATGGCATCGCGGGCGGTGAGGATCAGCACGGGCAGGACCGAGCCCGCGCGTCGGATCTCACGCAAGAGCGAGAGCCCGTCGCGACCGGGCAGACCCAGGTCCAGGATCAGCAGGTCGAAGTGCTCCAGACTCAGGGCATGCAGGGCGGGCTCCGCGGCCCGCACCCAATCTGCCGCAATGCCGTCCTGGGCCAGCCCGGTGCGCAGCCCCGCCCCCAACAGCGGATCATCTTCGACGATCAGGACGCGCATAGCAGTTGAAGGGAATCACCCGCCGGATGGGCAATGCGCGGTTCGGTCAGGCGTAACCGTCCACCCCATCGCGAACCACGGAACCGGCCAGGCGACGAACCCATTCAACGCGGCGGCATCCCTTGCTGCCGATGCTGGGTTTGGGCCGCGGTGAACTCCTGGGGATCGACCCGGCCGTCACTGTTGCTGTCGATGGCGCCGAAGGTCGGGGCATTGGCCAGGTTACGCATCGCATAGCCTTGTTGCGCCCGCTCCTGGATGCGCTTGCCCTTCGCCTCGTTGAACTCCTGTTCGGTGAGGCTACCGTCCGCGTTCAGGTCGAAGTCGGCGAAGGATGGCATGTTGCGGCCCATGCCGGGTCCCATTCCCATGCCGGGTCCACCCATCCCCATGCCGGGACCGGCACCAGGTCCAGGTCCCATGCCGCCGCCCGCCCCCGGCCCCATCCCGCGTCCCTGCATACGCACCTGCTGCGCCTGGGCGAACTCATCCGGCATGAGTTTGCCGTCGCCATTCAGATCGAACTCCGCAAAGGTCGGTGCATTGGCTGCCCCGCGCAGCGGGGCACCGGCCGCCGCCCGCGCGGCCATGCGTTGCGCGTGGGTCGTCTCGAACTCCTGCTGGGTGACGACGCCATTGCCGTCCTGATCGAACGCCGTGAACGGCATGGGGCCGCGTGGCGGCTGATTGGCCGTCTGTGCGTTCAGCAGCGGGGCCGCGGCTGCCAGAGTAAGGGTTAGAGTCAAGGTGCGGGTCAAGTACTTCATAGTTCGCCTTCGTCAATCTCGTGGTGCATCGTCCGGCTGGCCGCTCGTGTCCGCTACGCGGACCGGGGCCACCCAAGGATTCAAACTCACACTATAGAACCATAACGCTGGGGCCGTCCGTCGCCGATCTGCCGACGGCAAGGCGCCGGCACCGGCACTCAGCGGACCAGCCGATCAGTCGTCATCATCGTCCTGCTCCCCGGAGTCGTGGTTCTCCCGTGCATGTTTGTCCGCGTGATCGTCGCCTTCGCCGGCCTCCCGACCGTCCCGACGCCCGTCGGCATGCTCAGCGTCCTCGGCATCGCCGCCCCGGTGGCACTCGACGCAGTTCTCGTAGTCACGGATATCCTCCTCCAGATGTTTCTCGCGAATTCCGGAACGGGTGTGCTCATGACAACCGTAGCAGGTATAACGACTGTAGTCGTTGCCGACATGGCAGGTATTACAGGCGGCCTCGTGGTCACCCGTGAGACTGAACAGGCTCGCGTGGTCGAAGGTCGCGGGGGTCCAGGCCGCTTGGGCATGGCACTGACCGCAGTTGCCGACGACGCCTTGATGCATGGTGTCCAGCGGGGCCTGATGACAGCCACTGCACTGATCGCGGCGGGCGACTTTCAGCAGTCCGTGGGAGAACCGGCCGATGGGGTGAAAGACCTGCACGCCCTTGTGGTCGCTGTGACAGGCGACACAGTCTTGCTCGGTCAAGTCCTGATGGAACGCGGGAAACTTCCGCTCGTTGGCGATCGACAGACCCTTGGTGGTCACCAGACCGATCTCAGTCGGCTGGTGGCACTTGACACACTGACTGGGCGTGCTGCCGATGAAGGGCTGATGGCAAGCAAAGCAGTCCGTCGCAAAGGCCCGGTGGGCCGGCATGACCTGACCGGGCGCGACCATGTGCTCAGGCCAAACCACCGCAATCAGCAACAGGACCACCAGATTGGCGGCAACCAGAAAGAAGACGGCCCGCTTATTCATTGCCATTGCCAGAAAAGAAAGATGCTGAGAATGTGCGCAAGCCCCAAGACGCCGAAGGCCAGCGTGATGGGGAAATGCACCGTCCGCCATTGCTTCATGACGTCCACCGTCACCGCATCCCAAAAGACTTCCCGGTCAACCTCGGCCGCGCTATCCCCGTGCCGGGTGTGGAACTCCCGTTTTTCGCTCAATTGGCGGCGTGAGCGGCCGAGCAGAAACTGTCCGGTCATTCCGCTGGCCAGGGTGACCAGCATGGCCAGCAGCGCCAACCAGGGCAGGATCGCGTAGACATGGACACCGGCGTGGACCAGGATCATCAACGCCCCCACCCAGGTCAAGACCTCGTGCAGTTGCAGCAGCGTCTTCGGGTTACCGGAGTGGATCAGCTTGCGCTTGCGCATGGAATAGAAAAACGACAGCAGGATCAGGATGGTTCCGGGGATGCCCAGATAACGGCCGATCCAATAGAGGCCGTACGCGTGCAATAAGGCATCGGTGATCGCGGTCGCGACGATCAGCGACCCGAACATCAGAACGAACGGCAGGACTTCCTTACGAAGAATGGAACGATTCATCTTGGACTCTATAAAGCCAGGGTTAGATCGGTCTTCGGGGTCGAAATGCAGAGCAGACAATGGCCTGGCTTGAGATCCGCATCCGGCTGCTGCCGATACTCCACCTCACCGGCCTCGATCCGCGTCTCACAGGTGCCGCAACTGCCGGCCCGACAACCCGAATCGACGGGAATGCCCTGGCTTTCGGCGAAGTCCAGCAGCGAGCCGGCGCAACCGTCCCAGACGACGGTCTTTCCGGAGCCGCTGAAGCGCACGGCGACCGGGTTGATCACCACCACCGTATTCGGCACCTGACGCTGGTTCAAAGATGCCGGTCCGAACGATTCGTAGTGGATGTCCTCCGACGCCACGCCCTGAACCTGAAGGGCGGGCACCAGGGACTCCATCATCGCCGGTGGGCCGCAGACATAAAATTCATGGCGGCCAAACCGCAGGGTCCGCCGCAGCAACTCGAGGTTGACGAAGCCCTGATGCTGATAATCCGTCCCCAAGCGATCGTCAGGCCGGGGCTCCGAATAGCACACCTGGAGATGAACATTCGGGTGGGCCTGGCTCAGCCCTTCCAGATGTTCCTTCATGATGTGCTCGGCGCCATTGCGAACGCCATAGAACAGCCAGATCGCGCGCGGATCGGCCCGATGGGTCAAGGTGCTCAGGATGCAGAGCAGCGGCGTAATGCCAATTCCGCCGCCGATCAGCACGATCGGAACAGCACCGTCCTCGGTCAGAGAAAAGTGACCGGCCGGGGCGCGCGCCCAGAGCGTGGCGCCTTCCTGGAGTTGGTCATGAAGGTAGTTCGAAATGACGCCCGGCGGCAGATCCGACCGACCCGAGGGCGACGGGACCCGCTTGACCGAGATGCGGTAGTAATCAGTGCGCGGCCGATCCGACAATGAATAGCACCGCACCAGGGTCTTAGGCGAACCGCCGGCCGGGTCAGGCACGTCGAGCCGGAAGGTGAGATACTGACCGGGCCGATAAGGCGGCAGAGTCCCACCATCACCATCGGTGGGGACCAGGTAGAAAGAACAAACGGCCCCGCCTTCGTCCTCGACGACGCGCCGGTCGATCCGGAACTCCCGATAGCCGGACCAAGCCGCAGGGGACACACCCGCCGCAACCAACGCAGGTTCAGCGTCAGGGATCTGCCTGGACAAAGCCAGAGCCGGCCTGACCTCAGCTCCCGCCGCCCCGCCTGACAGATTCAGTTGCTGAAGTCTGGTGCGCCGGCGCTGCCACCCGAACAGGCCGACGGCCGCCACCTGGGCCAGGATGGCCATGGTGATGAGCAGTACCAGCGTTGCGTTTGACATGATGCGTATCCCGCGAGACCTGCGCCCCGCTTAATCCTCTCGGCAATCGACAGCGGCCGTGACCGCAGCCAGTCGGCAGCGCGGCACGCGCCGACACAAGGCCGCTTAGAAGGTCAGGCGGCCAGGTCGGGAGCCGGCGCAACTGATCGCGACCGGATGCCAGGCTAGCAGAGGACGCCTGATTGCGGCCTGTGCGGGGTTGTCAGCGAATCATCAGGTACGAGACGACAACGGCCTGATCAAGTCCGTGCGGTAGCGCACGCAGAAGTGCAGTGAACACGGGGGGACATCGGGGACGCGGCTATCCGTCCGCGAGCAGCTCGGCCAGGTCGAGCTCGATGGCCTCGAAAGGCGGGATGCGGGCGCGGTCCCGGTCCTTCAGGGTCGCGATCACGCGCCAGTCCCCGTCGTCCAGTGCATAGGCCACCAGCGTCCGCTCCTCCGGCCAGATCAACCAATAAAAGGGCACCCGGTGGCGCTTGAGCAGCAGCGGCAGGTACCGTGTGTCCTTCGTCTCGTGACCGGGGGAGACGATCTCGCAGACCCAGTCCGGCGGCAGTTCGATCACCCCATCCGGCAACCGCGGCAACCGCTCCCGACGCCAGCCGGCCAAGTCATGGGACGGACAGTCGTGGACCTCATAGGCAACGCTGACCTCGGTCGCGAACCACCAACCGCCGCCGGGGCCGGCACCGCGGACGAGCGGGTGCAACTCACCGCGCAGGTTACCCTGGGCGGCGGCATGGGCGAACCGCGCCATCGGCCGACGCACGATTTCGCCGCCGATCAGCTCGACCCGTTCGTCGGGCGACAGAAGCAGGTCATCGAGGGTCTTGAGTTTCAGCGCCTCCACCGCTCACCTCCTTCCACGGCCGATACTGTTGCAAATCAATTTTTTACGAATTCCACTCGCGCCGCACTGGAGGATGTTATCAACTCCCGACGCAGCCACCGACGGAGCGACGCCGGGGATCGGGATCTGACCGCCGGGCATTCCGCGGCCCCGCTACGCACCGCGCGCCTGGCACGACCCGGCCTGATCCGCTACCGCGGGCCGGGTCCTGCCGGGCGCGCGGTGCTCCGCTCCCTCCTGACCTGCCGGCCGGGCTCACGCCTCCTGAACTCGGGCGCAACGGAAACCCAGGTAGATATTACGGTCGCCGGGCGCGCCCCTGCCGCGGGAGGCGCAACGGCAGTCGCGCGCGCGGGAGACCCAGGAACCGCCGCGGGCCACCCGGTTCGCGCCGGTCTCCAGCGAACCGATTGGGTCGATCGCCGGCTGCGCCGCGTAGTCACGCATCCTATCCGCGCACCACTCCCACACATTGCCAAGCATATCGTAAAGGCCCCAGGCATTGGGCTGCTTGGTCTTGACTCGGCGCGTTCCGGCCCGCTTGGTCTCGTACTGCATCTCCTTCCAGGAATCGCCGGTCGTTGGGTGGGCCTCATCAAGGTCGTAATCGACCCCGCTGTTGCCGCCATACCAGGCGATGGGGTCCAGCGCTGAGGCATTGCGCTCGCCCTGGATCTCGATCGGACCGCTGTACAGTGCCGTCGCGGTCCCGGCCCGACAGGCGTGTTCCCACTGGGCCTCGGTAGGGAGCACCAGAGCGAGCCCGGGGACCCATCCGTTGAGCCGTTCCAGGAACCCCTGTGTGTCCGTCCAGCTCACTTTCTCGACCGGCCGATCCGGATGCTTGAACCGGCTGGGGTTCTCGCCCATGACCGCCTCCCAGAGCGCCTGGGTGCAGGGGGTATCGAAGAGCCAGAAGCCCTGAGCGATGGTTACCGGGTGTTGCGAGCCTTCAGCCGACCGGCGTCCGGGCTCATCCGGCGGTGAACCCATGAGGAAGCGGCCCGGCGGGCACCAGCGCAGACGCTGGATGACCGGCTCAGGGCTCGCGTTACCCTCAGGTGCCACCGCGATCTCGGCCCACAGGCCATAGCGGTCGCGGCCCATGGCGCCGGCCCAGTCCGGCCGGGGGATCCGGCGCAGCGTCAGCCGCTCGCGATCGGTGAGGATCTCGATGCGCGGGACCCGCGGCAGCGCCACCGCGGCGGTGCCGTGCTGGTCGAGGCGCAGCACGACCGGCCCCGGCACCGCCTCACCCGCGGGGGTTGCCGATTCTGCTGCCGCCCGGCCCCCTCCGCTGCGCGGGCCGGGCGACAGCAGGCTCGCACGCTCCGCTGCCGGCCTGCATGACTTGCCTGGCTCACTGACCTGAACTCGGGCGCAACGGAAGCCAAGGTAATCGTCACGGTCAGCGGGCGCGTACCTGCTGCGGACGGCGCAACGGCAGTCGCGCGCGTCGGAGCTCCAGGAACCGCCGCGGACCACCCGGGCCGCGCCAGCGTCGGTGGACGCCCAGACCGAGCCGTCTGCCGGCGCACCCTGGTAGTCGGGATGCCACGGGTCGGCGACCCACTCCTGCACATTGCCAAGCATGTCGTACAGACCCCAGGCGTTCGGCTGTTTCCGGGCAACCGGATGGGTTCCGGACCTGGGATGAGGATACTGCTGCTCGGGCCACGCGGACGAGTCGTACCCGTTCGCCAGCTCAAGACCGACCCCGCTATTGCCGCCATACCAGGCGATGGGGTCCAGCGCTGGGGCATTGTTTGCCCCCAGGATCGCGATCGGTCCCGCATACAGGGCCGTCTCAGTCCCGGCTCGGCAGGCATGTTCCCATTGGGCCTCGCTCGGCAGCGCCAGCTCGAGCCCGGGCACCAGGGCGTTGAGCCGCGCGAGAAACCGCTGCACATCCTTCCAACTCACCTGCTCGACTGGCCGATCCGGGCTCTTGAACCGGCTCGGATTCTCGCCCATCACCGCCGCCCAGAGCGCCTGGGTGCAAGGCGTGTCGAATAACCAATAGCCGTCGGCAATGGTCACCTGGCGGCGCGGGCCTCCGTCGTCCCGGCGTCCCGGCTCGTCCGGCGGCGAGCCCATCCGACAGCGCCCGGGAGCGATCCAACGCAGGCGCTGGGTGACCCGGCCCCCGTCCGCGGCCGGGACGCCGAACGCGCTCCAGGCGCCATAAGTGTCCCAACCCCAGTCGGCGGCCCACGGCGGCGGCTCTGCGCCTTCCCAGAACGCCGCACGGGCATCATCCAGCCGGATCACCCCGTTGACACTCTCTATCTGCGCCAGGAATCCGGGGTGTCCATCCGCTGCTTGGCCGTAGCGCGCGCAGAGGGTTGCGCCGCGCTGAAAGAGCGTCACCCGCCGCGCCGGTTGGTCACCCGGCGGCAGGCGCTCCGGACGCAACCCGGGGGGCGGCTGTTGCTGGGCATCACGGCGCAGGATCTCGGCCCAGATCGCGTAGAAGAAGTCGCCCAGTTCGGGATCATCGAGATAGTCGCCCTGCAGCCACGGCGCGGCATCGCGAAACCAGGGCAGTGCCCCGGGCACCGGTGATGCACCGCGAACCCCCGCGGCCTGGCGACCGAGCGCGGCGATGAACGCGCGCGAGTCCCGGACATCGGACGCGCCGGCCAGGCGCGCGCGCTCGGCGGGGGCCAGGGCCTGGAGTTCCGCCAGCCAGATCTCGGAGGGGAGTCCGGCCCGCCAGTCACGCTGGAGCGCCAGCGCTTGCCTGCGGATAGACTCTGGTTCGGCGAGGAAGGCCCGGCGGCGGCCCGGCGCGGCGTCCGGGGACAGGGTGGCGGCGACCACGGAACGCCCGATGACGGTGCGGTCCTGCCAGACCTCGGACTCGGCCCCGGCGTCCGCGCCGATCAGCAGCCGCAGCCCGCGCAGCAGTCCGGGCTCCAGCCGCAGGGTGTTCCCGGCCAGGGCCAGGAGACGCTGGACGACGGCCGCGCGGGCGGTCGGGTCGCGCCGCGGCGGCAGGCGCTCCCAGCGCAGGAGGTGCCACGCCTGTTCCAGCGCCTCCGGGCAGCAGGGGGCGGGGGTCAGCGCCAAGGTCCGGCAGCGCTCTGCCCGCAGGCGCCGGCCGAGCGCGAGCCAGCGGCGCCGCTGCGCCCCGCCGCCGCGCAGCAGGCAGCCCAGATCGCCGAGCACCACCACCAGGCTGCCCGGGGGCGGCAGCCGATAGGGATGGCGCCGCCGGGCGGCCGCGGCCCAGACCGGCGCGCGCAGTCCCTCGAACCAGAGCGCGTGTTCAAGGGTATGGCGCGGAAAGAGCCGCGCGAGTTGGTGCCTGACCCGTTCCTGGTCGTCCCAATAGGGTGCCAGATGGTCGCTGCGATCCTCGATGAGGTGCAGCGACAGACCCCAACGGGGGCGCCGCCGCCGCGGCAGGCGCGACAGGCTCTCGCCGCGACCCATCCGCCGCACGATGTCCGGCAGGTCGAGCGTCCGGGTCTCGGCGGGCGCGGCCATGATCCGGCGCAGTTGGGGCAAGAGCACAGGCCACTGCGCCAAGGGGGGCGCGTGCGCCAGGTCCTTGGGGCGAGCCGACCAGTCGGGCAGGGTCACCGGGCCGTCGGGGAGACTGGTGGGCGGCGCCGCGGACTGACCGCGCAGGGCGGTGGCCAGCCAGAATTGGGCGGGGAGCGGGGGATGCGGGGCGATCTCGGGCGGCCCGGCTGTCGGGAGGACCGCGAACCAGGAACCCGGCGGCGACGCGAGCGAGGCGACGACGGGCTCCACGGAGCGGTCCGGGCGCTCGTACCCGAGACACCGCGCGACCGCCGCGAGCAGAGCGTCGTCGCCGTGCATCAGCGCCCGCACCAGATCGGCCCGGCCACAGATGGCGTTGGGGTGCGGCGGCTGGTTCCGATCGCTCATGGCAGCGGCGCGGATCGGGTCAACTGAGCGCTGGTCCGGCGTCGGCGGACGCATCGTCCGCGGCCCGGGGCTGTGGCGGCGACTCGGCGATGGCGTCCGGGTGCTTCTTGAGCGCAAAGTCGGCGATGCGCCCAAGCACGGTCGTTTGCGCCGCGGCATCGCCCCCGGCCAGGCACAGGACGGCGCGCACCAGGTCGAGATATTCCGCCTGGCCCGGCAGCGGCAGGCGCCGGGCCTGTTCGGCGGCCTGGCGATCGAGGATGAGCAGCTCGGCCGCCCGCGCCAACAGGGGGTCGCCGGCCGTCTCCGCGGACGCCCCGCGTCGTGCCCCGAAGTGTGCACGACCGCGCTCCATCAGCACCCGCTTGAAGGCCTCCGGCGCGTCCTTGGCGCTGGGCAGGCGCAGGTGCAGGACCATGCAGCGGCGCAAAAAGGCGTCGGGCAGGGCGCGCTCCTCGTTGGTGGTGACGATCACCAGCGGGGCGACGCCGGTCGCGACCACGTCGCGCGCGCTGCCCAAGGGGCGGAACTGGCCGGTACCCAGGGCCTCCAGCAGGCCGTTGGGCACGTCGGACTCGGCCTTGTCGATCTCGTCGATGAGGACGACGCAGCCGTTGGCCGGATCGCAGCGGCGCGCGGGGTCGGCGCGGCGCGCGGCATCCCCCGCATCCGGCGGCAGCGGATCGGCGGCACCGGCGGCCCGCGCCTGGGTGCACGCACCCGCCCAATCGAAGGCCCACCAGAGCGGCCCCGGGGCGACATAGACGCTGACCGCGAGACGTTTGCGCAGGGTGCGCCGCGACCGCGCCGGACCATCCCGCAGCGCGCCCTGAAGCTGTGCCTCGGCCAACCGGGCGACCGCGTCGTAGCGCCACAGCAAGTCGCTCGCTTCGGTGCTTGCATCCACCACCTGCTGGACATAGGCCCGGCGCAGCACCAGCGCGGCGGCGCGCGCCAACTGGCTCTTGCCGATGCCGGGCTCGCCGCGCAGCAGCAAGGGGCGCTGGGCGGCCAGGGCGGCATCGATGGCGGCGATGCTGTCGGCATCGAAGCAGTGAAACTGCCGCGGGCGATTGCCGGCCGCCGGGATCTCCTCGGCATGGCCGGCGGCGATGGGCATGAAGGTCAAGGCTCAGTCCTCCAGGGCTTGCAGGATTTGGATGAGGGGCAGGAAATCGCCGTCCTGGCCCTGGGTCAGATCCGGATCATCCGCCAGTTCGAGAAAGGCAACGGCCGGGAAGCGCGCCTTGAGCAGGCGGATGGTCTCCAGGCAGGCGGTGCGCGCCTCGGACTCCGGCGGCAGTTCAAACAGGTAGTAGTAACGGTTGCTGCCGCTGTCCTCCCCGGCCAGGTTCTCCAAGCGTTTGGCCGCCATGCGCAGGACGCTGTCATCGTCCATGCGGTGCTTGCCGCGCAGGGTTGCCGGTACGAACTCCTCCATACAACGGTAAAAGGCGCTCTCGAAGGCACCCAGGTCGGTGACGGCGAGCTTGCGGCGCAGGTGCGCAGCGAAGCTGTCCGCGGTGCGGCGACCGTCTGGATCGATCCCGCTGTTGGGCGCGCGCGGCAGTGACAGGACGCCCTCCAGCTCAGCGTCCGGCGCTGGTGGGCGATAGCGCGTCTCCCGGTGATCGGCACCGGCCAGGACCACCTCCGCGACGCAGCGGGTGGCGACCGGAAAACCGACCAATACGGCGCTCGGGTCAGCGACCTGCCCGATCAGACCGTCGACGGCCGTGTGGTCGTAGAGGATGGGCAACAGGCGCTGCACCAGGTCGGCCAAGGCCCGGGCGTCGCGCGGATGATCGGACTTGAGGACGTGAATGGCCTTGCGCGCGTGGACCAGCATATGAACGGCATCATGCGCGGCCAGGGCCTGCGCGAGCGGGCCGACGGACCTGGCGGGATCGCGATACAGGCGACCCTCGGGCTCGCCGTCCACCAAGCCCTCCAGCGCACCGACCGCGAACGGCGTCTTGCGCAGCGCTCGTTCCAACTCCGCCTGCAACGCGGCGACCCGGTCACCGCCCGCGCGATAGCCGATGGCCGTGCGGAAGTCGGGCTCCTGAAGCAATCGCCAGATGGGCAGGGCCATCACCCGGCCGCCGCCAAACCCCGGGGGCACCTTGGTCAGCAAGCCGGCGACCCGCGCGCACACCATGACCGGACAGCCGGAGGCGCCCTGCCAATCCACGGGCTTGGCCGCCGGTGCGGCGACGTCCAGCCACGCCTCTTCGGCGCGGTTCGCGCACTGATAGGTCCGGCCCCGCAGCGGCACGGCCACGCGCGTGTGGTCCTCGCGTTGGCCGATATCGGGAAAGCCCTCGCTCTCCCACGGCGTGTCGGTCGCGTGGTTGCGTGCGGTGAGTTCGCACCAGCGCGGGACCTCGGGGGGAAAGGCATGCGCGAACACCGCGGCATCGAGCGCACCGCATCCGGTCTGGGCGGGCGGGTAAAGGATCTGCGTGCGTTTGACTTTGGTCCATTCACCAGGCGCCTTGCCGCTCGTGCGCCAATGATGCCAACGGACTTCGAAGTCGGCGTGAAGATCGAGCGACTCGTCCAAGAGGACGTGGCCGGCGGTGAGGATGCGGTCTTTGGCAATAGGGATACCCGTGCCGATGCGGCCGGATCCGCTGCCGTCGGCCAGGGGCACGAAGATCTCGATCAACAGATCTTTGAAGTTGGTTTCCACGACTGGCCGGTCTCCTGGCGCGTCCCGATCAGGGGCGGTTCGAGAATGCGTTGCAGCAGTCCTGGGGCCGCGTTGTTTAATCTGGTCTTGGGGTCGGCCCGGAGTGGATCTTGACGTCGGATCGACCCTGTCGATCGACGACCTTGAGCTTGAGCTTGACCTTCTGCGTGCTGACCTCGGAGTCCTTGAGCTTGGCACTGGCATCGAGTACCCAAAACTTGATCCCGACGCCGCCCTCGGCCTCCTGGGTGGCCGCGATCTGCAGCTCGACCTCGATATCCTCGATCTGAAAAAGCAGCGCGCTGCCGGCACCCGCTCCTTGCGCCTGGAGCAGTTCCGTACGCAACTCGCCGAGCATTGCGGCCAAGGGAATCTGACTCTTCACGTTCATCGATCAACCTCGGGCTGGAAAACATTGGGGCGGCTAGTGTAGCGCACGGCAGCGACAGGATAGGGCTCAAGGGGCCTTCCGATTTCTGCCATCCCACCGTCATTCTCGCTAGGCTTGCTCTGAGCACTTAGGTGATTTCCGAGAAACGATGTACCAACGTGTAGGGGCGACTTTAGTCGCCCCTAAGGCGATTTCCGTGAACAGGCATCCCAACTGCGCATGCGCAGAAAGCCTGTTGGGTTGTAGGGGCGAATGAATTCGCCCCTACACGGCGGTAGATGCTTTCCCGGAAATCACCTTGTCATGAACCCGGCCACGGCGCGATCTGCACGGTCGACGGTCCGCACAGCGGACCCTACAGGACTTGAAGGTCCCCCGTGGGAGCGGCGTCCCGCCGCGATGGGGCCCGGCGCGCAACCCGACGGTTCAGGGTGACCGCGGCATCCATCGCGGCGGGACGCCGCTCCCACGGGGTCGCTGCGCGGCTTTCTAAAGCCTCAGCCTCCGGTTGGGGGGTGGTGCTTCGCCGGATGCGGTGCGCCGAAGCCACCCCTTCGCGGTCAGCTCGCCGGCGGCTGAAGCCTCGGCCACCCAACTGAATCCTTTATCCGATTACGACAACGACAACGAGTTTATTCGTTGTTTAACTTAATTTCTGACCTGTTACTTATGCTCCTGAACGCCGGGCTTCCAGTCTTTCCCACCGGGCATAGGCCGCCGCCAATTCGGCCTCCAGTTCGGCGAGCCGCGCCCTGACGGTGACCACGGCCGCGGCCTCACCGCCCTGGTAAAGCGCGGGATCGGCCAGGCGGGTCTGGAGGGTTCCCTGCTCGGCTTCCAGCAACTCGATGCGCGCCGGCAGGTCGGCCAATTCCTTCGCTTCTTTGTAGCTGAGCTTGGCGGCGGACGCCTTGGGGGCCGGGGTGGCCGCCTGTGCGGCTTGGGTCAGGCCGGCGGTCTTGACCGCCGCAGCGGACGGCGGCGGGTCGCGCTGACGCAGCCAGTCCTCATAGCCGCCCACGTAGTCGCGCACCAGGGCGTCGCCTTCGAAGACCAGTGAACTGGTGACCACATTGTCCAGCAGGGCGCGGTCATGGCTGACCAGGAGAATGGTGCCGGAGAACTCGACCAGCAACGACTCCAGCAGTTCCAGCGTCTCGGTGTCGAGGTCGTTGGTGGGCTCGTCGAGCACCAGCAGGTTGGCCGGGCGGGTGAACAGCTTGGCGAGCAGCAGACGGTTGCGCTCGCCGCCCGAGAGCGCCTTGACCGGCTGGCGGGCGCGCTCCGGACTGAACAGGAAGTCGCGCAGGTACGACAGGACGTGACGGCTCTGCCCGTCCACCATGACCTGGTCGCTGCCCTCGGCCACGTTATCCTGGACGGTCCACTCCGGATTGAGCTGGGCGCGCAACTGGTCGAAATAGGCGACCTGCAAATTGGTGCCGCGGCGAATGGTTCCGGACTGCGGCTCGAGGTCGCCGAGCAGCAGCTTGATCAGGGTGCTCTTGCCGATACCGTTGGGCCCAATGATGCCGATCTTGTCGCCGCGCAGAATCAGTGTATTGAGATCCCGCACCACCGGCGCGCCGCCCCAGCCGAAGGTGACGCCGTCGGCCTCCGCTACCAGTCGGCCGGAGCGCTCACCCTCGGTGAGACGCAGGCGGGCAGCGCCTTGCTGCTCGCGCCGCTCCATGCGCTCGCGGCGCATCGACTCCAGGGCGCGCACCCGACCCTCGTTGCGCGTGCGCCGCGCCTTGACACCCTGACGGATCCAGACCTCTTCGTCCGCCAGTCGGCGGTCGAAATGCGCATTGGCCAGGGCTTCCGCATGCCGACGTTCCTCTTGTCGGCGCAGATAGTTGGCATAGTCACCGGGCCAGTCGGTGAGGCACCCGCGGTCCAGTTCCAGGATGCGGGTGGCGACCCGCTGCAAAAAGCGCCGGTCATGGGTGATAAACAGGAGCGCCCCCTGAAAGTCCTTGAGAAAACCCTCCAGCCAGTCGATCGAGTCGATGTCCAGATGGTTGGTCGGCTCATCGAGCATCAGCAGATCCGGCTCCAGCACCAGCGCCTGGGCCAACAGCACCCGCCGCTGGAGTCCGCCGGAGAGATCATTGAAGGCGGCCTCGGCGTTCAGCCCTAAACGCGAGATGACGCGCTCGGTGCGCTGCTCGATTTCCCAGCCGCCGCGGTCATCCAGTTGTTGCTGAATCTGCGCCAGGCGCGTCAGGTCATCGGCCTGGGCCCCCGCCGTCAGGTGGTGCGACAGGTGGAAATACTCCCGCATCAATGCGCCGAGATCGCCGAGCCCCTCGGCCACCAGATCGAAAACGCTCGCGTCCTCATGACGGGGGATCTCCTGCGCCAACCGCGCCACCCGCAGGCCCTGCACGCACCGCACCGCACCGGAGTCGGGCTGGATTTCGCCGGCGATGATCTTGAGCAGGGTCGACTTGCCGGCCCCATTGCGTCCGATGAGACAGACCCGCTCACCCTTGTCGATGGCGAATGAACAGTCCTCCAACAAGGGCGGGAGACCATAGGAGAGGGCGACCGATTCGATACTCAAAAGACTCATGGAGATTCCGGGGGTGGGCCTGGGGCCGCCGACGCGACGGCGCTGAAGTTCGGCAGGGTATCCTAAAAACCGCCGCCAGCCATCCGCGACGCCGCGGCGGCCAGGCCCATCACCCGGCGGGACCCGCGTGATCCATGACAAACCGCCGTCACACCCCGGCGCGGATCGGCTAACATATTGATTGAGTCAAGCCGCGCACCGGCCGCGGCGCGGTTGGTCGCGAGTCCGGCCAACGGCGCCCGCCGCAGACCGCAGCGTCCCCAATCCACCGACGGATCGCGCACCGATGCCCACGGATCAGTCCGACCAATCACCCCGAACCGACGCTGCACCGGCGGTTATCCTCCGTCAGCGGATCGATCTGCTGTACGACGCCGTGCCCCTGTCCCTGTTCGGCGTCAGCGCCGGGGCCATCCTGACCGTCTGGCTGATCTCCCGCGGCGCCCCCGATGGCGTGCAATTCGCGTGGCTCGCGACGGCCCTCGCGCTCAGCGCCTTACGACTCCTGGGCTATCTCTACTTCCGCCGCGGCGCGGGTGATCAGGCGCCGGAACGGCTGCGCCTGACTTGGGCACTGGCCGGCGTGGTCCTCAACGGGTTGGTGTGGGGTTCGACGAGCCTGCTCCTGTTCCCCGCGGGTGACCCGGAGGGTCAGGTGGTGCTCGCCTTCGTCATCGCGGGCGTCACCGCGGGCGGGGTCAATGCCGTCTCGGTGTTCCTCGTGCCCTCGCTGCTGTTCACCGCGCTGGTGCTGAGCCCCTTGATCGGGCGCCTGTTGCTGTCCGAGTCCGAACTGGGATCCGGGGTCGCGCTCGCCTGCTTGCTTTATGCACTGTTGCTGGCTTTCTCCGCGACCCGCTACAACCGCACCCTGATCGACAGCCTGCAAATGCGTCACGCCCGCGAGCAGGCTGAGGCCGACATCGTGCGCCAAGCCTATCACGATCCGCTGACAAACTTGCCGAATCGGCGGATGCTGCTGGAGTACCTGCATCAGGACTTAGCCCTGGCACGCCGCCACGGCCACCTCGGGGCGCTCGTGTTCCTCGATCTGGACCGCTTCAAGACCGTCAACGACTCGCTGGGGCATCAGATCGGGGACGGGCTGCTGCAAGCCGCGGCGGCGCGCCTGCGCGGCGAGATCAAGGACGGCGACACGGCCAGCCGACTCGGCGGTGACGAGTTCGTACTGCTGTTTACCGAGTTGTCGAAGGACCCGGTGGAAGCCGCTTATCTGGCCCGTCAGGCCGCCGAGCAAGTCCGCCTGGCGTTGGCCGAACCCTACCGGATCGACGGCCACGATTTGCATGTCAGCGCCAGCATCGGCATCGCCCTCTATCCGAGCGACGGCGACGACCCGGACGCCCTGCTGCGGGCCGCGGACACGGCGATGTACCGGGCCAAGGAAGCCGGCCGCAACGCCGTCCGCTTCTTTCTCCCGGAGATGCAGGCGGCCGCGGTGGCGCGTATGGAACTGGAACGTGCGCTGCGCCTCGCACTGACCAACAATGCCTTGGAGCTGCATTTCCAGCCCCAAATCGATGGATTCGGGCGGGTGATCGGCGCCGAAGCCTTGGCGCGCTGGCCGGGATCGGGACTCACCGACGTGTCGCCCGAGGAATTCGTCCCGGTCGCGGAGGAGAGCGGCCTGGTCTATGCGTTCGGGGATTGGGTGCTGGAACAGGCCTGCGCGGCCATGGGGACGATCCGCGCCGCCCCCGGCGGAGCCCGTATCCAACGCCTGGGGGTGAACGTGAGTCCGCGCTATTTCAGGCGTCCGAGCTTTGCCGAGGATCTGGAATTCCTCATGCACCACCATGAGGTCGAGCCCTCGGCGATCGAGCTGGAGATCACCGAGCGCACCCTGGTCGAGGACATCGAGGACACCACCGCCAAAATGGAGCGGCTGCGTGCCGTCGGCGTGCGCTTCGCGATCGACGACTTCGGCACCGGCTATTCTTCGCTTGCCTATCTCAAGCGGCTGCCGGTGGACTCACTGAAGATCGACCGGTCGTTCGTGCGCGATCTGCTCTCCGACGCGTCCGCCGCCGTCATCGTGACCGCCATCCTGGACCTCGCACGGCACTTGGGCCTCAAAGTGGTGGCGGAGGGGGTGGAGACCCCGGAGGCCCACGCCTTCCTGCTCGGACACCGGTGCGACGAGTTCCAGGGGTTCTTGTTCCATCGACCGATGACGCTGCCGGATTTCCTCAACCTCATCGCCGCCGCCCCGGCCGGCGGGCAGATGCGGCTTTCTCCAATATCATCAACAGGGTGACTCTGATGGGCGAAGTACGGGCAAGCGCGCGGTTGCGCAATTTTCTGGATGTCGGGCTGGCCGAGCGGGGCGAGGGTGACATGGCGGCAATTCCCGCCAGCATCCGTGACTGTCTGGTGGATACCGGGGCGGTGATGGTCTTGCTGCCGCAGGACGAGGTGGGAAAGCTCGGGCTGCTGCGGGGAGATCGGGTCATCGTCACTTACGCGGATGAGCGTAAGGAAGAACTGCCCACCGCCCGTGGTCTCGAGATTCAGATTCTGGGCCGCACGATGGTCACGGATTGCGTCGTCGGCCCGCCACTGTGCGAACCGCTGATCGGTCAACTTGTACTCGAACAACTGGATCTGGTCGTCGATTGTGGACGCAAGACCCTCACTCCCAGGCCGGAATCGCCAAATCTGCCCTTACTCAAGCTGAAGTAGGCGCCTGGTCCCCGTGACAGCCGCCGCCCTTGCTGCGAAGATTGGCGCCCTAGACTTGCCGCGCGCCCACCCGCAGACCACCCAGAGCCCCGCGCCATGAGCAGCAAAGACCATCTCTTCATCTTCGACACCACGCTGCGCGACGGCGAGCAGAGCCCCGGCGCCTCCATGACCCGCGACGAAAAGGTGCGGATCGCCAAGGCACTCGAAAAGCTCAAGGTGGACGTGATCGAGGCCGGCTTCCCGATCGCGAGTCCGGGTGATTTCGAGGGTGTCAAGGCGGTCGCCGCGGTCATCAAGGATTGTCGGGTGTGCGGTCTGGCGCGTGCACTCGACAAGGACATCGACCGCGCCGGCGAGGCCTTGGCCGGGGCCAATGCCGGGCGCATTCACACCTTCATCGCCACCTCCCCGATCCACATGCAGAAGAAGCTCAACATGAGCCCGGATCAGGTGCTGGAGCAGGCGGTCTACGCGGTGCGCCGCGCGCTGCGCTACACCGACGACGTGGAGTTCTCCCCGGAGGACGCCGGCCGCTCCGAGATCGATTTTCTGTGCCGGGTGCTGGAGGCCGTGATCGACGCCGGGGCGCGCACCGTCAATATCCCGGATACCGTCGGCTACAACATCCCCCACCAGTTCGGCAGCCTGATCCGCACGCTGAGAGAGCGGGTGGTCAACGCCGACAAGGCGGTCTTCTCGGTGCATTGCCACAACGACCTGGGACTCGCCACCGCCAACTCGCTGGCCGCCGTGCGCAATGGCGCCCGCCAGGTGGAGTGCACCATCAACGGACTGGGGGAGCGCGCCGGCAACGCCGCGCTGGAAGAGATCGTCATGGCCGTGCGTACGCGCCAGGATCTGTTCGACTGCGACGTGCGGCTCGATACCACCCAGATCGTCCCCTGCTCGCGGCTGGTGTCGGGCATCACCGGGTTTCCGGTCCAGCCCAACAAGGCCGTGGTCGGGGCCAACGCCTTCGCCCATGAGGCCGGCATCCACCAGGACGGGGTGCTGAAAAACCGCGAGACCTACGAAATCATGCGCGCCGAAGATGTGGGCTGGAACGCCAATCGCATGGTCCTGGGCAAGCACTCCGGGCGCAATGCGCTGCGCAGCCGGCTCCAGGAACTGGGCGTCATCCTGAAGTCCGAAGAGGAACTCAACGCCGCCTTCTCACGCTTCAAGGACCTGGCCGACAAGAAACACGAGATCTTCGATGAGGACCTCCAAGCCCTGGTCAGCGACGCCAGCCTGGAGGCGACCAACGAGCGGGTCAAGCTGGTCTCACTGCGGGTCTGCTCCGAGACCGGGGAGATCCCCAAGGCACATCTGATTCTGATGCTCGACGGCGAGGAACAACCCGGTACCGCCATCGGCGGCGGTCCGGTGGACGCCACCTTCAAAGCCATCGAATCCATCGTCAACAGCGGCACCGTACTCAAGCTCTATTCGGTCAACGCGATCACCAGCGGCACCGATGCCCAGGGCGAGGTGACGGTGCGGCTGGAAAAGAGCGGACGCATCGTCAACGGCCAAGGGGCAGACACCGACATCGTCGTCGCCTCCGCCAAGGCCTATCTCAATGCCTGCAACAAAATTCTGCTGGCGCCGACGCGCGCCCATCCGCAGACCGGGGACGTCTGAGCCCTGCCGGGATCCAAGCCATGAACAGAGCCATCACCAAGCCGATGACCGGGGCAGTGCGGGCGCGATGATGGACGAATCACGACGTCGCGCCTATCTGCGCGCCATGGGGATCGACCTGTGGGTTCCGCGCGGGGGAGCGGCGGCCGGGGACACCCGACTCATCACCGCGCCGCCGCGGCCACCACCGGCGGCCGCGGCGCTGGAGCCGCCGATGGTGCTGCCGCCCGCACCGGCCGGCATGGACTGGGACACCCTGGCCGCGACGGTCGCCGACTGTCGCGCCTGCGCCCTGTGTGAAACCCGCACCCAAACCGTTTTCGGGGTCGGTGATCGCCAGGCGCGTCTTCTGGTGATCGGTGAGGCCCCGGGGGCGGATGAGGACCGGGCCGGCGAACCCTTCGTCGGCCGCGCCGGACAGTTGTTGAATCGGATGTTGGCAGCCATTGGATTCACACGCGACCAGATCTACATCGCCAACGTTCTAAAATGCCGTCCGCCGGGTAACCGCGATCCGCGCCCCGACGAGGTAGAACACTGCCGGGGCTACCTGGCACGGCAGGTTGAGCTGATCCGGCCCCGCGCGATCTTGTCGGTGGGCCGCATTTCCGCGCAAACCCTGCTGGGTACCGACACCCCGGTCGGACGGCTGCGTGGACGCTGGTTCGACTATGGTGCCGACGCCGTCCCCCTGCGCGTGACCTATCATCCGGCTTACCTGCTGCGATCACCGGAGTATAAGGGCAAGGCGTGGGACGACTTGATCGCACTGGCCAAGAGGCTCGGCGACAGTGCAAACTAACGCGATTTCCGGAAATCCCCGACCCTCGCTCGCCTGCGGATCGCCGTCGTTGTGCCGGGAAAAAATGTACTTGACTATTTAAGCAACTACTAATATGATTTCCGCCGTGGGTGGTGATGTACGTGGCCCACTTGCTGCCAACAACACAATCGAACTGGAGAGATCAAGATGAAGAAGCTTGCTACTGCTGCCGCGATCGCCGCCCTCTTGGGTGTTTCCGCCTCCGCCTCCGCCTGGTGGGGTCCCTGGGGCAACAACGGCTACGGCAACAATGGCTGGGGCAACAATGGCTGGGGCGACGGCATGGGCGACGCTTTCAGCGACATGTTCGGTGATGGCTACGGCGATTTCAACATGAGCATGAGCGGCGGCGGCACCGGCCGCGGCTATGGTCGTGGGCGTGGTTATGGCCGCGGCTATGGGTACGGTGACGGCTATGGCAACGGCTATGGCTACGGCGCGCCCTACGGCTATGGCTACCCCTACGGCGGCTATGGCGTTCCTTACGGTGGCTATGGCGTTCCCTACGCCGCCCCTTACGGCATGCCCTACCCCGCGCCGGTCGCGCCTGTTGCCCCCGCTGCGCCGGCTCAGACCGAGGCCAAGTAACCCGCTCGGCAGGGATCAGTATCGGCACGCATGGATGGCGTGCGCAAAAAAGCCAGGCTACGCCTGGCTTTTTTATTGCTTCCGCGCGCAGCTCGCCGGGAACGAGCAGCCAGCCCGGAAAGCGCAGTGCTCACATCAAGACCCGGAGCGACTGCACGCGTCGACTCAGTTCCCGGCGATCCGTGAAACCTGCGCGGCAGTGACTTCCGCGACCGCCGCCTCCTGCGGCGCGCTGAAAAATGGGCCGCCGGCGTCGGGATCAAGCGCGAACCAGGCGCTGGATACCACGGAGAAAACGAGCCAGAGGACGAGTTTAGGTGACATTCTGGTACTCCCGGAAACCGAGCGTTGCGACACCGTCGAGGTGCTCTGTGCGTGCACTGCAAGAATGGGCGCAGGCCCGATTGTGCGCTGTGACGCAGCTCCGGAATCCAACCAAAGGCATTACATTTCTTTACGAACGCGTGAACAGGAACCGCTTTCGCGCCGCTTCCAGGGCACCCCGCTGCCGCGAGTTTATCTGACGAACATCGGACGCTGTCAGTGCTGAACCACCGGTTCATGGTCACCGCAATCAAGCGTCCCTGAATCATCGCCCCGAGGGCGATTTTTCCGGGGCGCCGTGCGAAGATCCCGACCCGACGCCCCTCAGCCGTAACGCGCACCTCCGATGAAGCCTCCCGCCGACACCCAACCCGTCCTGCACTCGCCCCTGAACCCGCCGCTGCCGACCCGCCCCGGCGAGCGCCTGCTGTGGGGCAAACTCCAGGGGGTGGCGCCGGCACTCGCCATCGCCGCGGCGGCGCGCCTGCATCCGGGTCTGGTGCTGGCGCTGGTCGACGATGTTCAGGCCGCGGCACGGCTGCGGGATGAGCTGGCCTTCTTCCTGGCCGGCGCGCCGGGCACGGAACCGCTTCCGTTGCTCGGCTTTCCGGACTGGGAGACCCTGCCCTATGACGTGTTCTCGCCGCTGCCGGAACTGATCTCGGAGCGGCTGCTGACGCTGCACCGCCTGCCGGACCTCAGGCGCGGCGTGCTGGTGGTGCCCATCGCCACCCTGTTGCAGCGGCTGCCGCCCCAGGACTATGTCGACGGCCAGTCACTGGTGCTCAAGATCGGCGAGCGCCTGGATCTGGACGCGACCCGCCGGCGCCTGGAGCGAGCCGGCTATTCCTGCGTCTCGCAGGTGATGGGGCACGGCGAGTTCGCGGTGCGCGGCTCGATCCTGGACTGCTTCCCCATGGGCAGCCAGGAGCCGTTGCGCATTGATCTGCTGGACGATGAGGTCGATACCATCCGCACCTTCGACCCCGAGACCCAGCGCACCCGCGAGCGCCTGACCCAGGTGCGGATGTTGCCGGCCCGCGAGTTCCCGCTGAGCGAGGAGGCGATCTCGGGCTTTCGCCAGCGCTATCGGGCGCTGTTCGAGGGCGATCCCAAGGCGAGCCTGATCTATCGGGAGGTCTCCGAAGGCCGCACCCCGGGCGGGCTTGAGTATTACCTTCCGCTCTTCTTCGAGCAGACCGCGACCCTGTTCGACTATCTGCCGGATGGGGTCCTGACCCTGGAATCCGCTCACTGCCGGGAAGCGGCCACCGCGTTCCTGGACGGCGTGGAGGCCCGCTACGAGCAGCGCCGGCATGACGTGGAGCGGCCCTTGCTGCCGCCCGCCCGACTCTGGCTGGCCGCCGACGAACTGGCTCACCGGCTCAACGGCCTGTCCGGCATCCTCTACCAGCGCGGCGAACTGGAGGAGCGGCGCAAGGGCTATGCGCAAGCGCACAACTTCGCCACCCGCGCACTGCCCCCGCTCGGCATCCAGGCGCGCGCCGAGCACCCGGCCCAGGCCATTCAGGGGTTCCTGGCCGAGCCCGGCCGGCGCGTGCTATTCGTCGCCGAGGGTCTGGGCCGACGCGAAATGCTCAACGACCATCTGCACGGCTTCGGCATCCGCCCCCGCCAGTGCGACGGCTGGGCGGCCTTCCTGAGCGGCCGGGACGCGGTCAACATCACCGTCGCCCCCCTGGAGCAGGGCCTGTGGTTACCGGACCCCAATCTGGTGATCGTCACCGAGACCCAGCTCTACGGCGAGCGCGTCCGCCAGGAGCGCCGCCGCAAGGCGCGTGAACGCGACGGCGAGTCGATCGTCCGCAACCTGACCGAACTGACCGCGGGCGCCCCGGTGGTCCACGAGGACCACGGCGTCGGGCGCTATCTGGGCCTCCAGACGCTGACCATCGGCGGTATGACCACCGAGTTCCTGACCCTGGAATATGCCAAGGGCGACAAGCTTTATGTCCCGGTCAGCTCACTGCATCTGATCTCGCGCTACACCGGCGCCTCACCCGAAACCGCCCCGCTGCACCGCCTGGGCGGTGATCAGTGGGACAAGGTCAAACGCAAGGCCGCCGAGAAGGCCCACGACGTGGCCGCCGAACTGCTGGACATCTATGCCCGGCGCGCGGCGCGCGAGGGCGTCGCCTTCCCCGCGCCGGGGCAGGAATACGCCGCCTTCGCGGATGCCTTCGCCTTCGAGGAGACCCCGGACCAGTTGCGCGCCATTGAGGGCGTGTTGGCCGACATGGAGGACTCCAAGCCGATGGACCGCGTCGTCTGCGGCGATGTCGGCTTCGGCAAGACCGAGGTCGCCATGCGCGCCGCCTTCGTCGCCGCCGACGGCGGCCGTCAGGTGGCGGTGCTGGTGCCGACCACCCTACTCGCCCAGCAGCACTTCGAGAACTTCTCCGACCGCTTCGCCGACTGGCCGATCAAGGTGGAAAGCCTGTCGCGCTTTCGCACCGCCAAAGAACAGAAAGTCATCCTCGACGGCCTGGCCAACGGCACTCTGGACATCGTGGTCGGCACCCACAAGCTGTTGCAGCCCAGCGTCAAGTTCAAGAACCTCGGGCTGGTGATCATCGACGAGGAACACCGTTTCGGCGTGCGCCACAAGGAGCAGATGAAGTCGCTGCGCGCCGAGGTCGATGTGCTGACGCTCACCGCCACGCCGATCCCGCGGACCCTGAATATGGCCATGTCGGGCCTGCGCGATCTGTCGATCATCGCCACCCCGCCGGTCGAGCGCCACCCCATCAAAACCTTCGTCAGCCCCTGGAACGACGGGCTGATCCAGGAAGCGGTGCAGCGTGAATTGAAGCGCGGCGGTCAGGTCTACTTCCTCCACAATGAAGTGGAGACCATCGAGAACCAGGCGCAGAAGTTGGAGGAATTGATCCCGGAAGCGCGGGTCCAGGTCGCCCACGGCCAACTGCGCGAACGCGACCTGGAGCGGATCATGCGCGACTTCTATCACCAGCGCTTCAACCTGCTGGTGTGCACCACCATCATCGAAAGCGGCATCGACGTCCCCAGCGCCAATACCATCGTCATCAATCGCGCGGACAAACTGGGACTGGCGCAACTGCACCAATTGCGCGGCCGGGTCGGCCGCTCCCATCACCGCGCCTATGCCTATCTGATCACCCCGCCGCCCAAGTCCATGACCGAGGACGCCAGGAAACGCCTGGAAGCGATCGAATCCATGGAAGACCTGGGCGCCGGCTTCACGCTGGCCACCCATGACCTGGAAATCCGCGGCGCCGGCGAACTCCTGGGCGATGAGCAATCCGGCCAGATCCACGAGATCGGCTTCAGCCTCTACATGGACCTCCTGGAGCGGGCGGTGCAGGCCCTCAAAGCCGGCCGCACTCCGGAACTGGACCGCCCGCTCGACCACGGCGCCGAAATCGATCTGGGCATCCCCGCCCTACTCCCGTCCGATTACCTGCCCGACGTGCACACCCGGCTGGTGCTGTATAAGCGCATCGCCAGCGCCAAGGACCAAGAGGAATTGAGGGAACTCCAGGTCGAGATGATCGACCGCTTCGGGCTATTGCCCGAACCGGCCAAGAACTTGCTGGCGATTACCGAACTCAAGCTCATTGTCCAACCGTTTGGGATCAAAAAGATCGAGGCCGGCCCGGCGGGCGGGCGGGTGCTGTTCGCGGCGGATACCAAGGTCGACCCGGCGCGGCTGATCACGCTCATTCAGACCAAGCCGAAGGAATATAAGCTCGATGGCGGGGACAAGCTGCGGTTTTTTCGGGATCTTACCGATCCCGCTCAGCGGATTGCGCAGGTCGGGCGGGTGGTGGAGCAGTTGGTGGGGTGAAAGTCGCGCAGCGACCCCGTGGGAGCGGCGTCCCGCCGCGATGGGGCCGGGCGTGTCACCCAGGGCTATCGCATCAACGTATTAGCTAATACTGTTTGATAGCCGACTCAGC
>JACDZG010000224.1 GCA_013426805.1 Chromatiaceae bacterium
TCGACGGCCGCGTCCGCTCCTCGGTTATTGAAGCCGACAGCGACCGCATCGCTTGTCGGCGCGACATCGAAGTCAACCCGGTACGGGCGCGCATGGTGCCCACCGCGGAAGAATACCCGTGATCGAGCGACCGCTGCAATGCGCTCGGACTCACCGCCTCGCGTTGTCTCAAACCGCCACCCGCAATGCTACGCCCGCATGACCGGGTGTCAACGCGCGTATCGATGGCTCCGACTTCCAAGCACCACCACCCGCGTCCTTGCTCTGACACTTGCTCACGGGTGCCCGTCTCCCACGGACCGACACTTGGATCTCCCTGGTGACCGCGTATTCTCAATGTCAGGTGCGACACGGCCTCGGACCACGGGGAGTACCAGCGCCGCTCGCCATCGCGCAGCGCCGATTGTTGCCTACCGGCGGGACAGAACCGTCGGCACTCACCAACCAAAACGTTCCGGGCTCAACACCTTCAAGGTCGGCTTCACCCGTTACCTTGGCACCTCGCCTGCTGATCCGGCCTACACATCGACGCGTCTGTTACCAGCCGCGCCGCAAGGCGCGATACTGGGCTCGTGGCGCACGATGACCCAGGCGGGACAAACTGCGCTCATTGCAGTTGCTGTCCCGCAAGCTCTTGACCAATACAGCGGCGCTCCCGGCGGGTGTAGTAGCTCGTGGTGCGCCCCTTATGCTCATCGGTTGTGCGGCACAGCAGGTATTCCCCGCGGTTCGCCACGACCTCGGCTCCCACGGCAGAGACGGCGGCATTCCCGGCCTTGTTGCGGGTGGCCGTCGTGCCGACGGCGCCCCCCGACGTCACGGTCCCGGCGGTGCCGCTTGCCGCGGATGGGACGGCCTCGGACCCGCCTTTTCCCAATAGCTGATCGTACGAGCAGGCAGACAGCGCAAGGGTTAGCGCTGGCCGGATGTCCGGCGCTCCAGCAGGTCTTTTAGCCGAACAAGTTCCTCGTTGCTGAGTTCGAGTAGCCGGTCTTCGGGGCGCAGACTGCGAACCCGCTCCTCCGGCGACAGCCCCCGCAACCGTTCCTCCGGCGTCATTTCAGCCAACTTTTCGCGTGTCCACTCGCGCTTAAAATCTTCAAACGTATAGGCCATCGAGATACCCACCTCGCGGTAGCGTTGGTAAATTTGCTCAAGAGTCAGCGACGGGAGGACAACGCCGCTGCCCTGGCTGATTTCCTAGCCTATTGTCTGGTGCTGGATTGGCCGCAAGCGGCGTCCGGTATCTATGCGGAGATCCGCAATGCGTTGGAGTCCAGAGGGACACCCATCGGGTCCAACGACCTGCTGATTGCCGCCCATACCCGCCACCTTGGTTGTACACTGGTCACGAACAATGTTGAGAAATTCACGGTAACGCCGTGACCTGTAGGGTCCGCTGTGCGGACCGACGACCGTGCCGATGGCGCGGTGGCCGGGTTTATGACCAAGGCCCGGTCGGCGTACATGGCCCGGCGAATCGGGGCGACCGAAAAAAGAGCCCCCGGACGCGAATCAGATCGAACTGCCGATCGAGTCTCGAAACCGTGGTCTGTCCCGAATGGCGCTACTTCGTTGTGGCGTGAACGGTGACAGGTGCAACCATCAGATCATCGGTGAGGTCATATGGCGGTTCCCTTTGTCAGCCCAACCTACGGCCCTTCCTGGCGGCTCGAATTAAGTAAACTGCCCCCAGAAATCGGGCCGGACCCGCGTGCGGAATTCATGCAGGCTTGCCGAAAGGACACGGCCTGCGGGCCTAATAGAGCAAGAGCGGCGCCGGCCAAAAGTCCGGATTCATGACTTGATCGAAGGTCCATGGACAAGATTCCGGGAAATCGCCTAACCCGGTTTCATTTGCCGCTTGGGATGTCGCATCACCCCATACGACATCCCACCATTCGGCATCGTCGAGTTTCGCCTTCAAACTGGGGACCTGCTTAAGGTGTAACGTAATCGCCTTCCGCTGATTGCGGACGGTGATTTCCCAACTGGCGCCGCGCCGTTCCGGTTGAAGTTGCCACTTGAGCAGATGGGCCAGGAGCACCGCCATTCGACTTGCCAATTCGCGTTGTTCGCTCTTGCCCACGTCTTCAATCTCATCAGCGATATGTTCGATGTCCAGGGCGTCGAAACGACCGGCCCGGAGCAGCCGAGCCTGTTCGTTGGCCCAAGCCATCACGTCAGTGTCGTAACTGTTTGCAGCGGGCATTCTGTCTCCGATTGGTCGTTGTCTAAGTGGCTCGCTCGCACGGGCGGGGCTTGCGGGCACCAACCATGTCCATCTGCCGGCGACTCCGGCAACCGACCGCGGACCGGGGCGGCTGATGAAGGGTCTCGGGCAGCGTTACGTACAGTACGTCAACCGTACCGACCACCGAACAGGGACGCTTTTCGAGGGCCGCTTCCGCTCATCGGTTATCGGTTATCGAAGCCGACAGCGACCTCATCGCTTGCCGGCGCGACATCGAAGTCAACCCGGTTCGGGCGCGCAGGGTGCCCACCGCGGAAGAATACCCCTGGTCGAGCGACCGCTGCAATGCGCTCGGACTCACCGACCCCGTTGTCGCTGCGCACCCGCTTTATCGCATTCGCATCTGATATCCAGACAGACCTTCGTGTAGGGGCGGGTTTAAAACCCGCCCCTACGTCCGGTTATCACGTCCGAAGGCTCTATCTGACGCTGGGGAGAGCGACGCTCGCGCCACCGCAGTCTGTTCGCCGACGCGATCCCTGAGAGCCGGATTGCGGCGCTGCACGACGCGACCAACAGGGATTTGCCTTGGGCAACGATCGCTTCCAGCGGCCGATCGCCGCGATGGTTGGTCGGCGTACATGGCCCGGCAAATCGGGCGACGTTGAGTGCCGAAGCAAATTCGGATTGCGACAGACCAGTGCCGTGGCGCGCCTTAACGACATCGTTAACGTCGATTTCGGTGGTGCGAGCGAACGTCCGGGCTTTCATTCATCTCGCGTACAGATTGGAGCAATTTTTGGCCGATTTCCTCGCCTGTCGGCACAACTTCCTCAACTTTTTGAACGGTCATCTTCAATCTCCTTGCTGATTTCTTCAAGGCTCGGTGCTCTCTTTCCAGTCCGCTCATCCGGGCGGGAAGAGCAATGTCGCTGCCGAGGCGCCCGGAGATCCCAGTGTTAAGGGTGCGCTGAGGAAGGAACCGCAACGCGCGGCTTGACCAGACTCAATCCGCGCCGCAATACTGCCCCGCCAATCCGTCCCCATACACCAAGGGCAAGACCTCCAGAGATGCCGCCCGCGAACCACGCCAAGATTCGCGAGGCCTTGATCATCGTTTCGGCCGGCGTCGGCCTGTCCGCAACTGGAGGCCGAGGCTTTAGCCGGTAGCGATTCCCGAGATCTCAAAAAAAATCATTGGTGTCTGCGCGCTGGACCGGCTAAAGCCTCGACCTCCAGTGGCCGGAACGATGACCAAGGCCCTACGAACTAAGCAAGCAGCAAAGGCTGACCGGCAGCGATGGCCCAATGCCCCGCCGGGTGATGATTGCTTATCGGACAGCAGGTTGCGGTGACGAAGTAACCGCATCAATCGCACTGATCCTGTGATGGTCGGTGACCGGTGCCGGCGGCATGCGTCGCAGCGGAGCGGGCGATCTGGGCCATCAGTGAGCGGTCTTGCAGGACATAGCGCGTTTCCTGCTCGCACTCCCACTCCTCGGCGCTGATGACCACGAAGTCGGCGTCGTCGCTGGCCGTGAAGTTCGGTGGCTGATGGTCGGCGATCATTTTTGCTATATGCTCCTGGAGGTTGCCCCGAAACGCTGTTCCGAGTCAGATGACCGCGCGTTGCTCGCCGCGCCGGCGACTCTCGCGGCAACCGAGTCGCTTCGCGTCCACGCTGACGTGCTGATGACCAAACATGTTCATCTGCCGGCGACTCCGGCAACCGACCGCGGACCGGGTCGGCTGATAAGGTCGGCTTCACCCGTTACCTTGGCACGTCGCCTGCTGATCTGGCCTACACATCGACGCGTCTGTTACCAGCCGCGCCGCAAGGCGCGATACTCCGCTGGGCTCGTGGCGCACGATGACCCAGGCGGGACAAACTGCGCTCATTGCAGTTGCTGTCCCGCAAGCTCTTGACCAATGCAGCGGCGCTCCCGGCAGGTGTAGTCGCTCGTGGTGCGCCCCTTGTATTCATCGGTTGTGCGGCACAGCAGGTATTCACCGCGGTTCGCCACTACCTCCGCCCACACGGCAGAGACGGCGGCGTTCCCGGCCTTCTTGCGGGTGGCCGTCGTGCCGGCGGTGCCGCTTGCCGCGGATGGGACGGTCTCGGACCCGCCTTTTACCAATAGCTGATCGTACGAGCAGGCAGACAGCGCAAGGGTTAGCGCTGGCCGGATGTCCGGCGCTCCAGCAGGTCTTTTAGCCGAACAAGTTCCTCATTGCTGAGTCCGAGTAGCCGGTCTTCGGGGCGCAGACCGCGAACCAACTCCTCCGGCGACAGCCCCCGCAGCCGCTCCTCCGGCGTCATTTCAGCCAACTTTTGGCGTGTCCACTCG
>JACDZG010000225.1 GCA_013426805.1 Chromatiaceae bacterium
ATGTGGCCCATTCTGATGACAAGAAACGGGCCCGGCTGAATATCATCAGTCAAATCCTCAATTCCATCGAATACAAGGAAATCAAGGGAGCGAAGGTCGTCTTGCCCAAACGCAAAATCGACAAGATCGATCCCGGCAAAGAGTACCCCTTTAAATTTATCCCGGAGATCTACTGATTCTCCCCCATGGCCGTGGCGCAAAGCAACCATGACGGGCCAGGGCTGATGAAACAGTGACTCGAACCAAGGTGACAAGCCGGGGCGGGCCGGGATGGGGGCTGCCGGTCTGATCGCCACTTGCAAGGGGGCGGAACAGAGGGACAGCGGCAGAGGGATGCCTGCCACTGCCTGTGACCGGGGATATGGGCAGGGGGCAGGCTCAAGCCCATTTTCGGCGTATCCTGAACACGAGATGGGAGATTGACGTGACTTCCATGCCCATGCAAGAGAGGCCGGGGGGCCCAGGAGGTAGGTGTATGCCCGAGCAGAAACAGGCCGACCATGAAACCATTGACAAGCTCAAACGCGCCTTTGCCTACAAGCTGTTTTTCCAGCAGGGGGTGCTGCCCTTCACCGCCTCGCTCAACGATTACTATCTGATGGTGAGTTCTGTCCTGCGTGACCGCATGCAGGGATTATTCATCAATTCGGTGGCCGCTCTTCGTGAGAACAAAAGCAGAGTCGTCTGTTATCTCTCCGCCGAGTTCCTCATGGGGCCCTATCTGCTCAATAATCTCATCAACCTCGGTCTCGATGATCAATTTTCCCAGGCCGCCGAGGAATCCGGGCTGGATCTGCAACAGATCATCGACCACGAGGAGGAACCGGGTTTGGGCAATGGCGGTCTGGGCCGGTTGGCGGCCTGCTACCTCGATTCCCTGGCCAGCCTTGAGATCCCGGCCATTGGCTACGGTATTCGCTACGAGTTCGGGATGTTTGATCAGGCCTTTGACCAGGGCTGGCAGAAGGAGTTGAGCGATCGATGGCTGCAGCCCGGCAACCCCTGGGAATTCAAGAAGCCTGATATTGCGGTGACCGTGGGATTCGGGGGAAACACCGTTTCCTTTGTCGATGACCTGGGCCGTTTCCGTGTCCGCTGGAATCCGGGGCTGATGGTCATGGGCATTCCCTATGATACCCCGGTGCCGGGGTATCGAGTCAACACCGTCAACATCCTCAGATTGTGGAGCGCCGAGGCACCGAGAAGTTTTGATTTTGAGGACTTCAATGTCGGTGACTATTTCGGGGCGGTGATGGAAAAGATCCAGGCTGAGAACATCACCAAGGTCCTCTATCCCAATGACGAGCAGTTCCAGGGCAAGGTTCTCCGTCTGCGCCAGCAGTATTTCTTTGTCACCTGCTCCCTGCAGGACATGATTCGGATCTGTTTTATCCAGCATGAAAACCTGTCCAATTTTCACCAGCATTTCGCGGTCCAGCTCAATGACACCCATCCGGCCATCGCCGTTCCCGAGCTGATGCGGCTGCTGGTGGATATCCATGGGTTTGAATGGGACCGGGCCTGGGATATCACCTCAGCCACCTTTGCCTACACCAACCACACCCTGCTGCCAGAGGCCATGGAGAAATGGCCGCTGGGCCTGCTGCGCGAAATGCTGCCCCGCCATCTGGAAATCATCCTTGAAATCAACCGTCGCTTTCTTGACCAGGTTCGTCTCCAGTTTCCAGGCAACGAGGCCATGATGCGCAACCTGTCCATCATCGATGAAACCGGCGAGCGGTTCGTGCGCATGGCCAACCTGGCCTGCATCGGCAGCCACCGGATCAACGGGGTGGCAGAGCTGCACACCCGTCTGCTCAAGGAATACACCCTGGCCGATATGCACCGCCTCTGGCCGGATAAACTGACAAACATCACCAACGGGGTCACCCCCCGGCGCTGGATGGTGCTCAGCAATCCAGGCCTGAGCCGGTTGATATCTGAGGCCATCGGTGAGGGCTGGATCACCGATCTGAACCGATTGCGCGATCTGGAAGCGCTGGCCGACGATGCCGGTTTCCGGGAGAAGTGGCGGCAGGTCAAGCTGGCCAACAAGCGCCGTGCCTGCGCCCTCTATTCCCCCCACGCCTGTTTGCTCTTCAACCCCGAGGCCATGTTTGATGTCCAGGTCAAACGGATTCATGAGTACAAGCGGCAGCATCTCAATCTGCTCCATATCATCACCCTTTATCTCCGATTGAAAAACAATCCCGGCCTTGATATTCCGCCCCGGGTGTTCGTGTTCGGCGGCAAGGCCGCCCCCGGTTATTTCATGGCCAAGCTGATCATCAAACTGATCAACGACGTAGCCGCCGTGATCAACGGCGACCCCACCGTCAATAGCCGTCTCCAGATCTATTTTGTTCCCAATTTCAATGTCAAGATCGGCCATATCATCTATCCCATGGCCGATCTGAGCGAGCAGATTTCCCTGGCCGGCAAGGAGGCCTCCGGCACCGGCAATATGAAATTTTCCATGAACGGCGCCCTTACCATCGGCACCCTGGACGGCGCCAATGTGGAGATCCGCGAGCAGGTGGGGGCCGACAACTTCTTCCTCTTCGGCATGGAGGTGGAGGAGGTGCAGGCGCTGTCGGCCTCCGGTTACCATCCCTTGGAAATCTACGAAAAAAATGATCAGCTGCGGGCGGTCATTGACCTCATTGGCAGCGGCCATTTTTCCCACGGCGACCGGGAGCTGTTCCGTCCCCTCATCGCTTCCCTGCTCTCCCAGGATCCCTTTATGGTTCTTGCCGATTATCAGGCCTATGTCGATTGCCAGCAGGAAGTGGGAGAGGCCTTTTGTGACCAGGAACAGTGGAGCCGGATGGCCATCCTCAATGTCAGCCGCATGGGCAGATTTTCCTCTGACCGGGCCATCAGCGAATACTGCGAAAAGATCTGGCAGGTTCGGAGTGCACCCGTGGCGCTGCGCTGGGAACGTCTTCCCCGAGAGGGGATCGTCTTTCCCAAGGTCAGCGGGACAGCTCGAACCTGATCTGGAAGCTGTGCCTTGCTGATTTTTTCAGGACAGGCTCCTTGATTCAATTCATTCATCAACCGGGGAAAACAGCCCCATGGAAGGATCCGATGCACCAATCAACGCCCCTCAACCCAACCCGGAACGCCATGAACTGGATCACCCGTTTTCTTCCCGGTCTGCCCACCTTTCTCCACTATCAACGGGCCGATTTCCGTTTTGACTGCTTTGCCGGTCTCTCGGTGGCCGCCGTTGCCCTGCCGGTGGGCATTGCCTATGCCGAAATTGCCCGAGTTCCGGCCGTGTACGGCATCTATTCGGCATTTATTCCACTCCTGATCTATGCCTTCCTGGGCTCCTCACGCCAGCTTATTGTCGGCCCGGACGCGGCCACCTGCCTGATGGTGGCCGCCGCCCTTGGCCCCCTGGCCGGCGGCAATCCCCAGCGCTACATGGAGCTGATGATTTCCATTACCCTGATTACCGGCATGTTCAACATCATTTTTGGCCTTTGCCGTTTCGGCTTTATGGCGAATTTTCTGTCCCATCCCATTCTTGTCGGCTATCTCAACGGTGTCGCCCTGATCGTTCTCACCGGACAGCTGCCCAAACTGTTTGGCTACAAGGCCGAAGCCGCAGGTTTTTTTGGAAAACTAGTGGAATTCTCGGAAAAGATAGAGGGCACCCACCTCCCCACCCTGATCCTTGGCACCATCGCTCTGATCCTCCTTATTGCCATGAAACGCTGGGCCTCCCAGTTGCCGGCGGCCCTGATAGTGGCCGCCCTGAGCATCATCGCGGTGGAGGTGCTGCATCTGCACGCTTGTGGTGTGGCAGTCCTTGGTCCGGTCCCGAGCGGGTTGCCGACCTTGCAAGTGCCGTCCTTTGATCCGGAACGATTTAAAATTCTTGTCCAGCACGGGGCCAGCATCGCCCTGATCAGTTTTACCAGTGGAGTCTTGACCGCCAAGAGCTTTGCCAGTCGCAACCGCTATACCATTGATGCCAACCAGGAGATGATCGCCTTCGGGGCCTGCAACATCGCCTCCGGGCTTATGCAGGGCTTTCCCGTCACCGGTGCCGATTCGCGCACCGCGGTCAACAGCGCCATGGGCGGCAGAACCCGGATGGCCGGGATCATCGCCGCCGCTGCCATGATCCTCTTTCTCCTGTTTTTCACCTCCCCCCTGGCCTCGCTCCCCAACGCGGCCCTGGCCGCCATTATTATCGTCTCCTGCATCGGCCTTTTTGATGTGTCCTCGTTGCGGGAACTTTACGCCGCCAGTCGACGCGAGCTGAGTTTCTCCCTGGTCACCACAGCGGGCGTCCTTTATTTTGATGTGCTTCCCGCCGTCTTCTTTGCCATCCTGCTGACCTTGCTGTGGCTGCTGCTGGCCTCCTCCCGTCCCCACGATGAGGTGCTCGGAAGGGTTCCCGGGATCAGCGGCTACCACAACATCCGGGATTTTCCGGATGCGGTGACCATTCCCGGACTTCTGCTCTACCGATTTGACAGCAGTATCCTTTTTTTTAACGTCGA
>JACDZG010000060.1 GCA_013426805.1 Chromatiaceae bacterium
GATTCTTGATAGCGTCTTATTCGGAAATCGCCTAAAGTCCGACAGGCTGCTAGTACCCCGTTCCAGCGATTCCTGCGAATCCGTGGTGTCTGCGAGCTACCATCCATGGCACTGGATTCCGGCATCCTGCCGGAATGACGCCGCAGCTTAAGTTGGCACGGGGTACTCGGTCGGGAGGGCTGCGCAGCCGCATGGGTCGGTATCACCAGCGCCCTCAGTCGTCGCGCTGATCCGCCAATCCGCTCAGCTCCCACAGCCGCTCCAACTCCCCGCGCAGGCGCTCGACCTCCGCTTCCAGCGCGTCGATGCGCTCGTCGCGGTCGCCGCCCGTCGACGACGACAGGACCGGGCCAGTTGTCGCCGCGGCCTGCATGGCCGCGAGCTCGGCCGGGTCCGGGGCTCCGCACAGCAGATGCATATAGCGCTCTTCGCGCTTGCCGGGCAGTCTGGGCAGCTCCATCGCCAGGGCCGGCGCGCGGTCCATGAGTCCGCGGACTGCCTCCGCCACCTGCGCCAGGTTTCGGAATTCGGCCATCCGCCCGGTGTTGGTGCGCAACTCGCCCACGGTCTGGGGTCCGCGCAGCATCAGCACGGTCAGCACCGCCTGTTCCTCGCGACTGAGATAGTAGGTGCCGACCATTTTGTGGTCATAGCGCTCCGTGCGTCCGGAACTGCCGACGTGGATCATGCCCCGCTCGCGGAGCTGATTGACCCGATGGCCCACCTCACCCGGCTCAAGCGTCATCACCGGGTGACGGCTGCTCTTCTGGTTGCAGGCATTGACCAACGCGTTGAGGGTCAGCGGGTACTGTTCCGGGGTGGTGCGTTGTTTCTCCATCAGGCAGCCGAGGATACGGGCCTCGATCGGGTGCAGCAGGGGTTCGGTTTGGTCATTCGGCATGGGTGTTCGCTCGCGTGCGTGCGGGAGTCGGAGGCGATTCTAGTCCAGCGGCAGAACCCGCAGTTCGATCCGCCGCTCGGCGCTGTCTCTGGTGGTTCCGTAGGCGAGGAGCCCGCCACCCTGGCTGCCTTGCGCCGTGTTGCTCAGGCCCAGCGGAATCCAGTCGCCGAGCCGGCCCTGCACCCGGCCTTGCATCGCGCTGGTCTCCAGGGTCCCACGCGTCCCCCGGGCCGAGTCGCGGGTCGAGATATCCAGCGTCACCTGGTCACCCAGGACCCGCGGTACCACGTAGAAACCGCTCTCCGCGCGGCGGTAGGTGCGGCCCTCACGGACCACCGCGCCGGCTGGGCCAACGGCCAGTTCCCGGTAGGGTAGCGGCAGCTCTTCACCGACGGTGATGAAGGCACGCTGTCCGTCCAGGGCACGGACTTCCTGGGTGAGGTCGCGTTGCTGGGATCGCTGGCCCGCCCAGGCGCCAATCGCATTGCCTGCCGGTCCGGGCGGGCCGCTGCGGACGCGTCCGTCGCCGTCCCCGCCGACGCGCTGATCGATGCGCGCTCCCGCTCCGCCACCCTGGGACGCGCTGCTGCCGCTCTGGCGCACTTGAATCAGGAGGCCGCGCGCCGGCTGGTCGAGGACGGCGAGTGCGCGGCGGATGTCGGCCAGACGTGCGGGCGCGGCGCGCACGAACAGGCTGTGGTTGGCCCCCACCAGGGTCCCGTCCGGTCCCGCCAGGGGTCGCAGGGTTGGGATCAGGTCCTCGGGGAGGCGAGCGCGCAGCTCGATGACCTCCAGCGGATAGTCTCCGGCCTGCGCGCCGCACCAGAGGGCGGGCAGTATCCACAACCAGATCAACGCTCGCCAGGGACGGCGCGGGCTCCGGCACCCCAGCCGCTCAGAGGTATAACTGTCGCAGTTCGCCGTCGCCATCACTCTGCTCCCAAATCTGTTCGAAGGTGGTGCGCAGCCGACGGGCCTCGCGCGGGGCGTCGAGCGCCATCCGGGCGGTGTGACAGTCGGCCACGCGGTGAAGGCAGTAACCGCGAGCATCAGTAACAAGAAACGAGTCCACCCGGTCGCGGAAATCGTCCGCGACCCGGCGGATACTGATGCGCGAGCTGAGCCTGCGGGTCAGTTCGATCAGTCGGTGACCGCCACTCACCGGGATCCGCGGTTCGGTCACCAGCACCCGCACCGGCGTTCGCGGTGTCGCCAGTGCGAGTCGGCGTACCGCATCGAGGAAGGGGCGCTGATCATAGAGGTCCGGATCGAGATCGCGGCTGACGATCAGCAGTTCCCGCCGCGCCAGGTCCGCCAACTGCACTCCGGCAGCGCGGATCGACGACCGATCGGCGAGCAGCAGTGGGCCGTCGATCCGTGCGCTCTCGTCCGGGTCTGGTGACGCAGCAGCCGTGATGTCGGTTTGGGCTTGTTTGAGCAGGTCTGTCATCGTTCGACCTGGCGCAACGAAGAATGCCGACCGGTACCCATGTTCGATTCGCTCGATTGAGGGGCGATTGTGTCTATCATGCAACAGTTCAAGATGTATCGGGGATCGCTACGTCTGAGAATCCATGGTGTTTTGTCAGTCATGCTGTTGCCTCCGGGTCACGTACGTTGCAAATATGTCGCTCGGGGGAAAAATAGTTGCACTTTTGTACTCATTGTGGGCTAAAATCTCAATGTCCGCAGGTTCAGTCAGCGAACCTCGCTCAGGCCCACATGACCGCAACCGCCGCGTCGGGAGGCTGGTGACATGGGAAACAAGCAAGGGTGGCCCAACGCTCAACGCCGCGTTGTTTTTTCCTGACATGGGCTAAACCTTCAAACCACGCCGTCGTCCGAACACTCCCTCAATCAATCGCAACAGGTAACGAAAGATGCGCAACGACAAGCAGACCTACCGCGTCGCCGCCCTGGCCGCCCCGTTGGCCATGGCCCTGATGGTGGCCGCCCCCGCCAAGGCCGCCGACGCTATGGACACCTACTGGAAGGCCGCGCCGACCACGACCGCTTGGGTCAACCCCTACGGTGAGTGTTGGCAGGGGGTCGACGGCGAGAACCTAGAGCCCTGCGCCTTTACCCCGCGTGCCCCCCTGGTGATGCGCTTGCTATTCAATCTGGACCGCTACCAGCTCAACGAGATCCGTAACCCTGAGGAACTGCGTAAGGTTGATGACCTGATTGCCGAGTTCCAGACGACACCGCGCGAAGAGGTGGTCACCATCGTCGGTCACACCGACAAGCTCGGTTCCTGGGAACACAACGTCGTGTTGAGCGAGAACCGCGCCAACACCATCAAGCAGTATATGATCGATAAGGGCTACCCGGAGCGCGCGATCCGTTCGGTGAAAGGCGTCGCCTGGGAAGGCGGCGACGACGTCGCGGCTGACGGTGCTGTCATCGACCTGGGTCCGCTTGAGAACAATCCCCTCCGTCGGCGTGTGGTCGTTACCGAGCTGGGACCGGATCAGCTCAAGAACTAACCAGTCGTCCGGTCGCGGATCGGCGCCCGCAGGGCGCCCATCCGCGCGCCCCAGGGAATCCGCCGCATCGGAACCGGACAGGCGTGCCTTACTCGTGTAATCGCTCGATCACCGTTGTTCCGGGTATTCGGATGTCCAGGGCCGGTGGGGTGCGGTCGGAAGACAAGGATGACACCAATCCAATAGGCCTCTTCCCCCCCGATCGAGGCTTAAAGGACGGCCGGTCCCCGGGTTTCCCGAGGACCGGTTTTTTTGTTGCCTTCAGTGCGTGCAAGTCACGCTTGCGCCGCGCTTGCCGTTGGTTGGCCGTGTCACTTCGGCGGTATCCGACACCACGGGTGGTCCGGCAATCGTCTACTAATGATCTAACCCCGAATAGCCCGCGCCTGTTCGGCAGCGTTGCCGATGTAGGTCGCCGGCGTCAGTGTCCGTAACTGCATCTTGGCCTGTTCGGGGATCTCCAGGCCGTCGATAAAAGCCGCCAAGGCTTGCGGACCGATTTGCCGGCCACGGGTCAGTTCTTTGAGTCGCTCATAGGGCTCGGCGACACCGTAGCGGCGCATGACGGTCTGAATCGGTTCGGCCAGAACCTCCCAGTTCGCCTCCAGGTCGGCTGCCAGACGCGCCGGGTCCGCATCCAGCTTGCTGATCCCTTTCACCGCGGATTGCAGCGCGATACTGGTGTGGGCTAAACCGACCCCAAGATTGCGCAATACGGTCGAGTCCGTGAGATCCCGCTGCCAGCGCGAGATGGGCAGCTTACCCGCCAAATGCTCCAGAATAGCATTGGCAAGACCGAAGTTCCCCTCGGCATTCTCAAAATCGATCGGATTGACCTTGTGGGGCATGGTGGACGAGCCGATCTCGCCGGCCACTGTCCGCTGTTTGAAATAACCCAGCGACACATAGCCCCAGATATCGCGGCAGAAGTCCAGCGCCACGGTATTGAAGCGTACCATGGCATCGAAAAGCTCGGCCATGTAGTCGTGGGGCTCGATCTGGGTGGTGTAAGGGTTCCAGCCGAGGCCAAGGCTTTCTACGAACGCGTGGGTAAAGGCCGGCCAATCCACCTCCGGATAGGCCGCCAAATGGGCGTTATAGTTCCCGACGGCGCCGTTCATCTTGCCGAGGAGTTCGACGGCGGCGACGCGTCCCCGCTGGATGCGCAGTCGGTAGGCCAGATTGGCCATTTCCTTGCCCAGCGTGGTCGGGGTGGCCGGCTGACCATGGGTGCGCGCGAGCATGGGCAGGTCCGCATAGCGGTGCGCCAAGTCGCGGATGGCCCCAATCAGAGCATCCATCTGTGGCAGCAGGACCTGACCGCGACCCTCCCGGATCATCAGTGCGTGGGCCAGGTTGTTGATATCTTCCGAGGTGCAGGCGAAGTGGATGAACTCGCTGACCGCGGCAAGCTCTTGATTCCCGGCGATCCGCTCTTTCAGGAAATACTCCACTGCCTTCACGTCGTGGTTGGTGGTGCGCTCGATATTCTTGACTCGCTGGGCGTCTTCCAGTTGGAACCCCGAGACGATACTGTCCAGCAGGTTGATGGCGTGCTCCGACAAGGTCGGCACCTCGGTGATTCGGGCGTGTCGGGCCAGTGCCTGGAGCCAGCGCACCTCAACCAACACCCGCTGGCGTATCAGGCCATATTCGCTGAAGATCGGCCGCAACTCCGCGATTTTGGAACTGTAGCGTCCGTCCACCGGGGACAGGGCTGTGAGTGACAAAAGCTCCGGGTGCGGGGCGTGGGTCATGGGCAGTTCCTGGGTGAGTCGGATTCAGTGGTGCAAGTGCGGTTTGCCGTGCTGCCGCGCGGGAACGACGAGGCGGTGATCAGGCTAGCAAAAAAGTCGGGCGACGTCTCTGTTGCCGTCCCTGGCGTCGTTACAGCGGGCTGATGGCTGAGGCGTTCTATGCGCCTTCGGCGTTGTGCGTCCCTCGGCGATCGGTCTTGCTTGCCTGGACCCTGGCTATGGCCTGCGGCGGCTCGTTGATCTTTCTCGTATGACCCTGGCCGTGACGGGGGTTGGTCAGGTCATTTTGGCTCGCGGGTCCCTGGCTGCGCGCGTGTTGTGCTCGATTCCGGCTCTGGTCTGATGACAGGCTCTGGCGGCCTATGGGCGGTATGTCCTGGCGGGGCGTCCTTGCCCTCACTTTGCTCTAATGCACGCCGCGCGCCATTAATTTCGGTTGAATAAGAACAGTATGTTGCGTGATTTACCGCCAAGCGGTGACGCAATGCGCCGTCAAGAGATGACGCGTTTGGTTCCCGCTCCGACCTGCGCTCCGAGCCATTGATCAGTCTGCCTGCACGGCGGCCAGCGCGGTCATGTTGAGCAGACCGCGTACCGAGGTGCTGGTGCTGACAATGTGCGCGGGGCGGTCCGCCCCGAGCAACATGGGCCCGACGTTGATGGCCCCGCTCGCGCCGCCCAGGGTGCGTAACAGGTTGAGAGCGATGTTGGCGGCATCCTGATTGGGCATGATGAGCAGGTTGGCGCGCCCGGTGAGCCGGGAGCCGGGGAAGCGCGCCTCTCGTTTGTCCGGGTCGAGCGCCAGATTGGCGTGCATCTCGCCCTCGACTTCCAGTTCAGGCACGCTTTCCTGGAGCAGTCGCAGAGCGTCGCGCATCTTGTTCGCGGAGGGTGTGTCACGGCTGCCGAAGTTGGAGTGCGAGACCAGGGCAATCTTCGGCTCCAGACCGAAGCGGGCGACCTGGGCGGCGCACAGCCGCGCGATCTCGGCCAAGTCTTCGGCGCTCGGGTCCTCCTGCACATAGGTATCGGCGATGAAGAGCGGTCCTTGGGCCAGGATGACCGCATTCATGGCCGTGAGTCGACGCACCCCGGGCGCTCGGCCGATAATGGCTTCCACGTGCTCCAGGTGTCGCAGATAACGTCCTACCACACCGCAGATCATGGCATCCGCGTCTCCGGAGCGCACCAGGGCGGCGGCCAGGACCGTGGGCGACTTGCGCACGTACTCGCGGACCTCGGTGAGGGTGTAGCCGCGCCGCTTGACACGCTCGAAGACGGTGGCACAGTGAACATCGAAACGGTCGTTTTCGGACGCCACCACCAGATCGAAATCGTGACCCGGACGGATGGACAGTCCGAGGTCGCTCAGCCGTGCCCGGATCACCTCCGGGCGACCGATCAGCATGGGTCGGGCGATGCCCTCGCTCACCGCCTGCTGGGCCACCTGTAGGATTTTTTCCTGCTCGCCCTCAGCGAAGACCACCCGCCGGGGCGCCGCGCGCGCGTGCTCGAAGACGGGTTTCATGGTCATCCCGCTGCGGTAGGCGCGTGCGCTCAGGTTCTCCCGATACAGATCCAGGTCCGCAATGGGGCGTGTCGCCACGCCCGATTCCATGGCGGCCTGAGCCACCGCGGGGGCCAGATGCGCCATCAGGCGCGGGTCGAAAGGCCGGGGGATCAGGTATTCGGGGCCGAAGCTCAGGCCCTGTCCGCCATAGGCCGCGCGCACGATGTCCGAGGGTTCCGCCCGCGCCAAATCCGCGATGGCATACACGCATGCGGTTTGCATGGCCTCGTTGATCTGGGTTGCCCCGCAGTCCAGGGCGCCGCGGAAGATGAAGGGAAAACACAGGACGTTATTGACCTGGTTGGGGAAGTCCGAGCGCCCGGTGGCGATGATGGCATCCGGGCGGGCGGCGCGGGCCAAGTCCGGCATAATCTCCGGATCAGGGTTGGCCAGCGCCATGATGATCGGATGCTGTGCCATATGGATGAGCCACTCGGGTTTGAGCACGCCGGCTGCGGAGAGCCCCAGAAAGACATCGGCCCCAACGATCGCCTCCTCCAGCGTGCGCAGGTCCGTCGTCACCGCGTAGCGGCTCTTGTAGGGGTCCATCACCTCCACCCGACCCTGATAGACCACGCCGGCGATATCGGTTACGACGACGTTCTCGGGCTTGAGCCCCAGGGCCACCAGCAGGTCCAGACAGGATAGGGCCGCCGCGCCGGCCCCGGCGGTGACCAGGCGTACCGCGCCAATCTCCTTACCGACCACCCGCAGGGCGTTGATGATGGCCGCGCAGACGACGATGGCCGTGCCGTGCTGATCGTCATGGAACACCGGAATGCCCATGCGCTCCTGGAGCGCACGTTCGATGATGAAGCAGTCCGGGGCCTTGATATCCTCCAGGTTGATGCCGCCGAAGGTGGGTTCGAGCCGCGCCACGGTCTCGACGAAACGCTCCGGGTCCAGTTCGTCGATTTCGATGTCGAATACATCGATGTCCGCGAACTGTTTGAACAGCACGGCCTTGCCTTCCATGACCGGCTTGCTCGCCAGGCTGCCGATGGCGCCCAGGCCCAACACGGCGGTCCCGTTGGTGATGACCGCCACCAAATTACTGCGAGATGTGTAGAGGGCCGCGTTCAGGGGGTCGCGCACGATCTCCTCGCAGGCGGCGGCGACCCCCGGTGAATAGGCCAGGCCCAGGTCGCGTTGGTTGGCGAGCTGTTTGGTGGCCTTGATCTCCAGCTTGCCCGGCTTCGGGTAACGGTGATAGTCGAGGGCGTTCTGCTTCAGGTCGTCGGACATAGTGAATCTCGTTGGCGCGGCGATACCTGGCATTGTGGGGCGCGCAACGCGGTTCGGCAACCGAACACGGGGTTTGGGGTGTAGTGTGTTCCGGGCAGGCAGGTCTTGGGCGCGCCGCGGCCCACGCGCACCGCATCGTGTGCGGAGGGCGGCAGGCGGGTCTGCGAGCGGTATCGGCGAATAACAGAAATGACCTTAGGTCTGGAGCCAATGGTCGGGGCTCATTCCAGCCTGTCGAGCAGTCCTTGAAAAAGTAACCAGCGCCCGCTGCGTGGGTCTCGGACCTGGCTTCGCAGACTCTTGCGGTTGACGCCCTGGCCGGGCGGCCGCAGGGCGATGTGCACCCAGCCCGAACTGGGGCCTTGGATGGGATCGGAGCGTTCGCAAATAATCTCGTCAAAGTCCGGCAGGTTCGCTGCTGCCCATTGTGCCAGGGCCAGGGTGCTCAGCCCTGGGATGCGCAGGTCGCAGGCCCAGCCGCCGGTGTGCGGACTGACGCTGACCCAGCCGGGAGGACGGCGCTTGATTGCCCGTTCCAATTCCTGGCAACGATAGACGCTTATCGGCGAGTAGCGTTCATGGGCGTTGCGGATTGGCTGCATGACCTCGCGGGCGAGGTGGGCCGCCGCGCGCAGGACCTGGTCGTTGGGCAGGCGATTGTCGATGTCGAGCCGAGCGGCGACCTCGCAGCGGCTCAGCTCATAGACGCGAAAGTTGGGCGCGATCTGGTCTTGGGGGTCCAGGTCGGCGAGTCGGAGGTTATCGAGCCGGGCGCGCGAGCGGTTGGTCATGCCGAATCCCCTTCAGAGCAACAAAGACTTGATCTCGACGATCGTCCTGTACACCGGGTCGGGCAACCGATCACCGAGGGCAATAAGAAAGTCCAGGAACTCGTGCACTGAGGCGACCGCCCGCGGGCTGGCGCCGCGCCGGAAAACGTCCTGGTAGAGACCGGCGATGCGCTGTGCCGCGCCGGCGGGCGGGTCCGTTTGAGTGAGCAGCAGGACGGTTTCGGTGTTGGGCACGGCCACCGCGTTCCAGAAGCTCGGGTCTTGGGCATTGCGCGCGGCGGCCTGCGTCACCATGCTCCTTAAGTCGTCGCTGAGACTGGCCTGCCAGCTCCCGCCCTGGGTCGGGTCCAGATTCAGGGCCAGAAGCTTGGCTGTAGCCCAGAGCGCGAGATAGCCGTGTGAGCTCGTTGGTCCGGATACCTGCCGGGCGCGTTCGAGATACTGCGCCATATTGACCAAGGCCTCCAAACGGTCGCGTGGCTCGGTCTGGAGGCACGCGAGCTGGCCACAGGCATGACCGATCAGCGCCAGTCGCTCGGCAGTGGGTGTGCGCTGACTGATCTGAATCAGTTCGGCGATGACGGATTCGAGTTGGTCCACCAGCGCCTGGCGCCGGTCCTCCTTTTCGTAACCCTCGGGGGCATCACGCAGGGTTCGCCACTCTTCACTGAACAGCCGCAGCCTGAAATCGCTGCATTGCTCCAGCGCTCGCACCGGACAGTCACCGATCTCCGCGGCCAGCGCACGTTCCAGCCACGTTACCGCCTCTTTGTAGGCGCGCGCCTCGCCCCAGGCGAATCCGAGCGCCGCGGCCAAGTCCGCCCGCGCCAGCCACCCGGGTTGTTCCAGCTCCGGAATGCCGCCAATGAGATCCTCGATCGCGGCGCGCAGACCGTCCGGGGTCATGAGGTCATCGCCTTGCTCGTGCGTCTGTGTGCGCATTTCCTCCCGCAAGTTGGCCAGGTCCACGATCAACTCGTGGGGACTGTGATAGCTGCGCTGCGCCGCATCCGACCGCGCCAGGCGCAGGCTGTAGGCCGGGTCCCCGTAACACTGGTAGGCGCCCCAGGTGTTCACCTGTCCGAAGCGCTGCCAAACTGCCTCGCGAGCGGCCCGAACGGCCTCACCGAAGGGTTGCCCGGCAAGCAGTCGGGTGTAGAAGCCCTGGGCAAAGGCCAGTCCGGCAGCATCGTCCACCGCCCAGCCGGCGGCGATCACCGCCTTGGCGCCCATGCGGATAAACTGGAGCGCCAGATTCGCCGCCAGCCAGTTGTAGCGGGTCGGGGTCGCACGCTCGGTCTTAGCCAAGTGACAGCAGTTGATGAAAACCAGCTCCGGGACCCAGCGCATCTGCTCCACGTCTCCCGGGGTGAGGAGGGTTTCCTTGCCGATGACCATTCCGGAGATGCGCTTCTGCGCGGTGGGCGGCACCTGGCCGCAGGCCGCACAAGCATGGGTCGTCCGTACGGTTAGCGGGTACTCGTGCACTCCGTGACCGGCCAAGTGCAGGATGCGCCAGGCATCCTTGTGCAGGCCGCCGAGGATGGCATCCGCCTTTTCATCAATCCGATCGAGCACCTGGAACTCTTGATCGCGCAGCAGCGCGGCGACTTGACTGGCCTCGTCCCGCGCTCCGGGCAGATCCGGAAACGCCTCCCAGCCGTCAAGGTCCGGATTGCCTACGACAAAAGCCTTGGCCGCTTGGGCATAGGCGGGATTGGATCGATAGTTCAGGGTCTTGAGCTGCCGCACCATGCCGGCGGCGGTCGCCGGCGGGCGGCCGGTGCGGCTCCAGCGATCCTCCAGCAGTTCCCAAGGGAAGCGCGCGGACACTTCGTCCACCAGAAGTACCAGGTCCCGCTGGAGGGGAGCCAGTTCGCGCAGCCGATTGGGTAGCAGCATCTCGAACAGGGTCTTGGCCGCCTCGTTGTTGGTCGTGGGCGAGCGGGAGGCCTGAGCGATGAAATCATCCGCCAGACGCAACTGGCCTGCGGCCAGGGTGACCTCGGCGCGCGCCCGGTCGGTTGATGCGATGAAGCGCAGGGCGTCGCCCCTGGGCTCCTGGATGATCTCGAGGCGCTGCCACCAGCCTGGGGCCTCGTCGAAGCGAATCCGGCGCTGGCCGCCCTCGCCGTCCTCCAGCACCCGCCGCGGCCAGTCGATCTGGGCCGCAAGTTGCTCATCGCGCAGTTCGCTCTCCACGGCCTCGACGGCGGCAATCGCCAAGTCCTCATAGAGTTCGATGAATTCGATCCGGTCGATAGCGACCCGATGTTCGAGTCCGGCCTGCGCCAACCGTTCAGCGCCCGCCAGGGCTCCGCGGAGGATCGACCGCACCGAGTCGGCCACCCGCATACCCCCGGCACCGGTACCCACCAGCAGGCAGGAGAAGGCGGCGGACCTGACCGCCCCGGGTTCCCCGAACCGGGCGTCCGGCCAGTGAGCGATGCGCAGCGCACATTCGAGCAGGGCGTCCCGGACTCCGGTCTCCAGCAGCACGGGCGTGAGATCCCCGACCTGCCCGAGTCCCACCACCACGGCACCGGCCGGCTTCGCCCACGGACGCTCACTAAAGAACAGGGCGTGGGTACCCGGTGGGCCAGGGTAGAGCCCGAGTTGCATGTGCTCGGTCAAGCGCCCCGCGAGGCGCTGGTCCAAGGCTTGCTCGGCGCTGACGATGGTGTCTCCCTGGTAGTGACCGACCAGCACCGGATACCGAGCATAGCTCAGGTCGCCATGGCGGAGGCTGACCCGGATGAGCGGCATCACGTCCGCCGTACCGTCGGTCTCATCCGCCGGCAGACCGGCCCCAAAGGCCAGCGTCTCTACCTGCTCCTGGTTCGGGAGGTCGTCGGTGGGTGGCCGGTCCGGCAGGGGACGCAGCAGCTCGCGCTCGCTCCCGGTCGCGGCGCGTGCACCACCGGGGGGGACTTGGGAGAGTCGGGCCGTCTTGCCTGTCAAGAGCAGGTCCAGATAGCCGGGGAAGGCGGCTTGCCGGCTGCACAGGGCCTCGTGGGCCGTGTCCTCCAGGTACCAGACCGGCACCTGGGGCAAGACTCCCGAGCGCCAGGTGACGGTTCCGTCACCTTGGCCGGTGGCGAGGAAATCCAGGCGTCTGGTTGCTTTCGGGGCGGACCCGTCGACGCGCTTGAAGCTCGCGATGGTTGTCTCCTGGTGGCCGGCGACGCAGATCATGCGTAACGGGTCCACCGGGCTGCTCCGGAGCAAGGTCCAGGTCTCGCGTGCCTGACGCAGGACGGCGGTGTCGGCGGCATTCCAACGGGCACGCAGGGACTGTTTGAGGTCCTGCCAGAACTCCGGGCGGCTGAAATCCGGGTCCTCCGGCGCGTTGGGAAGCAATTCAAGCAGTCCCGGATAGGTGCGCACGATGTCGATCAGGTCGTCCGGACCCTGGGTCAGGTCCAGCAGGCTCAACTTCGCCAAGGAGGGGTTGCGGCCGGTGAGCCAGCGCATCGCCTCGTAGGAACCCTGATGCGGGGTGCCGAGCATCAGTAAACGCGATTCCGGCAGGTCGACGATGCGTCGCCACACCTTCGCGCCGATATCGCCGTCCGCCAGCATGGCCCGGACGACCAAGCCGCCCATGCAGTGCGCCACCAAGCGAACCGGCTGCTTGTTCCGCTCGGCTTCGGGCAGCCAGCCCTCCAGGCGCTCGGCCAACGCGCGGGCGGCCGCCCGCACCGAGAACCGCCAATCGTAGGCGAAGACCTCGACCCGATGGCTGCGCGCCAGGAACTCGATCAGCGGCCCGTAGAACGCGTCCAGCGGCCCGGTTGGCTCCACCATCGCCGCCCGGTCAAGGCGCAGCCGGGCGATCCCGCCGCGCAGCAGGGCCCAATAGTTCAGCCAAATCTCACGGCCATCGATCTGGAGCGCACTGCCCATGACACCCGGCAGGATCACCACCAACGGCTTGGGCGTGCCGGCGGAGCGACTGCGGCGCACCGACTCGCGCCAGCGGGGGAGGGCCTGGGGCGCTTGCTCGATCGCTTGGAAACCGCCGTCGGCGCCGTCCGTGCGGGCGAGTCCGGCGGTCAACCAGCGCAACGTGCGCTCATTCTTGAAATAGCTGAAATGGTTGACCTCCGTACCCCGATCGCGAAGAAATCGTGCGCCTTTCGCGGGTCGGCGGATGCCGCCGAACATGGAGCCGGTATTGACCACGAGGTCATGGTCGGCGCCATAGAACCAGTCGGCAATGAAGCACTTGAGCTGGCCCAAGAGCGCGTCGCCTTCGACGTCGCCGGCGATCACCGTCAGGTCGGCGCGCGTGCTCAGGTCCGGGTGGTGAAGGAGCCGGGTCAGGGCGGAGCCGGGCATCATGGCCTCCAACCCCGGCAGGGTGCGTGGATCGGTGCGCTCCTTGACCACCGCCAACACGAAGTCCACGGCGTCCCCGCCGGTCCCCCATCCGCCCAGATGGCCGAACATCGACAGCCAGCGGTCCAGGCGGCCGGAGGCCAGGGTGGTTCCCCGCGCCGGGCAGGCGACACGCAGGAAACGGCTGATCCGCAACTTCTTTTCGTCGAGTAAGGTCAGTAGTTCGGCCAGTGCTTGACGGTCTGCCTGATAGGCGCTGTCGCGCGCCGCGAGGGCCGGGGTGTCGAGCAGTCCCAGACCCAACTGCGGGGCCAGGGTGCGATCCGCGGCGAACAGGGTGTCGAGCAGGTCGGCGCGTAGCGGATCGGTCGCGCGGTCACGCTCGGCCAGACACAACAGTTCGCCGACCAGACCGCCGCGGGAATGGGTGAGTAGGTGCAGGTCTGCCCCCGGAGGCAGTGTCCGCACTAATTCCAACGCGTTGACGACGGGACTCTGGGTCAGTGAGCGGTGTTCCCAGGCGAGGGCACGCCCGCCGTAGCGGCGGGCCAGTTCCTCCCGCGCGGTCTTGGCGGCGGGAGAGCCGGACGCCCAGAGTGCGCCGAAGGATCCCTGACAACTGGAGCCGGTACCGTGGATGAAGAGCAGGACCGGACCCGGATCGGCAGTTCCTGTTGCTGGTTCAGATACGGCGGTCAATTCGAACGTCTCGCCCAGCGCGCAGCGATACAGCCCTGGGGCCAGACCCTGGAACTGGCGTTCCTCGAGTTGTTTGGCTAATTGGGCGGTGGCCAGACCTTTCAGATCGATTCCGAAGAATTCAAGGACCGCCACTCCCAGACCCAGCCCGCCGCGATGGGCATGGCGGCCGAGCTCGGGCGCTCTGGTGTCGATCTCCCAGGCATCGCCGCCGCCGCGGGTTGTCCCCTGGTGACCGCGTTCCCGCACCAGGTCATCGGCGCGCGCCCACAGGGCGAACCCGTTCGCGAGGGTGAGTCGGACCACTTCGTCCGCCGCGACCGTGACCTCGGTCCCGCCAGCGTCGCGGGCGCCGTCGGGCAGCAGCCGTCGCGCCTTCACCACGGCGACCTGATGGGTCGCGGGTGAAATGGCCGCCTGTGACACGCCGCGGATTCGGAAGGTCTGGTCTTGTGTCATCGCAGAAACTCCTCTCGCCCGACTGTCCAAGAACAATCCCAAGAAACCGGTCGGACTTCAGACCAACCGCGGCAGCTGAAACCTGTCCGACCCTGACGGTGCACGCTGGCCGAACACCCGCGTGGCGGCCTCTCTTGCGCTCGGCTTTCCCGCGTCTGCGCGTGCCATCATTGCCGGATTTTGTCGGTCACGCCCGGCGGCGGCCACGGCGTGGCTCACTCGAACACATTGAATCGACGCGCCGTCGCACTCCCCATGATTTGCGGCGTCTGAGCCAGGCGGGAACTGGGCAGATACTCGCGGATGGCGTTGAACCAGACATCGTAATTGGCCGGTTTGCGTTCGCGCAGGGTCTTGAGCGCGTAATAGCTGAAGGCGCCGTTGGCTCGCCCCTGGAAGCTGGTGTCGTAGGAGTATTCGCTATCTTTGCAGCCGGCGAGCAGCAGGTCGCCGCCGGTGCGCCGCAGGCCGCTGACGACACGTGGGGCTTGGGCAACGCCCCGCGGCAATTCATCCTCGGCCATCCAGTCTTCCAGCGGCATGAAACGGGCGCGCGGCCCGCCGGCATCCAGATCGTCCTCGCGCCCGCGGATCACCGAGCCCGAGTGGCAACTGTCGGAGAGGAACAAGAGCCGTACCCCCTTGCCAAGGGCGGCGAACAGGGTGCGGATCTCGTCGTCCAGAAGCGGGCCGCGGGTGCCGATATCATGGGGGCAGAGGGCCTCGTCGCGGCCGTCCGGCTCATCGCCGGAGCTGTCCGGGACCCAGGTGCCATGACCGGAATAGGTCAACACCAGGGTGTCACCCTCGCGCGCGGCACCGATCAGGCCGCGAATGGCCGTGACCATGGCCGACTTGGCAGCCTGACCATTGAGCAGCTTGGTGACCGAAAAGCCGCGTTTGCCCAGTTCTACCGCCCAGTCATTGGCATCATTCACGCACCCGGAGAGGTCGTTGTTGGTGCCCGGATAGTCGTTGATACCGATGCAGAGTGCCTTCTTATTCATGGTGAGGATCTCAGTGCGTGGGTGAAAGCGGTGCTCGAACGCGCAGCATGGCCTTAGTCGATTTCCGGCAATCGCCTAACACCTGGCTCGCTCGGGACTTAAGTTTGGTCGGTGCCGATCGGTTGTGCAATATCAAGATACGCGTGTTCGCGCCGGTTCAGAACGACTGGTGGTGTCGGAAACGGCTGACGATCGAGCGGCCGAGTGACTGCGACCAGGGTCGCCTCGCCTGGAAAATCCTACCCGGCATGCGGATGGGTCGCCGGGAGGCGACCCGCCGGGGTGTGATCAGAAGTGATGTGGTTTGTTGCAGCCAGACTGATGGGTCGGATGGGCAGAGCACCGCGCTGCCCAGCTTGTTGCGTCGCGGGGTCGGATGGGCATCGCTCGCGCTCTGCCCATCCTACGCATGTCTGCGACCCCATCATGTTGGACCGTACCCGCCCGCGCGGGTCGCCGCTCCGTGTTAGGCCGGGGTTTCCGCGGTTTGACCCGCGGACGCTGACGGGGTCACATCGGCAGCGGGCTCCGCTACGGCCGGTGCAGCCGGTTCGGCCGCGCCTTTCACCGAGGACTGAACAGGGGCCGCGCTCTTGGGTTCCGGCAGCGGTTCATGGACCAGGATCAGACCACCCAAGGGCGGTAAGGCGATGGGGATGGAGTGTGGTCGGCCCATCCAGCTGACTTCCTCTGACCGGACACCGCCCTGGTTGCCGACGTTACTGCCCCCGTAAACCTCGGCGTCCGAGTTCACCGCCTCGCGCCAGAATCCGGCCTGTGGGACACCGATGCGGTAATTGGTGCGCGGCACCGGGGTGAAGTTGAACACGGCGACGACCAGGGCCCCGCCGGCGCGGTCCTTGCGGACATAGCTCAGCACGGATTGAGAGCTGTCGTGACAGTCGATCCATTCAAAGCCCGCGCCATCGAAGTCCACTTCGTGCAGTGCCGGCTGTTCGCGGTAGAGTCGGTTGAGGTCGGAGACGATGGCGCTGAGGCCCTTGTGCTGGGGGCGCTCCAGAAGCTTCCAGTCCAGGGCCTCGCCGAAGTTCCACTCTTTGCCTTGGCCGAACTCACATCCCTGGAACAGCAATTTCTTGCCGGGATACGAAAACATGAAGGTGTAGAGCAGACGCAGTGAGGCGAAGCGCTGCCAGGCATCACCCGGCATCTTGTCCAGCATGGACTTCTTTCCGTGTACCACCTCGTCATGCGAGAAGGGCAGGACGAAGTTCTCGGTGAAGGCGTAGAGCAGGCCAAAAGTCAGCAAGTCATGGTGATAATGGCGGTAAATGGGGTCTTTTTCCATGTAGGAGAGGGTGTCGTGCATCCAACCCATGTTCCACTTCATGCTGAAGCCCAGGCCGCCGAGATAGGTCGGGCGCGAGACGGCCGGCCAGGCGGTCGATTCCTCGGCGATCATCAGACTGCCGGGATGCTGTTCGTGCGTGACCGCGTTGAGCTGACGAATGAAATCGACTGCTTCCAGGTTCTCGTTGCCGCCGTATTTGTTTGGGACCCACTCACCGGCCTTACGCGAGTAGTCGAGGTACAGCATGGAGGCGACCGCGTCGACACGCAGCCCGTCGATGTGAAATTCGGCCAGCCAGTACAGGGCACTGGAGAGCAGGAAGTTCTTCACTTCGTTACGGCCGAAGTTGAAGATCAAGGTGCCCCAGTCGCGATGCTCGCCCAACCGCGGGTCGGCGTGCTCATAGAGTGCCGTACCGTCGAAACGGGCCAGGGCATAGGCGTCCTTGGGGAAGTGGGCGGGCACCCAGTCGAGCAGCACGCCGATGCCGTGACTGTGCAGGTGATCGACAAAGAAGCGGAAGTCATCCGGGGTGCCGTGGCGGCTGGTCGGCGCGAAGTAGCCGGTGCACTGGTAGCCCCAGGAGGCATCCAGGGGGTGCTCAGTGATTGGCAGCAGTTCGATATGGGTAAAGCCCAGTTCAAGTGCGTATTCGGCGAGCTGCACTGCCAGCTCCCGGTAATTCATAAAGTTGCCGTCTTCATCCCGCTGCCAGGAGCCGAGATGGATCTCGTAGATGGAGAAGGGTCGCCGTTGCCAGTCCATCGCCGCCCGCTCTTTCAGCCAGGCGGCGTCCCGCCATTGGTAGTCGCTTGGAGCCATGATGAGCCCGGCGGTCTCCGGGCGTGCCTGGAAGGCATTGGCGTAGGGATCGATCTTGACGTGGGCGTTGCCGGCATGATCGCGGATTTCGTACTTGTAGTATCCGCCCGCCCCGATGCCGGGGATGAACAGCTCCCAGACTCCGGAACCGCCGCGCACCCGCATGGTGTGGGCGCGTCCGTCCCAATGGTTGAAGTCGCCCACCACGCCGACGCGCTCGGCATTGGGTGCCCAGACGGCGAACTGGACGCCGCTGATGCCGTCCACCTCGCCCACGTGCGCGCCGAGAAAACGAAAGGCGTCCCAATGCTTGCCCTCACCAAAGAGATGCAGATCGAGGTCGCCGAGTTGGGGCGGGAAGCAGTAGGGGTCATAGGCCACACCCTGGATGCCGGCCTTGTCCTCCCAGCTCAGGCGATAGCGCTCGGGAACCTGCGACGCCGCGCCCTCCCAGGTGAACAGGTCGGTACCTTCGATCCGGGTCATTTCCGCGTCCGCTTCGAGAATGCGGACTCGTTGAACGCGCGGCAGGAAGGCGCATACCGTGACACGATCACCGGCCGCATGCCGCCCCAGTACCTCAAAGGGGTCGTGGTGACGGGCCTCGACGATTCGCGCGAGCGGCTCGGGAAGCTTGGGGGCGGCGGGCTTGGGGGTGGTCATTGTGATTTTATCCTCCGCGAGTGGATGCCTCGACGACTTCGGATGGTACCATAAGGCTGTCGGCGGGGACGCCCCAGTGCCGACCAATGATCAAAACGACGATCACTACGACGGTTCCACCAGGAGGACCTATGTCGGCATCGAACCCAAGGTTCGTCAGCCGCCTGACCCGCAACACGCTGGCCCTCATCCTGGCCGGCGGGCGGGGCTCGCGTCTCAAGCATCTTACCGCCTGGCGCTCCAAGCCGGCGGTTCCTTTCGGCGGTAAGTTCCGCATCGTTGACTTTCCGTTGTCGAACTGCATCAACTCGGGCATCCGGCGGATCGGCGTGCTCACGCAGTACAAGGCCCACTCCCTGATCCTGCACATCCAGAAGGGGTGGGGATTCCTGCGCGGCGAGTTCGGCGAGTTCGTCGAGTTGTGGCCGGCCCAGCAGCGGGTGGCCGAGACTTCCTGGTACGCCGGTACGGCGGATGCCGTCTTTCAGAACCTGGACATCATCCGCAACCACAATCCGGACTACGTCCTGATTCTGGCCGGCGATCATGTCTATAAGATGGACTACGGGGCGATGATCGCCCAGCACGTCGAGAGCGGTGCCGACATGACGGTCGGCTGCGTCGAAGTGGAGCGGGATCGCGCCCTCGAGTTCGGTATCATGACCGCCGAAGCGGATGGTCGGGTGATCGGCTTTCAGGAAAAGCCGCAAGTGCCTGATACCATTCCCGGACAACCAGACCGCTGTCTGGCCTCGATGGGGATTTATGTCTTCAATCGCGGCTTTCTGTTCGAGCAACTGATCAAGGACGCGGATACCAAGGATTCGTCCCATGATTTCGGCAAGGACATCATTCCCGGGGTCATCGCGCGCTATCGGGTGATGGTTCACCGTTTCCGCGACCCACGCAGCGGCGAGCAATCCTATTGGCGCGACGTGGGGACGCTGGACGCCTTCTGGGAGGCCAATCTGGAGTTGATCGGTGTGACTCCGCCGCTCAACCTCTACGACCGGGACTGGCCCATCTGGACTTATCAGGAACAATTGCCGCCCGCGAAATTCGTCTTCGATGATGACGATCGGCGCGGCATGGCCGTGGACTCGATGGTGTCCGGCGGGTGCGTGATCTCCGGGTCCACCGTGCGGCATTCGCTCCTGTTCTCCAACGTCCGCGTCAACTCGTACGCTTACGTGCAAGATTCGGTGTTTCTGCCGGACGTGGAGATCGGCCGCAGTTGTCGTATCCGTAATACCATCATCGACCGCTTCTGCTCGATTCCCGAGGGGAGTGTGATCGGCTTCGATGCCGCGGCGGACCGCCGCGCCGGGTATTTCGTTACGGAACGAGGGATCACCCTGGTCTCTCCCGAAATGCTCGGCCAGGGAATCAACCAGATTCGCTGATTTGGAGCGTTGTACAGTGCGGGACGGCGCCCGATCGCCGTCCCGGCACACCTGGCGGAAGAGGCGTCGCGGCGGGTACCGCCGTCATTGCGGACTTCAGGTCTAGCGCAAGTCCTATGAGCAAAGAGATGAAACTTTCGAGCTGCGGCTGGTTGTCTGTCGGCGCTAGCGTCGCCTTGTCGCTTGTCGGGCCTCCGCAGGTCATGGCGTCGACGGCATTTTATGTCAGTCCGATGGGCAATGATGCGATAACCGATTCGATTTCTTGACCCGCGCGCTCGATCTCAAAGATTACTCCAGTCATATCCTCGTCGAGGATAACGAGTTCCTCCAGTCATGCGTGTTGGGAAAGACTTGGACGCAGTTGAAAGGTTCGGCATGCGAGGGAGGTGCCGTGTCCGGTACCTCCTGTGGTGGCGGCAGCTACGCTATCCGCAATAACCGGGTGCATGACGTGTTTAATGCATTCCTGTTTACCGACGACACGACCGGGCAGTGGATGAACGCGAATATCTTTATCAGCGGTAACCTCTTCGAGCGCGTCGTCGATGATCCCGCAGAACCGGAAGGCGATTCGTTCAATTTCCATTTTTTCAGCAATACGCTGTTCGACCCCCATCGGATGATCAGTCTGACCACGAAGGGCGCGGGGCCAATATTCGTGTACAACAACGTGCAGATCACAACCGGTAACCCGACCGCTGAGCCGTCACGCCTCAACTCTGCTTTTAAGATCAATCTGTCGCGTGGTTTCGCGAACGGCGTTTTCCTATTCAATAACACGATCGTCGGTGAGAACGCTGCAAATTTCTACGCATACGACATGCTGTCGCGCAAGATTGCCAAGCCGCTCACCGCGCGCAACAACGTCTACGTGACGCAATTGAGGGTCTGGCATAGGGTGCTTGGGGGAGGTTCACGGGATCTGGGTGCCGCGCGGCAGCAGCGGTTGCGTCAGCCTTCCCCGACATCGACCGTCTTGAAACTCTGGCGCTCGATTTTCGCGCGGGTTTCCATATCTTTCAACACGGCGTCGAACGCTTGGCGGCCCAGCAGCTGACCGAGCATCGACGACGGGTCGGCGGCGGCTGGTTTCCCGTCAGCCCCGACCGTCTCGACCGGGCCGTCTTCGACCTTCGTCACCCGCACGATGGCCGCATCCCCGTTGTCGAGTGTGGTCGTGCCGATGCTGGCGCCTGCGGCGGCCGGGATCGGGAGGGTGAAGGCGGTCGTGCGCACTGCAGCCGGAAGCTTGGGGTCATTGCGGCCGACCAGCCCGGACTCCTCGATTTTTCCCTCACCCGCCACGGCCGACCAGTCCGCGCCGCCGCGGAGTTGATCCGCACCGGCGGTCGCGGCCGCCGCGGCGAGTGTACGTGCGCGCTCCTTGCGCAGGTCGGCGATGATCTCATCGCGCACTTCGTCCAGTGGCCGGGTCGCAGCCTCGCGGTGATCCACGACACGCACGACCACGGCTTGTAACACATCCTTTTCGGGCTCGATCAAGTCGCTGTTGCGACCCTCGTGGAGGACCTCGTCACTGAATGCGGCGCCGGTCACCTTCGGGTGACCCAGCACGCCTTCACCGCCCTGACGGCTGATCCAGTCGCTGTGCTGGATCTCCAGGCCGAGTTCTTGGGCCGCTGGTTCCAGGCTGTCCGCCGACTCATAGACGACGTTCGCCAGGCGCTCCCCCAAGTCGTAGAACATGGACTCGGCCTGCTGCTTCGCCAGCTCCCCACGCAGCTGCTCGCGGACCTCTTCGAACGGTTTGACGGCAGCGGGGGTAATGGCTTCCACCTGAATCAGGTGGTATCCAAAACGGCTGCGCACCGGTTCGCTGAGGTCGCCGACGGGCAAAGAAAAGGCCGCTTGCTCGAAGGCCGGGTCCATCATGCCCTTTTCGATCTCGCCCAAAGACCCGCCCTGGCCGGCGCTTCCGGGGTCTTTGGAGACCGCCTTGGCGACCAGGTCGAAGGTCTCGCCGCCCTGGATGCGTTGGCGGACGGACAGGCTCTCGGTCAGCACGGCAGCCGCCGTCGCCGCGTCGGCGTCTTGGGGCAGCGTCAGCAGGATGTGTCGGACTCGGCGCCGCTCCGGCTGGCCGAAACGGGCCTGGTCAGTGTCGTAGAGGCGGCGTATCTCCTCTTCTGAGACCTGGTTTTTTGCTGCCAGTCCGGCCACGTCCAGCACCAGATAATCGAGTTTCACCTGCTCGGGGATCTGAAAGCGCGCCGTGTTTGCTTCATAGAAGGCGGTGATCGCCGCCTCGTCAACGGGTTCCTGTCCCTGATAGCGCTCGAGCGGCAGTCGCAGCCAGGTGATCTCGCGCTGCTGTTTGGTCAGCCGCTGGTATTGCGACCGCTCGGCCTTGGTGACCAGTTCGCTGCTGGTGACCGCCCGAATCAACTGGCTGCCGATGATTCGCTGACGCAATTGCGCCTCGAACATGGCGGGCGATTGTCCCTGATATTGAAGGATTTGCTCGTAGGAGGCATGGTCGAACCGACCCTCTTTCTGAAACGCGGGCTCCATGAGGATCTGGGCGCGCAGATCCTGATCCGACACGCGCAGACCCATGCGGTTGGCGATATCGGTCAAGAGTGTCTCGCGGATCATCTCATCAAGCACCTCGCGGCGCAGGCGCTGATCGTCGAACTGGGCAGGGTTGTAGGCCGCGCCAAGGCGTTCACGCAATTGGATGCGTGCGGTCTGAACCCGTCGATCGAGTTCACGTTCGAGGATGTCATTCCCGTTCACCGAGGCCGCCACCGGTTCACCGCCGACGTCGAGATAGGAACTGATACCCCAAAGCGCAAACGGTATACTGATCAAGATGATGATGGTCCAGGCGATCCAGCCGTGGGCGCGGTCCCGGATGGTCTGCAGCATGTCTCTGTACTCGCACGGGGTCTTGAGGATGGAACGGAACCGCCGCCGATAGCATCGGTGGTCGGGGCACCGCGGGATAGCGTGAAATCGACACAAACGAAAACGGGGTATCCTGGACGGATACCCCGCATCTGTGTTGGCGGAGCGGACGGGGCTCGAACCCGCGACCCCCGGCGTGACAGGCCGGTATTCTAACCAACTGAACTACCGCTCCCTTGGTGGGTGCTGCAGGGATCGAACCTGCGACCCTCGCCTTGTAAGGGCGATGCTCTCCCAGCTGAGCTAAGCACCCTGAAGACGAACGCTTATTGTATCGCGTCCTTTAGGGCTTTGCCAGCCTTAAAGCCGGGGTTTTTTGATGCAGCAATTTCAATGGCCGCCCCGGTCTGGGGGTTGCGTCCGGCGCGCGCGGCGCGTTCCTTCACCGAGAAGGTCCCAAAGCCGATGATGGAGACCGTGTCTCCGTTTTTCAGAGCGACAGCGATTGCGTCGGTCAACGCATCGAGTGCCCGGCCCGCCGCCGCCTTCGGGATATCACCCGCTTCCGCCATCGCCTCAATCAGATCCGATTTGTTCATTCATTCCCCCAATGTCGTGACCAATGCTCTGCGAGCAAACCATGTCCTACCCCGCGTGCGATCGGTCGCAGTCCTGTCGGGATAGTCCGGCAACCGAAACCGGAGGCACCGCACGCGTCCGCGAATCCTAAAGCGGACTCCGTAACGGGGCAACCCGGTTTCGCCGACTCTGCTTCAGAAACCTCGAAAAAGTCAGTGATGAGTCCGCACCGGTTGCTCACGCGCCGGGTCTGCCGGTTGCTCGGGGGCCGCTTCCTGCGGACTCGCCCCGTCTCCGCCCTCAGCGGCGGTGATGATCGGCTCGGGTCTGCGTGTCAAAGCGATCTCCAGCACCTCATCGATCCAGCGGACCGGCCGAATGTCGAGATTCTGCTGGATGTTCTTTGGGATTTCAGTGAGGTCACGCTCGTTTTCGCTTGGAATAATCACTGTATCGATTCCGCCCCGGTGGGCGGCCAGCAGTTTCTCCTTCAGTCCGCCGATCGGCAAGACTTCGCCGCGTAGGGTGATTTCCCCGGTCATGGCAACATTTGACCGAACGGGCACCTTGGTCAGCGCCGACACCAGGGCAGTGCACATGGCTACGCCGGCGCTCGGGCCGTCTTTGGGTGTTGCTCCTTCCGGGACGTGGATATGCACGTCGAAGGTGTTATGAAAGTCGGGGACGATGCCCAGCGCGTCGGCACGTGAACGTACCACGGTCATCGCGGCCTGTATCGACTCCTGCATGACGTCGCCGAGTTGGCCGGTGTAGGTGAATTTTCCCTTGCCGGGGACCAGGGCCGACTCGATGCGCAGCAGTTCGCCGCCGACCTCGGTCCAGGCCAGCCCGGTGACCTGACCGACTTGATCGTGCTCGTCGGCGCGCCCGTAGCGAAAGCGTTGTACTCCCAGGTACTTCTCCAGCGACTTGGCCGCGACCACGGTGCCGGTTCCGCGCTTCTTGAGGAGGACCTCTTTGACCACCTTGCGGCAGATCTTGGAGATTTCCCGCTCCAGGTTGCGCACACCGGCCTCACGTGTGTAATGGCGGATGATATCCCGCAAGGCGGCTTCGCGGATCGTCAACTCCCCTTCCTTGAGCCCGTTGTTCTTGATCTGCTTGGGGATCAGGTAACGCTCCGCAATGGCAACCTTCTCATCTTCCGTGTAACCCGATAGCCGGATCACCTCCATGCGGTCCAGCAGTGCCGGCGGAATATTCAGCGTGTTGGCCGTCGCGACGAACATCACCTCCGAGAGGTCGTAGTCCACCTCAAGATAGTGGTCGTTGAACGTATGATTCTGCTCCGGGTCCAGCACCTCCAGGAGGGCGGAGGCCGGGTCGCCCCGGAAGTCCATCGCCATCTTGTCGATTTCATCCAGCAGGAAGAACGCGTTGCGCGAACCCACTTTACACAGATTCTGGATGATCTTGCCAGGCAATGCGCCGATGTAGGTGCGTCGGTGGCCACGAATCTCGGCCTCGTCGCGCACGCCCCCGAGGGACATGCGGGCGAATTTGCGATTGGTCGCGCGCGCGATCGACTGCCCCAGCGAGGTCTTTCCCACACCCGGCGGGCCGACGAGACACAGGATCGGACCCTTGAGTTTACGTACCCGCTGCTGTACGGCCAAGTACTCCAGAATTCGCTCTTTGACGCGTTCCAGGCCGTAATGATCCTTGTCCAGCACCTGTTCGGCGACCCGGATGTCGTTGCGGATGCGCGTGCGCTCCTTCCAGGGGACGCTGACCAGGGTGTCGACATAGTTACGCACCACGGTCGCTTCGGCCGACATGGGCGACATGAGTTTCAGCTTATTGAGTTCGGCCAGCGCCTTGGTCTTGACGTCCTTCGGCATCCCCGCATTTTCGATGCGTTTGGCGAGTTCTTCGATCTCGTTGGGGGCCTCGTCGAGTTCGCCCAGTTCCTTCTGGATCGCCTTCATTTGCTCGTTGAGGTAGTACTCGCGCTGGTTTTTCTCCATCTGGCGCTTGACCCGTCCGCGGATCCGCTTCTCCATCTGGAGGATGTCGTTCTCGGATTCCATCAGCCCCATCAGGTGCTCGATCCGCACCTGGATGTCGATCATCTCCAAAACGCGCTGTTTCTCATCGAGTTTCAACGACATGTGCGCGGCCATGGTGTCGGCGAGCCGACCGGCCTCATCAATGCTCGACAGCGAGGTCAGGACCTCCGGCGGAACCTTCTTGTTGAGCTTGACGTACTGGTCGAAGAGCGAGACGGCGGAGCGGATCAGCACCTCCTGCTCGCGATCGTCTGCTTCCAGGGTCTCGGTCAGGGGCTCGATCAACGCGGAGAACGACTCTTCGGTCGTGAGAAAGCGTTCGATGCGTGCCCGCTGATTCCCCTCCACGAGCACCTTGACGGTCCCGTCCGGGAGCTTCAAGAGCTGCAGGATGTTCGCCAGGGTGCCGATCTCATGCAAGTCCTTCACAGCCGGATCGTCGACATCCGCACTCTTCTGGGCCACCAGCAGGATCTGCTTGTCGTTCGCCATGGCCCCGTCGAGTGCGCGGATGGATTTGTCGCGGCCCACGAACAACGGGATGACCATATGCGGGTAGACCACGACATCGCGCAGCGGCAGGACCGGTACCTCCTGGGGGGCCGTGGATGGGGATCGCGAGGACTCGTGCTGTGCCATTGACGCTCTCTTTGCTGAAACTTGTGGGTGACGACGACCACTCTGGCCCGCAGCCCCGGATGGCTCGGCCGTACCCGGAGCGCGAGGCTGGCGCAGAGATCGGTGAATGATTGCTGATGCGCTGGAGAGAAGGATCAGGGCAGAAACAGGCGACTTCAACAGACGAGGACACGAAAAGCCGCGTGCGCCCGCGGCTCGCTGAATCAATCCCCGGAGGCAGCCTGCTTTTCGAGACCTTCGTAGATCAGGAAGGGCTTGTTCTCGCCCCTGATCACCGAACCGTCCAGCACGACCTTGCCCACGTTGCTCATGGAAGGTAAGTCGTACATGGTGTCAAGCAGCACCTGCTCCATAATGGTCCTCAGGCCGCGTGCCCCGGTCTTGCGATCCATCGCCTTGTGGGCGATGCAGCGCATGGCGTCGTCACGCAGTTCGAGTTCGACACCCTCCATCTCGAACAGGCGGGCATACTGTCTGACCAGCGCGTTCTTCGGTTCGGTGAGGATGCGCATCAGGGCCGCCTCATCGAGTTCGTCGAGCGTGGCCGTCACCGGCAGGCGTCCGACGAATTCCGGGATCAGACCGTAACGGATAAGATCCTCAGGTTCACCCGCCGCCAACAACTCCCCAATCTGGCGCTTGTCATCCTTACTGTGGACGTCGGATGTGAAGCCCATACCTGACTTATTTAGGCGGTTTTGGATCACTTTGTCAAGACCAGCGAAAGCGCCCCCAACGATAAAGAGGATGTTGGAGGTGTCGACCTGCAGGAACTCCTGCTGTGGATGTTTGCGTCCGCCCTGAGGCGGTACCGAGGCGACGGTCCCCTCAATCAGCTTGAGCAGTGCTTGCTGAACACCTTCGCCCGACACGTCGCGGGTGATCGACGGATTGTCCGACTTGCGTGATATCTTATCGATTTCGTCGATATAGACGATGCCCGTCTGCGCCTTCTCAACGTCGTAGTCGCACTTCTGGAGCAGCTTCTGGATGATGTTTTCGACATCTTCGCCGACATACCCAGCCTCAGTCAGCGTGGTTGCGTCGGCGATGGTGAAGGGTACATTCAGGACCCGTGCCAGGGTTTCCGCCAGCAGCGTCTTACCCGAACCCGTGGGCCCGATGAGCAAGATATTACTCTTGGCGATCTCGATCTCTTCCTTGGCCTCCGAGACCTCTAACCGTTTGTAATGATTGTAAACGGCGACCGAAAGGACCTTCTTCGCATACTCTTGACCGATGACGAACTGGTCGAGGCTCTCCTTGATCTCGTGTGGTTTGGGCAGGTTACTGGTCGCTTCGCCTGCGCCCTCCTGCATCTCCTCACGGATGATGTCGTTGCACAGTTCGACGCACTCGTCACAAATGAACACGGAAGGGCCGGCGATGAGCTTGCGCACTTCATGCTGACTCTTGCCGCAGAACGAACAGTAGAGGAGTTTGCCCTCGTCGTTCTTACCGTGGTTGCTTCCACTCATCGGGGTTGACACTCCGGAGGTCGGTTTACGCCGGGGACCAAGCCGTCCCTCGCACGCTTAAGTCAATCATAACGGTTTGAATCTGTATAGCAAGAAAGTCACAAAACCAGACCGAATGATCTGGCCGGAACCGGCGTCGAGCGCCGCAACAGGTGCGCTAGGTGTGCCTCATGGTGCGGCGGATGCCTTACAGCTTGCTTCCAGCCGGACCGCGCTCGGTCAGGACGGTATCGATCAGACCATAGCTCTGCGCCTCGTCGCCCCCCATGAAGCGGTCGCGGTCGGTGTCGTCGGCAATCTTCTCGATCGGCTGACCGGTATGGTGCGACAGGATGCGGTTGAGACGATCACGAATCAGGAGGATCTCGCGGGCGTGGATGTCGATATCGGTCGCTTGCCCCTGGAAGCCGCCGAGCGGTTGGTGGATCATCATCCGCGAGTGCGGCAGGCAGTAGCGCTTACCCGCGGCTCCGCCCGCCAAGAGCAGAGCGCCCATGCTGGCGGCCTGTCCAACACACATGGTGCTTACGTCCGGACGGATGAAGCGCATGGTATCGTAGATGGCCAGTCCGGCCGTCACCGAGCCGCCAGGGGAGTTGATGTAAAGATGGATATCCTTGTCCGGGTTCTCGGACTCCAGAAACAGCATCTGGGCGACTACCAGGTTGGCCATGTAGTCTTCGACCGGGCCGACCAGAAAGATCACCCGCTCCTTCAACAGGCGCGAGTAGATGTCGAAGGAGCGTTCGCCGCGCGCGGTTTGCTCGATGACGATGGGTACGAGCCCCAGACCTTTCGGGCTCCACTCACTGTGACTTACGGGATTGATCATGAACTCCACTCGCCTGCTGCTTAACGCTGTCGATCCGCACTCGATCCAACGTCCAGGCATCCCAGGATGCCTGGACGTTGGGGCTAGAGCCCCGCGGCGGTGGCTGCCGACGCCGGGTCGGTCAACTGTGCGAAGCTCAACTGTTCTTCTTCCACTGTCACCTGGTTCAGCGCCCAGTCCACGACCTGTTCTTCCAAGACCAGTGATTCCACCGGGCCGAGACGTTGGCGGTCAGTGTAATAATAGTCGATGACCTCCTGCGGGTCCTCGTAGGTGGACGCCATGTCCTCTACGGCCGCCCGGATACGCGGCGGATCGGCCTTGATCCCATTCTGCTTGACGATCTCGGCGATGATCAGGCCCAAGCTGACGCGACGTTGCGCGGACTCCTCGAAGAGGCTGTCGGGTAACTCAAACTGGGCACCGCCGAGGTTGGCGCGCATCTGTTGTTTCAGCCCGTTGATCTCGTCTGCGACCAAAACCCTGGGAATATCCAGGGTGTTGCACTTCAGTATCAGGTCCATCACCTGATCCTTGATGCGGCCGTGGATGCGCTGCTTCAATTCACGTGCCATATTGGAACGCACGTCGGCACGCAAGCGCTCGACATCGCCGTCGGCGACCCCGAAGGCGCGGGCAAAGGCCTCGTCCACTTCGGGTAGCAAGGGTTCGCTCACCGCGTCGACGGTGACCTCGAAGCGCACCGGGCGCCCGGCCAGGTCGGCACGCTGGTAGCCTTCCGGAAAACTCAGATCCAAGGTGCGGGCTTCCCCGGCGCTGGCGCCGACCAGAGCGTCCTCGAAGCCGGGGATCATGCGCCCCGTGCCGAGTTCCACCGTGGTGCCGGAGGCAGAACCGCCATCGAAGGGCTCGCCGTCCAGGGTGCCCGTATAGGAGATGGTCAGCCGGTCGCCAATCTGGCCGGGCCGCTGGACCGCCACCCAGGTCTTGCGCTGTTCGCGCAGCCGCTCGATCATCAGGACCAGGTCTTCATCCGTCAGTTGCGCGACCGGCCGCTTGACCACTTGGCCGGCCAGGGACGCGAGTTCGACTTGGGGCAGGACCTCGAAGGTCGCGGTGAAGCCGAAGCTCCGCGCCGCCTGGTCGATTTCCGGCTGGATGTTCGGAGCGCCGGCCAGGCGCAGTGCATGATTCTGCACCGCCTCGGCGAAGCTTGACTGGACCAGCTCGCCGAACACCTCGATCTCGACCTGACTGCCATAGCGTTGACGCAGTACCTTCAACGGCGCCTTGCCGGGTCGAAAACCGGGCAGACGGGCCGAGCGCGCGATGCCCTGCAAGCGTTTGTCCACCTCGCCCTGAATGCGTTCAAAGGGGAGCTCGATGCGCATCCGCCGCTCCAGACCCTCTCCCGACTCCACCGTAACTTGCATGCGTCGTGTCTCCACCGTCCAAGCGATCTTCGCCGTGCCGGGTATCACCCCGGCGCGGGTCGAATCAATTCAGTCCATCGGGCAGCGATGCCCGACATGAAAAGCGTAACAGTATAGCCCGGCTCGCCCTCACGATCCAAGGCAAAGCAAGTGATGTCGCCGGCGATTGCGGAGAATTCGGCGTGGTCCGCCGTTACGCGGCGGGAAGCGAGTGTGACGCGCCGGGATCAGTGCGCGTTCTGTGTCGACGAGACTGGGCGATCGGGCGATTTCTGCCAGATCGTGTATCACTTGGATCAGCGTTTCGCCAGTCATCGGCGTCGCGATACCAGGTGCATAGCCCCGCTATGCGCCTGTTCTCGCTCCTTGCTCCTTGAAGCCGGAAGACAATCCGCCAAGCGCTGGTCGCTTCCATTCCGTCAATCGCCTGACGTCCGGACCGGACGCCTGCATCCCCGCCGGTCGAGGCTCAGATCACCTTCGAGAATCCGATCGGACCGGTCTTGTTGGCAAGATACGCATCGAAGGCCATGCAAATATTGCGCACCAGGAGCCGCCCCCGCGGGAGGATGCGGATCTTGCCGGCGTCGATCTCGACCAGTCCGTCACCAATCATGGGGTTGAGTCGCGTCAGTGCGTCGGCGAAATAATCGGCGAAAACGATGTCCCAGGTCGCTTCGATGGTCGGAATCGCGAGCTCGAAATGGCAGATCAGGCGGGTGATGACGTCCCGGCGGATCAGGTCGTCGCGGTTCAGCTCCAAGCCGCGGAAGACCGGCAGTCGCCCGGCATCAATGTCCGCATAATACTCTTCCAGTGCCCGCCGGTTCTGACCGTAGGTCGTGTCCACCTTACCGATGGAGGTTACGCCGAGTCCGATCAGGTCGCAGTCGGCGTGGGTCGAGTAGCCCTGGAAATTGCGATACAGCGTGCCGGCGCGTTGCGCCAAGGTCAGTTCGTCATCCGGTCGCGCGAAGTGGTCCATGCCGATGTAGACATAGCCCGCCTCGTTCAGGCGGGCGATCGTGCTTTGCAGGATATCGAGTTTGACCTCCGGTGCCGGCAAGTCAGGCTCATTGATTCGCCGCTGTGGTTTGAAGCGCTCGGGCAGGTGAGCGTAGTTGAACACTGACACCCGGTCCGGGGCGAATGCGATGATCCGATCCAGCGTGCGTAGGAAGCTGGCAACCGTTTGGAACGGCAGGCCGTAGATCAGATCAAGACTGATGGAGCGGAAACCCTCCGCGCGTGCCGCGTCGAGTATCTCCAGGGTCTGGGACTCGGTCTGGATGCGGTTCACCGCCTCCTGAACGCGGGGCTCGAAGTCCTGGACCCCGAGGCTCATGCGGTTGAAGCCGATCCGCCTTAACAACGCCACGGTTGCGGCGTCCGCCTCGCGGGGGTCGATCTCGATCGAGTACTCGCCGGTCGCATCGTCGGCCAAGGTGAAGTGGCGACGGGTCTGCTGCATGAGCCCCTGCATCTGGTCGTGGCTCAGGAAAGTCGGGGTACCGCCACCCCAATGCAGTTGCTCGACCATCCGATCGCGGTCGAACAGGGCCGCTTGCATTTCGATCTCGCGGTAAAGGTGGTCGAGATAAGGAGGCGCCAGCGACCGATCTTTGGTGGCGATCTTGTTGCAGGCGCAGTAGAAACAAACCGTGTCGCAAAACGGAATATGGAAGTACAGCGACAACGGACGCTTGCTGGCGTTGCTGCGTGCACAGGCCGCGGCGTATGCGGTCGCATCGAAGCCCTCGTGAAACTCGACTGCCGTCGGGTAAGAGGTGTAGCGCGGGCCGCTTTGATCATAGCGGCGGATCAGGTCCAGGTCGAAAGAGATACCCTGTTCCATCGATTCAAACCTCTAGCGCCGACGTTGGCGCCTCAAAATAGTTGCATGTTTTCATTCAGGGCCAGCTCAGGTGTCGGTGCCCGCGACATCGAGACCTCGCCGGTGCGTCTCGTTGATTTGCCGCAGCAGCGTATGGAAGGGGATCTCGTCGGCATACCGACCCGCCAGTTCCATGAACGGCAAATCCTCGCGTCCGAAGCAGTAGGTTCCGTCCTGCATGGACTGGTAGACCGCCTTGATGCTTTCTTCCAGGGGGTCGAGAAATACGGGAAAGCGGGTCAGGTCCTCGAGTTCGTACTCCAGGCAGTCCCGCAGGTCGGCGACCTCGAAGGTTGCCTGACACACCCATTCGACATATTCATCCGCGCAGCGCGCCCGTCTCAAACTCATTGGGTCAAGCCTCCTCGAACTCGCGTTGGTACTGCTTGATTTGTGCGCGTGTCAACAGTAACACGCCCTCGCCGCCGCGTTCGAACTCGATCCAGGTCCAGGGCACCCGCGGCAGGCGCTGCTCCAGTTCAGGGGCCGCGGAACCGGCCTCCAAAACCAAAATGCCCTCATCGGTCAAGTGGCGTCCGGCCTCGCGCAGGATGCGCAGCAACAGGTCCAGTCCGTCCTCGCCGCCCAGCAGAGCCAATCGCGGTTCCCGCTGGTACTCGGGAGGCAGACCGTCCAGTTCCGCTCGCCGCACATACGGCGGATTGCAGCAGATAACGTCATAGCGCTCTTCCGTGAGGCCGTTGAACAGGTCCGACTCCCAGACGCGCACGCGATCGGCAACCTGATGCTTTTCCACGTTGCGTCGTGCCACCGCCAGAGCAGCCTGCGAGATATCCGCCAGATCGACATTCACATGCGGCAGGTAGACAGCCGCGGCGATCCCGATGCAGCCGCTTCCGGCGCAAAGGTCCAGGATGCGATCCACCTGCCCGGCGTCGATCCAGGGTTCGAACTCCGCCTCGATCAGCTCGGCGATCGGTGAACGAGGGATGAGGACCTGCTCGTCGATGTCGAATTCCATCCCGGCGAACCAGGCGCGTCCCGTGAGATACGCCGCCGGCAGCCGTTCGCTCACGCGCCGCTCGATCAGGTCCGTGACCACCGTGCGCTCGGCTGAGGTGAGGCGGCAGTCGCGGAAGCTGGCTGGGAGATCCGGCTGCAGGCAGAGAGCGGCCAGCACCAGTTGCGCCGCCTCGTCCAACGCATTGTCCGTGCCGTGGCCGAAAAAAACTCCAGCGCTGTTGAAGCGACTGGCGCCCCAGCGGACATAGTCCTGGATCGTCATCAATCCATCAGCTTGTTCGGCCATCGCCTCGTGCTTCCCAGTTCGTTGCGCGGTCCCACCGGATGGGGGCCGCTCCCGCGTCGCCGGCGGGGTGATAAGGATAGCACTTGGCCGGCCTGTGCACCGGATCGCGTGCGACCCTTCAAGCGGCGCGGCGGTTTCCGTTCGCGGTGAGGAAGTCTGGCCGGGACTTCTGCTTGTCGGCACGCCCGCGCTCGACCAGATCTTCCAGGGTGATCCCGCTCAGGAAGTGGAAAATCTCGTCGCTCAACTGGTCCCACAAGTGATGTGTCAGACAGCGCTGACCGTCCCGACAGTTCTCCCGTCCGCCGCAACGGGTGAACTCAACCCATTCGTCCACGGCGCAGATGATGTCGGCGATCGACACCTCGGCCGCCGGCCGCCCCAGATAATATCCGCCGCCGGGTCCACGGACGCCGCGCACCAGTTGCTTGTTACGTAGTGCTGCGAACAACTGTTCCAGGTAAGAAAGCGAAATGCCCTGGTTGACTGAAATATCCGCCAGGGTCACCGGGCCGTTGCCGGCGTGCAGTGCCAGATCGAGCATGGCGGTTACCGCGTATCTACCTTTGGTCGAGAGTCTCATATTTATTGCCTGCCAGGTGTGAGTTGAGCCCAGAAGATCGCGCGGCCAGACGCGACTCTGACTAAGTTAGTCAACAATTTTCGCATTTCAATGCATCAAGGGCGGAAAAGCCTCGGACCGCGGTCGGGCCGGGTGGCGTCCAGCGCGGCGGTTACCGATTCCCAGGCCGCGCCCCGGCTCCCAGTCGCGCCAGCGGATCCTGGCGATAGAAGGCGCGAAGTTGGGAGTAGACGGCCGGGTATTCGGCGTTGAGTAGGCCGGGGACCTCGAAAAAAGCCTCGCTGACGACTGCAAAAAACTCGGCGGGCGACTCGGCTCCGTAGGGGTCGATCAAGGTCGCGTTCCCCGCCGCTGCCCGGCGGTTGAGGTCTGCATAGGCCGCGGTGAACGCCTGTGTCCATGACTGACCCGACATACCGGCGTGCAGCGGCGGTCGGCCATTGGCAGCACCGTCGCGCATGTCGAGCTTGTGGGCCAATTCGTGCAATACGACGTTGTAGCCGTCCAGGGTCCGACCGGCCGCCACGTCAGCCCATGACAGGATCACGGGTCCCTGCTCCCAAGCCTCGCCGCTCTTGACCGCGTCGTCCACCCAGACCAGGCCGTCGGCATCCACGTACTCACGCGCTGGGACGAACTCGGCTGGATAGAGGATCAGCGCATACCATCCGCGGTACCAGTCGAGCCCGAGTTCCAGAACCGGCAATGCTGCTTGCAGGCCGATGATCAGCCGCATCTGAGCGGTCAACTGAAGCCCCTGCACTGCTTCCAGTCGCTTGTCCCGCAGGAACCGCAGTGCAAGGTCGGCGAGCCGGCCATCCTGCTCGTCGCTCAACCCGGCGAGCAATGGGAGCGCGGCGCGGGCCGCTCGCCAGTCCGACCGGCAGTAGCGTCGGCGCTCCCGGGCGAGGGTTCGGGACTGCCACCAACGGGTCAGCATGCCCACGACCGGACCTTGGTGAGTGTGGGCATCAGCATGCGCTTGTGCAGGCTAGGCCCCATCTGCGGCATCACGCGGCGCCGTGTTCGGCTGTTGGCCTGGCGACAGTACACCTTTTGCTCTAGATTTTCTGGTGATCGCGCGGCGGCCTTGGGACTTGGCGAAGCTTTGGTTACACTGCGCGATGGACTGCGGCTCCGATGGTGTCGGCGCTCCCTCGCCCTCATCCATGCGATCGGTGTGCTTAGCGGAATCTTTTGCGCGGCCGCGGGTCTCTGCATCGGCAGCGGGGTGAAACACCATTCCATCGACAAGAATTGGTGCGGGGAAATTGACCCGTATGAGCCACCTCTGATATACATCCGGGGATTTTCTCACTCTTCAAGGTGACCGCGATCGGGCGTGGTCACGCACAACCTAAGACGGGCACTGGAAATGACTAGCAACTGGCTACAAACGGTTTCGGCGGCGGCACTCCTGGTCGGCGGGCTTTCAGGCACGGCCTGGGCCAACCAGGCGGCGAACGAGGGGGCGCAGCCGGTCGGTGACCCCAAGGCGGGGGAGGCCAAGGCCAACGTCATTTGTGTCGCCTGCCATGGCCCCATGGGCAACAGCATCGTCCCGATCTGGCCCAAGCTCGCCGGCCAGCATCCCCAGTATATCTACAAACAACTCATGGACTTCAAGGCCGGCAGACGCCAAAACGCGCAGATGAGCCCGATGGCGGCCCCGCTGTCGGAGCAGGAAGTGCGCGATGTGGCGGCCTATTTCTCCAGTCAGTCTCAGTCCGGCGGTACTGCCGATCCGGCCCTGGCCGCGCTGGGCGAGCGTATCTATCGGGCCGGCAACCCGACGTCGGGTGTACCCGCGTGTGCCGGGTGCCACGGCCCCGCCGGCATGGGCGTTGGTCTCGCCAAGTTCCCGCGTATTTCGGGTCAACATGCGGACTACGCCAAGCAGACTCTGACCTGGTTCCGCGACGGCAGCCGGGCGAACGACCCCAACGGCATGATGCGCGGAGTCGCCGCCCGTCTGACCAACGATGAGATTGCCGCGGTTGCTCAGTACGTTCAGGGGCTCAGCCAGTAACATCGTTAACGTCGGCATGCCGCGAAGTGGAGGCCCTGTTTCCGGTGGCAGGGCAGCGTCCGATAGCCGTCGCTGGGGCAAACCCGGCGGTCAGGCGTCGCGGTAGCTTGGGTCAGGCATTCACTACCGGGGCCTCGAGTCACGGATCGGCGCGTCAATGCAGCACATCAAACTGCTGAGCTACAACGTCCAGGGCGGAATCTATTCCCGTCGGTACAGCGACTACGTGACGAACAGTTGGAAGCACGTGCTTCCGCATCCGGAACGGTTCGTCAATCTGGCACGGATCGCCCAGTTGATTCAGCAGTTCGATGTGGTCGGACTGCAAGAGGTGGACGCCGGCAGCCTGCGCAGCGCCAACATCGACCAGATCCAGTATCTGGCGCGGCAGGGCGGTTTCCCTTACTGGTACCGCCAGATCAACCGTGACCTCGGTCTTTTCGCTCAGCACAGCAATGGGTTGCTGAGCCGGCTGCGGCCGGGTCCGGTTACCGAGCACAAACTTCCCGGGCTGCCCGGCCGCGGCGCCGTGGTGGTGGAGATCCCGCTGGCGGATGGCGAGCAACTGGCGATCGGTATCGTCCACCTGGCCCTGGGGTGGCGGGCGCGCAAGCGTCAGCTCAACTATTTGGCCGGCCTGGTGGAGGAGCATCCGCTGCTGGTGCTGATGGGTGACTTCAACTGCGGCAGTGACTCACGCAGCCTGCGGACGATGGTCAGACGCACCGGGATGCAGGGTTTGGATTACAACCTGAAGACCTTTCCCAGTTGGCGTCCGCGCCACAATCTGGATCACATCCTGGTGACTCAGCCGCTGCGGATCCTGAGTGCCCATGTGATCGACTACCCCCTGTCCGACCACCTCCCGCTGAGCATGACGCTGGGCCTGCCGGAGGGGCTGGGTTTTGCCGAACCGGCTGACCTGCGCGGAACCCCATTCAATCCTGTACATAAAAGTGACGCCAACCAAGGCCGCAAGCGTCGGTGAGCAAATCAATGAGCGGCGGTGTCGGCACCGCTTCGCCGGGGAAGACCTCCTCGACCAGGACGAACAGGCGTCCGAACCCGCCCTGTTCTTTCCAATCCCAGCGCCAGGGCGGACGGGTGTCGCCGCAGGCCGTGCAGGTGGTTCCCGTGAGTGGGCGGTCCAATTCAGCAACTATCCGGTCGCGCCAGTCCCTGAGCCGCGCGCGGCAGTTGGGGCAGCGCGGCGGACGCGTGTTGCGGCCACATAATAGGCGCGGTGTGGCGCTCAAGGTCGAAATCCGCACATGGCAGAACGCGATGTGCGGGTCCGGCCCGGCGGTGGTGGGAACCACGACCGCGCAGCCGCTGAAGGAGAGTAAGCTCAGGAAGTTGGCTCCGACGGTGTAAGCCTGGTCATGGCCGGGTAGGGGGGCGGCGATGAAACCAGCCTGTGACAGCGACTCGACCAGCAAGCTGACCTCGGGTCCAGCGAGTGGATCGGCGGTCGTCAGAACCAGCCGTCCGGTGTGGTTGGGCATGACTAAATCCGCCGGGTTCGGGTAATATCCGGCATCCTAACAGATCGACGCCCCGGCTCCGCGACTGCTGCACGTCGCTGTACCGGGGCGATACCGCGCGGACCCTAGGTCATGCGACACGGCATCCTCCGGCGACTGTTGTGCCGGTTATTGACATGCTTGCTTGCGGGTGTGCCGATGGTCGGCGCCGCCGATGCGACTTTTGCAAAGGCCTACGCCGCGCTGGATAAACGTCAGTTGACCGAATGGGGACGGCGCTTCGAGCATGGCGAGGGTATCCCGCGGAATCTGGATAACGCTATCCGGCTCTATTGCAAGGCGGCCAGGCAAGGCGACATGGATGCCCAGTATTACCTCGGCTGGCTCTATGCCAACGGCAGCGGGGTCAAGCGCGACGAGGAACTGGCGGCCGCCTGGCTGCATCTGGCGGCCGCGCAGCATGACGCGCAGGCGAAACGGATCCTGAGCCACCTGGGTTATTCGAGAAAACCCAAGCGCAAACCCGTCTGTGCACTGACCGACGGTCGCGACGCGCTGCGGCCGCTGCCGCCTCCGCGACCCCCGGCGGGGCGCGGCGCGGCGCGTCTCCAGCCGGCCGTGGGGCCGATCGCCGCGTTGGTGCGGGACCTGGCGGGTGATTATCAATTGGACCCAAATCTGGTCTTGGCCTTGGTCGAGGTTGAGTCTAATTTCAACCCGCGTGCCCAGTCACCGAAAAATGCCCAAGGCCTCATGCAACTGATCCCGGCGACCGCCGCGCGATTCGGTGTACGCGATGTGTGGGATCCGGAGCAGAACCTGCGCGGCGGTATGGCCTATCTGCGGTGGTTGCTCGGCTACTTCAAAGGCGACTTGCGACTGGCTCTCGCGGGATACAACGCCGGCGAAGGGGCGGTGGATCGTCACGGCGGGGTGCCGCCCTTCGCCGAGACGCAAGCCTATGTCGCCCGTATCATGGGGAAACTGGCACCCTGAGGCGACTGCACCAGAGTCAGTCCCCCAGGTTGCTCGCTCCGGCGAACATCGTCTCAGGTTCGACTCGAATGAACGATTTGCACTTAAGCGCGTTGGTACTGATCGGCCTCACCAATCTGGTCCCGGCCGCGACTCCGGTGGTGGCCGTGGACCGCGAACCCGCCACGGCGCCCGCCACGGCGCCCGCGGCTCCGACCCGTTCCGTCCACAGTGACCGGGCGGTCAGCCCGTTACTCAACCGTCACTACCAGGACGGGGACCCGCGCGACTGGACTCAGGTCTTCGAGCGGCCGGGGCGGGAAGTCTTCGACCAGCGCTTCAAGATCGTTCATGCGGTTCGGCCTCACCCAGGGATGCGAATCGCTGATATCGGTGCCGGGACCGGGCTCTTTACGGTGCTGTTCGCGCGTGCGGTCGGACCGGACGGGGTGGTTTACGCGGTGGATACTTCGCCGAGCTTCGTCGCCGGCCTGCAGGGCTTGGCCGCGCGCTATCGGGTCGACAATATCGTCGCGGCCGTCAGCACCCAGGAGGATACGCGCCTGCCGGCGGCGGGTATCGAACTGGCCTTTGTCTGCGATACTTATCATCACTTCGAGTACCCGCGTGCGATGCTGGACTCGATCCATCAGGCGCTGGTTCCCGGCGGCGCGCTGATCATCATCGACTACCGCCGCCGTCCCGGCCTGAGTTCACCCTGGGTGATGCAGCATGTGCGCGCGGACCGCGACAGGGTAGTGGAGGAGGTCCGGCAGGCGGGGTTCCGGTTGGTCGAGGAACCCGATTTCCTCATAGAAAACTATTTTCTGCGTTTTGAAAAACGCGGTGACACTGCCGGTTCCGCGGCGGACCCCGGCGCACCCTAGGAGGATCCCATGAACCCCGACTTTTGGTTGGAGCGTTGGCAGCGCGGTGAAACCGGCTGGCACCGGGATGAAATCAACCGCCACCTGTGCGAGTTCTGGCCCCAACTCGGCCTCCCGACCGGGACCCGGGTCCTGGTGCCCCTGTGCGGCAAGACCACCGACCTGCTGTGGCTCGCCAGCCGCGGAGACCGGGTGCTGGGGGTCGAGCTCAGTCAACTCGCCGTGGATGCCTTTTTCGCGGAGAACGGCTTGAATCCCACGGTGACGCGGGTGTCCGGGTTCAGCCGTTACCGCGTCGATGAGATCGAAGTGCTCTGCGGCGATTTTTTCGACCTGTGCCCGGCGCTGCTCGACGACATCGGGGCCGTCTATGACCGGGCTGCACTGATCGCCCTCCCACCTGACCTGCGACTCCGCTACGCCGCCCATCTGGACACGCTGCTCCCGGCACGGGTGCCGCATCTCCTGATTACCCTGGAATACGATCAGGCGCTGCGCTCCGGACCGCCGTTTTCGATCCAGACCCAGGAGATCGCACAGTTGTTCGGGCAGTGCTACCGGCTGAACATGCTGGCGCAGCTCGATGTCCTCGACGAGTCACCGGGCTGGCGCCAACAGGGGTTGACCGAACTGGTGGAACGGGTCTATCGCCTGGATCCGGAGGCGATTTCCCCCGAGTAACGCGTCCGAAACGGGTTATCAACGAACACCATCGCAGGCGTACCCTATGGACTTGCCGAGCCGCGCGGGCGGCGCCGCAACACGGTCACACGGTCGTGCGCGCTCGTCCCGATCGACTGAAAAATGTATACTACCCTATGATGTTCGCCTCGCCGGATCGGCAAAGCGGAGGTCTTTTCCCAGAGTCCAAGCTCGCATGCCGCGGTCATGGTGCACCCAATCGGTGGCCGATCACGGCCTAACCGATCGAGTCTGACTAAAGGCACATGCACGCTCAAGCGCCCACTCGCCGGATACCGCGGATCGGCCTGCTGCTTGCTCTGTTGGTCGCGCTGCCGGTCTGCGCCAAGGAACTGATCGGCGAGCAAGACAAAGACCCGGCCTTTGAAAAGGCGCTGCTCAGCAAGTCGCCGGCCAAACTCCTGGACCTGGCCGCGCGCTATGAGAACGGCCGCGGCGTCACGCAGAACACCCGCAAAGCGGTTCAACTCTACTGCAAGGCCGCGGCCAAAGGGGCCACCCGAGCCGCGGTGCAGCTAGGCCAAATCTATGCTTTCGGACGCGGTATCTACCGTGATCAAGACCTGGCGGCCGCCTGGTTCTATCAGGCCGCCGGCAAACGGGACAGCACCGCGATCAACCTGCTCAAAGTGTTGAAGGTCGACGGGAAACCCAAGCGCGAGACGGAATGTCTGCTGGACCCGCCGTTGCCCCCCGCGTCGGCGGCCGGGCGCTTTGCCTCTCGCCCCCATCCGGCTAAGGGCAAGGTTGCCGAACTGGTGCGGCAGTTGGCCCCGGGTTTCCAACTGGACCCGGAGTTGGTGCTGGCGCTCATCGAGGCCGAATCCAATTTCAATCCCCGCGCACTGTCACCCAAGAATGCGCAGGGTCTGATGCAGCTCATCCCCGCGACCGCCGAGCGTTTCGGTGTCCAGGATGCCTGGGACCCCGAGCAGAATCTGCGCGGCGGTATGGCCTACCTGCGCTGGTTGCTGGCGCGCTTCAAGGGTGACGTCCAACTCGCCCTGGCCGGTTATAACGCGGGGGAAGGTGCGGTCGAGCGCCATGGCGGCATTCCGCCCTATGCCGAGACCCGCGCTTATGTGACCCGTATCATCGCGCGCATCAATTGACGGAGTTTCGTCGCGCGCCGCGATCGGTTGATTCAGTTTCAGGTACTGTTCGGGGCAAGACCGGTCGCAGGGGGTTCAATGGGTTGGTGGGGCAAAGCGGTAGGTGGCACCTTGGGTCTGCTGGTCGGTGGACCCTGGGGAGCATTGGTTGGGGCGACCCTGGGTCATGGGTTGGATCGCGGGGCGGCACAGGTGGATCTGTTCGGGCCGGTGCGGGCCGCCGAACGCGCGCGCCTCCAGCAGGTGTTCCTGGAGACCACCTTCAAAGTCATGGGCCACCTCGCCAAAAGCGATGGTCGGGTCAGCGAGACCGATATCGCCTTTGCCCAGTCGGTCATGACGCGGATGGGCCTCGACGACTCCGGCCGACGTGCGGCCATCCGTCTCTTCCAGCAGGGCAAGTCGGAGAGCTTCGTGCTCGCGCCCGCCGTCGCTGAGTTTCGGCGCTTGAGCGCCGGTCAGGCCCAGTTGCACCTGCTCTTTCTTGAAATCCAATTGGCGGCGGCCTATGCGGGCGGGGCGCCGGCCCCGGCTGAGCGTCTGGTGCTGGAGCAGATCCGGGTCGGCTTGCAGATTCCCACGGCCGGTTTCCGCCGGGTGGAGCGCTTGATCCAGATTCAGGCCCAGATCCTGGGCGGCGGGGGTGCCTGGCGCGGCGGCGGAACCCGCGGCGAGCGTCCGGGCACGAGCCAACAACCGGCCGCCGGCTCCCTGTCAGGAGCCTATGCGGTCCTCGGCGTCACGCCCAAGGCAAGTGACGCCGAGGTCAAACGCGCCTATCGGCTCCTGATGAACCAGCATCACCCGGATAAGCTGGTCTCGCGCGGCGCACCCGCGGAGGCCCTCAAGATGGCCACCCAGAAGACGCAAGAGATTCTCAGCGCTTACGAGACGATTACCCGCGCGCGCGCGGGGAGCTAACCTCAATCAACGGTCGACTTCCCTCTTATCGAGATATGGGCAAAAAATATGGCGAGAGTCAGGGGGCTAGACGAAGGTCATGAAACTCTTAAGTGCGGATATCGTTAACTTCAAGTCGTTGGGTCACTTACCCCTCGATTTCCAGAGTTCATCCGGAGCGGTTCGCAATCTGACTTGCCTGGTAGGTGACAACGGTGCCGGAAAGACGACGGTGCTGCAAGCGATTGCTTTTGTGTTGTCGCTTGCCACCCGGCGCACGCGCTTCGCCGACGCATTCGATTGGCATGGCTTCCTCGCGGAGCGGATCGGCAGCATGGGGCGAACCCGCGTGGAGCTTCAGATTGCGCTCACCGATGCTGAAGTGGCTTTGACGAGTTGGAAAGCGGGCGTCGAGCAATTGCGCCAGTTCCTGGTCGGTTGGTGGGGCTATCATACCTCGCCGGTTCGAGCCGGGGGCAAGGACTATATACCCGAGCTACAGGAGAAGTTTTGCGCCGTTTTTCCAGATCGGCGCTTTGTCGGTCTCGCGCCGAAAGAAAGCAGCGGTCCGTTCGGCGCCAATGACTTCTATTTTCTCCTGGAGGCACAGGGCCGAACCTGCGACCTGGCCGAAATGTCGTCCGGCGAGCAGGCGGTCTTTCCCTTGGTTTACGAATTCGTGCGCCTGGATATCAGCAACGCGATCGTGCTGATCGATGAACTCGAACTGCACTTGCATCCTCCCGAGCAGCAGCGGCTATTGGCTTCGCTGCCGCGTCTTGGGGCAAGCTGTCAGTTCGTCATTTCGACCCACTCGCCCTACTTGACTGATGCCATTCCGAATGAGCACGAGATTCGGTTGGAGGGCGGGAGCCGATGCCTGTAAATCTATTGATCGTAGAGGGTAACCTCGATAACGAAATTCTGACGATGGTGTTCGCAGGCGAGCCTGCTGTGAAAACTGGCGGCTCGAAAAATGGCTTGGCACCACAGGCGCGATACGAGCGTGAGAAGAATAGGGTAAAGGTGGCCTATTTGCGTGACCGTGACTTTGATCATGAACCGTCGCCGGACTATCACACTATCACAATTGATCGCCAGGATGGCGATACAGTGCTGGGATGGCGTTGGGCACGTCATGAAATCGAGAATTACCTGCTTGATCCGGCGATCGTCGAAAGGGTCATTGGTATCTCGGGGCGCGTCCAGGGCAATCGCATCAAGCAATGCTAATATTAGCGGTTGCCGATGCACCTGCGT
>JACDZG010000226.1 GCA_013426805.1 Chromatiaceae bacterium
AATTATTATGAAAACAATTGAATTCATTAATGAGATCGAAGTTCTTGATAATGTAAGTCTTGATCAAATCAAAGGTGGGTTGCAACTGACATCCTATTCTGGTGGTTGTCCTGAAAATGATCATCAAGCAACCCTATCATTAAGTGCACGATTCTCATAATTAAAAACCAAAAGATTACCGAGAATGTTTCTTTCTCGGTAATCTTATTTAAATTCATAAACGATGAAAAATAAATTATTTTGGTCGCAGTATAATTATTTAAAGAAATCTGACAAACATGGATATCTGATTTATAACACAGAGACAAATAACTTTGCAAAACTTCCCGAAGAAAGTTTTAATCAATTTCAACAAATAGAATTGAATAATGAGTTAATTGAAACTTTAAATGATGATTTCAAGGAAACACTAAAAAAACAACGAATATTAGTAGAGGATAAAAAATCATATTTATACAGAAGGCGAATGAAATATAATTTTCAAGCTTTTGATACCTCAAATTTAGGACTAGCTGTTGCCCCTACTACAAGTTGCAATTTTATTTGTCCTTATTGTTATGAAGGAGAAAAAAAACATGTGACTATGAACGAAGAAACAGAATTAAATCTTCTGAATTTCATTGACAGTCATAAACGTACAAATACATTAAACTTAACATGGTACGGAGGAGAACCGTTAATGGGTTTTTCATCGATTCAAAGAATACTTGAAGGAATAAAAAATATTAATCATATAAAATTAGGTTTACATAACATGCCGACTAATGGATATCTATTAAACAAGGACGTAAGTCTTTTTTTTAAAGAACATCCAATGGATAGTATTCAAATAACAATTGATGGTGCAAAGGAACATCATGATACATTAAGAATGCTACCAGGAAATTTACCAACTTTTGATCGGATTATTCAAAATATTGATACATTTATGGATTATAATTCCAATACAGAGGTATTTATTCGTATGAATTTGAGTCATGAAAATATTAATTCGTATGGAGATACTTATTTAAAGTTAATGAATTATTGGAAAGGTAGAAAATTATCAATATATCCAGCATTTGTCAAAGACTTTTCGGAAAGTTGTAAAACCAATTGTCTTCTTGTAAAAAGAGATGAAAAACTTGATTTTTTTATTGAATTAAAAGATAAGTATGATATTGATGTAAATTTCAATCCTTACAATCAATGTACAGGTTTGTGCGGTGCAACTCTAATTAATTATTACGTGGTTGGACCTGAAGGAGAGATGTATAAGTGTTGGAATGACTTAGGGGTAAAGGATCGCATTGTTGGTTACTTAGACATAAAAGAACCAACAAATTATGATTTAACCGCTATGTATTTGGCTGGTCCTAATTTAATGGATGATCCACAATGTATTGATTGTAAAATACTTCCAATTTGTACAGGTGGGTGTTTGTGGGTTAGACACAAGAATCTATACGAAAATAAAGAATATGATTATTCTTGCTGTACTCGTAAAAACAATATTGAAAGAATGTTTGATATACATTATGAACAAGTATTACAACGAAAAATAGAAAAAAAAATATGAGATCAGCTTTAATATCTTTTTTGATTATATTTTCTCTTTTAAATCACTCTATTGCACAAGTAACATTAAAAGCAAATGTAATTGATAATAACAGGCAACCTTTAGATATCTTTTCTGTATCTTTGTTAAACCCAGCCGATTCAATAAAATTGCAAACAGGGAATTTTGTGAATGGTTCATTTTCATTTAAAACCCCAAGAAATAATAAGATATTGCTTAAAATATCGAGTATTGGTTTTTTGGATTTGTATATCAATTTGGAAACTAAGAATGATACAATTTATGATTTAGGAAGACTTGAATTACAAGACTCTGGGATTAAACTTAAAGAAGTAATTGTAAAATCTAACTTGCCTCATATAACACATAAGGGTGACCGTATGATTGTAGATATACAAAATACCTCGCTCAAAGATGCTGGGAATGCCTTAAATATATTAAAACGAACTCCTTTTGTAATTGTAGATAATGTAACGGGAGATATTTATGTGGCAGGTAAAGGAAATGCTATTATCCATGTAGATAATCGAAAAATAACCAATACAAAGGAGTTAGAATTATTGAATTCGCAGAATATTAAACAAGTTGATATTATTGAAAACCCTTCTGCTAAATATGAAGCAGAAGGTCATAGTGTGATAAATATAATCACAAATAAACCTAAAAATCAGGGTACTAATATTGGATTTCAAAATTTATTTAGTGTGGGTAGACATGTAAGTAATCAAACTATGGGAGATATTTCCTATTCTCTTTCAAAGTTACTTTTCTATGGTCAATATTCTTACACGTTAAACAACAATGAAGGGTTTAATTCATCTGTCAATAAATTTATAAAGGACAATTATAGCTTTGTTTCTACACAGCATAATACTAAAAACATATTTCATGCTAAGACGAATGAATATACTTTAGGGATTAACTATACACCAACCGAACATCACTTATTAAGTATGAAACTGGATGGAAGCTTTGGAAAATCATCGAATAATACAGTTAACCTGACAGATATAGTAAAAAATGATATTACTTACCTAACCAATTTTTTATATTCAGATGGCAATCAAATCCCCAAAAACTACAATGTAAATCTTACTTATGCCTTTAATAAAAATGATTATGAAATATCTCTTATTGGTGATTATACTTATTATAAAAACACCTCAAATACTGACTTATTAGAAACAGATCTCAATAGTTCTTATCAAAATAATATGTTGAATGGTAGTGCAACGACTTATCATTTGTATTCATTTCAGAGTGATGTGAAGATTCCATTAAAAAAAATAAAATCAAATTTGGAGTTTGGTGGGCGTTATTCTTCGATTAAAAGTGATAATGATAATCGGTTTCTTGAAAAAATTTCTAATGAATGGATAGTTAATCCTATATTCACAAACAAAGAAACATTTGCAGAAAAAATATTTGGAGTTTATATTCTATTTTCTGGGTCATTAAATAAACTGTGGAGGTTTTCGGCAGGTCTTAGATATGAGAATACAAGTAATAAGAGTGTTTGGAATTCAGTGACAGATTCAACCTATGCCATTTCGACAAATAACTTTTTCCCAAGTATGTTTTTAGGATATAATGCAAATGCAAATATGTTATTTAAGTTATCATATTCCCGAAGAGTTAATCGTCCTTCTTATTCTTCGCTCAATAATAGTGTTTGGTACATAAATTCATATTCTAATCGTCAAGGTAATCCATTTTTGCAACCAACACTTTATAATACGCTGTCACTATCATCAAAATATAAGTCCTATAATGCAACCATTAACTTGTCTTATATTGAGAACCCAACGGATTTAATCTATTTTAACGACATGCTAGTAATAGAAAAAAATGTTGTAAGGTATGCTAATACAGTAAATAGGTGGTCGTATGGTTTTAATCTGAGCTATAGTTATAGCTATAAGTTCTGGAGTATTCAACCCTTTTTCTCACTTACCTTTATGGATAGGTCAATCATTGACGATGGCGTAAAATACACAACAAATTATCCTGCCACTTATCTTCGGTTAAATAATCAGTTCATTCTTACAAAAACGTCAAGTATTGATTTTGATGCAACTTATAATAGACCAGCACATAGTTTTAAACAGTTTAACGAACAATTCATTTTCAGTACTGTATGGAGAAAGAAGATGATAGCTGATAAATTGATTCTTCAGCTAGGTTATAATTTCACTCCAACCAAATGGAATCAGTTTATGAATTATAGTTATAAATACATTGACTTTACTTGGGATGGGGATGATAGAAGTAAGTTGACAATTAGCCTTAAATATAACATTCATCAATCGAAAAAGCAGTTCCAATCAAAATCTTCAAATAATGAAGAACAGAGAAGGATGTAATCTCTCTAACAAAAAAACTTTGATTTGTGTTCATATAGGAAGAATAATATGGATAAATTTCTAGAATTGCATTATGCGATTCAAAAAAAAGTGTAGATTAATTCTCTCATATTTGTTGTGCTATAATTTAATTTCCAAGTTAGGTATAATCAAATTTGTATGGCAAAATGATGGCGCACAACTTACATTCCCTCTCCAATGTTAATATTCTCTACAGAGGTTTTGTGAATTATGAAATAAGATTATATATTTCTTACTACTTAATTTCACATTAAAAACAAATAATGAGAAAACTATCTTTTATTTTACTATGTTTTTATTCGTTGAACTCTTTTTCTCAATTTTCGATAAAAGGGAAAGTTCAAGACGCAAAACAAAATACGGTCGACATTTTTAATGTCGTATTGATTTCAGTCGAAGACTCCACAAATATAATTGGTGGAACTTTTTATGACGGAGTTTACAGTTTTGATAAGTTGAAAAAGCAGAAATACTTTTTAAAAGTAACTAGCTTGGGA
>JACDZG010000227.1 GCA_013426805.1 Chromatiaceae bacterium
ATTCTTGATAGCGTCTTATTCGGAAATCGCCTAAAGTCCGACAGGCTGCTAGGGAACTGTAGGGCACATAGGCATAGCCGGCGCGCAGCAAGAGCAAGGTGGTCAGCACCCGGCTCAGGCGGCCGTTGCCGTCCTGAAAGGGGTGGATCTCCAGGAACACGACGGCAAAGAGGCCGATGGCGAGCAGCGGATGCAGCGCCCCGAGCCGGGCAGCCTCGTTGTACCAAGAGACCAGCTCGGCCATGCGGCCGGGCGTGTCGAACGGGCTCGCGGTCTCGAAGACGATGCCGACCTGCTGACCGTCGATGTCGAAGGCGGCGACGCTGTTCGCGGCGATCTCGAAGAGCAGGCTCGCCGAAGACCCCGAAGCGAAATGGTTCGCGGACTTCCACCCGTTTGCCAGCCGCGCCCTCGACGAACTGACCTACCGGCAGTTCAACTACGCCCGGCTGATGGGCCACAAAAACCAGTTGGCCCGCTGGCTCAACAAGGTCTTGAGCCTCAAATACCTCAACGCCAGTTTCCTGCATCCGTTTGAAATCCGTTTCTCAACCATTACGCGGGACAGCGGCCTTCTGAACGGATATGCCGTCGTGCGCCTCGCCGTAGCCGCGGTGGACTCCGCCTTTGCGGAATTGCACAACTGCCGCCCGCCGCTTCTCGGTTGCCCTCCTGAGAAGAAAGTCGTTCAAGGCGCACGCGGCAAGATCGTAGACGTGGTTTACACGATTCGCCCATCGCGCGAATTTGTCACCGAGGTGAAGGCGGCCAGTAAGCGCCAGTCCCTCGCCGAAGATGGCCGCCAACTTGTGGATAACTCAGGCGCTGGGCAGGGAGGATAGGTTACGGGTCGGGGCCGAAGGCAGGGAGAATAGGTTACGGGTTGCAGGGAGGATAGGTTACGGATTGCGTCTGGAGCCCTCCAGCTCCCCAAAAAGGAGCTTCGAGGCAGGGAGGATAGGTTACGGGTCGTCGAAAAGGCAGGGAGGATAGGTTACGGGTCGCTGAAAAAGCAGGGAGAATAGGTTACGGGTCATTTTTTTCGACCTCTCACCTGCCTCAAAATACCTCGTCCGACCGGGCGCAAGCAGGGGAGGCAGGGAGAATAGGTTACGGGTTATTTTTTCAAGCTATTGATTCATATTTTAAAAATCGCATTTTTTTCGGCCCTATCCTTTTATCCTTGTATTATCCTTCTTCCTATCCGTCTGTCATCTTCAGAAGTCGTCTGCACCAGTTTACCGGGCTCGACGGCCGGTGACCGGGGCGGCGCGACCGGAGGCCGACCCTTTAGCGGGCGCCGCCGCCGCGTCCGGCGCAATCCTCGACGGTCTGTGGTGTGGGTGCATCTTCATCCGGGCGTGATGCGGTATGCTGGGCGAATGCGTGATCACACCCCCTGGCATCGACTCTTCGGCATCGCCTTGACCGACCTGTTCACCGGCCGGCCGTGGCGCGTGGAGCTGGAGAAAGAGCTGGCGCTCAAGAGCCAGCGGCTGGATGTGCTGATCATCGAACGGCTGCCCGGCGCGGCGGCGGTCACGGAGGCGGCGGCGCTGGCGGAACTCCCCGACGGGTTGGAGAACCTCACCGCCCACAATGTGCTCAGCTACAAATCCAAACAGGAAGCGCTGGATGGCTGGGCGATGGAAGAACTGATCGGCCACTACGTCACCTATCGCAAACTCGCCTCCATCCAGGCGGCCGCGGCGCCCGCGACCGCGCGCCCCGCCGACCCGGTGGAACCGCCGGCCGCCGTCGAGCGGCTGCTGCCGGAGGCGGCCTTTCGCCTCTACGCGGTCGCCACCCGCCATCCCGCCAAGTTGTTCACCCAACTCGCGCCGAGTGCCCAGCACCCCACGGCCTGGCCTGGTGTGTACGATCTCGACTGGGGCAGTCGCCGTATCCGCCTGATCGTCCTGAACGCCTTGGCCGAGGACCCACGCAACGCCCCGTGGGAACTGTTCGCCAGCGAGCTGGATCGAATCCGCTATGGGTTGGCGCACTATCAGCCGCGCAGCCCGGCGGCGCACCTGCTGCCGTATCATCTGGCGAACATCCATCGACTTGAGTTGCCCAACATGGCTTATACACTCGACGACTTCAAGCTTGACACCTATCGGATGCTCATCGACGATTTTCACGCGCTCAGCTTGGAAGAGCGCCAAGCGCTGCTGGAACGGATGGATGTTGCGGACCGTTTGCGTGGGTTGGACGCTGAGGAACGTTTGCGCGGGTTGGACACTGAGGAGATCTTGCGCAGGTTAGACCCGCAGGAGCGTTTACGTGGGTTGGACCCTGCGGAGCGTTTACGTGGGTTGGACCCTGAGGAGCGTTTGCGCGGGTTGGAGCCTGAGGAACGTTTGCGCGGGTTGGACCCCGAACAGGTCAAAGCGTGGCTTAAGCGTACGGGGCATTAGGGGATTTCCGAAGAAATCTATACCCTATCCAGCCGCGGACGGTCCGCACAGCGGACCCTACGGTAACACCGTGATCTGTAGGGTCCGCTGTGCGGACCGACGACCGTGCCGATCGCGCGGTGGCCGGGTTTATGATCAAGGCCCGCAAACCGGAAAGACACCCGAAAACACCCATTTCTTGGCCTTTCTTGAGGGCTCGAGTCTTCAGCCGGACGCGCCGCCGCCCGCTAAAGCGTCGGCCTCCGGTCGCCTCGGCCCGGTCACCGGAGGTCGAGCCGGTGTGATACGAGGTTCTTCGAGAATCGCCTCGTCTCGCCCAGATCCATGTCATTGAACCGGACCAACCGATCGCCCCACGCTCGGATCGAGAATCGATAGACAGGATCGGCCCGATTGCTCAGGATCTCTCTGGTCATCTCCACCGTCTCGGACGCTCGCCCTGCACCAGGCATCACACACCGACCAAAGTACCGCCGCGGCCATGCGCCCGGTCACCGCGGCCGTGTTTCGCCGGTGGGTCTTGGGGCCGGCCGAAGGGGTCTTTTTGTTCCATCCGCGCGCGCTGGAACGGCTCCAGCGGGAGCCGGGGCGATCCGCTGCCCAGTCGGGTGTCGAGATCTGCTATCACCTGCTGGCGCGGGGCTGCTTTCTGGAACGGCTGGAGACGGAAAATCCGGAAGCGCTCTCGGTCATCGAGGGCCTGCCGCTGCCGGAGTGGATTCTGTTGTTGCCGATGCCCGGCGCACCCGCCCTGAAGAGCACGCCTGAACGCACCCTGCTGCGCGATTACTGGGCCAGGCGCTTCGAGGGTGAGGTGGCCCGCGCCTGGCAGACGGCGCGCGACGACAACCAGGACGCGGCGCGCTTTGGTCCGGCAGCCCTCGCAACGCTGATCGGCCGCACCGCGATCACGGAGGCACAAGACGTGCTGCTGCGCGAGGGGGTGGCCGGAGCCGCTGAGAGCGAGACGGCGCTGTGCCGCAGTTTCGCCGCCCGCGTGGTGCGCTTGCGCTATTGCGCGCCGCTGACGCGCGGCTGCTGCTTCCCGGCGGTGACGGACTGGGCCGCCGTGGACCACTGGCTCGAGGCGAGCGGACTCGATCTGCCGGTACCCTGCCCCGGCGGCCGACTGCCCCAGGCACTGGAGCGCGGCCGGCCGGCCGCCGACTGTGGCCTGCCCGGCGTGCGGCTGCCGCTGCCCGCGGACCTGCCGTTCGGGGGTTGCGATCCGGACCGTCAGGCCGCGGGGCAGTCGGGCGGGACAACCGCCTCCAGCCCCCTGGACGCCGGCGCTCCGACCGGGGCTGGCCCGGGGGACCAGCCGACTGCGCCCGCACTGCTTCCGGGTCCGAATCCTCCAGGGGTGCCGACCAACCTCCAGGCGCGTTGCCTGGACGCCTTACGCCGCGGCACCGCGATCCGCCGCCGGCCACCGGGACTGACGCGTCTCGTGCGGGCGCTGGAGGCCCTCTTGCTGGCCCCATGGAAGGTGCGGCCCAGACCCCCGACCCCCGCTCGCGGCCGGGCCGGCGACCGCTGGTCACGGGTGCGTCCGGTGCGCTTGCAGTCGCTGTCCGCGGCGGCTCAAAGCGCTGAATGGAATGGACGTTTCGCCGCGGCCCTGGGGTCCCTGCGCACGGCCCGAACCTGTTATGTCCGCATCGCGGGTGAGCCTGCACCGGACGACCCGGTGGTGCGGTTCCTGGAGCAGCGCCAATGGACGGCGGCGGAATCGCTCGCCGATCGCATCATCGTCACCTGGCGATTGCCGGCCGCCGCGGCGAGCGACCTCAGGGCCTTGCTGTGGCGTCTGGCGACCGAGCACGCAACGGCGGCCGCGCTGGCTCAGGACCTGCTCGGATACCTGGAGATTGCGCTCCAGGAGGAGCACAACACCTATTATCGGATCGAATGGCGCACCTGGCTGAGCGGCGGGGGGTGCGATCCAAACTGATGTGGTTGCCGGAACTGTCACGCGGCTTGCTTAACGA
>JACDZG010000228.1 GCA_013426805.1 Chromatiaceae bacterium
CTATCTTATTGATAATGTTAATGTAAAGCTCCACGGGAAATCCCGGAGAGCCCGCGTGAAACCACTGGCTGTTGGTTTAGTTCGTGATCCGAGGTTTTTTCCCTTGGCGTGGATGGATTCAGGGCGGGGATGTACTGGACCCGAAGATGACCTTGTTGAGTCCTGGCCGGACGGGCGGTGATAATGGTAGAGGTTGCGCTATGAACGAAGAGCGAATCCTGAAACGCGAGCCCATCTTCCAGGGCCGCGTGATCGACGTTGGCCTGGAAACGGTCGAACTGCCCAACGGGCGGCAGGTCGATCTCGAGATCATTCGTCACCCCGGCGGGGCGGCGGCGGTGGCCCTGGATGCGCAGTCGCGCGTGTGTCTGCTGCGCCAGTTCCGCCATGCCGGGAACGGCTGGCTGTGGGAATTGCCGGCGGGCAAGATCGACCCCGGCGAGTCGCCCCTGACCACGGCCACCCGTGAGTTGGCTGAAGAGGCCGGCGTGGCGGCCGAGCAATGGACCGACCTGGGTTTCATGCACAGTTCACCCGGCGTCTTCACCGAGATCATCTACCTGTGGCTGGCGCGCGATCTCGCCGTCAGCGCGCACGATCACGGTGTCGATGAGGTGATCGAGGTCCACTGGCTGCCGCTGAATCAGGCCCTGGACTGGTGCAATGACGGCACCATCACCGATGCCAAAACCCTGATCGGACTCTATCGCGCCGGTGCGCTGCTCAGCAGCGCCCTGGAACTGATCCCCGAAGAGCCGGGTTGTTGAACCATGCGTATCCAGTGTCTGCAACATGTTCCGTTTGAAGGTCCCTTTGGCATCGCCGACTGGGCCGACGCCCGCGGCCACGCCCTGGCCGAGACCCCGCTCTACGCCGGCGCCGAGCCGCCCGGCCAGGCTGCCTTCGACTGGCTGGTGATCATGGGCGGTCCCATGGGCGTGGGGGACGCCGCCGAGTACCCCTGGCTCGCCGCCGAGCAGGCCTTCATCCGGCAGAGCATCGACGCCGGTAAGACCCTGGTCGGGGTCTGTCTCGGCGCCCAGTTGATCGCCGCCGCGCTGGGCGCGCGGGTCTATCGCAATGCGCACCGGGAAATCGGCTGGCTGCCGATCGAACTGACGCCGGACGGGCAGGCGTCCGCGCTGTTCGGCTGGCTGCCGCGGTCGTTGCAGGTGTTTCATTGGCACGGTGATACCTTCGACCTGCCCGCGGGTGCGCTGCATCTGGCCGGCAGTGCCGCCTGTGCGCACCAGGCGTTTCTTTATGACGGGCGGGTGCTTGGCCTCCAGTTCCATCTTGAGTCGACCCGCGAGAGTGTCGCGGGCATTACCGCGGCCTGCGCCGACGAACTGGTGCCGGGGCCCTATGTTCAGGATGCCGCGCGCATTCTGGCCGCTGCCCCGGAAGATTACGCGCGCATCGGCCAGGCGCTCTTCGGCATTCTGGACCGCTTGCCCCAATGAACGACGACGCCCAGGTACGCTGCGCCTGGTGCGGGTCCGACGCGCTCTATCGGGCCTATCACGATCAGGAGTGGGGAGTGCCCAACCGGGACGAGCGTCATTTGTTCGAGATGCTGACCCTGGAAGGCGCCCAGGCCGGCCTCTCCTGGCTGACCATTCTGCGCAAGCGCGAGGGCTACCGGCAGGCCTTTGCGGGCTTCGATCCGCAAACCGTTGCCCGCTTCGACGCGGCGCGGGTGGCAGCCTTGCTCGCGGACCCCGGCATCGTCCGCAACCGGCTCAAAGTCGAGTCCACGGTGAGCAACGCCCAGGCGCTGCTCGCCCTGCATGACCGCGGCCGGACTCTGTCCGAACTGCTGTGGGACTTCGTCGACGGCGTGCCGCGCCACAACACCTGGGCGAGCCTGGCCGAGGTCCCCGCCAAGACCCCGGAGTCGGACCGCATGAGCAGGGAACTCAAGCGCCTGGGCTTCCGCTTCGTCGGCAGCACCATCTGCTATGCCCTGATGCAGGCGGTGGGCATGGTCAACGACCACACCATCGATTGCTATCGGCATCCGCTGCTGTCCGTGTCCGGTACGCGCTGAGTGGGTGGTCGAGGCGTCCGGTTTGTTCCCGACGAGCCCGCCGCTGGGGTGCAGCCATGCCGGCCGGACCCGCGCCCGGCTGTTCCCGATTGGGCACTGCGCTCGGTCATCGGGACTGGCGGTCAGGGCGCGGTGCCGAGCTTGGCGTGGCGTTGGTCCTGGTGGCCCTGCTCGGCCGGTGAAATATGCAGCCCCAGCTCGCGCAACCGGTCGAAGACCCTGATGCACCTCCAACTAAATGGCGACCCCCTTTCCCTGCTACTGGTCCGCCGGGTTATCGCCATCCGCCTGTTTGAGCCGAATGTTCGGGATGCTGATGGTGTAGGCGATCGGCCCTTTCTCATCCTCCCTCTCGATACCAAGGCGGCTGGACAGTGAGACAATATCGCCGGATAACCCCGCCGAATCTTTCTTGTCCGAGCCTTCGGCCGCGAATCGCATCAATACTGACTGTGTGACCTTGGGCGTCAGGGTGACCATTTGGTCCTGTCTACCTGACCAGCAGTATGAAAGACTGTCCATCCACTCGCTGCCGTTTAGGCACACCTGCATTCCGGTGACGGATTGTGCAAACGCCAGGTTCCCCATGTTGTCGAGCAATGCGGCCCGGCTACCGAGGAACAATGCCTTGGCCGGCTTTTCATCGGCATTTGCTATTCCCAGTACGACATTGATAGTCTTGTTATCTTTACTGCGGGAAATGCTTTGCACGGTAAAATCCAGCCCGCCGCTGGAAAAGCGATTTTCTGTCTGTGGGTCCAGTGTGACAACCGTCGTTTTGGCATTCTGCCCCCCGTCGCCTTTCGCTCCTTTCGCGACAAACATTCCACACCCAGGTCCCCCAGCGATCGGTTGAGCCAGCAGCTTGCTCACCGCCTCGGTCTTCGGCACACTGATTGCCGCAGCGGAGATGGTCTGCGCGGTATCGGTCGCCACCAGGCGGGCGGTAATGCGCACCGTATCGCCGATGATCGTAATGGTTCCCAGGGTCAGTGCCTCGACACCGCTGACATTCCCGAGTTCCTTGGTCGTGGCCGGGTTTAGCAGGCCGGACTTACCGATCGTGAGTTCAGCGATCAGCGCTTCCAATTGCGAGCGCTCGATCAGGGTGAGCTTGGAGTCCGGCACGGAGAAGAGCGCGAGCGTGAGCTCATCAACGATATAGGTCGACAGCACGCTACAGGTTCCGTCCGCGTTCTGGAACGGCAGCACGGCGATCTTGGTGCGATCCGCTGCGCTGGTTTCCTGCACAATTTGGCCCGCCAGGACGCGCAGCCCATCCTCTACCGAGCCGGAGACCTCTGCCGCTCGCGCGGGAAACTGGGACGACAGGAGCAGCGAGGCTGCAATCGCATAGATCCAAGCACGCGGCGAGACGACAGCGGGTTTCACACGCACATCAAAGATCCTCAAAGCTGGGTTTACCGGGCGGCGCATGGGTGCATTTAACCACAAGGTCGTATGTCCTGAAAGCTTGGCAACTGCCGACATCGGGCATTGGCCAGCTCAGCGCTCGCGGCGCTTTATGCACTGGAACTTGAGGTTGAACGTCGGTCGGACATCAGGTCTGCGAGTCAACTTTGCCGCTCTGGGGTAAACTGCAGCCCCCGCAAAAAATTCAGAAGGATCGCCGGTGGAGCCGAGTACACGGTCCTGCCAAAATCCGGGACGAGGACCCGGGTGTACGGCGCAGCGGGTGCCTTCCAGGCCACCGCGGCCAACGTCAGGGCCTCCCGGCTTGAAGACGCTCTCAGCAAGGCGTGTTCTGGGGCCAACTGGACGATCGCCGCAAATGACGCCGCCGTGGTCGCCGGGACCGCAGTCGAGGTCCCGCTTTCATAGGATGGCGGTATCGACCTGTCCAACGCCTTCAGATCATCATAGAGCAAGAGCATGGAAAAACTGGTGGCTTCGGTGCCCGAGATCATCAAGGCGGCCGCGCAGAGTGAACTCGGCGTACTGGCTTTGCTTGCCATCGCATTGGCGGCCATTGCTCACATCTTCTTCTCCAGCGCGTCAGAAAAAGTCAGGGTCGGTATATTCTTGCTGCTTTTTCTTGCCGTAGTTTCGTTCGGGGTCGCGATATTTCAGGTCGATTCGGGGTTCGTACAGAGGGGGTCAGCGACCCGTGTTACCGACGACACGGTAGCCGCTCAGTCGCGAGAACTCCGGCGCGGCACGCGCAATGAGGTGCCCGTATTCGTCACTGCCGACGGGGTAGACGCCGACACCGCGGCCAAGACCTTTGGTGAGCGGTTGCGTGCCAATGGCTTCCGCGTAGTCTCTGCTCGCGATGCGGGCTCTCCGGGATTTCCCGTGGAGCTTTACATTAACATTATCAATAAGATAG
>JACDZG010000061.1 GCA_013426805.1 Chromatiaceae bacterium
CCTACCTGACGCCGCTGGCGGCGTGACCGGGGTGGGCGGATTTATGATCAAGGCCGCGCGATCCAACTGGGCTGCCCCCTACTGAATTCAACACGCACCGCGTGTTGAATCGATGGTTAGCAATTCCCGCTAAGCCAAATAGTTCTGTTCCCATCATTCTCCTACCCGAAGTAGCGCGTCATCGAGCACCCGGCGGGACAAGTAGAGTCCTGCCGATACCAACTCCTCGATCACCGGACGTGCCGCGGGAATCACGCCACGACGCTTCGCCGCGAGCACGATGCCGAGCGTACCCCGCAACGGAACGCCAAGACTCTCGGCGCATTTGCGGCCAGCCAGATCGTCGATGATCGCCTCTAATCCATGCGTCAGCGCCAAGGCGACGGTGGCCGACTCGCCGACGCCGAGACGCCACTCCGCAATGGCGACGCCGACGGCTGGAACCGGCTTGACGACCAGCCAGTCAGTCGCCATAAGCGCCTGGACTGTAACGTCCCCGGAGCCGCGGTGTCGAATCTCCCCGGCGACGGCCTCAGGAACCCAGACCTCGCGGGCGAACGCCCGCAGCAACCCGAGTTGGCCGCCCCGTGCCAGAAAGATCAACGGCGAGGCGTTAATGACCACGCGGTCACCCACGCGCCAACTCCCGGTCCAGATCGTCGAAATCGACCTGGAACGAGTCCTTACCCATGCGTGCCAGGGCCAGCAGGAAATCCGTGCGGTCCATCCCGGCGATCGTCGCGGCCCATTCTTGGGAGACGCGGCCCTGCTGATACCACTGGGCCGCGGCGGCCAACCGCAGTTCCTGGTTCAGTTCCTCCGGTGCGCAATGCAGCACCGCATAGACCGCCTCGGGTAACTCGATGTGGACTTGTGTCATCGGTGATTCCTCATCTGCATAACTGGCGCGCTCTCTGGTTCCCATGCGCAGAGGGAACGAGAGGATGACGGGTCATGGTCATTCCTCATGGTCGAACAGACTCATCTGCCCTAACGCCAACGGCGCACTCGGCAGGTTCTCCACCCGCAGCGAATAGTCGTCATGGCCCCACTCGCAGCGGGAGAGGACCTGCCGGGGGATCTTCTTGACGGTAAGATTGGGGTACAGATCGGCCTTGGCGCGGAAAGACGTGCACAGCACCAGGAGGCTGCGCTCCGGTCCCACCTCGTCGCTCAATTGCGCCAGTTGCTCGTGGGTCAGGCTGGCGGTGGTCACATAGACGAAGTCGCGCTCGGTGGAGTGCCCGTGCTGCCAGTAGAGCGAGTCCGACGGGGCGTAGCTGAAGCCCTCCAGCTTGCACAGTGCCTCGGCGAGCATGGCAGCGTTGTAGTCGCGGTTGATGACCCAATTGCCCCAGGGGTCCTTCTCCAGCAGCGAGGGGGCCAGCCGGTAATAGCGAAACCCCCCACCGCCCTTCCAGCTCACGGCCTTGGTGATACCGCCGGGGTCATCATTGTCGATGACCTTCTTGAGCCGCGGGATGATGTGGGTGTGGCAGTGCTCGCCCAGTTCCACGATGATCCAACGGCGGCCCATCTTGTGGGCAACGGCGCCGGTGGTGCCGGAGCCGGCGAAGGAGTCAAGGATCAAGTCGCCCGGGCTGCTTGCGATCTCTACCACTTGCTGCAATAGCCTTTCCGGCTTCGGCGTATCGAATGGAACCACATCGCGGAACAGCGCTTGGATTTCTCGCTTAGCCTCTTGCGTATGACCCACTTCCGTGTGAGGCCACCAGCTTCGGGGGACAAGCCCTGCTTGTACCTCGTTCAGGAATAGTTTGACCGCGGGAACATTGTCACCGCTCGGCCCAAAAGAAATCCGGTCTTCCGCAACGAGGCGCCGGAAATCGCTTTCCGTCATCCTCCAGTGACTACCCTTGGGAGGTCTGATCTCTCGACCGGAAGGAGTCTTCACCGGGTACATCAGTCCTTCGTGTCTTTCTTCAGCCGCAAAAATGGGCCCTAGCCGCCAAGGTCCGCGTACGTCATTGTCCGGGTTGGTGTATTTGCTTGCGCTTTTCTCGTCTCGCGGCAATAGTCTGCGCACTCGCTTCCAATCTGGTCCAGCGCGAGCATAAACAAGCAAGTAGTTGTGCGACGGCGAAATTGCGGCAGCATTGCTGCGCCCGTAGAAATTCTCCCAGACAATGGAGGAGATGAAACAGCTTCTCCCGAATACCTCATCACATACGACCTTCAGGTAATGACACTCGTTGTCGTCAATGGAGATCCACAAAGACCCATCCTCCGATAACAAGCGTCGGATGATCTCCAGCCGGTCGCGCATCAGCGACAGCCAGATGGAATGTTCCACCCCGTCGTCGTAGTGCGCGAAGGCGCTCCCAGTGTTGTAGGGCGGATCGATGAAGCAGCACTTCACCTTTCCCGTGAACTCCGCCTCCAGCGCCTTGAGTGCCGGCAGGTTGTCGCCGAAGATCAGACGATTGTCGAAGCAATCATTGTCCGTCACTCGATGGGCGGCATGATACGACCGCGCCGGGTCTTCCAGCAGAATGCGCGGCTCCAGCCGCGGCCGGTTCTCCTTGCCGATCCAAGTAAGTTCGAGCTTTTGCTTTGTGTTCATTAAATATTCAGGAAAGATTCGACGCCCAACAGCATGGTCCTAAGTTTCATTTGACCGTATCGATCAGCGCTACGCGAGCTGGGCAAGCAAACCAGCTCGAAGCAATTTGCAGTTAGGACGCTCGGCCGTCATACCAGAATCCAGCGTATCGCAAAGAGGTATTTCAGTTCTCCTGTTTGCGAAAGTCGTGTCTGGGTTTCGGCAATCAGTTTTTCACGCATGTCGTCAACTTGGTCCTGAGCATCAAAGAGCGATCTGCGCTGTTGGTTCCGTTGCGCCTCGTGGGCTTTGACTTGCCTCTGCCCCGCCAGTTTCTCCTAGAGGGTGACGGCGGCGCTTGCCGCCCGGCGTGCCTCCCGAATCTGGCGATCCATCTCCTTGATTTCCCGTTCCAGTCCGACCTTGAGATCATCGGCCCAGCCGTCGAGCTTTTACGCCTCGGCTTCAAAGAAACGGGCGTTGCGCTCCGAAACCTGGCGTTCGATGGCAACGCGTTGCCGGTCTGTCTGGGAACCCAGGGCTTGGTCCGTCAGCGCCGGCCCCGCTCCGGCTGGAAGTGGGGAAACTGAGCCGGGCACTGTCATCAAGCGGGCTGAAACCTCTGGGTCCAGGGGCTCGCCGTCGTCCGTCACGGCGGCAAAGATCAAGTGATCTTCTCCTTGGTCCAGTGATTCTACACGGAACAGCGACAGCATCAACCAACCGGAGCGGCCGATCAGGGGCTCGATGAGGCTGATCTTGCCTGGGTGCCGACCGTAATCGAAGTGAATCTCGGCGGGCGGCAGATCGCGGCCCTTCGCCTTAGCGAGCAGGGCCTCGGCCAGGGGGTGGTTGAGACGGTAGAGGGTGCGCCTCGCCGGAGCGGCGCGGCAGTTCATAGAGTCCGAGCGGGATCGCGGTACCCGCATCCGGCGGCGCCCGGTGGAGACGGAAAGTGGCATCGCCCAGAAACTCGGCAGCGTCGGTCAGTTCGTGGCGGGTGAGCTGCATGAGCAGGCGCTCGTAGCGGGTCAGGCTCGCTTTGGCGGTTTCCTCGCGGACCCGCAGCTTCTCGCGCACCTCGTCGTCGAAGTTCTCCAGGAGTTGGGCGCGGGTACGGGCCATGGAGGTGTCGATCTCGAAGCTCAGCTCCAGTTGGAGTTGGTCGAAGGCGTTCTGGATCTCCTCGGGTCTGCGGCAGCGCTGGTAGATGGCGGCAATACAGAATTGGAGATTGATGCCTTCGGCGCCGGCCTCGGTGGCGATCATGATGCGGCCCTGATCGCGGAAGTAGTCCACCAGGGCCGAACGCATGTCGGCGGTGCGCGAGCCGGTGACCCGGTCGGTGCCCTGGTGGCGCTCGAACCATTGGGCGTAGATGTGGCGGGAACGCTCATCGGTGTTGGAGCCGTTGAAGAGGACGATCCCCTCTGAGTGGGGACTATCCGCCAACAGGCGCAGCAGATAGCTTTGGGTACGGCGCGACTCGGTGAAGATGATGGCCTTCTCCGGCGCACCCAGGGTCTTGGCCTTGGCGAAGGCGACCCCGAGTGCCTTGAGCAGGGCACGGCCCTTCGCGTTGTGGTCGAAGGAGGCGGCGAGTCGGGCGAAGGCGAACAGGGCCGCATCGACCTGATGCGGGTTGAGGTCGACCTGGGCGCTGGCAACGGCGCCGGCAAGCCGCTCGGGATTGTCGGACGGGAAGCGGCGCGTCAGCTCAAAGGCGATGTACTTGGCGTGGTAGTCCGTGAGGCTCATGGTTCAACCAGGGCGAAGATTCGGTCGAGTGAGCACCGCAGTGGAGACGGCCCAAGCGTCGGAGTGCCGGGTGATCGGCTCCCGCGATCCCCACCGCCCACTTCCTTGCCATTGAACTTTGGTCAAGCTGGCGACTCGCTACGCCAGTTGGGCAATCCGCCAGATCGAGGTGGCTTGATTGGCCATCCAGACCTGCCTGGCCGCGATGCGCTCGGGAGTCCATTCGGCGTATTCCTGCGCCAAACGGCGGGTGATGGCGAAGCCGCTGCTCGCGTAAGCCGCGCGCTTGACCGGGTAGGGGGCATTGCCCAGGTCCCGGTTGGCTCCGGCCTGCATCAGGGTCAGATTGCCCAGGCGATAGACCAGGGCCTCGGCCTCTTCGTCCGTAAATCCATCCCATCCGGTCTCGGGGTTCTGTGGCAGGACGTGCTCCAAGGTGAAGGTGTCGCTGGTGAAGTCGTAGTCGTGGTCCGGCACCAGGTGACGTTCCAGAGCGCAGAGAATGAAGCGAACCACACGGTTATTGCGGGATTGGGTCGTGCGGATCGTCTTGTCGGTGAAGGCAGCCCGAAAGGCGGCATCGTTCGGGTAGACGCCGGTCATGGCGGCCAGGGCAGCGCCCAGGCCCAGGATCTCGCCGCGGGCGATACGCTCGGCGACCGCGTTGTAGGTGCGTTCTTGCTCGGCCGGGCTATAGCTGCAGATGATGTTGTAGCGTAGCGAGATGACGACGCAGGCGCGCACCAGGCGGACGAATTCGGTGTCCGCAAACTGGCGCCTGGCCGCCAACAGCAGGGGGAAGGGCTGGCGCACATTGAAGGTGCGCAGGGTGCCAACCAGGGTCTTGAGTTCGCGCGACCAGTCGGATGCCTCTGGAGAAGAGAGGCCCAGGTAGGTATCGAGATCCTGTTCCATGTCGCGCAGGAGTTGGAAGACCGCCTCGCGGGTCTTGACCTGGCCGCGAATGGTCTTGAACAATTCGGCCTGGCGGGCGAAGGGGCGCCGGCTATTCCAGTGCATACGCAAGAAGTCGGGAAAGCTCTCGGCCCCCAGGCGTCCGACCATGGCTTCCCAGCGCCCTTCCAGGCTACGCAGCTCGTGGTCGTTTTCGTTGCGTAATTCGTGACCGTTTTCATCGTTCCGGCGATCCAATACTGAGAACAGGTAGTTCTTGAGTAGATCGGTGGCGGAGAGTCGCACCCCGCGGGCATTGAGGGTCTCGAAGACCTTGTAGGCGTTCAATTCGTCGGTGACGGTGATGACGGTGAAGAATAGCCGGTCGGTCAGGTCTTCCGCCAGTTGGGCCAGCCGCCGGCCCTGGTCTCCGGTGTCCTGCTTGAGAACCTCCCCGATGTGCCTGTCGAACCACTCGAATGCCTTGCGCAACAAGTGTTCGGAGGCGCGGAAATTACGCTTCGGCAGGTGTCCCAATGGAACCAAATAATCCTGAAAATAGCTGTTGTTGTTGCGGTTGAGGATGAGCTTGGGGCGCGAGACCAGGGTGACGGGGTCGAGATAGCCGATGTAGGTCTGGCGGATCTGGGTGATGCGTCGGGCGTTGTCCGCCGGTTCTTTGCCTGCTTCGACCAGACGTTGCAGATGTTTGAGGATGGCCAAGATGACGATGGTGACGGTGGTCAGGCGCTGTTGGCCGTCGATCACTTCAAAGGTCTTATCGTCGGGGGACTGGAGAACCAGATAGCCCAGATAATGGGCCGGCTCACCATCGGGTTGCAGGGTGCCGAGCAGATCCTGCCACAGGTCCTCCCATTCCTCGTCGGTCCAACTGTAATCGCGCTGGAACCGGGGGATGCGGTAGCTCAGACCGTTGCCGATGAGCTTGCGGAAGGTATTGTTCTCAGTCTTGAAGTTTGTTGCAGCCATGGTGCCCCCGTGAGGCCAGCGACCAACGGACGGTGAAGCGGGATCGCAGACGAGACGATTGTGCCGGTTTGCCCTCGCTGGCGCCGAGGATTGCATCCCGTTGGCGGTCCAGCGCGTTCGATGGACGGGGAGTCTACCTCAGTCGGTACAACGCGCGCGGCTTGGGTCGCGCCAATCCATCCGATCGATAGAGGGTGCGAAAATGTTGACCGGTACGGTAAAAATATGGAACGCGGATAGGGGGGTCGGTTTCATCGCCCGGGATGACGGCGGTCACGATGTGTCGGTACGCTCCAATGCATTGATGACGAACGGCTTCAAGGCGCTGACGACAGGCCAACGAGTGCGGTTCATCGTCGAGCGCGGCGACCGCTGTCCGCGGGCAGGCATCGTCGAACCACTCATGTGATCTTCGGCGTTTCTTGGGAGTAAGGCTGCCTGCAAAATCCGCAGGGCTGTTGGGTGGGCGACTGTAGGGGCGCTTGTAGGGGCGATTTCAGTCGCCCCTGAACGTAGGTCGATCCTCTCCCGAAAATCACCTCAGGTGGTTTCTCTGGCCTTGACCATCGTTCCGGCCTCGCGCACTGGAGGTTGAGGCTTGATCCTGAAAGTGCGTCGTCAGGCCATCCGGCCGGGCGGCGTCGGGGCTGGAACAGTCAGTGCCGGAGGCCCTGACTACGCCGTTTCGGTCAAAGCCGAACGAACATCCGGCCTGTCCTGCGCGATTCTTTGTCCTCCATTCAAGACGCAGTGCGCGACTCCCGAACACTGGCCGGAACGATAATCAGGGCCGGCACGCCGTTCAAGTGGTCATTGGCCTTGGCGGTGTCGCGTCGCCTGATGGTTCGCTGACAAGGCCGCACAGGGTGTGGTCAACCGCGTGGCGTTAGGCTGCACTCAAGGTCGCGATCAGCCGCGACCGGGTCGCTTTCAACGCAACGATAGGAGCGCGAACCGATGAATGCACATGCGATGACACGTCTTGATAATACCAATCCGCTGCGGGTGAAGGCACCGTTCCGCAGGAGAGGCGGCGCGGCATGGGTCGGGAATCGGCGGATGGCGGAGCCTGGCTATAACGCTGCCAACAGTGCTCTCCCGATCGGGAAGGAGGGACTGATCTCAGAAGCCTCCTCAATTGAGGAGGCGATGGCCCGATTCGTTGATGCAAATCCCGCCCAACTCTATCGAGGCGGAGCGTGATCGCAATAAGTAACGAGTCAAACTTGGGTTAACGATGCGCTTTGACCTTGAGGTGCGGGTCAACCGGCGGGATCACGCTCATGTTCGGCGTTCCCGGCAGCCGCGGCAGCGCCAGCTCCGGAAACTCGCCGGTCAGCGCGTTGAGAAAGGCCACCAGGTCCGCCGTCTGGGCCTCGGTGAGGTCCTTGTTCAACTGGACCTTGGCCATGACCTGTACCGCCTTGTCCAGGGTGGGGACCTGGCCGTTGTTGAAGTACGGTGCCGTCAGGGCGATGTTGCGCAGCGTCGGTACCCGGAACAGGTGCCGGTCGGCGGCCTTCTTGGTGACCTCGTAGCGGCCCGGATCCTTGGTCAGCTTGTACTTGGCGTCATAGGCGCTGCCCGGATAGGTGGGAAACTTCATGAAGAAGCCCGTTCCGATGGGCAGCGTCGGGCCGCTGAAATTGGCCCCGGAATGGCAGGAGGTGCAGCCCAACGCGTCGAAGGTCTCCATGCCGCGGATTTGCTGTTCGGTCATGGCGGCAGCGTCGCCCTTCACATAGCGGTCATAGGGCGAATTGGGGGTGATCAGGGTGCGCTCGAAGGCGGCGATCGCCTTGACTGCATTGTCGCCGGTGATCGGGTTGGGCTCGCCCGGGAAGGCGGCCTCGAACAGCGGCTGGTAACCGGGAATCTTGGCAACCCGAGCCATGGCTTCGTCCAGGCTTGCCATGCCCATTTCGATGGGGTTGGCCACCGGCCCCTTCGCCTGATCCTCCAGGGTGGCGGCCCGCCCATCCCAGAACTGAACCGAGTAAAAGGCCGCGTTCCAGACGGTTGGTGCACTTCGCCCGCCGCGGGCGTCATGCATGCCGATGGAGTTGGGGCGGTTGTCGTCCCCGCCGGTCATCACATTGTGGCAGGAATTACAAGAGAGGGTGCCATGCTCGGAGAACCGCGGATCGAAAAACAAGATCTTGCCGAGTTCGATTTTGGCCTCGCTCGGCGGGTTGTCCGCCGGGAATGGGGCTTGATCGGGCAAGGCCTGCCAATCGGCCGCGAGGGACGGATTGGCGACGCTGAGGGTCATGATGCTGCCGAGCAGCAGAGTGGCTTTCAAACCCATAATGAATCTCCTTGGTGCGCTATTGGGTTGGTCAAAGGGAGCAGATGGGCGGCGAGGCCGCGGGGGAAACAGCCGTTCGGCTGTGCCGGCTGGCGTTCGCGGCATGTTCCGCGATGTCTTCCGACTCTACGCCGAGGCTTGCGGGATCCTGATGGATGGTGATGTCGGCGCCCACAAAGTGGGCGCGAATCGCTGCCTCGGCGTCCAATGCGAGGCGGTGGGCGCTTGCCAGCGGCAGGTCGTCATCCAGTTCCAGATGGAGCTGGATGATCGCGGATTGACCGGACTGGCGCGTACGTAACCCATGGACGCCGCGCACCCCGGGCACGGCAGCCGCAAGCGCGGCGATGTGCCGACGCTGGTCCTCCGGCAGTTCCTGGTCCATCAGAAGATGGACCGCCTCCCGGCCGATCTGCCAGGCACTATAGGACACATAAGCACCGATGCCTAGTCCGAACAGAGGATCGAAACCGGGCCAGCCGGCCCAGGCCAGGGCCAGGGCGCCCATGGTCGCCAGGTTGGTGGCGAGATCGGTCGCGTAGTGGAGCGCATCCGCCCGGATCGCCGGGGAATTGGTGCGGCGGATCACATGGTGTTGGAAGGCGAGCAGGGCCAGGGTCGCGGCGATGGCGAGTGCGATTACCGCGAAGCCCACGCCGAGTTCAGCCAGTGGTTGGGGATGGAGCAGCCGCTCGCCGGCCTGGAGGAGCAGGAATCCGGCGGAGCCGGCGATGAAGGTCGCTTGCCCCAGTGCGGCGAGTGCCTCGGCCTTGCCGTGGCCGAAGCGATGCTCAGTGTCCGGGGGCATGAGCGACCAATGGACGGCAAACAGGTTCACCAGCGAGGCACCCGCGTCCATGGTGGAGTCCACCAGGGAGGCGAGCACACTCACCGAGCCGGTCATGAGCCAGGCCGCGAGCTTGGCCAGGATGAGCAACGCGGCCGTGCCGACCGAGGCATAGGTGGCAAGGCGCAACAGTCGCCCCGTCTGGTCGGCGGACAGCGTGACGACTGCCGGGGACGCGGGACTGTTGACCGGTTCCTGACCCATGGGTTTCTGCTCCTGTGCGCTTGGTGCTTCGCGGCCACTGCGGAGCCGCATTATGAGCCCGCATTGCTGACGGTTCGCTGACAACTCCCGACAGAGGGTCTTCATGGGTACCGCGTTAGTGTAACCCTCGAACCCGGCCCCCTCAGGACCGGCTCCCGGTTGGCTTGGGCCATCGACAGGGTCCCGACGCGACCGCACACCTTAATCCAGGAGATCGACAATGACTAGCCCCATCGATACCGCCGCGGCGGGCGGTGACCTCATACCGCGTCCGTTGGCGCCCGCAGCCGAGCGCGTGCGCGTTTGGGACCCCTTCGTACGCTTCTTCCACTGGGGTCTGGCGGTTGCCGTGCTGATCGCCTTCCTGACCGAGGATGAACTCCAGGGTCTGCACGACTGGGCCGGCTACACCGTCATCGGGCTGATCGCTGCCCGTATTCTGTGGGGCGTCATCGGTCCGCGGCATGCCCGCTTCTCGGACTTTGTGCGTGGACCGCGCGCCACGCTCGCCTATCTCAAGGATATTCTCCGTGGGCACCCGGCGCGTTATCTGGGGCACAACCCGGCGGGTGCGGCCATGGCGGTCGTCCTGATCGGCGGCCTGATCGCGACCGCGCTCACCGGTGTGGCTACCCTGAGTAACGAGGGAATGGAAGACATCCATGAAGTGATCGCTTACGCCACCCTGTGCCTCATACCGCTGCATCTGCTTGGCGTGGTGGTGGCAAGCCGCCAGCATGACGAAAACCTGGTGCGCGGCATGATCGATGGTTACAAGCGCAAGTGAGTCGAGAGTCGACATGAGGCATCCAGGGATCGGATGCGGCGCTCAGTGACGATTGCGCCAATGCCAGTTCCGATCCGAGTCTCGGACCGAATGCCAATCAAATTGAGAGAGAGCGCGATGCAGTGTCCCGTATGTGACGAACGAATGAAAGAGGTCGAGCGCCTTGGCGTTTCTATCGACATTTGCCCCGGATGTAAAGGGATGTGGCTGGACCGGGGCGAGTTGGAAAAGCTGATTGCAATGAGCCGGCAGCCCGAGGGGGTCGGTGGTCAGGTATCCGTGCCATCCCCGGGCACTGCACCGGGTGTCAGCTTCCTTGGCGGAGTGATCCCCGGCTTTGGGCAGGTGCGCCCCGATCATGATCATGATCATGATCACGATCATGATCACGACCATCGCCGCGAGAAAAATCATGACCATGACCATGACCGGGAGCGGTACTCCGCCGACGATCACGACCGAGGTCATGGGCAGCACCAAAACCGGCAGCGGGGTTCCTGGCTTACGGAAATCTTCGGTGGTGACGACTGACGCGTCCGCACCCGCCCGGTCCGGCGATCCCCGCAGACGATCCCCGCGAAACGCGTGCCTGAGCGCCGGATGGCTCCGGCGCCTGGCGGTTGGCAGCGGACAGTGGGGCTGGTACCCCGTTCCATTTCGAAGTTGCGGAAAAGCCACCCCGTTTGGACCGGATCAGGTGCTCGTCTTGTTGTCGTCGTCGTCCGATTGTGGATCGACGGTCTGGTCGAACGTGTCCTCAATCGCTTGCGCTTGGTCGTCGCTAGGTGTGGTTTTCCGCTTGCGCTTCTCTTCCTTCTTCTGCTTCTTGGCAAGGTCTCGTTGACGCTTCTCGAACGCATAATTGGGAGTGGCCATGTGACACCTCTTCGACCAGGTTTAGGGGACAGGATGTTGGTGATCGGCGACGGCGCGGGTGTCGGAGTGGCCCAGCCTCGCGAGATGATCCGCAGTTTACCCTAAGGCCGCTCGGGTGGACGGTCGGCGGTGACGTTTTCTCGGCGTTGTCCGCGCGCAGGCTCGGCCGCCCGGCGGTCTGGATGGCCGCGGCAGGCGCCGCTCTGTCTCCGCCGCCGCGCTTAAGGTGATTTCCGCAACACCGGATACCACCCAAGATCGGCTCGGATGTCGATGCGACTTCAGTCGCACCGATTCGGACGCAGGTGCGACTGAAGTCGCACCTACACTGACCGGTATCCAAATTGTCGGAAATCGCCTGGGGCGCCTCAGGCACTCCGACCGGGCAAGTGCAGGGTCACGGCGAATCCGCCCAGGCCGGCGCGGCTGAAGGCCAGGTCGCCACCGTAGGCGTCGCAGATGTCCTGCGCGATGGCCAGGCCCAGACCGGAGCCCTGGGTGCGCTCGTCCAGCCGCAGACCGCGCTGGCCCAGGTTCGTGAGCGCCTCTTCCGGGACACCGGGGCCGTCGTCCTCGATCTGTACCTTGATGCGATCGCCGGTCTCGGTCCGCACCAGCACCCGCGTGTTGGCCCAGTTGGACGCGTTTTCCAGACAGTTGCCCAGGAGTTCGGTTAAGTCTTCGGGGAGGATCGCCACCGCGAGCCGGTCGGGACAGTCCAGGTCCCACTGCAGCCGTGACCCGTTGGGGGTGCGCTCCAGGGCGCGGACGACGCGGCTCAGGGTGTCCGGCAGATCGGCCCCCGGCGCATTTGCCCGGCGCGCGGGGCCAACGCTCTCGCGGGCGTCGGCGCGGGCGCCGGCCCGTGCCCGAACACGGGCGCGGATCAATTCCCGATCCACGCGTCGGCGCATGGTTTGGGCCAGTCCGTCCAGATCGTCCGCCAACTCGGATTGACCCAGGTCGCGCAGACGCTCGGCATCGGCCGCGAGTACCACCAGCGGAGTCTTCAGGCCGTGGGCCAGGTCAGCGGTCCAGGCCCGCGCGCGCTCGATCGCCCGTGCCTGCGCATCGAGCAGCGAGTTCACTTCTTCGGCCAGGGGCTGAACCTCGTCGGGGTAATCGGCCGGCAGGCGTTGCGCCTCGCCCGAGCGGATGGCGCGCACACCCCGGCGCACGGCGTCCAGCGGAGCCAGGCCGATGCGGACCTGGCCCCAGGCGGCCAGGCCCAGCACCGCGCCCAGCAACACCAGATAGGGAACGATGTCGGCGGCGAAGTCGCGGCTTGCTTGAGCCAACTCCCGCCGGTCCAGCGCGACCGCGACCCGCACCTGCCGCTCGTCTGACCCGACCCGGAACAGCACCCCCCGCTCGAGAACCAGCAGCGACTGGCCGGCGGGGCCGGGCAGTTGATGACGGTGCAGCGCGCCGTCCGGCAGGGTGTCCGCGGGCAGGTCCAGTACGACATCCCAGAGCGAACGTGAGCGCAGCAAGGTCGGCCGATCCTCGTCCTGAATCTGCCAATAAAGTCCGCTCAACGGGGTCTGGAAACGCGGATCGGCCAAGGCCAGGTCGAACCGGAGGCGCCCGCCCGCAGTGGTCTCCAGGTGACCTAGGATCTGGCCCAGGGTCTCGTCGAGCTGCGCCTCCAGCCGCCGCGCCACATGGTGCTCGAACAGCGCCATGAGTCCGGCCCCAGCCGCGACCAGGGCCAAGGTGATCGACAGGGCGGCCGCCAGGAGCAGTCGAAAGCGCAGTGAGCGGCGGGTCATCGTGTCGCTGTCTAACTTTTTCTTGACGCGCTACTTATCGTGAGTGGATGCGTGCTCGGGATCGTCCACCAGGTACCCGAAGCCACGGCGGGTCTGAATCAGGTCGGCGCCGAGTTTGCGGCGCAGTCGGCCGACCAGGACCTCGACGCCGTTGGTGTCGCGCTCGATCCCGTCGGCGTAGATCTGATCGGCCAGTTCACCCTGTGAGACCACCGAGCCCTTGTGGTGCAGCAGGACACATAGCAGCCGGTACTCCTGGGGCGAGAGATGAATCGGGATGCCGTCCAGGGTCACCCCCATCTGCCGGGTATCCAGGGCCAGTCGGCCGGCCCGCAAGACCGGCGAGGTCTGCCCGGCAGCCCGCCGCAGAATGGCGCGCAGGCGCGCCAGCAGTTCTTCCACCCGAAAGGGCTTGGGCAGGTAGTCATCGGCACCGGCATCGATCCCCTCCACGCGCTCGCTCCAATCGCCACGGGCGGTGAGGATCAGCACCGGCAGGTCGCGGCCGGCGGCGCGCCAGCGCTTGAGCACCGCGAGTCCATCCATGCCCCGCAGCCCCAGATCCAAGATCACCGCCGCGTAGGGCTCGGTATCGCCGCGAAACCACGCATCTTCACCATCGCCCGTATGGTCCGCCAGATAACCAGCGGCGGTCAGCGCGCGGATCAGGATATCGACAGTGCGGGGATCGTCCTCTACCACCAGGATGCGCATTACTCTTTCTCCTCATGGTCCAGGATCGCGCCGGTGCGCGCATCCAGTTCGATCTCCTTGAGCCGACCGCGCGGGTCCAGGATTTTCAGTTCGTAGACCCAGCGCCCGTGCTCCCGCTCCAGTTCCGCCTCCAGTACGCGGCCCGGGACCTGGGCGGCGACCCGCGTGTAGACCTCGGACAGGTTGAGGATCTCGCCGCGCTCGGTGGCCCGTCGGGCGCGATCGTGGCTGTGATCGTCGTCTTCCCAGTCATTGGCACGACCATGAGCGGCGGACCACCCGGTGGCCAGCAGCAGCGGCAAACCAAGGATCAGGCGAAAGTGATGAGTCTGCATAGCCTTGATTGTAGGCCAATCCATCCTGTCAATCCGCTGACGGTCCTGCTCAGTCGGCGTTCATGGTCGATCCGGCACAGTGTGCCCAAGCGCTGGATCGAGACTCGCGTCGAACCAGAAGCAAAACCTACCGGGAGCGATCGACCGCCATGAGCAACACCAATGACCGTGCCGCCGCCCATCAGGGGCCGCGCTCTGCCGCAACGCCGTCAGCGGATCGCGTACGCGTCTGGGACCCCTTTATACGCTTTTTCCACTGGGCGCTGGGCGCCGCCGTGCTGCTTGCGTTTCTGACCGAAGATGAACTGCTGGGACTCCATACCTGGGCCGGCTACAGCGCGCTCGCCCTGATCGGTGCGCGGCTGCTGTGGGGCCTGATCGGTCCCCGCCATGCCCGTTGGTGGGATTTCGTACGCGGTCCGCGGGCCACCATGGCCTACTTGGGGGATGTCCTGCGCGGTCGGGCCGCCCGCTATCTGGGGCATAACCCGGCCGGTGCGGCGATGGTGATCGCGCTCCTGGCGGGGGTCACTGCAACCGCCGTTACGGGTATGGCCGCGCTGGGTGCCGGGGAGTTCGCCGGACCCCTGGCCCCGTATCTGCGAGGGGTCTCGGCGGCGACGGCACATGACCTGAAGGAGGTCCATGAGTTCATCGCCTACGCGACGCTGTGTCTCATCCCCCTGCACTTGCTGGGGGTCGTCCTGGCGAGTTTGCAGCACCGCGAAAACCTGATCCGCGGCATGATCGATGGTTACAAGAGAGGAGCATCTCAATGAGCGTGAAACCAATGACTGTATTGGTACTGGCCGCGGGCCTCGGTCTGGGCGTCCCGGTGGTGTCCGCGGCCACCGGCGACGACCTGATTGCGACCTACCAGGGGCAAGGCGCCGGCCCCTTCAGCGTCGCCGCCGGCGCGCGTGCCTGGACCGCGAAACATCAGCCGGAAGGGCCTGGCGAACAGCGCAGTTGCGTCACCTGCCACGGAACGGATCTGACCAAGCCCGGCAAGCACGCGACGACCGGTAAACCCATCGAGCCCCTGGCCGTCTCCGCCAATTCCGAGCGGCTGACGGACCCCGCCAAGGTGGAGAAGTGGTTCGGCCGCAATTGCCGCTGGACCCTGGGGCGCGACTGTACGCCGCAGGAGAAAGGCGACTTCGTGCGGTACATCCAGTCGCTTTAAGAACCCCGAGCGGCACAGGCCATATGCAACAACCGGAGATTGGACTGATGAGCAAGGCATTCATTGCCGCCGTGGGCGTGGCCCTGATCGCCCTCGGGGCGAGCGGTCTCGCCTGGAGCGAGCACGACGATGACGACCACGACCGCAAGGGCCGTCGTGAAGGCAAGGGCCTGATGGCCCGCGGCGACCTGGCCCCGGTAACCAACGCGCGTTACCGCACCGAGTGCGGCGGCTGCCACTTCGCCTACCAGCCGGGGTTGCTGCCCGCCGCGTCCTGGGCGCAGGTCATGGGCACGCTGAACAATCACTTCGGCGACGATGCGACCCTGGACCCGGCGCTCACTGCCGAACTGCTCGCCTACCTCGAGGGCAATGCCGCGGACCGCAACGACCGGGTCCGCTCGCGGGCCTTCGCCGCGCGGCCGATCCAGGGCGAGGGACCGCCGCGGATCACCCAAACGGCGTACTTTCAGCGCAAACACGACGAGGTGCCGACGCGCTACGTCAAGGACAACCCCAAAGTCGGCAGCTTCGGCAACTGTCAGGCCTGTCACCGCGGGGCGGATACCGGCAATTTTAACGAGGATCAGGTGAACATACCGGGTGTCGGACGCTTCGAGGATTGAGGAGATGTCGACCCGGCCTTCACCCTGGTCAATACTGAAGATCAGGTCGGCTGCTGGCAGCCGACCGCTGGAGGCTCTACCATGCGGCCCCGGCGAGCCTCCGCTCGCCAGGTCCATTTACACACAGACAGGCGGCAGCATGAGCAAGATCCATTTCGTCGGCGGTGAGAAGGGTGGGGTCGGCAAGTCGGTCCTGGCGCGACTCCTAACCCAGTATCACATCGATCACCAGCGCCCGTTTACCGCCTTCGATACCGACCGTTCCCACGGCGCCCTGCTGCGCTTCTACGCGGGTTTCAGCCGGCCCATCGCGCTGGACGAGTTCGAGAGCGCCGATCAGTTGATGGATGCCGCGCTGGCGGCCGATCAGGATGTCCTGGTGGACCTGGCCGCCCAGACCTCGCTGCCGCTGCATCGCTGGATCGAGCAGAACGATCTGCTCAGCCTGGCCGCGGACGAGCAGGTGCCGGTGGTGTTCTGGCATGTGCTCGACGACGGCGCCGACGGCATCGCCCTGCTCGACGCCCTGTTCGAGCGTTACAACCACGCGGCCGCTTATGTGGTGGTGAAGAACTACGGTCGCGGCAAGGACTTCTCCGCCTTCGAGTCGTCCCCGGTCCGGACCCGTGCCCAGTGGCTGGGGGCGGCGGTCATCGAGCTGCCGGAATTGCACGCCGGCACCATGCGTAAGATCGATCATCAGGGCACCAGTCTGTGGGCCGCGACCCACAACCGTGACTCCGGCCTGGGCCTCATGGACCGCCAGCGGGTGAAGGTCTGGGTGCGTCGGGTCTATCAGCAACTCGATCAGGTCAGTGCCGACCTTTTCACCCCGGCGCCGGCACCGGTTCCGGTTCCCGATCCGACGGACCCGGGCTGACGCCGCGGCGGACGCGGGTCCCGGCCTGCGAACCCGAGCCGCTCGGGCAGGGCGAAAGCGGTTGTGCCGGGTTTGCGCTGACCACGGTTGCCAAGGGTCACGTCCGTAACGGCTACATAGCCGTCGAACGCGATCACCGGCCATAGGTGCGGGTTTAAAGCCTGCTCCTACCATAGGGTCTGTCTGGAGATCAGGTGCGAAGGCTATAATCAGGGGCAACTGCGCAAGTCACCGCCAAGTCCGGCGGCGGACTCAACGAATCGGCGCGACTTACGGATACAGACTCATGATGGCGATCTCAAGCTCGATCACTCCGGCAATCACGCCGACGATCACCCCAGGGCAGCGGCGTTGGCTCAGGGGCGAGGCCCATCCACTGAAACCGGTCGTCATGGTTGGCCAGGCGGGACTCACCGAGGCGGTGCTGGCGGAGCTTGAACTGGCGTTGAGTCACCATGAGTTACTCAAGGTCAAGATCAACGTCGGGGATCGCGAGCTGCGCGACGCCATCCTCACCCCGATGATTGAGCGCACCGGGTCGGTGCTCGTCACCCGCATCGGCAATGTTGCCGTGTTGTTCCGGGCCAACACGAAAAAGCGCAGCCCCATGGTGCTGCCGGCCGCCTGAGTCCGGCAGGCGGGCCTTGATCATAAAACCGGCCATCGCGCGATCTGCACGGTCGTCGGTCCGCACAGCGGACCCTACAGGTCACGACGTTACCGTAGGGTCCGCTATGCGGACCGTCCGCGACTGCCGCAGATGTTCAAGGCGCAAGCTGTTTGAGCAACTCCTGGGCCTGGGCCTGCTCCGGAAACGCGAGATCCGTGATGGGCAGCAAAACCGTATGTGCCTGGGCCGGATTGCCGTCCGCCGCCAGGGCGCGCGCATAGTGGAAGGCGACGGTGGGCTCCTTGGGCAAGGCAGCATAGGCCTTGGCCAGTGCCTGCACCGCGCCCCGGGCGTCCCCGGCGGCGAGCAGCGCCAGGCCCAGGGTGTCCGCCACCGCCGGGTCTTGCGGTGCCGCCGCGGCGGCCGCCCGTGCGTAGGTGACGGCCTCGGCCGGCTCCCGATCGATCAGCAGCATTGCCAGGTTGTTGTTGTACTTAGCGTTTTTCGGTTCTTCCCGCAGCAGTTCACGGTAGGCCTGGAGCGCTTGCGCGACCCGCCCGCGCCGGGCGTCGATCTGGGCCAGCAGACCGCGGACCTCACGATCGTCGGGATGGGCGCCGACCCAAGCCTGTGCGGCCTGACTTGCGGGGAAGAGTTCATCGGCCTTGACCTGGGCGTTCAGGAACTCCATGAACAGAGCGCGATCGTCCGGCCTCGCCTGCACCAGGTCGCCAAATAATCGCAGGGCATCCCGATAATGCTCCGCCGCGAGTGCGAGACGGGCCTGCAACAGGATGACAGCGGCGCCGTCGGTTTTTTCTCGAAGCGTGTTTGCGAGAAGGTTTTTGAGCGGCGAATCCGGTAAAGCGGCGGTCACGCGATCGAGGGTTGTCGCCGCCAGCGGGGACTTCGGATCGATCCGGTAGCCTTCCAGCAACTGCCATTGCATCTCAAAGACCCTATTGTCGGCGGCATAGGCGGTGGCGAGCAGGAAGTGGGCGGACGCCGCATCCGGCTGCAACTGAATCAGGGTCTCCAGGGTCTGGACGGCCTCGCGAGTTTGGCCGGCCGCCAGCTCGGCTTGCGCTTGCACCATCAGAAACGCGGGGTCGGCAGCCGCGGCCTGCGGCCGGTCTTTGAGGATGCGCTGTGCGGCGGGGATCGCGCCCGCGGCGAGATAGCCGCGCGCGAGGTTGAGCCGCAGGGCCAGGTTCCCCGAATCCTTGGCGAGCGCCTCGCTCAGCCGTTCGAGTGCGGCCGTGCGCCGGCCCGCCGTGACCTCGAGTTGGGCCAGCAGCAGCAAGGCGTTGGTGTGCCCGGGCTGGGCGGCCAGCACCTGTTCGCACAGTGCTCCGGCGACCTGGGGATCCGGCTCGCGCCGCGCGGCGGCGACCAGATTGAAGGCCGCGTCGGCAAAACCGGGTTCGCTCTTCAGTGCGCGCGCAAAGGCGGTGCGTGCCGCCGCCGGGTCACCGTTGATCTGATGGGCAAGGCCCAGAGCATTCAGGGCGCGGGGATCTTTCGGAGTGATGGCGATCAGAGTCTCGGCCTCGGTCAGCGCGGCCTTGGGGTCCGGCTTCTGCAGGTAGATCCGGATCAGCATCAGCCGTGCGATTCGATTTCCTGGGCTCGCCTGCAGCACTGCCCGCAGTTCCGGCTCGGCGCCGACCGGATCCCCGGCCGCCAGCATGGCTTCGGCCAGCCGCAAGCGGGTCATGGCGCCATCAGGACTCGCGGTGACCGCCGCGGTCAAGAGGTCGCGCGCCTCAGCCGCCCGACCCTGGCCACGGACCGCCTGACCCAGGAGTTCGTGGATTGCGGGGGCGGCGTCCGGCTGATCGGCAAAGGGCCGCAGCACGGCCTCGGCCCCCGCGAAATCCTTGCGCGCAAGCCGTACCGCGGCCAGGGCGGCGGCGCGGTGCTGTGTTTCCGGAGCGGCGCGGTAGGCGCGCTCCAGATATTCCTCGGACTCATGGTAACGGCCCAGTTGGTAGAGCGCGGTTCCGGCCAGATAGGCCGCGTGCGGATCTTTGGGTTGATCGCGCAAATAGAGCAAAAGATCAGTCAGGGCTTGCTCTGGCTGCCCCTGTTTCAACAAGAGAATCCCGCGGGCATAGCTGAGCCCGGGGAATGTGGGGATCTGCTTGGCGGCGGCCGCGATATCCGCCGCCGCTTGCTCCAATTGGCCAAGCTCAAGCCGCGTTACTGCGCGTTCATATGAAGGCATCCAATCGCTACGGCCGTAGTCGATCGCGCGCGTGAATGCCGCCTCGGCCTCGGTGAAACGCCCGTCACTGAACGCCCACTCGCCGAGCGTCCGCCACACCAGCGCGTCATCCGGGTGGGCCTCTACCGCCTGATTCAGAAACGCCAGGGCGCGCGCTTTGTCGCCTTGAATAACAGCGCGTTTCGCTTGGCCCAGCAGCGTTCTGGCGTGGTTCGGAACGAACCCCAAGGCGATCTGAAACTCGGTATCCGCTTGGTCCGGCTGGTCCAGCGCCAGGTAGGCTTCACCGCGAATCGCGTGCAGTTGTGCCCGGTCGGCCGACGCTGAGGCCGCCAAGGTGGCGGGGTCCTCGACGATTTGCGCGAACTTGCCCTGCAGCAGCCGCGCCTCGGCCAACTCGACTTGATAGTCCGCCGACGCGAACCGGCCGTCTTCTAGCGCCCGTTGCAACGTCTGTTCAGCAGCCGCCCCGGCCGACTGGTCGAGATAGACGCGGCCCAGCAGCAGACGGGCGGCGGCGTCGGTGCCGTGACGCTCCAGATGGTCTCTAAGCAGAATCATCGCAGTGCGGGTATCCCCGCTCTGCCAATAGGATAGGGCGTCGCCCGTGGCGTCCGCGCGCACCGCAAGCGCGATGGACAACAGGCTAAGCGCAGCCAGCGAGGCCGTCAGGGTAGCGCGCAGGCAGGCGATTCGGAACATAGACAGCAGGCCCCAGAGCAGTGGACGGGTTGCGCACCAAGCTGTTTTCTGGGGCGACGCGGGTGTCACGCAATGAGCCAGGGACTGGTTGGAGCGCGCCCAGCCGCGGCATGACGCCGCACGACATTGAGCATGCACAGCGGCCGCAGACTGTTATAGCCGTCGGACGGACGTAGGGGCGTGTCTTAAACCCGCCCCTACACCAAGGGTCCGTCTGGATAGCAGGTACAAAGGCTATAGTGCCATGACTCTACAGCAAAGCTGTCCGCCACCCAAGCACCGGCGAAGGCGATTTCCGTTAAGTTGCTGATGAAAACGACTTGACGCGGGATGCGGCGAGGAGCGTGTCGGCGTCAGGTGCCCGCGCGTCTGCCGCGACGGGCCAGGCCCAGCAAGCCAGCGCCGATCAGGAGGATGGTGCCGGGGATGGGGACTGGCGGCCCCCAGGTATCGAAGACGTCAACCGAGCCGTCCCACGCTCTCGGCCCGCTCAGGACCATCCGGATCGCACCGATCTCGGTGAAATCGATTCCGGTAAAAGTCGTGTACGGAATTGCGAACTGGGTCACCGGCCCCGTGAATCTGTAGTTGAACGTGTAATTGCTGTTGAGGTCCCAGACGGTCAGGGCCAGGGTGACGTCTTGATCGATCGATGGCACGGTGAACCGGAACTCGACGCTGCCATCCGCCGTCAGGTCGATGCCGCCCAGCCCGTCAGTGTCAACTGTAAACGGGTCGACAGTCGAGCCGTCCCAGATCACCGTGGCCGTGCTATTGACTGGATCATCATTGCTGATCGCGAGCCGACCACTGTTCTGGCTATTGACTGTGACTCTCGCCCGGTCCCCGTCACCCGCGCCGGTCACGCCGGTCACATTGACCTTGCGGGTACCGCCGATCGCGGTTGGCCCGACAATGCCGGAATTGCCGGAATCGCCCTGAGGGGAGTTCTCGTCGCTGATGACGGCTGGCGTGGCGACGTTGAATTCGTCGATGATCAAAGCGTTGGCCGGCACCGTGACGAAGAGGCTGGTCGCGGCCAGGGCAATCGAGAGTTGTCTCTTCATGTCGTCATTCCGAAACTCTGGGGTTCGCAGATGTGCGTTTTTGGGTGCCGTGCGCGCCATGGTTAATCGAGCGCAAAAAATGCGCCAAAAACTATTTTTTTTTTTTTAACAGTAGCTTATTGAAAAAATCAGCCTGCACCGATCGGCTCCGGCCGGGAGAGTGTAAAATTTATTGACACATGACCGGTCTCACGCGGCTTTCCCGCCGCAGAGTGCGCTCTGAACAACGCGCACCAAATCCCCCGCGACCGGGCTATCATCGTAACAAATGCCGAACTTGCGCGAAAAGATGGCCCAGTGCGGATTCGAGTCGAACGACGACTACGAATTCCAGGTCCGTTGCGTGCTCGAAGGTCCGACCCGGACCCTGCGCACGCTCGCTATCGAAGGTGACGGCGAGCGCCGCAAGACCGCCTTCGCCACCGCGCTGGCGCGCGCACTGGAGTTTCCCCACTGTCTCTATCTGGACTTTACCGAGGCCCATCCGGCCCTGCCGGAGGTGATCCTGCCGCCCAGTCAGGACGAACTGGGTCGTACCGAGCCGGCCATCGACTCCCTGGACCAAACGGTCAGCGAAGCCTGCGCCCAAAGCGAGGGTGAGCCGACGGTCCTGATCCTCGATCAACTCCAGGCCGCCGACTTCCGCGAGCATATCCGAATTCATCGGCTGATCGCGGATTGCTTCTGGGAGGTGCGCGGCGGCCGGTATTTCGCCAACCCGCGTCATCTGCTGCTGTTCCTGATTTCGGAAACCCCGCTCTACCACGCCATTCAAAAGGCGAGTTTTCGGGTCTGGGTCGGGCGGGTGTCCGAACAGCAGATCGCGTACGCGCCCACGCAATTCGGTCTGGGCGTGGAGGCGCTGCCGCTGTTCGGCGCCCTGGCCGAGCTGTTTCAAGCGCTGGGCACGGCCCCGACCCGCAGCGAGTTCGAACACATCCTGACCGATCTGCAACTGCATGTCCGCACCGTCGAGCACCTGCGGCTCAGCCTCTACGGCCGGGCGGAGGGAGTTTCCCGCGAGTCGCTCGCGCGGCCGTCCTTGACCGGACCCTTACAGGCCGTGGTCACCGCGACGCAGGAGCTGCTGCTGTCGGACCATATCGAGTTGCGCGGGGAGTAGTCGCGCGGCGCCGCACTGCCGTTCCATGTACACTTTACGCATCCGCGCGGCGCAGTGCTTGATAGGTGTCGTCCGGGTCGATCGCGATCTGGCCGAAGCGATCCGGGATCGCGCCGAGTCACAACGTTCGCCGAGGCATTCGGGCGGAAAGCTGATCTGTGGATACATCCGGATGATTGCTGTGGTCGGACGAGCGATCATGGCCCATGTTGACGTCGATCAGAAAGCGCGGCGTCAGGCCACTCGCTGCAAGGTGTAACGGTGGGCCATCAACTCCGTGGCAAAGCGCAGGCAGGCGTCGATGTCCGCCGGCTCAAGGGACGGATACTGACGCAGAATCTCATCCTGGGATTCGCCGGCGCTCAGGAACCCGAGGATGGTCTCGACCGTGATGCGCCGCCCCCGGATGGTTGGATGCCCATTGCAGATATCCGGATGAACGGTGATGCGGCCGTCCAGGTAGTCGAGGGGCGCGATGTCGTCAAGGGCTGCGTTCACGGGAGACGCCTCCAAGTCTTCGAGCGGTGTTGGTCGTGGTTAGTGCGATTTTCGTCTCGCGCGGAGGCCTTGATTATCGTTCCAGCCGGCCACGGACGGTCCGCACAGCGGACCCTACGGTAACACCGTGACCTGTAGGGTCCGCTGTGCGGACCGACGACCGTGCCGATCGCGCAGTCGCGGGGTTTATGATCAAGGCCCGCGCCAAGCCGCGCTAGGCCGCCAACCGAAGAGCCTCTCCGAGGATTGTTCACAACGAACCGAGCGGCTCATCGCTTGTTACCGAGCGACCGGACGCGACAGGCTCGCCGCAGGGCGCTCGACATTTCTCCAGTCCGTGAGGAGTCTACTACTCGGCGCAGTCCGCGACGGTCCACATCATGCCCGTAATGCGCACCGGTACGCCGTCGATAAGGTGCTTTCCACTGCCGTCAAGAGACGGCTTGCCGAGTGGGCGCATCGGCCTCACGTTTCGCCCGACCGGATCCAGCGTCGCGCGGACTTATAGCCTTCGGACGTGATAACCGGACGTAGGGGCGGGTTTCAAACCCGCCCCGACACGAAGGTCTGTTTGGATATCAGGTGCGAACGCTATCAACGTGCGCGCGCCCCGGATACCCCGCTTCACCGAACCCTTGCCGGTCATGCACCGCCGTCCTGCCGACCTACCGAGAGTGCCACAATGAATCGACACGACCGTATCGAAGCCGCCGTGACCACGGCCCTGACCCCGCTGCATCTGGAGGTGGTGGATGAGAGTCACATGCACGCGGTGCCCGCGGGGGCGGAGTCGCACTTCAAGCTCCTGGTGGTCAGCGATCAGTTTGCCGGTCAGGGTCTGGTCGCCCGTCACCGGACGCTGAACCGACTGTTGCGCGAGGAGTTCGACCACGGGCTGCACGCCCTGGCGCTGCACGCCTGGACCCCGGATGAGTGGCTCGCCAAGGGCGGTGCGGCTCCGGAATCACCCTTGTGCCTCGGCGGGTCCAAACGCACGTCCGCGGCCTGACCAAGATCGCCAAGGTGTTGCAGGCGTTCTGTTGGTAATATGCCCGTCCAGCAGGACCCCCGTGCGGCGGCGATCGTCGGATGCGCTGCCGTGGCCCGCCTTCGTCAACCTTGCCGACTGGCATCCGGAGTAGACCCATGACTTCCAAGTTATTGATCACTTTAGTTCTCGGCGCCGCTTCCTGGTCAATGCCGGCGTGGTTGACCGCCGCCGAGACGATCGAGATCGGGTGTGTGGCCCCCTTGACCGGGCCGCAGGCGCACCTCGGCAAGGATATCGAGAACGGGGCGCGCCTCGCGGTGGACACCATCAACGCGTCCACGCCGACCATCGGCGGCCAGCCGGTGCAGTTCGTGCTCTTGGTGGAAGATGATCAAGCGGACCCGAAAACGGCGACCGTGGTCGCCCAAAAACTGGTAGACGAGGGCGTCAAGGGGGTGGTCGGACATCTGAACTCAGGAGCGAGTATTCCGGCCTCCCGCATCTATGCCGAGAACGGCGTCCCGCAAGTGTCGCCGGCCTCCACCGCGGTCGCCTATACCAATCAAGGGTTCGATACCACCTATCGGCTCATGGCCAACGACTCTCAGCAGGGCAAGGCCCTGGGCCAGTATGCGACGCGGCTGGGCAAGCGAGTGGCGGTGGTCGATGACCGCACCGCCTACGGCCAGGGACTGATCGACGAGGTGGTGAAAAGCGTCGAGGCGTCCGGCGGCAAGGTCGTCGGGCGCGAATACACGACGGATAAGTCCACCGACTTCACCGCGATTCTGACGTCGCTGAAAGCCAAGCGGCCCGATGTGGTGGTTTTCGGCGGTATGGACCCCCAGGCGGCCCCCATGGTGCGGCAGATGCGCACCCTCGGCATGAAAACGCCGTTCATGGGCGGTGACGGGATGCAGTCGGCCGAGTTCATCAAGCTCGCCGGGCCGGCCGCGGAGGGGGCCGTCGGGTCTTCGCCCGGTCTGCCGCTCGAGCAGATGCCGGGCGGTGCGGACTTCACCAAACGGTTCGGTGAGCGCTTCGGTAAGGTGCAGATATACGCTCCCTTCTCGCACGATGCCGCGGTGGTGCTGATCCAGGCCATGCTGCGTGCCGGCTCGGCCGAGCCCAAGCAGTACCTGCCGGAACTTGCCAAGACCCAACTCGACGGGGTGATCGGCCCGATCGCCTTCGACGCGAAGGGCGATCTGCGCGACGGTCCGGTCACCCTCTATCAGGTGAAGAGCGGCCAATGGCAGCCGGTCGAGACCATCGGCGGGCCCGCGGCCAAGTAGCCGTCGCGCGCCCGCCGGCCCCGGCCGATCACCGATGGACGTCCTGCTGCAGCAACTCATCAACGGATTGATCCTGGGTAGCCTCTATGCCTTGGTGGCCTTGGGGTACACCATGGTCTACGGTATTCTGGAGCTGATCAATTTCGCCCATGGCGAGATCGTGATGGTCGGAGCCATGGTGTCGGTCAGCGTACTCGTCGCGCTCACCGCCGCCGGGGTGCCGGTCGCGCTGGCCTTGCCGTTGGCGCTGGCCGCGGCAGTGGTGGTGTGCGTGGTGACCGGTGTCCTGGTGGAGCGGGTGGCTTACCGACCCCTGCGCAATGCTCCGCGGCTGGCCCCGTTGATTACGGCGATCGGGGTTTCCATCGTCCTCCAGAACCTGGCGATGATCTTCTGGGGGCGGCAGTATCTGTCGTTCCCGCCGGTGATCGAGGTTCAGGTCTACGCTGTGCTCGGGGCCACGGTGAGCAATATTCAGATCCTTATTCTCGTCGTGGCCGCGCTGACCATGGGTGGGTTGCTGTTGCTGGTGAACCGGACCCGTCTCGGCCGCGCCATGCGTGCGACCGCCCAGAATCGCGAGGTGGCGGGGCTGATGGGGGTGGATGTCAATCGGGTGATCGCCGCCACCTTTATCGTGGGGTCGGCGCTGGCGGCGGTGGCCGGGCTGCTGATCGCGTCCTATTACGGCATCGCTCATTACAATATGGGGTTTATCCTGGGGCTCAAAGCCTTCAGCGCGGCCGTGCTCGGGGGCATCGGCAATATCCCCGGCGCCCTGCTCGGCGGTCTGCTGCTGGGGGTGATCGAAAGCCTGGGGGCGGGCTATATCGGCGACTTGACCGGGGGCTTTCTGGGCAGCCACTACCAGGATATCTTCGCTTTTCTGATTCTGATCCTGGTGCTCACCTTCCGGCCCTCCGGGCTCCTGGGCGAGCGCGTGGCGGATCGCGCGTGATGCAGCATGATTGGACTGCTGCCTGACCGACTGTACCGGGACCGGCGCATCGCCTGGGCCGCCTTTGGCGTCCTGGCGGTCCTGCTGATCGCCTTGCCGTTTCTGGTCGAGGCCGGCTTGGGGCGCACCTGGGTACGCATCCTCGATTTCGCGATGCTCTATGTGATGTTGGCCCTGGGTCTCAACATCGTGGTGGGTTTTGCCGGGTTGCTGGATCTGGGCTATGTCGCTTTCTATGCGGTCGGCGCCTATTTTTATGCCATCCTCGCGTCGCCGCAGTTTGGACTGCATTTGCCGTTCTGGGTCCTATTGCCCATGGGCGCCGGGATCGCCTGTCTGTTCGGTGTCTTGCTGGGTGCTCCCACCCTGCGCCTGCGCGGCGACTACCTGGCTATCGTGACCCTGGGTTTCGGTGAGATCATCCGAATTTTTCTCAACAATCTCAATGCCCCGGTGAACGTGACCAACGGCCCCCAGGGAATCAACATGATCGACCCGGTGCGCCTCGGCGGCCATGCGCTCACCCGTCCGATCGAACTCTTCGGTGTCCAGATCTCCGGCCCCCACGCCCATTACTATTTGTTTCTGGGTCTGACCCTGCTCGTGATCTTCGCGGCGATCCGGCTCCAGCACTCGCGCATCGGGCGTGCCTGGGCGGCGATTCGCGAGGATGAGGTGGCGGCCGAGGCCATGGGCATCCACACCCGCAACGTCAAACTGCTGGCATTCGCCATGGGGGCGACCTTCGGCGGACTGGGCGGTGGGCTCTTCGCGGCCTTCCAAGGATTCGTGAGCCCCGAGTCATTCACCCTGATGGAATCCATCATGATCCTGTGCATGGTGGTGCTGGGCGGTATGGGTCATATTCCGGGGGTGATCCTGGGGGCGGTGCTGCTGACCATGCTGCCGGAGGCGCTGCGTTATGTCGGGCCGCTGCAACAGGAACTGATCGGACGGGTGGCGGTCGACCCCGCGGATCTGCGCATGCTGCTTTTTGGTGTCGCCCTGGTGCTGGTGATGTTGTTCCGGCCCCAGGGGTTATGGCCATCGCCGGTGCGGGCGCGGGAGTTGCATCCGGACAATCCCGATCAGGTCCGCCAGGAACAGGAGTCGCTCTATGACGCCGAGCGCTGAGCGGGACGGGGGCGGGGAACCGCTGCTCGCCGCGCGCGCTGTAACCAAACGCTTTGGCGGCCTGACCGCGCTCAGCGAGGTGTCGCTCACCGTCCAGGTCGGCGAGATCGTGGGTCTGATCGGCCCCAATGGGGCGGGTAAGACCACCTTGTTCAACTGTTTCACCGGGCTCTATCACCCCAGTGCCGGGACTGTCCACCTGGAGGGCCGGCCGCTGGCCGGGCTCAAACCACACGCGGTGGCGGCCTTGGGGCTGGCCCGAACGTTTCAGAACATCCGGCTCTTCGCCAACATGAGCGTGCTGGAGAACGTGATGGTCGGGCGTCATGTCCGCACCCGGGCCGGGGTCTTGGGCGCGGTGTTGCGTGGCCCGCGGACCCGGGCCGAGGAGCGGTCCATCCGCGAGCGCTCGCTGGACCTGCTGGACCGTGTTGGGCTTGGCGGACGCGCCGACCAACTCGCTCGTCATCTTCCGTACGGCGACCAGCGGCGCCTGGAGATTGCGCGCGCACTGGCCACCGAACCGAAACTCCTGGCGCTCGACGAGCCCGCGGCAGGCATGAACCACACCGAGACCGCGGCGCTGAAGGGCCTCCTGGAGACGATCCGCGAGCGTGGCGTGACGCTGCTGCTCATCGAGCATGATGTCCGGCTGATGATGGACCTGTGTGACCGAGTGGCGGTACTCGATTACGGTCGCAAGATCGCCGACGGTCCGCCGGAGCAGGTGCAGCGTGATCCGGCCGTGATCGAGGCCTACCTGGGGGCCGGTGCGGCATGAGCCTGCTCGAGGTCCAGGGACTCGCGGTCCACTACGGCGGTATCCGCGCCGTCAAAGGGATCGACCTGCAGGTCGAGGAAGGGGAGGTGGTCTGCCTGATCGGCGCCAATGGGGCCGGCAAGACCACCACGTTACGCGCACTGGCCGGTCTGCTGCCCGCGGCCGCCGGGTCGATCCGTTACGCGGGGTCCGCGGTGACCGACCTGCCGGTGCATGCGCGGGCGCGGATCGGGATCAGCCTGGTCCCCGAGGGCCGCGGCGTCTTCCCCCGCCTCACGGTCGCGGAGAACCTGGATATGGGGGCGTACAGCCGCCGGGATCGGGCGGGGATCAGCGCCGACCTGGAGCACGTCTACGGTCTCTTTCCCCGCCTCTACGAGCGTCGTGCCCAGACCGGGGGGACCCTGTCCGGGGGTGAACAGCAGATGCTCAGTCTGGGGCGTGCGCTGATGAGCCGGCCGCGCCTGCTGTTGCTCGATGAGCCCAGCATGGGGCTCGCCCCGCTGGCGGTGCAGAAGATTTTCGAGACGATTCGCTTGATTGCCGATCAGGGTATGACGCTGCTCCTGGTCGAACAGAATGCCCGTCTGGCCCTGGAATCCAGCCGTCGCGGTTACGTTTTGGAGGGTGGGTGCATCGTCCACCAGGACGACGCGGCGGCCCTGCTCGCCAGTCCCAAGGTCCGTGCCGCCTATCTCGGTGCCTGAGCACCGTTCAGCGGGGCGGGAAATCCCGACTTTACCAATTTTTGCCAAGGTCTTATGCTCCGCATCCCGTCACGGCATCGGCCGCTGGGCACGACCGCAACTACATCAGAAGCCGGAATATGAAGTTCGTATTCGATCTGCTCCCGATCATTCTCTTCTTCGTTGCCTACAAGTTCGCCGGCATCTACTGGGCCACCGGCGTGGCGATCGGCGCTGCCGCCATTCAGGTCGGCTGGGTCTGGCTGCGCCGCCGCCGGGTGGAGCGGATGCACCTGGCGACCCTGGGCTTGCTGGTGGTCTTCGGGGGCTTGACCATCGCCCTGCACGACCCGATCTTCGTCATGTGGAAACCAACGATCGTCAATTGGCTGTTTGCGGCTGTTTTTCTGGGCAGCCAGTGGATCGGCGGGCGACCGCTGACCGAACGCATGATGGGGCACGCGGTCGTGGTACCGGCCTCCATCTGGACTCGATTGAACTGGGCCTGGGTGCTGTTCTTTCTCCTATCGGGGGGCGCCAATCTTCTTGTGGTCTATTGGGCCAGCGGTTTCTATCAGGCCCAGCAGACACTGATCCAGGCAACCGGCAGTACGTCCATCGATCTGAGCACCTGCGCTGCCCAGTACGCGGGCGACCTGCTGGCTCTCTGTAATGATGCCCAAGGCCGGGAAGAGGTCTGGGTGAACTTCAAACTGTTCGGTATGATGGGGATGACCATCCTCTTCGTCATTGCCCAGGCCCTTTATCTGGCGCGCCACATGAAGGACGAACCCAAGGCCGTGGAGGCCGACTAACGTGCTCTATGCCATCATCGCTGCTGATCATCCCGGAAGTCTTGCGGCCCGTCTGCAAGCCCGACCGGCCCACCTGGAGCGGCTGCACGCCCTGCAGGACGCGGGTCGCCTGATTCTTGCCGGCCCGCATCCGGCAATCGACAGCCCAGACCCAGGGCCGGCCGGATTCACCGGCTCACTGATCGTCGCCGAGTTTCCCGACCTGCAGGCGGCCGAAGCCTGGGCCGGCGCTGATCCCTATGCGGCTGCCGGAGTCTATGCGCAGGTTCAGGTCAAGCCGTTCAAACAGGTCTTTCCGGCCTGAACCGGATCTTCATTTCCCGACCGACAACGGACCCGTGGGACCCGTGGACTCAGGTGCCACGGACCTGGACTCCAATCAACGATCGCTATCAACTGATGGAACTTCAAGCAATGCTCAAGACTCGCGTATCTCTGCTGATCAGTGCCCTGCTCGCTTCCGGTCTCTGCTTGGCGGAAGACAAGGCCCCGGCCGCCGACGCGGCGGTGCTCCCGGCAAACGTCACCATCGCTACCGTCAACGGTGTCGCCTATCCGCTGGACGTGTTTCGCATGTTTTTCATGGAGCGGCTGCAGGAGGCTCAGGGCGAAAACGACCCGGCCTTTCAGCAGCAGGCGTTCAATGAATTCATGACCATGGTCGTCGCGGCCCAGGAGGCGCAGAAGCGCAAGCTCCAGGATGCCCCGGACGTGACCGCCGCGCTCGACGTCCAGCGCCTGAAGGTCCTGTCCAATGCGGCCCTGGCTGATATGGCGCGTGGCATTCAGGTGACCGATGACGAGCTGAAGAAAGCCTACGACGAGGTCAAGAAGAACGCCACCCGCATCGAGTACAAGGCGCGCCATATCCTGGTCAAGGACGAGGCCGAGGCCAAAAAGGTCATCAAGGAGCTGGATAAAGGCGCCGATTTCGGTGAGTTGGCCAAGAAGAAATCAGAGGGTCCGACGGGCAAGAATGGCGGGGACCTCGACTGGTTCAATGCGGATCAGATGGTCAAGCCGTTCGCCGATGCAGTGGCCAAGATGAAGGCGGGAACCTATACGAAGGAGCCGGTGCAGACTCAGTTTGGCTGGCATGTCATCAACCTCCAGGAGACCCGTACCGCCGAGCCACCGAAATTTGAGGACGCCAAGCCGCAATTGACCGCACTGGTGCAGCGTCAGAAGCTCGGCCAAGAGATGAGTAAGCTGCGCGACGGGGCCATGGTCGATCTCAATGAAGAAGTCGTGAAGGTCTCGCCCAAGACCGATGAGGCTGCGCAGCCGGCCAAGACGGATGCCGATAAGAAGGACGAGGATAAGAAGGACAAGAAATAGCAGCGCGTAGGATGGGCAGAGCGAGCGCGATGCTCATCCTACCGAGAGGCCCGGCCCCATCAGTTCTGATCATACCCGTCAAAGCGAGCACCCGGATTTGTCCACAGATGACACAGATGTTCACAGATGAAGAAAAACATCTGTGTCATCCGTGTCATCCGTGTCATCTGTGGATCAGATTTTTGTCCCAGGGCCTCGGCGGAAACTGGCCGGAGCGATGATCAAGGCCAGCGTCAGGCCCCCGACTCCAACGCCGCAATCCGCTGCTCCAGCGGCGGGTGGCTCATGAACAGGGCCTGAAGACCCCCACCGATGCGTCCGGAGATACCGAACGCGGCAAATTCCCCGGCCGGCAAGTCGCGCGGCTCGTGGATGCGTTGCAACGCGCGCAGGGCATCCGCCATCTGACGTCGGCTGGTCAGGCGCGCCCCACCCGCGTCGGCATGGAACTCGCGGTAGCGGGAGAACCCCATCACAATCATGGTCGCGAGGAAGGATAGCAGGATCTCGGCGATGATCGAGGTGATGAAATAGCCGATACCGGGCCCCGAGCGCTCGTCGTTCGGGCCGCGCAAGGCCGAGTCCACCAAGCTTCCGATGATGCGTGACAGGAACACCACAAAGGTATTGACCACCCCCTGAATCAACGCCAGGGTCACCATGTCGCCATTTGCCACATGGCTGATCTCATGGCCGATCACGGCCTCCACCTCGTCCTTGGTCATGGTCTGCAAGAGACCCGTGCTGACGGCGACCAGGGCGGCATTGCGGTTCCAGCCGGTGGCGAAGGCATTGGGGTCAGGGGTGTCGAAGATACCGACCTCGGGCATCTGAATTCCCACCTGCTGCGCCTGGCGGGCGACCGTGTCCAGCAGCCAGTGCTCGAAGGGGGTGGTCGGCTGATCGATGATCTGCACTCCCATGCTGCGCTTCGCCATGAATTTGGACAGGAAGAGCGAGATCAAGGAGCCGGAGAAACCGATGATTGCCGCCATCACCAGCAGCGAAGTCATGTTGATGCCGCCGCCGGCCTGGAGCGCGCTGTCCAGGCCAAACAGCCGGAAGACCACGCTGATGACGATCAGCACGGCGATGTTGGTAAGGAGAAACAAGAGAATGCGCATCATGGTCGAGACTCCCATGGGGTGATTACAAAGGCACGCATACCATGCCCTCAAGGCGGGTCGCGCGCAATCGCAGAATGGATCCGTCGGAAAATAGCCCTCATCAAGGCTCCGGCCAGCGTCCGCGAGGCCTTGGGGCGGAAATTCTATCCACAGATGTCACAGATGAACACAGATGTTCTTCTTCATCTGTGTTCATCTGTGACATCTGTGGACAAGATTCCGAGGACCGCTTGGGCCGGAACGCTGAGCGTGGCCAGCAACATGGAGACAGATTCAGAGGAACCCAGGGATGGGTCGACGGAGCAGGCTGGGTCAGGGTGCTTGTAGTCGCTCGAATGCCGTGCTGGTCTGTTCCCGGAAACCCGCATCTTCACGGATGATGAAATAGGCGGCAATGCGCTGCGACTCCGCCAAGGCCGGTCCGCGCTGTTCGCCCAGCACCAGCAGGGCGGTGGCGAACCCGTCGGCCATCATGGCGCTGTCTGCCCCGGCAGGGCGGATCACGGTGGTCGACGCCAGCCGCTGCGCGACCGGAGCACCGGTCTTGGGGTCGATGTGATGTGAGAAACGCTGACCGTCGGCCTCAAAGAAGTTGCGGTAGTCCCCCGAGGTGGAGACGGCTTGATCCGTGACCGGCAGAATACGTTGGACCGCCTGTTTTCCGGGGGTCGGCTGCTCGACGGCGATGCCCCAGGGCCGCCCCTTGGCGTTGGTCCCGCGCACCCGCATGGTTCCGGCGATTGCCGCCATATAATTGGTCGCCCCCACGCCATCCAGATAGGCCGCGAGCCGATCCGCTCCATAACCTTCACCCAAGGCCGAGAGGTCGATATAGATATCCCCGCGCTGCTTGCGCAGGGCTGGTGGGTCGTCGCGCAGTTCAAGCTTGCCGTAGCCGACCCGCGCCAACGCCGCCCGGACCTGTTCCGGCGCTGGTACCGCGTCCAGCCGCTCCTCGGGTCCGAAACCCCAGAGGTTCACCAGTGGTCCCACCGTCACGTCGAAAGCACCGCCGCTCAGAGCGCTGATCCGCTGGCCGGCAGCGATCACCCGATAGAGGTTCTGGGAGACCGGAACCCAGTCGGTACTGGGGTTGCGGTTCAAACGTGACAGTTCGGACTCCGACTCATAGGTCGAGATCTCAGCGATGACCGCCGCGAGCACCTGCTCGACCCCGGCGCGCAGGGCCGCGCTGTCCAACCCCGTCGGGGGCTGTACCACCTTGACCGCGTAGTAGGTTCCCATCGTGGGGCCGGTCACCTCGATCTGGGGTGCCGACGTCGGACCACAGGCAGCGAGCACGCTGCACAGCGCCACCACCAGCCACCCCAGGATCGACCGTCCGGATTGGCGGCGGCCGAGGCACCTGGAAACCTCACCGGATGTTGTAGATCTCACAACAAGATCCATCCGGTGGGCCGGTGTTCCTTTGCGCAGGATGAACGCACAATGCTCGACACTATCCACTATCCCGCGTTCAGGGCCGGGCATCCACTTCAGGTCCTTCCTTGGGTGTCGGCATCAGGTCCTGACGGCTCACACCCAGCAGGACCGCCACGTTGCTCGCGATATAGATGGTTGAATAGGTGCCGGAGATAACGCCCACGATCAGTGCCAGGGAGAACCCGCGCAGGGTCTCGCCGCCGAACAGATAGAGCGCCACGACCACCAGGAAGACGGTGCCGGCGGTGATGACGGTGCGCGACATCGTCTCGTTGACCGACTGATTCATGATGTCGAGCGGCGCGCCCTTACGCACCTTGCGGAAGTTCTCGCGCACCCGGTCGAACACCACGATGGTGTCATTCAGCGAATAGCCGATGACGGTCAGAATCGAGGCGAGCACATTGAGATCGAACTCGAACTGGAAGAGCGAGAAGAATCCCAGCGTGACGATCGCATCGTGGACCGTTGCGGCCACGGCACCCAACGAGAAACGCCACTCGAAGCGCAGCGCGACATAGATCAGGATGCCGATGACCGAATACAGGACGGCCAGTCCGCCCTGTTCGGTCAATTCCTCGCCGACCTGGGGGCCGACGAACTCCACCCGCCGCAATTCAGCCTTCCCGTCCGCGGCCGCCGACAGCGTATCGAAGACCTTCTGACTCAAGGCGGCGTTATTGGTCTCGCCGCTGGGGGGGATGCGCAGCAGCACGTCGCGCGTGCTGCCGAAGTGCTGGACCGTGATGCCGTTCAGCCCGCCGGCTTCCAGGGCGCCGCTGAGCTCGGCGATGACGGTCGGTTCCTGGAACCCCACCTCGATGACGGTACCGCCGGTGAAGTCCAGCCCGAGGTTCAGCCCCTGCACCGCGAGCGAGATGAAGGTGATGCCGATGAGCACGCCGGAGAAGACCAGCGCCTTCCAGCGCTGGGACATGTAGTCGAGATTGGGAAAGTTGATCTGACGCATGGGAGGTCCCTCAGACGGGCAAGGTCTTCAACCGCCGACCGCCCCAGTACCAGTTGATCATGGCGCGCGAGCAGGTGATGGCGGTGAACATGGAAGCGATCAGACCCACGGTGAGGGTGACCGCGAAACCCTTGATGGGGCCGGTACCGAAGCTGAACAGAACCACCGCGGCGATCAGGGTGGTGACATTGGCGTCGATAATCGAGGACAGGGCTTTGTCGTAACCCGCCGCAATGCTTGCCTGGGGCGAATTGCCGTTGCGAATCTCCTCGCGCATTCGCTCGAAGATCAGCACGTTGGCGTCCACCGCCATGCCGATGGTGAGGACCATGCCGGCGATACCGGGCATGGTGAGGGTGGCTCCCAGCAGGCCCATGACCGCCACGATCAGCACCAGATTCAGCAGCAGCACCACATTGGCGACCACCCCGAACCAACTGTAGTAATAGGCCATGAACACCACCACGGCGAGAAAGCCGATGGCGACCGACAGCATGCCCTGATCAATATTGTCCTGGCCCAGGCTGGGACCCACGGTGCGCTCCTCCACGATCTGAATCGGCGCGGCCAGCGCGCCGGCGCGCAGCAACAGGGCCAGGTTGTGGGCTTCCTCGGAGGAGTCGAGGCCGGTGGTCTGGAAGCGCTTGCCGAAGGGCTCGCGGATGTTGGCGACGCTGATCACCTCTTCGACCTTCTCGGTACGCTTCACCGGCTTGCCGTCCACCTGCTGGGTGGTGGTGCGGTTTTCGATGAACACCACGGCCATGGGCTTGCCCACGTTCTCGGTGGTTACATCCCGCATGCGCCGCCCGCCGGGACCGTCCAGATTGACCGAGACCATCGGGGTGCCGCTTTGTGCGTCGAACCCCGAGGCGGCATCGGTGATCTGATCACCGGTGACGATCACCCGCCGCTTCAGCAGTACCGGGCGGCCTTCGCGGTCGTGGTAGAGCCGGCTGCCGACCGGGACCCGCCCGGCCTCCGCATCCGTTGCGCTGCCTTCCGTATCGACCAGGCGATACTCCAGGGTGGCGGTGGCGCCGAGAATCTCCTTCAGCCGGCCGGGGTCCTGGGCGCCCGGCAACTGGACGACGATGCGCCGATCGCCCTGACGGGCGATGTTGGGCTCGGCCACACCCAGGGCGTTCACCCGGTTGCGCAGGGTCGTGACGTTCTGCTGGAGTGCGAAGTCCTGGATCTCTTTCTGTTGGGCCGGCGTCAGGGCTAAGGTGATGAGGAAGGCCCCGCCTTCATCCACCGACGCCATCACGAGGTCGCGGAATTCCTTGGCGATGACTTTCTGGCCCGCGTCACGCGCCGCGGCGTCGGCAAACTTGACGACGACCTTCCCCTGTTCGCGGGCGACGGTCAAATAGCGTATCTTGGCGTCGCGCAACTGCGTGCGGATGTCCTCGACATAGCGTTCCAGTGACTGATCCACCGCGGACTCCATGTCCACGTCGATCAGTACATAGATGCCGCCGCGCAGATCAAGCCCCAGATTCATGGGCTTGAGGCCCAGCGCGCGAACGATGCCGGGCAGGTCGGCGGAGATCGTCAGGGCGCCGCGGTAGCGGTCCGAGAGGGTGTTCTCGATCACCTCCGCGCCCTGCAACTGGTCTCCGGAGGCGTTGAAGCGGACCAGGAGTTTGCCGCCTTCCAGCGTGTCGATCCGCTTGAACGGGACCTTGGCGTTTTCCAGGGCGGCGCGGATCTCATCGCCGCCGGCGGCAGTCATCGTCGCCTTGCGGGCGGCCGAGATCTCGATGGATGGGTCCTGAGAAAACAGGTTCGGCAGGGCCAGGATCAGGCTGACCAGGATGGTTCCCAGGATCAGCAGGTTTTTCCACAGGGGATATTGGTTCATCGCATTTCCAATCGCTTGCGCGGCGGGGGAGGGTCGCGCGGCGCCGTACCGACGCTGAAACCGGCGGGCGGCAGCGGATCGACGGTGGAAGCACGCATCGGGCCGCCACGCGTCCGCGAGACTCCGGTTAGAGGTCCTTGAGTGAACCCTTGGGCATCACCGCCTCGATCGCGGCGCGGCGGACTTTGACCTGAATGCCGTCGGCGATCTCCACTTGGATGAAGTTATCGCCCAAATCGGTAATCCGTCCGGCGAGGCCGCCCATGGTAACCACCTCGTCACCCTTGGTCAGGGCATCGATCATGCGTCTGTGTTCTTTCTGGCGCTTGGCCTGGGGCCGGATCAGGAGAAAATAAAAAACCACACCGAAGAGGACAAGCGGCAGCAGGCTCAGCAGCGGGTCGGTCACGGCGGAGGCGGCGGTTGCCGCATCCTGGGCCGTGGCGTCGGAGATCAGGAGGCTCATCAAGGTTATCCCCGTGGTTACAGGAGGTTGAATGGCTTGGGTGGGCAGCGCAAACCCGGGTAAAAGCAGCCATGCATTATGTCATAGCACAAGCAAAATCGCTCGCCTTACTGTTAAACCGTGCCCAGCGCGGTATGCGCTGCGGTTGGATGAGCTCGGCCCCGGCACACTCGGCTGTTGCGATTCGGTTCTGCCCACCGGTCCGGCGGGACCCTCGGTCGCCGCCGCCGAGGGTGTTGCCGCCGGTCCGGAATTGGTTGTGTTCAATTGGCCCGACGACCTTGCGCCGGCCGTGATCGCGGCGTTCGAGGCCGCGTCCGGAGCCCGTGTCCGTCAGGTCTATTTTGAAACCGATGGGTCCACCGCGTAGACCGTTTTGCCGATCGCTTTCAGTCGCCGATAGCTGAGCAGCGGGAAGGGTTTGGCCTGAGAGCGGCCGACAACGGCGAAACTCGCCAGGTCGAAAAAGGTTGCGTAGTTCGATGCCATGATGTCGTTGCTGTTGGTTGTGAAATGGGTCAGGACCAGCGGATGCTGGCCGGAGCGATGATCAAGGCCGCGCCGCCGCTGGATGAGCGATGCGCGCTTGCGCCACCTTGGTGGGGCAGGTGTCGTCGAGGAACCGCGTCAGCTCGCTGACGTGCTGCTCGATCTTGTCCACCGAATCGTGCCCGGCCCCATCGACCTCCAACAGGTGGGCCTGGGAGGTCCGGCAGTTGGCCAGGATACGGCGCGCGTCCTCCACCGGTACCGTCTGGTCGTCCGTGCCGTGCACCAGCAGGATGGGGCACGCGATGCGGCGGACACTGTTCATCGGCGCGATGGTCTCGAACGGGAAGCCAATGATCCATTCCACATAGCGGATGACCAGGCGGGTGACCAGCCGCGGCAGATGCAGGTGACGCAAATAGCCCTCGGTCACCCGTGCCGGGTCCGCAAACGCGGCAATACTGATCACCGCCGTGATGTCCGGATTGCGTGAGGCTTCAAACAACGCGGCACCGGCCCCGACCGAGTGGCCGAGGACCGCGATGCGCGCGGCGCGGTGCGGGTGATGGCGTTTGAGCCAGGCCATCGCCATACCGAGATCTTCGGCAAAGCGCGGCAAGGATGAAAAGCTGTCCGAGTCGCTGCTGCCGTGATTGCGGGCATCATAGAGCAACAGGTTGAATCCGGCCCGTTGCAGCGGGGCCGCCAGGGGCAGCATCAGCTCGGCGTTGCTGCCCCAACCATGCAGCACGATGACGGTGCAGTCGGCCCCTGATTGCGGCAGCAGCCAGCCGAATAAGTGACGCTGACGCACCGTAGGGATACGCACGGCATCATAGGCGAGGCCATAGTCTGCGGGCGAGCCGGTCTCGCGGATGCGCGGCGCCCGAAAGCCCAGATGCACCCCGGTCGGAATCGCGGCGGCGGCCAGAACGAGAAACAGGCTCATGACCGAGAACATGGGTCAGTGATGCGCCGACTCAGATCCCGCCGCGACGGCCTTGTCCGCCGCCGACACCGCGTCCCGCGCTACGGCCGGGACCTTGCCCGGCCGCGCCGCCGTTGCGCCGGCAGGCGCCAGCACCGCGGCCGCCGCCGAGTCCGCGTCCCCGCGGCTGCGGTTCCCCGCGCGCCGCCGGGCTTTCGGCTGGTCCGGCAACGGCTCCAGTCGGCGTGGTGTTTTGGGTTTCGCTGCCGCCGGGTCGCGTGTCCGCGGCCACCGGGAGGCCCAGGTTGCGGCACCATCCGGCGCCCCGGCGCCGCCGGCGGCCGACGAATCCAGGCGCGTCGTTCGTGGTGAGATCAATCGTTTCCATTGTGCGTTCCTCGTGATCGGGAGAAAGCCGTCAGGCCTGACGGACGATCACATTAGAATGCAAACGCGTGCGTTTCTCATTGATAAAAGTCGGGGCAATTTAGTAGGGTAAGCGCACGATGCGCACGATCTGGTCGATGTCCTCGACCACGCGCTCGACCACGACCGGGGTTGCGGGATTGCGTACCTTCTGGAACAGCGCGGTGAGCGCGGCCCGGCCGCGGTCCTCATCCTCGGCGGGCGGGGTCTCCTGCTCCGCGGCAACCAGGTCGCGGGCCAGATCCAGCAACTCCTTGAGGAACGCGATGCTGTGCAACTGACCGGCCTCGTGGCGCGCCTTGAGCTGTTCCAGCCGCTCGGACAGCCGCTTGAAACGCGGGTTGCCAAGATGGCGGCGCAGCCGCGCGGCGACCTTGATCACGATCTCCTTGGCCTTCTTCTGTTGACCGGCAGGGTCCAGGATCGCCTCGATCACGTCGGCGTCGAACACCAGATCATCGAGATCGTCGTAGATGGTCCCGACGCGGACATGCCCATGGATCAGCGCGATGGTCTTCTCACCCAATACATGCCAGAGCAGTGCCCCCTGACCGGTGGACGGCTTCTAGGGATTCGTAGACCCGTGGGCACCGCGTCCTCGTCCAGCCGCCAGGGTCCCCAGAGGTCGATCGGCAGGTGGATGGCGCCAAAGCGTAGCTCCTTGCCGTCGGTCGCCACGCTGAACAGGTTGCAGACAAAGAGTTCAGGGACGTACTTTTCATAGTCGTCATGGATCTGAAGCGCGGCGTCGACCCAACTCACCGCCGGCCGCACCGGGGTCTTGGTCTCGATCGCGCTGGCCTCGGTTCCGTTGCTGTTGGAGTATGAGTCGGTGCTCGAACGACCGGGACAGTTGCAGGCCGCCCGGCGGAGCGAGGCGTTGACCGATGCCTTTCTGGATGCCCTGTGCCTGCTCGTGGAACCGGTCAATCTGTACTTTTTGTGGCGTCCGCAGGCCCGCGACCTCGCTGACGACATGGTGTTGGAGACGGCACTGAATGGTCGAGCCGCGGCACTGATTACGTCGAATGTCAAAGACTTCGGTGCGGCCGAGCGCTTTCGCCTGCCGGTATTGACCCCGGGCGCCTTTCTGCGCCAACTGCGAGAGGAGAAGACCTGATGGCCAACTATGCATTGCGTGTCCCCGAATCATTGTTCGCCTACGCCCGTCAGGTGGCGGCGGAAGAACAGGTGTCCATGAACCAGTTTTTCGTCACCGCGATTGCCAAGAAGGTGTCCGCCCTCAAGACCGAGGCCTATTTGCGTGAGCGGCAGGCCCGCGGAGACCTCACCGCCTTCGATGCCTGGCTGGCGGCCAGTCCCGATGCGCCCCCCATGGTGGGGGACGCGTTGGACGAATAGGTCGGTCCGAATTATCTCACGCAGAGACGCAGAGAGAAGAAGGGATCCTGTAGGTTGGGGTGAGGAACGGACACTGGTGGCGAATTCGCTAAGTAACGAGGCATAAATTATTTATACATGTTTATTAAGAGAAACCGTTGGGATTA
>JACDZG010000229.1 GCA_013426805.1 Chromatiaceae bacterium
CCGGGGTCCGTTTGAACACCGGCGATCTTGCCAACAACCAGGGGTACATCGGCGCGGTTGGGGCAATCACCATTGAGGCCGCTGCCATCGTCAACACCAATGGTGCTATCATCGGCCAGGACACCCTTGGTCTCACAGCCAACAGCGTGAACAACGCAGGCGGACAGTTCCAGATACTGGGGGACACAACCTTCTCCGTAAGCGGGACACTCGACAACACAGCAAGCCTGATTCGCTCTGGCGCTGCACTCAGCGTGGAGGCAAACCGCCTTGTCAACACCAACACCAAGGTGACCGACCTGGGGATAGAGGCTGTAGATATTTTTGCGGGTGCGGCCACAATCATCAATCAAAACGGGGCGTTTCGCGCCGATAACAACGCCACTCTGACCAGTGGCGGCCTCATTGACAACAACTCTGGACTGATCAGCGCGGGCAAGACGGCGAGCCTGCTTGATACGGCAGCAACACCACTGTTGCGTATTGTCAACACCACGGGCCGCCTGCTGGCCGGAGAGCTGCTTACCCTTTCGGCTGCGACGTTCATCAATGATGGCGAACTGCTCAGCAAGAAAAATATGCGGGTTGCGGTGACCGGAGATTTTTTCAACTCCGGCCTCATACAGGCGGACGAAAACCTTGATCTTGCAGCCAGCGGCAACTTCACCAACGTCTTGACCGTTCAGGCAGACAACACCTTGAGCATCCGGGCCAGGGAAATCGACAACTGGATCACCGGGGATATCTCCGCTTTCACCACCAGCCTGACTGCCAGTTCCTGGCTGACCAACCGTGGCGTGATCGACGGCAGCGACACCTTCTTGACCGCGCCGAGCCTCTATAACCTGGGCACGGGCCGCATCTACGGTGACCATGTGGCGATAGGGGCCGGGACATTGAATAACCTCAATGAGAACGGGGTAGCCCCTGTGATCGCGGCCCGCGACCGGCTCGACATCGGCGCGACCACGATTAACAACCGCGAGCACTCACTGCTGTTCTCAGTGGGGGACCTGGCCATCGGCGGCGGGCTGGATGCCAACCATGTCGCCACCGGTCAGGCCAGCGTGCTGAACAACGCAAGCGCCACCATTGAATCGCTGGGGAATATGCTTTTGAGCGTGGGGGAGATTCATAACACCAATGAGCATTTTAGCACCGAAATACAGCAAGTTGGTAGTCCTACAGCTATCCAGGAGTATCAGCTTCGTCCACCACATTCTTATGTTGATTATCATACACAAGATACAGTCACTCGTTATTTGCCCAACGAAATTCGACTAGTTAATCGTGAAGCAATCGACTGCGAAATCATTGCCACCGGCGATGCAAGTGATCAATATAATCGTTACGATTATATCCGTACGATTACTGAGACCAAGGTGGTTGAATCAGACCCGGCGAAGATACTGGCAGGTGGTGCCATGGCCTTTACCACAGGCACTCTGATAAACGATAAGAGCCAAATTATCGCGGGTGGTGCTATCTGGGGTACAATTGGTTCACTGGTCAACACTGATGGTACCGGAGAGCGGATCATCAATGAGCTAGGTCAACTTTCTGTTTCTCTCCGACAGGAGAAGAAAAACGGCCGCGACCGTAGTGTTGTAACGGTATACCCTTACAACCCTGCGACCAGGGTGGAAACCTTTACCCTTACCCGGTCCATCTATCAGGCCTATACCGCTCCCAGCGGTACTGGGACCAGCGTCGCTGGCCGTTCCACCGGTACTGTCAATCAACTCCCCGGAACCATCGGCGCGGTGGGCAGCACCCAAAACGGCGCGGCAGTTGCCCCCATCACCGAGGTGACGGCAATTGGTGCAAACACCTCCTCTGGCCCGGCTGGGGTCATTGCAACCGGTACTGTCAACCAACTCCCCGGAACCATCGGCGAGATGGGCAGCCCCCAGACAGTTGCCCCCATCACCGAGGTGGCGGCAATTGGTGCAAACACCTCCTCTGGCCCGGCTGGGGTCATTGCAACCGGTACTGTCAACCAACTCCCCGGAACCATCGGCGAGATGGGCAGCCCCCAGACAGTTGCCCCCATCACCGAGGTGGCGGCAATTGGTGCAAACACCTCCTCTGGCCCGGCTGGGGTCATTGCAACCGGTACTGTCAACCAACTCCCCGGAACCATCGGCGAGATGGGTAGCCCCCAGACAGTTGACCCCACCACCGTGGTGGCGGCAATTGCCGCAAACACCTCCTCGGGCCCGGCTGGGGTCATCCGCACAGGCGACATCAACACCACGCTTCCCAACAACAGCCTTTTTCTAATCAAGCCTGACCCCGCAAGCCGGTATCTGGTCGAGACTGATCCACGATTTGCCAGCTATCGCAACTGGCTCAGCTCAGACTACCAGCTCACTGCTCTGTCGATCAACCCGGACACCACACAAAAACGCTTGGGCGATGGTTTCTATGAACAAAAGCTCATCCGCGACCAGGTCGCCCAACTCACGGGCAGAAGATTCTTAGATGGCTACGCAAGTGACGAAGCGCAATACCAAGCGCTCATGAGCAACAGCGTCACCTATGCCCAACAATTTGACCTGCAACCCGGCATTTCGCTGACTCCTGCGCAGATGGCGCAACTCACAAGCGACATCGTCTGGTTGGTGGAGGAAACCATCATCCTGGCGGACGGCTCCACCACGTCCGCCTTGGTTCCACGGGTCTATGTGCGTGTGCAGGAGGGCGACCTTTCGGGAGTCGGCGCGCTCATCTCCGGCCAGAACATCGATCTTGATTTAAGCGGCGACCTGAGCAACTCCGGCACCATTTCCGGGAGAAAGGTGACCGCGCTGACTGCCGACAACGTCCGCAACCTCGGCGGCCGCATCCAGGGCAATGATGTGGCAGTCGAAGCGCGCAATGATCTTGACAACATCGGCGGAACCATTGCAGCGACAAACAGCCTGACTGCCATTGCCGGTCGCGACATGAACATCCTCACCACCACCAGCAGCACAAGCTCCACACAGGGCAGCCGCACCAATATCGACCGGGTGGCGGGGTTGTACGTCACCGGTGGCACGGGCAACCTGGGCGCCTATGCCGGACGCGACCTCACGCTGACCGCGGCCATCGTCGCAAATCAGGGGAGCGGCGCAACTACCCTGGCCGCGGACAGGAACCTGACCATGGACACCCTGCGGGAGTCAAACAATCTGAACATTATCGGGAATCGGGACAACTACCACAAGGAAGCGAGCAGCACCGACATCGGGACGACCGTGCAAACCCTGGGTGATTTGCGCCTCTTTGCCGGGCAGGACATAAACCTGAAGGCGGCAGGCGTCACCTCGGAGTCTGGCGCGTTGTCTGCCACGGCGGGGCGCGACATTATCCTGACCGCCGGCGAAGACTATAACCGGGTTGAGAGTGCGTACAAGTCCACCAGTAAGGGGTTCATGTCGAAAAAAACCACCAGTGCGCGGGATGTTGTTGAATACAGCAATGCCCTCGGTACGACCTTGTCCGGCGCAACCACGGAATTAGACGCGGGCCGCGACATCAACGTCACGGCGGGCAATATCGTGAGCGACAGGCAGACCGATCTGCTGGCGGGCGGCGATATCACCATCCAGGCCGGGGAGAACAAGAGCCGTGAGGAGCATTTCAAGAAGGTGACCAAATCCGGGCTGATGAGTACCGGCGGGGTGGGGTTCACCATCGGCAGTCAGATGCAGTCCACCGATCAGAAAGGCTGGACGACCACGGCCTCGGCCGCAACCGTGGCCAGCGTCGAGGGCGGCGATATCACCATCCAGGCGGGCCGGAACTACCTCCAAAGGGGCAGCAATGTGCTGGCGCCGGGGGGCGATATTGACATCGGGGCGCAGCGGGTGGATATTGTCGAGGCGCGGGAGACCAGCAAATCGGTTACCAAAACCGAGTTCAAGCAGAGCGGCTTGACTTTGGCCCTGACCAGCCCGGTGATCAGCGCCGTGCAGACCGGCCAGCAGATGGCCGCAGCGGCAAAAGACACCAATAATGGCCGGATGCAGGCCCTGGCCGCGGCCTCCACCGGGCTGTCGGCATATAATGCCTATGAAGCGGTGACGATCGGGCAAGGCCAGACCATAAAAGGGATTGCCAACCAGATTCCCACCAAATACGATGCCCTCGGCTACCCCGTCGATGGCCGCGATGCCCGGCTGGACGAACAGCTCGGCGGCGTCAACCTCAGCGTCAGTATCGGTTCCAGCAAAAGCCAGAGCAGCTCGACCCAGACCAGCGACACCGCCGCCGCCTCCACCGTGGCCGCCGGCGGCGATGTGAGCATCCGGGCCGCAGGCGCAGGCGCGGACAGCGACCTGACCATCCGCGGCTCCAACG
>JACDZG010000062.1 GCA_013426805.1 Chromatiaceae bacterium
CTATCTTATTGATAATGTTAATGTAAAGCTCCACGGGAAATCCCGGAGAGCCCGTGGCGGGGCTGCGACGGGCCGGGCACTATCACTTTTTCCAGCCGGGGCAAGCCCTGGATGGCGCCTGGGTGCAGACGCCCGACGGTAGTAAGCTGATGCTGGCAACTTACAACTACCTGGGCCTGCTCGGACACCCTGACATCGCCGCGGCGGTGGAGCGGGCCACCCGCCACTACGGCAGCGGCACCCACGGGGTGCGCATCTTCGGCGGCACGCTGGACCTGCACCGGCAATTGGAGGCATGGATGGGGACATCCTGAACCTGCCGGCGGTGCTGGACCTGTGCCGCCGCTACAACGCCTTGCTGATGGTGGACGAGGCCCACAGCCTGGGGGTGCTGGGCGCCTCCGGCCGGGGCATCGAGGAGCATTGGGGCCAGTCGGGCCGCATCCCGGTGCTGATGGGCACCCTGTCCAAGACCATTCCCGCCATGGGCGGCTATGTGACCGGGGAGCGGGACCTGATCGCGTATCTCCGCCACAACGCCCGCGGCTTCGTCTTCAGCGCCGCTATGACCCCGCCGGTGGCCGCCGCCGCCCTGGCGGCCTTCGACCTGCTGGAACGCGAGGGCTCGCAGCGGCGCGCGCGGTTGGCGGCCAACGTGGAACGCTTCAGCCGCGGCCTGCGGAACGCCGGTTTCGACCTGGGCCCCACGCAGACCCCGGTGATCCCGGTGATGCTCGGCGACAGCACCCGCGCCCTGGCCATGGCGGCCTGCTGCCAGGCCCGGGGCCTGCTCATCCTGCCGGTGCTGCCCCCGGCGGTGCCGGAGGGCACGGCCCGCCTGCGGGTCAATGTCACCGCCGCCCACACCAGCGCCGACGTAGACCTGGCGGTGGACATCATCAGCGCCTGCGGCCGGGACCTCGGCCTGCCGACGTGACCTGCCTGGTCACTGGTGCCGGCGGTTTCCTGGGCGGCCACCTGGCGCGCTCCTTGGCGGGCGCCGGGGAGCGGGTCCGTATCCTGGTCCGCCCCCAGAGCCGACTGGATCACCTCGCCGGCCTGGACCTGGAGCCGGTGCGCGGCGATCTGGCGGACCCGGCCAGCCTACGCCGGGCCGGTGGCCGGGGTCGGGCACATCTATCACTGCGCGGCCCACAGCAGCGACTGGGGCACCTGGGAGGCATTCCGCCAGGCCAACGTCATCGGAGTCGCCAATCTGCTGGCGGCGGCCGAGGGCGTGCCCGGTCTCTGACCTGGGCCGACTACGTCACCGCGCTCGCCCGGGCGCTGGATTTGCCGCCGCCGCGGCACGCCCCGCCCTGCGCGCTGGCCCTGGGCGCCGGCTACCTGGCCGAGGGCCTGTACCGCGCCCTGGGCCTGCGCCGCCGCCCCCTGCTCACCCGCCACGCGGTCTATTTGTTCTGCCGCGACCAGGGCTACCCCGCCGCGCGCGCGCAAGCCCATTTCGGCTTCGCCCCGACCACGCCCCTGGCGCAAGGCATCGCGCGGAGCGCCGCGTGGGTTGCGGATCTGGTGTGGCAGCGGCACACAACAAGGTGCGATTGCGGGCCTTAGCGGAAGAGCTTCCACGACAGGAAAGCGCCGGTGTCCTGTTCGCCGTTGTCGGAGAGGGCGTAGGCGAGGCCGGCGGACAGGGTGGATTCCAGGGTGAAGTAATGCCACAGCCCCAGGTTCACCTGCACGCCCGCGCTGAGCCAGCGGGAGTCCTCGGCGCCATCGTTCAGCGCAACGCCCTGGAGAAAGAGATTGGCCCAGCAGTCCTCCGCATAGTGATGGAAGCCGAGCCGCCGGCCGAGGCGCAGCGGCGGCGTCTGATCCTCGACCGCGACCTTCAGGAAACGCTCCGCCGGCAGTGACCGATACGGCAGACCGGGCAGGCTCTCCGGCTCGCGAAAGCGCTCGGTGTCGTCAGGCTCCAAGGCTTGATTGCCAAACCCGCCGAGCCGGAAGCGCGCGGTACCGCCCAGGGCGGCGCCGCCCTGGACGCCGCCGGCGACGGACAGGCGCACGATGTTGTGCGGATGTCCGACGGGCCGCAGCACGCTCGCGGCCAGCGCCAGGCGCCAAGCCTGGTCCCCGCCATCCAGGTCGACGGGTAGCTCGGCACTGGTGTCGAGGCGCCAGCCGACCTCGTCGTCCACGGCACCGATGCTGCGGCGCAGTGACACCGCCTCCAGCGCGGTGCCGAGGGTCAAAAACCGGCCCAGACCCGGCGTGGTCGCAACCCCCGTGGCCGTCGGGTCCAGCGCCCGCTCTTCCCAGTCCAGGCTGAGCCACTGGCTCACGGTGGTCGGTCGATCGTCGAGCCACCAGTGCCGGCCGGCGATGCGGGCATACCAACCGTCGCGCTCCGCCGGGCGCGCGTTGAATACGTCATAGAACGAGGACGGGCGATGCTCGAACCGCAGCTCGAGCTGGTCCAGGTACTCGTAGGACAGGCCGAATTGGGTGCCGCCCGCGTCGGCGGCGCCCAGGCGCAGCAGGACCCGGTGCCGGTTCAGCAGGTCCGTGAACTGGGCGAAGAGGCCCGGCATCGGCTGCCCCGAGCTGTCGCTCAGCGTCGGCACCAGCGTGTCCAGCCGCAGCGCGCAGAGGCCGCAATAGCGGCGCTCGGCGCTCGACTGGGCGTTAGGCGGGGCATCCGGCGGCAAGGCCCAGTCGCGCAGTTCGGGATTGCGCGCGAGCGCCCGCTGCCCAGCGAAGACGATCGCCGGCAGAGCGGCCACCGGGCGTTCGGCGACGCTGACGGGCGCGAAGCCGGTGGGGGTGAAGCGGAACGCGAACAGCCGACCCGGCGCCAGCCACAGGGGGTGGAACAGGCCGTCCGGCACATGGGTCAGCGGCTCCGGTTCCGCCTCCGGCCCGCCGTCCGCGAGGCGCAGCCGGAACAGGTTGGAGACCCCGCTGGCATAGGCATTCCAATACAGGGTGCGACCGTCCGGGGACCAGCTCGGATGCTCGGGGCTACCGACAGTGCTCACGGAGCGGAACACGAGCGTACCGCGGGTGCGGCTGGCGGCCGGGTCGATCAGGATCAGCTCGCGCAGGCCGCTGGGGCGGTGCAGCGTCGCGGCGATGGCAGCACCGGTCGGGGCCATCGCCAGATGCCCGAGAACGACGCCCGGGGCGAGCAGGGTGACGGTTTCCAGCCCCGCCGCGGGGTGCTCGCCGCGCATCAGCACGGCGCCACCGTTGTGACTCGCCACGGCCCAGAGGACGCCGGTGCCGGGCTCCACGGTCATGGAGGTGATGCGCACGTTTGCCCGGACCTTGTCCACGCGCCCATCCTCGAGCCCGACACGCCTGAGGTCGCGATAGCCGCGATCATTCTGGACCGTGAACCAGAGCGTGCGTGCCGCCGGGTCCAACGCCGTCTGCGCCACCTCCACCAGCCGCGGCGTCGGCAGGTCGGCGAGCCGCTCGACCCGACCGCTGCCGAGATCCAGACGGACGACCGCGGCCAGTGCGTCCGCCGCATGCCGCGCGAACAGCACCTCGCCCCCATGCAGGTGCGGCCGGCCGACCCAGCCGAAGGCCGCCGCCGGCAGCGCGGTCAGCGGCTGCACCGGCGTGAAGGGCACCACCGCCAAGCGCGCCAGATTGGCCTGCTGGTGGGCGCGCTCGCGGCGCTCGAAGTCGCGCCAGGCAGTATCCAGATCGACGCCGAAGGCGCGCTTGAAGCCCGCCGGGAAATCCAGCGGCAGCGCGTCCGCCGGCGCCCGCAGCCAACCGAGCAGTGTATCCACACCGTGCTCCGCGGCCAGCTCGGCGATGAAGCGGGAGCCCAGCAGATAGGCGCCGGTACTGAGCAGGAAGCTGTCGTCATCGGCGAAGTCCAGCGCGGCACGCGCCGGAAACGCGTCCCCGGAGGCCACCAGGGTCCGGAAATACATCTCGTCGAAGGCGCCCAGCACCCGCCCCAGGCCGCCGTTCAACCAGGTCTCCATGAACACGGCTACGCCCTCCTGATGCCACAGCGGCGTCATACGCCCGGGGCTGGTGAGCAACGCGAAGGGCACCGACACGGGCTCCGGCGACACCGGCGCCACCTTGCCGAGCCAACCGCGCAGGGTGCGCTCGCGGCGGGCCGCCTGATCGCCCACCACCACATGCGTCAGCTCGTGGCTGGTGAGCCAACCGTGGTGGTCGCCGTAGCGCGCGAACTCGTAGTCCAAGTCCAGCGGCGCGACCTCAAGCTCGACGCGATTGTGCGGCAGCGTCGTTGCGGTGCGGCCGTCGGCATCGCGCCCGTCGCGCAGTACCAGGACGATGGGCTCGCTGGGTCGGTAATGGAAGAGTCGGGACAGCGCGGCGAGCGCCACCTCGGCACGTCCGGCCACCGTCGGCACCAGATGGCTGAGACGCTCGGGATAGATGAAGCGGAAGTCACCCCGGTCCTGACGCAACCAGCGCTGCCCGTCGGCCGCGCCGACACCGGGGTGGAGGATCAGGAGCGCGAGCAGCCAGGGACGCGCGCGGCGGCGCCAACTCGCGCGCACCGCGGCGAACCCACCGATCGCCTCAGCGTCGCCTCAGCGCTGCTGGGAGCCGCCAACCTCCTCGAAGCCGCCGCGGTCGATGGCGCTGATGGAACCACCGCCGAGTTCCTGCACCTGGGCGCGATCAATGAACCCCTTGCCCGCACTGCCGAGTTCCCGCACCTGCGCGCGATCGATGAAGCCCTTACCCCCGCTGCCGAGTTCCTGGACCTGGGCGCGGTCGATGAACCCCTTGCCCGCACTGCCGAGTTCCCGCACCTGCGCCCGGTCGATAGCAGCGATGGAGCCACCGCCGAGTTCCTGTACCTGAGCGCGGTCGATGAAACCCCTGCCTGCACTGCCGAGTTCCTGCACCTGTGCGCGGTCGACGAAACCACGGCCCGCACTGCCGAGTTCCCGCACCTGGGCGCGGTCAATCGCGGCGATCTGGCCGCCGCCGAGTTCCTGCACCTGCGCGCGATCGACAAAACCACTGCCCGCACTGCCGAGTTCCCGCACCTGCGCCCGGTCGATGGAGGTCATCGAACCGCCGCCGAGCGCCTGCACCTGCGCGCGGTCGCTGTGGTCGAGCGGTGCGCCGCGCCGCTCGCCTGCCGCCGGCGTCCGCCCGGCGTGGCGCTGATCCGCCGCGCTCGGGCGCCCCGCGGAGCCGTCGACGGCGTGGGCGCCCGCGCCGCCCACATCGCCATAGCGCTGGGCGAACTCGACCTCTCCGGTCAGGGCGGTCGCGGACGTGAGCATCAGGACAGGCAGGGACAGGGTCAGGATGTGCTTCATTGTAGGATGACTCCGTGGTCGTAGGGATCGGTTCAGGCGTGCTGTCGGCACCATCGAAAACGGCACGTGCGCGGCTGGCGCCACCCGCCGCAGCCTCAGAGGTTAGCATGGTGAAATCCCATGACACAAGCGTGTGTTTAGCGAGCGCGTAGGATGCGGTGAGGACCCGGCAGTGGCGCCTTTGAGCGCCAGATCGCCCGCATGGTCGGTCGGCGCACCTGGAAAGGCGCGCCGGGTCCTCCGCGGGAGACGACCCGGTGCTCGGACAGTTTCTGGGTTTCCTGGCAGCGACATCGCCAACCACCCCGAGCGCCTGCAGGCCGTGGATTTCGGCCTCGTGCAGCGGCTCCGGTCGCTGGTCGGCGAAGTCGAGATCGATCTCGATGCCGCCCTGTCGGCAGACGATGAATGCGTGCAGGCGAGTCCGCACCCTTGGTCGTTCAGGTTGCGTCTTTTCAACGCTGCGGTTTAGGGTCCGCTTCTTTCAAAAAACGCCCGACGGAGCGCGCGGAGACCGACTCGACAATGCCCCGTTTCACCGCCTCGTCGGCGATTTCCCCTTGCGTCCACTGAGTGATCGCCCGTCCGCTGTCCTGCGGCGCTTCGCAGGCCAGTGCGAAGATCGCGCGAATCTGCTCCGGACTGAAGGTGGCCGGGGTGCCCGAGCGCGGCGCATCGGACAACCGCTCCGCAACGCTCGCGTCGGGGTTCTCCGACCATCGCCGCCGCCACCCTTGGACGGTCGAGCGACTGATGCCGAGTTGGTCCGCTGTCGGCCGCACGCCGACCCCCTGACCCGCCAACAAGATAATCCGCGCCCGCAGGGCCAATTGCTGTGGACAGGTCGCTTGTCGCTTGAGCGACTCCAGTTGCTGACGCTCGCGATCGGTGACGGGGACAGGGGCAGGACAAAGTAGAGGCATCGTAAAAAACCGGAACCAGTGAGAATGCTTTTCATTTTATAACATACGCTTCACAAACAGTCTGAGGATTTTCGTCCTGCGGGACGAGGTCCGTGGTCTGTTCTTATTGTGCTTCTGGTGTTGATCATCGTTGCGGCCGTAGCGGTGGACAAAGGTCACCGCCCCAAAGCGGGCGCAGGCGTCGGCTGGTCCAACGCGTGGCGCCAATCGCGGGCGCGCGGCGATCATTCGTCACTAGCGTCAGGGTGATGAGGTAATCCCGTGGTGGCCGGAAAGAATGGCTGGTCGGGCTGAATCGGAACATGGCTATCCTCACGGGCTGGGTGGCAAGGCGTCCGCGGCCGATTGCCGGCCGCGGGCAGGGTGCCCCCTCCTGGACCGTACAGTCGAGTCGATTGATCGCTAGGGCAGTGCATGCGCCAGCGTATAGGCGGCAGCAACGATGTCGTCGATGGCCCGGTCGATGGCGGCGGAGTGCCCGCTGAATGAAAAGTCGCCATCGATCCAACGGCCGACTGCCACCAGCCGGAACAGCGCAAGCTTGATGCTGGACAGGTCCGGCTGACCCCGGTGCAGCCGCCGGTTCATGTCCTCGGCCAGCCCTCTCAGCAGGTTGCCCTGTGCGGCAAGCGAGCCGATCCGGCCCATGACGTCGGCGCTGCCCATGCGCAGCTGACCTTCGATCTGGCCGAGCAAAATTGACCGCCTGATGGCCGGGAAGGGTCGGCCAGCCGGGGGCCTCCACGTCGCGATCGGGCAATCCATTGGGCGCAAATGGTCCTGGCGCGGCACCGGGTTGCGGCCGACAGTCGGAACCGGAAGCAGTGTGCGTCACCATCCCTTATCTCCGCGGGAGTTGTGAGTCCAAGGCTTCAGCCTTGGATCAGCAGGCCGGCCTTGATCGTAATCCCAGCCGGCGGCGTGCGTAGTCAGGGCTTCCAGCCCTGACGGTGTCAGGCCAGGATGGCCTGACGACGCACCCGGCGAGCCCAAATGGCCGGAATCTTGATCGAGGCCGAGTCCCTTGTCCAGATCGTCGATCAGTAGGATGCCAGCGCCCTGGCTCCACACGGTCGCGGTCAGTAGCACGATAACCAGCAGGGTCCCCTCGCTCACCGCCCGTGCAGGCATCCCAGGGGCGCCCTTGAGGTCGAACAGTAGCTCGTGACCGATGACCACCCGGTTTTCCCAATAGGGGATTTCCTTGCGGTTAACGGTAATGGTCGTAGGCTCAGTCAGTTCGACCTTGGCCGGACGGACGCGTAGCCGCTCAACAAACGGAAGTACGTCGCGGCTGCGTCTCATCAGGTCGGAGAATCGCTCGGGATCCGCGGTGATCAGATAGGCGATCACAGAAGCTAGCGCGGCTCCAGCCAAACTGAGGGAAGGGATCTCGAATAGAGAATAAGAAGGCAAACGAAGCAGGCGAATATCCGCAGCGAGTAGAAACGCCGGAGTCAAGAGATTGCTGTACTGCGGAGGCAAGCCATAAGGTTGCCATCTGTCGAGGGTAGTCTCTACATCGCTACCCGCCGTCGCGATATCGCTGGTTGTTCCCACTGCAAGCGCGCGAGGAAGCTGCTCGCGATCCGCATTGCAATGCCAGTCTGCCGTCACGTTGTATTGAGGCAAGAGATCGGGATATTTCGCGCGCACATCCGGGTGAATGCGCGGCTCTCCTTGCGATAAGACAAGTTTCAATGAAAGCGAGTCTTCCCCTGTTAAATCCTGGTACTCCAAACCGACGCCAAGGGCTTCGGCCCCGCGTCGGATAAAGTCATCGAAAACTCGCGGAGGTTGAAAAAAAGCCTCGGCGCCATACAAGAGACTTGTGCTGGCGAAATAAACCGCCTCCAGCACGCTGCTCTTTCCACACCCGTTCGCACCGACCAGGCAAACGAGCCGTCCAAGCCGGATCTCGGTGTCGATATGGTTCTTGAAGTCCTTGAGGATGAAGCGCGTGGGACAACGTTATGTGCAGCACGTCAACCGCACCTATCGCCGCACCGGCCCGCTGTTTGAAGGCCGTTTTCGATCCTCCTTGATCGAAGCCGACGCCTACCTGTTCGCCTGCCAACGCTACATCGAACTCAACCCGGTCCGAGCACACATGGTTGGCGCGTCGGGGGACTATCCATGGTCGAGCTATCGCTGCAATGCCCTTGGCCAAGCGGACGCGCTCGTCACACCCCACCCGCTCGTGCTTGACCTTGCGTCATCCGAGGAGGCCCGCCGCATCGCCTATCACCAACTGTTCGCAGACGAATTGACCACCGAGACGCTCCAGCGGTTGCGCGCGTCCACCAATGGCGGTTTCGTACTCGGCAGTGGCGCCTTTGAGCGCCGGATTGCCGCCATGGTCGGTCGGCGCACCTGGAAAGGCGCGCCGGGTCGGCCGCCAAAGCCGGAGCCCGACGCAGCACAGCAAGATCTTCCGATCTAGGACACGCTACACACGTGGTCTGTCCCTGAAGTAGCCTCTGAGATACCAACTCCGTCGATGGGCAAAGCCCGCGCACGATAGTCCGGACCTGAGGCATCGATCGGGCATGCCCATCCGGGCCGCGTCGAGGTCTGAGGTGATTTCCGAAGAACTTCGTACCACGCGAGATCGACCGCCGGGGACCCAGGCGACGCGACCGGAGGCCGACGCTTTAGCGGGCGGCAGTGCCGCGTCCGGCTGAAGCCTCGACCTCCGGTTTGTTGTACGGGCGCAGCAAGATCCGCAGGTGGCTGTAGGGACGACTAAAGTCGCCCCTACACGTCGGTAGATCATTTCTCGGAGATCACCTGAAGGATGGCACGCTGCGCTTTGTCTCTCCAACAATCGATGATCCCGCCGACTCACATCAGTTTCGGTCACACCCGTTGCACGGGTCCGCCGACGGCGCCTTCGTGCTCGTCCGTGGCGTCTCTAAGCGCTAGCAGTCTGTCGGACTTTAGGCGATTTCCGAATAAGACGCTATCAAGAATCAAGCTCCGTAGGAGCCCGCTTGCGGGCGACGTGACCTGCCGGAATCGCGTCATTGTGCCCCACCCGTCGCCCGCAAGCGGGCTCCTACGGGTTGGATGCGTCATTGTGCCCCCACCTCCTACGGGTTGGATTTTTCGCGGAAATCACCTTACGTTAGAGTGTGGAGCAACAAAAAGCCTTTATCTTGACTCATACCCTAATCCTAGGGGCTAAGTCCGACAGGCTGCTAGGAAGGGAACGCAAAACCGACCTCCGAGGACGATGCTTCACTTGGCGAAGTGCGCTTCTCCACTCAGTACACGATAGAAACGTGGTCTGTTCCTGTTTCCCTGTTGCGCCACCCGATTTCCGCTCTTTACGCGAAGGTCGCTACCGGAACCGGGCGAGTTACTGCTAACGCCTTACGATGCGCCTTCACCCGCTCGATCTCATGCATGGTCGCTGCGGTAAAATATGACTCCCCGCAATTGCCGCAAGAAATTGATGGAATGCCTTCAATAACAAGTAACTTGTCACCTTTTCCAAAACTCCGCGTCACAAGGCGGTGATGGAGATTTGAACTTCCGCAGTAAGCGCAATTCTCAGATGACGTAGACTGTGATGAAGATGAGTTCGCCACTGAAGCCGATCTTGACGACAGCTTCCGCTTCATAGTCTGCGATGCTTCTGCCGTTGACGACGTGCTTCGTTTCATCTGTTTCTCCGTCATGTTGTCGCTCGACAATCCGGCCAGTGAGGACGATGCTTTCCAGGTCAAGGATTGTCAGGTCATCGTCTTCGAGTTCATCTGCTGCGTGATGCGCGACGACGTAGTTCTTTGAGCGAATCAGCTCGCGATAGATGCCGATCGTGGTCACAAGTTGCGTTTAGCGCATGCTGGTCATGGCCGCTATGACCGAGAAACAACGGCCGGATGAACGATTTCGCTTTTTCTCAATTGGTTGGAATTCCGGGGGACAGTTTACTCAAATGCGTCTGCCGCAGAGTATGAAATAAATAAATCGACCGCTCAGGTATGGCGCGGAGCAGATCCAGCACCTCCTGCGCGCTGCGCTGGCCGCGGCGAATCGCGCGCAAGAGGATTCCTAAGGCCCGGCATCGCAAACGACCACACGGGCGATGCGGCTATCCGTCGCCACGCAGACCCCACTCGAGATCCTCACGAACGAACGCCTCGCTCAGCTCCGCGCTGTGCGAACTCAAGTAGCAACGCAGTGCGTCGGTGAGGATCTCGTCGAGGTCGCTCGCCCAGCCGTCGCGGATCAGGATTGCCGCCTGCTGTGCCAAGCGATCGGGGATATCAGCCTGAATGGATGTCGTCATGGCGGGTTCGGTCGATGCGCTCGGCGACCAAGTAAAGAACAAGGGTAACCGATGTGATAAGGGAAAGTAACCAGCCCGCACGCGCAGTGAGGGCGTCCGGGCCGCCCGGCCCGCGGGGTCTCCCGCCAGGCGGAATCCGCGGTCACCGCGGCGAGACTGCGCGGGTATTCACCAAATTCTGCGCCCGCGAGCGGCCGTTCCTCCGGCTGACGGCCATGGCGCCCGCGCCACCCCCGAACACAAAAACCGCTCGGGCCGAGGTTCCGACCGCCCGCGTGCGGAAGCTGCTGGTCCAGGGCGAGGCCGATTGCGCCCAGGGGCGGACCATCGCCCAGGAGGACCTGTTCGGCGACCTACGTCGGGAACTCACCGGCCCCAGAGCAGACGACGCGGTCTAGCACCCGTGGCTCGGATAAGGGTCTGCCGTTGAGCCACTGCCGAACCCCCGGTTACCCCGCCGCATCGGCCCCCTGGAGTTCCGGCTGGAGTTCCGGGGACAGTTTTGGAGGTCTATCCTCCGCTTCAAACCGGCTCTTGCTCTTGGCGCTACGTCGGTCGGTCCAAGCCCGATCGCTACGCGAAAAGCGTCGGCCTCCGGTCTCGGCGCCCCGCTCACCGGAGGTTGAGCTCGCGCGGTAGGAAATGCTTCGGAAATCGCCGAAGCATACCCCCCAGAGAAACCGGGAGAAATTTGAAGCGCCTGGGTTTTTCACCGGCATGCAGTGGCATCAGGCGCAAGCGTTGGGAACATCAGGGCCGCGTTCGCGGCGGGCGTCTCCGGACAAGGAACCGCCCTTTGTGGTTTAATACCGCCCCATGTTTCATCCCCTCCCCCTCTATATCGGCCTGCGCTACACCCGCGCGAAGCGCCGCAACCATTTCATCTCGTTTATCTCGCTGGTCTCCATGCTGGGGATCACGCTCGGCATCATGGCCTTGATCGTGGTGCTGTCGGTGATGAACGGGTTCCACCAGGAAATCCGCGAGCGGATCCTGTCGATGGCCTCCCATGCGACCCTGTCCGACCCCTACGGCGGCGGCATGACCGACTGGCGCGAGGGACTGGCGAAAGTCCGCGTTCACCAGGATGTGGTGGGCGCCGCACCCTTCGTGGAAGTGCAGGCGATGCTGGTCGGCCCGTCCAACGTGAGTGGGGCGCTGGTACGCGGCATCCTGCCGGTCGATGAGGATCAGGTGTCGGATCTGCGCCGCCAGATGGAGAGCGGGTCGGTGGACGATCTGGTCCCCGGCGATTTCCGCATCATCCTGGGTGAAGAGCTCGCCGCTTATCTGGGGGTGGGTCCGGGCGACAAGGTCACCGTGGTCACCCCCCAGGTGACCGCCACCCCGGTCGGCGTCATGCCGCGGCTCAAGCGGTTCACCGTGAGCGGGATTTTTTCGGTCGGCATGGCGGACTATGACCGCAGCGCGGCCTTCATCCAGATGGACGACGCGGCCAAGTTGATGGCCCTGGGTGACGGGGTCACCGGCATCCGGCTCAAGCTTACCGACATGTGGGAAGCCCCCCGGATGGCACTGAAGATCGCCGAGGATCTGGGCGGCGTCTATCGCGTGATCGACTGGACGCAGGTCCACGCCAATTTCTTCCGGGCGCTGGCGGTCGAGAAGCGGATGATGAGCATCATCCTGTTCCTGATCGTCGCGGTGGCGGCCTTCAATATCGTTTCCGCGCTGGTCATGGTGGTCACGGACAAGCGCTCCGACATCGCGGTGCTGCGTACCCTGGGCGCCTCGCCGGGCACCGTGATGCGCATCTTCATCGTCCAGGGCACCGCCATCGGACTGGTGGGCACCCTGATGGGGGTCATCGTCGGCGTGCTGTTCGCCATCAATCTCGAAGCGATCGTCGGTTTCGTCGAGGCCGCCTTCCACGTGCACTTCCTCGACCCGAGCATCTACTACATCAGCGATCTGCCATCCGATGTCCATTGGCAGGACGTGGTGCTGATCGCCGGCTCAGCCTTCTTCATGTCCGTCCTCGCGACCCTGTATCCAGCCTGGCGCGCGGCCAACACCCAGCCGGCCGAGGCGCTGCGCTATGAATAGCCCGCCACCTGACACAGACGGCTCCGCGGCCGCACCGGTGCTGGACATCCAGGGGCTCGGAAAGACCTTCAGCGAGGGTCCGCAGGAAGTCGAAGTGCTGCGCGGGGTGAACCTGCGGGTGGCCTCCGGCGCCCGGGTCGCCATCGTCGGCTCATCGGGCTCCGGCAAGAGCACCCTGCTGCACTGCATCGGCGGGCTCGACCGGCCCACCGCCGGGCGGGTCAGTTGGCTTGGCCAGGACATCGGGCACCTCTCGGAGGCGCGGCGCGGGCGCTTGCGCAACCGACACCTGGGCTTCGTCTATCAGTTTCACCACCTGCTGCCGGAGTTCACGGCCGTCGAGAATGTGGCCATGCCGCTGCTGATCGGCGGCGCGTCGTCGGCCGAGGCCCGGGCCAAGGCCGAGGCGATCCTCGCGCGGGTCGGGCTGACCCAGCGCGGCACCCACAAACCATCGGAACTCTCCGGCGGCGAGCGCCAGCGCGCGGCGATCGCCCGCGCCCTGGTGACCCGCCCGGCCTGCCTGCTGGCGGACGAACCGACCGGCAATCTGGACCGCCACACGGCGGGCCAGGTTTACGAACTGATGCTGGAACTGAATGCGGCGATCGGCACCGCGCTGGTGATCGTCACCCACGACCTGAGCCTGGCTGGACGCATGGATCAGATCTGGCGGCTGGACGACGGCGTGCTGACCGCCGATGCGGACAAGGCCGCGGCCAGTTCCCGATAGCGCTGCTTGCGCCGCCGGATCTCCCGCACCAGGCGGCGGCGCCACAGGGCCTGTGCCCCGCAATACCCGAGGGCACTGCTGATGACGGCGCAGACCAACATGCCAAGCCCCAGCGGCGCCATCACCGCACTCCAGTTGTGCCAGTCGGTCCAGAAACCCAGATCGAACCCCTTGGGCGGCACGCCCAGCAGCCAACTGCCCACCAGGTAGGCGAAATAGAACATGGGCGGGATGGTCAGCGGGTTGGTGATCCACACCAGCACCACCGCGAGCGGCAGGTTCACCCGCAGCACGATCGCCGCTGCCGCGGCCAGCACCATCTGGCCGAACGGCGGCATAAACATCATGAAGAAACCCACCGCGACAGCCCCGGCGACGGAGCGGCGGTTCAGATACCACAGTCGCGGGTCATGCAGGCACTTGCCGAACACGGACAACTGGCGATTCTCCAGCAGTCGGCGCGGCGCGGGCATGATGCGTTGGAGCCATTTTTTCACGTCGCGGTTTTGTCGTCTCAGGCCGCTTGAATCAATCCCGGATGGGTTGCCGATCAAACCGACCGACCGGGGAACCGATGGTACCGAGACCCTGTGACGGTTCGGCGAACGGCCCTCAACATCCGGCCAACCTGGCGCGCCTGGGGCTGGCCTTCGCCTCCGGAATCGGCGCCTTCTATCTGACGCCGACCATGCCCCCGGCCTGGACCGCCGCGGTGCTCGGCGTTCTGGCGATCACGCTCGGCCTGTTCAAGCAGCCGCGACTCTGCCGCGTGCTGGCCGCGCTGTGCGCAGGTCTCCTCTATGCCCAGGCCCACACCGCGCTCCAACTCGCCAACCCGTTTCCGGACGCGCTCGCCCGCACGCCCATCACCATCGAGGGGCGCATCGCCTCACTGCCCGCCGAGCTGGACCTGGGCCGCCGCTTCCTCTTTGCGGTCGAACAGGCCAGCGCCGACGGCCAACCCCTGCCCTTCACCGGTTTGGTGCGGGTCTCCTGGTACGAGGACGCGCCGCGCCTGCGCGCCGGCGAGCGCTGGCGCCTGCCGGTGCGGCTCAAACCGCCGCACGGCTTCGCCAACCCCGGCGGGTTCGACTTCGAGCGCTGGCTCTTCGCCCAGGGGATCAAGGCCACCGGCAGTGTCCGCCGCGGTGCGGGCGCCGAGCGACTCGATGCGGGACCCGGCCTTTACCGGCTGACGCGCGCCCGCCAGAACCTCAATGACCATCTGGCCGCGGTGCTGGGCGAGGCCCGCGCCCTGCCCCTGGTCCAGGCCCTGGTGACCGGCGATCAGTCCGGCTTCGAGCGCGGCGACTGGGAGGCCATGACCCGCACCGGCACCAGCCATCTGGTCGCCATCTCCGGGCTGAACCTGGGGTTGATCGCGGCGGTTGCTTTCATCCTCATCCGTTGGCTCTGGTCACACCAACCGCGGCTCACCCTGGCGCTGGCCGCCCCGCGCGCGGCAGCGGTCGGCGCCTGCCTCGCCGCCTTGGCCTATGCCGCCCTGGCCGGCTTCTCGGTGTCGACCCAGCGCGCCCTGATCATGGCCGCCGTGGTCTTTTCGGTCTTGTTCTGGGAGCGGACGCCGCGCCACTGGCACGCCCTCATCCTGGCCCTGATCGCGGTCCTGGTGGTCGACCCCAGGGCGGTGCTGGCCTTCGGATTCTGGCTCTCGTTCGCCGCGGTGGCAGTGCTGTTGTTCAATCTCGGGCAGCGCCTGCCCAGCCGTGACCTCTGGACCCGCTGGGGACGGGCGCAATGGGCCGTCGCGCTGGGCTTGCTGCCGCTCTTGCTGCTCCAGTTCGGCCGCGCTTCGGCCATCGCGCCGCTGGTGAATCTGGTGGCCGAACCACTCTTCACCCTGCTGCTGTTTCCGCTGGTGCTGGCGACCGCCCTGCTCAGCCTGGTGCCCGGACTGAGCCTGCCGCTGATCCTGACCGCGCAGTTGCTCGACTGGTGTCTGACGGCCCTGGCCTGGATCGCCGCCTTTCCCTGGGCGGCCTTCGCCCCGCCCCTGGGTCCGCCCTGGGTCTGGCCCTTCGCCTTTCTCGGGGCGGGGCTGTTGCTCGCCCCGCGCGGTCTGCCGGGGCGCTGGCTGGGGCTGCCGCTGTTGCTGCCGCTGGCCCTGGTCCGGCCGCCGGCGCCCGGTCCGGGCGAGGTCTGGTTCACGCTGCTGGATGTTGGTCAGGGGCTGAGCGCGGTGGTCCGCACCCAGGCGGGCACCCTGGTCTACGATGCCGGCCCCAGTTTCCCGAGCGGATTCAGCACCGGCGCGGTCGTGGTCGCGCCCTTTCTGGCCGCGCAAGGCATCGGCCAGGTGGACATGCTGGTGCTGAGTCACGCGGATCGGGATCATGCCGGCGGGGCGGCGGGGCTCATGGACCGGCTCCCCGTGCGGCGCGTGCGGAGCGGCGAGCCGGCGACCTTGACCCGCCCGGGCGCCGAGCCGTGCCGGGCGGGTGACGGCTGGGACTGGTCCGGAGTGCACTTTGAGTTCCTGCACCCACCGGCGCCGCAAGCCGGAGTGAAGGCACTCACGGGCAACGACGCCTCCTGCGTCCTGCGGATCGCGACCGGCACCCGCGCGATCCTGCTGACCGGGGACGTCGCGACCGGCATCGAGTCACGCCTGGTCGAGCAGTACGGCACCGGCCTGGCTGCCGATGTATTGGTCGCCGGACACCACGGCAGTTCGACCTCGACCGGGGCCGCGCTGCTGGATGCGGTCAATCCCCGGCTGGTGCTCTTCGCCGCCGGCTATGCCAATCCATTCGGATTCCCAAATGATGCGGTTGCGGAACGCATCGCCACGCGCGCGCTACCCACGCTCGATACGGGTATCACCGGCGCTGTCGAACTACGGCTGGGTGCCGAAGGTTCACTCGCTGGACCCTGGACCTGGCGCAAGCGATCACGTCGGATTTGGACGCATATCGCTACCGCTGCGCGCCGGGAGGTCGCACCCTCTCCGCATCTGCGGGATCAGTATCGGCAGTGATCGGCCCGGCATCGAATGGTTGGAGCATCTGCTCGCGCTCCGCGGCGCCAAGACCGGAGTGCTCAAGACTGGCGGCGAAGTCGCTCCTGAGATCGTCGTCGCTGCGCTCCGGCGGATTGATCTCAGAGAGATCGGCGTCATCCATCGCCGCTTCCTCAAGCACCGCTTTCATTTCACGGAAATGCGCGATCTGCTCGTGACTCGCACCACCCACTTCCAAGCCTTGAATCATTGCGTCCAACTGCTTCAGGCTGGCGTCCCTGGCCTCGATCCGTTGGGCAATGAGATCGGCCCGGTCGTGCGGCGTCAGTACCCATCCGGGCGGTTGAAATCCGTTCACGTCAGGTGCGACGGCCATTCGGCTGTGCTGCTCTCCGAGCCCTGCGCGCGCTGCCATGGAGACGCTTTGGGCTGGCGCAACGGACCCCGCTGAACGACCCGCGGGGCCGCCCCCTGTCGGGTGATTGGCGGGGACCGCTGACGCTGCTGGGCGGCTGGCTGTCGTCAACTCAGCGGTTTCAGTCCCAACGCCGGTGGAGCGGCCGGTCAGGAATCCCGCACCAAAGATTACTAGGGTACCACTCAGAATCATCGTGTATCGTATCATGGATGCGATCTCTCAACAGCCACGCGAATATTGAGACACTCACGCTGAACGAGCCTATTGGTTTCGCTCGCATTAGATATTCACATCTCATTCAGGGGAATGCGGCAATTCAGCGTCGCCGTCCATGGCACCGGCGTCAATCGCACAGATCGCCCGCGACGCGCGACACGATCAAGCGGTTTCGTTCTGCATCCGTGCTGCAATCCGCGACGACATCCGGCGGCGCTGTACCCACCGCCGGCCCTAATTCGCGTACAGATAGCTTACCGCGCCGCCGTACCGATAACTGCCGCTCGTCGGCCACGAGGTATTGCCGCAAACCAGGTAGACATTCTTGTGCAAACTCGCCACGATCGCCCTGGCGATTTCCGGGTCGCTCGTATAGCAGGAGTAAACGTAAGACGGCACTGCCAGGAAGCTGCTCGGACTAACGTAAATATAGGTATTCGTCGAATCCGCGTAGACCTGTTCGACCGGACCGCTGGTCGACGCCGCAGTTGCGACACCCACACCCAAGCAGCCGGCAACGGCCAGAAGCGAAGACTGCACCAGTTTCTGCGTATTCATCATGATCACTCCGATTTATCTGGGACTGATGAGAGATACTGCATACCTGGGCTCGGCGTTAGACGCTGAACCTTGCAATCAAGGCTAGTTGACAACCGCCGGATGTCAAGGAACCCGCCACGCTGGATCCGGCATTATTTCCATTGAATTATTATTGCATTATGCACACTCCGGTAATCCCGTATCCGCTATTTCTCCAATGACATAAGACATAATGCATTAAGCGAATAAGGAAATAACCGGCGCAGCAGATCACATCGCACGGTTATCCGCCGGACATCACGCGAGCACTTCGGCCCCGCCCAAATAGGGCCGCAAAGCCTCCGGCACCCCGATCCGCCCGTCCGCCTGCTGATAGTTCTCCAGCACCGCCACCAGGGTGCGGCCCACCGCGAGTCCGGACCCGTTCAGCGTATGCAGCAGTTCCGGCTTGCCGGTTTCGGGATTGCGCCAGCGCGCCTGGAGCCGACGCGCCTGGAAGTCGCCGAAGTTGCTGCACGAGGAAATCTCGCGATAGGTCTGCTGACCGGGCAGCCAGACCTCCAGGTCATAGGTCTTGCGCGACGAAAAGCCCAAATCCCCGGTGCACAGAGTCACCACCCGATAGGGCAGCCCCAACCGCTGCAAGACCGTCTCGGCATGACCGGTGAGCGCCTCGTGTGCCTGGGCCGACTCCGCGGGCGGCACCGCCTGCACCAGCTCCACTTTCTCGAACTGATGCTGACGGATCATGCCGCGCGTGTCCTTGCCGTAGGAGCCGGCCTCGCTGCGGAAGCAAGGCGTATGCGCGACCCATTTGCGCGGCATGGCATCCGCCTCCACGATGACATCACGCACCAGATTGGTCACCGGCACCTCGGCGGTGGGGATCAGATAGAAAGGCTTCTCACCCGGCACCTTGAACAGATCGGCCTCGAACTTGGGCAACTGACCGGTGCCGTAGAGGCTCTCCGCGTTGACCAGATAAGGGACATAGACCTCGGTGTAACCGTGCTCACGGGTGTGCAGATCGAGCATGAACTGGATCAGCGCCCGCTGCATCCGCGCCAGGGGTCCGGACAACACGACGAAGCGCGCGCCCGACACCTTGGACGCCGCGTCGAAATCCATCCAGCCCAGCGCGGTCCCCAGGTCGACATGATCCTTGGGGGCGAAGTCGAACCGGGTCGGCTCGCCCCAGCGGCGCTCCTCGCGGTTGGCACGCTCATCCCGGCCGTCCGGGACGCTCGCATCCGGCAGGTTCGGCAGACTCAGCGCGATCTCGGTCAGTTCCTGCTGAATGGCATTCAGCCGCTCCTCCGCCGACTTGAGCCCCTCGCCCAAATCCGCCACCGCCGCCAGCAGAGGCGCCGTATCCTCCCCCGCCGCCTTGGCCCGGCCGATCGTCTTGGAGCGCGTATTGCGTTCGTTCTGCAGCTCCTGCACCCGCACCTGCAAGCCCTTGCGCTCACCCTCCAGGGCCTCGATACGGGCGGTATCCAACTGCAACCCGCGGCGGGCCAGTTGAGCGGCGACCAGATCCAGGTCGGTACGAAGCAGGCGGGGGTCTAACACGGGAAGTCACCAATCTTGGCAGGAGAAAGCAGGAGAAAGCAGGAGGCCGGGGTTACGCGGCCGATGTCGAGGTGAATTCTACACCGGGCGGGAGGGCCGGCAGGCGTTGGCGAGCGCAACCGGGGCGGTCATGATTGTGCCGCCCGCACGAGGTCTTTCATCAACAAAAACAGATGATAAGGATCGTTTGGACTCGGTCTGAAGTTGAAATGCTCGTAGAATGCACGCGCCTCTTCGTCCTTGGCGTGAACAAACAGCGCCCGGATACCGGCAATGTCAGCGGCCTGTGCGGTACGGCACAAGGCGTCTTTCAGCAGCGAGGAACCCCATCCGCGCCCCTGTTCGCCTTGCGTCACGGCCAAACGTGCCAGCACCATGAGTGGCACGGGATAACGGCCCAACCCTTCCGTGACACGGCGCGGTGCGTCCCGATGGTTGGCCTGACCGACGGCCAGGCTGTAATAGCCAATCACGTCGGCACCTTGGCATAGCACATAGGTCTGGGCAAGGTGGGCACGTTGATTGCTTAAAGCGAAGCGGTGCAGAAAGGTGTTGAGTTCGGATTTACCGCAATCAAAGCACTCCGTAATGTGGGCAGAATGCAGTTTCTTGATGCCCGTGACACTCATGAGTTCAGCGCTTTCTCCAAAGCACTAGGCTCCGCAAACAGGCGTTGCAGTCGAGGCATCGGTTGTGGTGGCGCGTCGAGCGCCGCGAGGAACGCCGACCATTGTTCATCATCGAATTGGAACAGACGCTGATCGGCCATGATTTCGGCGGCCTTCGCCAAGGCACTGTCCAGGAGGAATTCCGATACCGTCTTGCTTGACGTGCTGGCCGCATCCTGCAAGGTACGCTTCACGCTCGGGGTCGTGCGAATATCGATCCGTTCGCTGCGGGGTTCGGTTGCGCGGGACATGGGGTGATCTCCTCAACGGTGTTCCTATCAATATGACACACACTGTCAGGACAGACAAGCCGGGTGATCTCGGATGACTTCAGCCTTGGCCTTACCCCTGATCCGCGACACCCGCCGCCCGCCGCTGCCACACCAGTGTCCGGTTGTTGACCGGCATCGGGTGATCGGCGATCAGGTCCAGGCCCGCCTGATCCGCCAAACGCCGCAGATCGTCCAGATCCCGTACCCCCATACGCTGGTCCCGCGCCCGCAGCGCCGCGTCGAAGCGCGCATTGCTCGCGCTGGTATGGCGCCCGCCGTCACTGAAAGGGCCATAGAGGGCGAACAGCGCCCCCGGGGCCAGCAGCCGGCCCACCCCGCGAAACATCAAGGCCACTTCCGGCTCCCCCATGATATGCGCGGTATTGGCGCTGAACACCCCGTCCACCGGACCCGGCGGCCAGTCGCCGGTCACATCCAGGCGCAGCGGGTCCGGCAGATTGGGCAGTTGCGCCTCCGCCAGCCATAACCGGATCCCCGGCAGATGGGCCGCAACATCGCTGGTCTGCCAGGTCACCTGCGGCAACCGGGCGGCGAAATAGACCGCGTGCTGACCGGTGCCGCTGCCGATCTCCAGCACCCGGCGCGCCTGGGCGAACAGCGGCGCGATCACCGCAAAGATCGGCGCCTGGTTCTCGACGCAGGACTCGGCGAAGGGTTTGTGGGGAAAGCGATGATGGGTCATTGGTGCTTGTCGTTTCCGTGGTTGTCGTAATCGAAATGATGATACCCGCGAGGCGGTTCGGTCCGCATAGCGGACCCGACGAGGCCGCGACCCGTAGGGTCCGCTATGCGGACCAGCAGCCTCGCTGTCGATGAGTTCGGTCCGCATAGCGGACCCGACGAGGGCGCGATCCGTAGGGTCCGCTGTGCGGACCAGCAGCCTCGCTGTCGATGAGATGGCCGGGAGCACGATCAAGGCCGTAAAGTATGTACGGCATGTAGGGGCGACTTCAGTCGCCCCCACCCGTCGCTAAACCCTTTCCCCAAAATCACCTTCAGTTCGCAACCCACGCGGAGCCCACCCATGAACACGCCGGTCCGACTCCTGCACCTGTCCGACGTGCATTTCCGCGCACGGGCGCACTGGGATGCGGACCCGGTCCTGCGGGCACTGGTCCGCTACCTTGCCGAGGAGGTGCGCAACGGCTTGGCGCCGGACCTGGTGGTCATCACCGGCGACCTCGCATTCGCCGGCCGCCCGGACGAGTACACACTGGCGCGGGCCTGGCTGGAGGATCTCTGGCCCGTCCTCACCACGGACCCGGCCGCGCCGCTCCCCCAGGACCGCCTGCTCCTCGTCCCCGGCAACCACGACGTGGACCGCGACCGCATCGACGCCGTCGCCCGCATGGTCCAGCACTGGACTGCTCACCGGGCAGGATCAGAACCAGATCGCCGCCGTGCTTGACAGTCCCGACCAGCGCGGCACCCTGCTGAAGCGCCATGCGGCCTATCTGGAGTTCTACGCCGCTTGGCTCGGTCTCCCCCAACCCCTGCCCTGGTGGCAGCGCGTCATCGACATCCGCGGCCGGCGTCTGCACATCGCCGGGCTGGATTCCGCCTGGATGGCCCACGGCGATACCGACCGCGGGCGTCTGCTCCTCGGCCGCTACCAGATCCACCAGACCGTGCTGCACCCGGATGGCGATGAGGCCGACTGGCGGCTGGCCCTGCTGCATCACCCCTGGGACTACCTGGCGGAACTCGACACCCGGTCGGCGCCGCAGGCCATTCATCTGCGAAGTGATCTGGTGCTGCGCGGCCACCTGCACGAGCCGGACGCCTACCGCATCGCACCCCCGGACCCCAAACGTGCCTGTCTGGAGTTGGCCGCGGGCAGCGTCTACGCCGGCAGCCCCTACCCGAATGCCTTCCAGTGGCTCGAACTCCATTCCAACCCCAAGTGCGTGCGTATCCTCTTCCGCGCCTGGATCGAGGGTGAATGGAAGAAAGACCGTAACCGGCCTGGCGACGATGACGGCGACGGGGCAGTGGATGTCCCCCTGAACCAGCCGCCGACCGCGAACACCGCAACCCGGTCCGCCGGCGCGCCCGAGGTTCCCGCCGCCTATCTCGACTGGCTGCGCCGCCAGTATGAATCGATCGAACTCCTGGGTCTGGAGGCCCAGGCGCAACACCCCACCCAACTGTCTGACAAATGCAGCAGGCGGATGGGCTGGGGCATGGCGGTATTCGGCGTCCGGTGCAGGGTGTCCCGCGTCTGGTAGAGCCCAAGCGTAGCCGCCGACAGGGCCGCTCGGCAAGCGCGGCGCCCGGTCGCGGATGGACGGGGTGGCCCCGGCCCCAACTGGAGGCCGAGGCTTTAGCCGGTGGCCCCCGTTCGAGGCAAGACACCGCCCGTCGGGAATCCTGAAGGAACACCAGCCACCCCGGACGAGAACTGTCCCCCGTGGGAGCGGCGTCCCGCCGCGATGCGGTGCCGCGGTGACATCAAACGCTGCGTTGACACGCCCGCCCCCATCGCGGCGGGACGCCGCTCCCACGGGGTCGCTGCGCGACTTTCACGGTAAAGCCTCGACTTCCGGCTTTCTTGTGGCCGGGACTACGATCACGGTCTCTTTGGTTAATCGACGATGTCATCGATCGTGTCGGCGCTGAGCACCCGCTCGGACCACACGAGCAGGGTATCGGCATCGGCGTCATTGATGCGCTGTTGGACCTCGGGTGACGGGGGGCCGAACTTGAGGGTGAGTAGCCGCAGCAGGACTCGGGCTTCGCCGCGTTGCTCGCCGCGTTGCTCGCCGATTTGCACGCCGATTTGCACGCCGCGTTCTTCGGCCATGCGTTCGATGCTCATGACATAGGACATTTTCTGTTGCTCCTCGAGTGCGATCAGTTCGCCGCGCAGTTCATGTTCAAGGGCCGGGGGCAGCCGCAGCATCCAGTCGATGAAACGCAGCAAGGCCAGGATGTCGTCGCGTCCATAACCGGATTCATAGAGCAGCCAGATGATCTCGCGTTTGCTGGCCTTGCGCTCAGGGTCGGAGGAGCGGCGATGAGCCGCCAGTTGGGCCAGCGCCACGACGGCAAAGGGATTGGTTGCCACCCGTGCCTTGATGAGCGCCAACTGGTCTGCCCACTGCTGGAGATGATGGACCCGGTAACAAAAGCGCACCCCAAAGCCGTCGCGTTCGCGGGCATAGACGCCGTGAGACGCGCATTCGCGTTGGTTGGTGATCACCGCCAGCCCGTAGGATGCGGTGAGGAACGAACCGCATCGCAGGTCGCGCGGTCGGTGATGCGGTTCGTGCCTCACCGCATCCTACGGCCGACGCGTCGGCTTTACCCTGCACTTCGATGTGGATCAGCAGCCACAGTTCCTGCCCCTCGCGGCTGCGCACCCGCACCAGCCGATCGGCCCGGCGTTGGCCGAGCGCGGCGTCGCCGGTGATCTTCTGGAGTTCCGCATCGAGAAATTCGTAGGGTTGGTCCCAGGCGATGAGCGTGTGGACGTCGGCAAAGAACAGTTGCATGAAGGGTTGAAAGTAGGCGCCGATCGCCTCTTTCCACGGCGAGTCGTCGTCGGGCTTCGGGGTGTCGGCGGGGTCGCTCATGGGCGGAGTATGGACTGATCGAGTGAGGCAGGGGTGACCAGGGGCCGATCACCTTTCCGGCCACAGCGGTGGCGGCGGGATTGTTGGTCCGCGCCGCGGTTGTCCGGTTGGGTGATGCGGTTCGGGTACTCACCGCATCCTACGGGAAGGGCTGCCGGTCGAGTTGCCCCGCGGCGGTCTTCGCTTGCGCTACCGGACGCCGGGGGCTGGGCCTTTTTGTCCGGCGCAGGCCGGCGCGGGCATGACGGGGCTGGACAGACCTGATGCACAGAGGCGCAATCCGTGAACGGCGCCCGACGGGCGGTGATCGGTACTCGAAAGGCGAAAGCCGAGGTTGTTGTTGCGGTTGGACGGCGCGTTCCTGTTGCGGTACGCCGCACGGCAGTTGTCGGCGGTGTTGTTCCAGGCGCCGCCCCGCATAACCCGGTTGGAGCCCCTGTCCCGTCAGCCATCGACAATACTAGCCGCGGCGACCCGGCGCCGCAACCCGAGCGAATCGGCCTGCGCCACATGGGCGAATAAGCTCGCGGCACGGTGGCACAGGTCCGGCGTGTCCAGGATGCCGTCCGCATGCGCCTGCTCGAGCACCCGGACCTGGTGCAGAAAGCGCCGGCGGGTCCGCGGGTTCAGGCGGATCAACCCCGGATAAATCCGGAACCCGAGAAACGGGATGCCCGCGGTCACCGGGGCGACCAGCGTCACCGCCTCTTTGAGGACGAGCCCCAGACGTTGCGCCAGCACGGTGCGAAGCTCCGCGAGCCATTGATGCAGGGTCGCCTTGTCGTCGGCAAACAACAGCATATCGTCCATATAGCGCAGGTAGCCCCTGACCCCCAACCGGTCCTTGAAGTGATGATCCAGTTCACCCAGGTAGAGGTTGGCAAAGTGCTGGCTGGTCAGATTGCCGATCGGCAGACCGCGGCCCGGGTCCGCATCCGGCGGGGCATGGGCGATGATGCGGTCCAGCAGGGCGAGCAGGGGCGCATCCTTGAACAGCCGGCGCAGCAGGGTCTGCAAGACCCGATGGTCGACACTCGCAAAAAAGCGGCGCACGTCGCACTTGGCAAAACACGCGGTGCGGCGGGCGAAATGCTGCGCACGGGCGATGGCCGCGTGGGTCCCTTTGCCCTGACGGCAGGCGTAGCTGTCGAAGATGGCGCGGCGCTCGAAAACGGGCTCCAGCACACCGCAGATCGCGTGGTGGACGACCCGGTCGCGAAAGGGCGCGGCACAGATGGCACGGCGCTTCGGGTCCTGGACCTCGAAGGTGAAGAAAGCGCCGGGTTGATACCGACCCGTAATCAGCGCTTCTTGCAGCGCGATCAGTTCACGTTCGAGATAAAACTCGAAGCGGGCGACCGACGGCCGATCGCGCTTGCCCCGCGCCGCCCGTCGGCTCGCCGCGAGCAGGTTGCCGAAGTCGGTGATGCGCTCGAACAGCCCGCCGACGCGCTCCAAGTCAGCCCTCCGCCCGACGCCGGTCCTTGATCCAGCCGCCCACCTCCTTGCCAACGGTGTTCACCGCCTTGGCCGCGTGCTCGTAACCCGCGTGCGGCAGGTACTGCAACCGGTGGCACAGGCGCAGCAACACCCGCAGCTTCTCCAGCCGCAGGTTGATGCGGTAGAGAATCGGCAGCGGCACCGGCGCGGGCGATGATCTCCAGGATCTCGCGGCCGTAGTTCTTGAGCTTGGCGTCGCCGAAACCGTCGATCTGGCCCAGTTCCGCCAGGGTCGCCGGACGTTTGTTGACCACGTCGGCGAGCTGACGATTGTTGCAGATCACGTAAGACGGGATACCGGCGGCGCGTGCCCGTTCACCGCGCCAGTCGCGCAGCGTGTTGAACAGGGGCCAGTTGGCCTGCTCGACCAGCGCGCGCCAGGCCTCTTCGCGTTGGCGCTGGCGCGCGTCACCGGCGCCCGCCGCCGCCGACACCGCCGGTCCGGCCGGTCCGGCCAGACGATAGCAGACCACAAGTGTCAGATAGGCGCGGCCATCCTGGACAAAAAAATGGTCGCGGACCGCTTCGACGGCCTTATCGGCAAGAAAATCGCGCACGGGCTCATCGTTGAAGCGCTCCGTGACCGGATCGAAGCCGAGGGTGAACAGTCTGACCAACATGACCGGTCGGACGCTCAGGCCGCCGTCAGCCAAGAGTAAGAGTGTAAAAGAGTCAAGTTATACGGTCCTCGAAAGGCGAAAGCCGAGGCCGCTGTTGCGGCCGGACGGCGCGCCCCTGACGCGGCACGCCGCACGGCAGTCGCCGGCGGCGTCGCGCCAGGCGCCGCCCCGCATAACCCGGAAGGAGCCCGCGTCAGGGCCACTCGGCGCTCTGCTCGCCAGTGGCTGCGCAGTGCTGACGCTCAGTGCAGTATCTCTGCGCCCGATGCCGAGTGCACCGGCAATACGCCGCCATGTGCTCGGCCGCTGTTGACCACTGCGCTGCGCAGTAGCACTCGCTGCGAGCGCAGTGGCGAGCTGCTGGTAGTAATCCTTTGCATACCAATCCGCACACCACTCCCAGCAGTTACCGTGCATGTCGTAGAGCCCCCAGTTATTCGCTCGTCGCCCGCCGACCGGGTGGAGCCGACTGTCGGCATTGTCGCTGAACCAGGCATAATCGCTCAAGCAAGCTGGATCGTCACCGCAGCACCAGCGGGTGGCGGTGCCGGCGCGGCAGGCGTATTCCCATTGGGCCTCGGTGGGCAGCGCATAGCGCTCGCCGGTCTGGGCGCTGAGCCAAGCGCAGTAGGCGCTTGCATCCTCCCAGGAGACGCCGACCACGGGCAGATCCAGGGCCTCGCGGCTGATGCCGCGATTGGCGTAAAAATCGTTCTTGCCGGTCTCCAAGTGGTATTCGCTGCCGGTTTCCAGCCATTCCGGCCAATGGGTGTCGCTCGCCTCGCAGAAACGCCGGTACTCGCCCCAGGTGACCGGGGTGCGCCCGAGCGCGAAGGCCGGGAGCTCGACCGGATGAACCGGCTGCTCGTCGGTATCCCCCTGCGCATCGCCCATCTGAAAGACTCCGCCGGGAAGATAGACCATCGCCGGGGCGTCGCCCGCCGCCGCGGCGCCGACTGGATCGGCGCTGTTCAGGTGATCCCGAAAGACCTCGTAGGGGGCGAAACGGCGCGGTGCGGGCGGTTCAATGATGGGCGCGGGCGGCGCGGCGCCAAGGGTAAAAGGGTAAGAGGAAAGAGGGCCAGTCCTCGAAAGGCGAAAGCCGAGGAAGTCGAGGCGGTTGGACGGCGCGAACCTGAAGCGGTACGCCGCACGGCAGAGGTCGGCGGGGCTGATCCAGGCGCCGCCCCGCATAACCCGGTAGGAGCCCGTTGCGGGGCCACTGGGATTCTCACTCGGCGGCGGCTGCGCAGTGTCGGTTACCGCGTAGGGTCCGCTGTGCGGACCGGGCGTCGCGTTCACCTCAGGGTCGCTGGTCCGCGTAGCGGACCCTACGCGCTGCTGCGCAGTGTCGGTAGCGGTTACCGCGTAGGGTCCGCTGTGCGGACCGGCCGCCGCGTTCAGCTCAGGGTCGCCGGTCCGCGCAGCGGACCCTACGCGCACAGCGGAGCCCGCGCTCACAGCGGACCCGCCGGGGTTCGGTTCGTCGTAGCCGGCATACCAATCGGCGCACCACTCCCAACAGTTGCCGTGCAGGTCGTGCAGGCCCCAGGCATTGGCGCGCTTGCCGCCGACCGGGCGGGTGCCGTCACCGGCCCGACCGCCATACCAGGCATAGTCGCCGAGTTGCCCCGCGTCATCGCCGAAGCAGTAGAGCCCCTCACTGCCGGCCCGGCAGGCAAGCTCCCATTGGGCCTCGGTCGGCAGCCCGTAACGCTGGCCCGTAGCCTCACCGAGCCACTCGCAATACGCCTTTGCATCCTTCCAACTGATGCAAACCACCGGATGGTCATCGGCCTGTTTGAAATATGGGTTGCGCCAACTGGCATCCTTCCTCTTGACCCACTCGGTCTTGTCCCAGACATAGGCGCCCTCGCCCGTCTCAGCCTCGGTGCGGTACCCGCTGGACTCGACAAAGCGCCCGAACTCACCGACCGTAACCGGATACCGGCCGATCGCGTAGTGACTGAGCCGGACCGGATGGGCCGGACGTTCGTTGTCCCTGCCGACACCCTCCGGGCTGCCCATGCGGAAGATGCCGCCGGGGAGCCAGACCATGGCGGGGCCGGGTTCCGTGCTGCCCGCGATCGGGTCACGAAATGGCGTGGGCGCCGTGGGGGGCTCCTCTACAACGGCCGGCGACTCGGTGCTGTCGGGTGGAGCCGGAGTACCTGCACCGGAAAGGTCCGGCACCAGCACGCCCTCGACCCGGCGCATCGCGCCCGCCGGACCGACCAGGGTCAGGCGTTGCGCGAGCGCGGCCGGGTCGCGCAGCAGGCGCGCGACCTCGGCCGCGTAGTCCAGCAATTGGGGATGGGCCGCGAGGTTCTCCCGCAGGGCCTCGGTCAGGCGCACCAGGCGAGCCAGCTCGGCCGCGGGGCAGCCGCCGACGCCCGCGCCCGGCGCGGCGGCGGTCCAGGCCTGGCCGAGGGCGGCGGTGATCTCACGCGCCGCGGTGCCGCGGTGCTTTTCCAGGTAGGCCATGGCCGACCACTGCTCGGCCTGGAGTTCGGCCGGGCTGAGCCCGGCGCCGCCGCGGCCCAGGTGCCGGCAATAGCGCAGCAGCAGACGGGCCGCCTCGCGCATCCGCGCCGCACCGTCCGGCGCCGCCGCCAGTTCGGCGATCAGAACGGCGCGCACGTCCTGATCGAGTGCGAACTGTTCATAACCGATCGGCCGGCACAGGTCGGACAGCAGCAGATCGGCCTCGCTGATCCAGGGGGCGCCGCCGCAGTCGGATAAAAAGTGCACGCGCAGATAATTCACCAGTTCGGGGGTCAGGATCAGCGGCAAGGCGGCGAACCAGGCGAGCCGCCGATGGGGCTCGCCGAAGCGCCGCGCAAAGCGCGCGATGCGCGCCGCCGCCAGGTCAGCGGGCAACACCGCGGTCATCGCCCCGCCCGGCCGCCCAGACCGCGCAGGGTATCGACGGCGTTGCCGAACCCGTCCGTGGTCATGGGGAACATGGGCACCAGCAGCGCGATCAACTGCGCGGTGGTCCCCGGCCAGCGTTCCGCGGGCACCGGGTTGAGCCAGGCCAGCGCACCGGTCAGCCGCTTGAGTTCGACCAGAACGCGCGCCGTATCCTGAAAACGCTGCTGCACGCGGCCCCCGCGGGCAGCACCGGCGTCGCTCACCAGCAGGACACTGGAGCGGGGGGTGCAGTCGGCGAGCAGCCGCGCCAGTTCCAGCGGCCGGGTGCGGTGCGGGTCCGCGTAGACCAGCGGCGGCGGGACATTCTGAAAATAACCGAGATCGACCTGCCCGAGCCCGGCGGCGACGGCGGTCTGCACCAGGTCGCGGGTGAGCCGATGAAAGGGGACCATGGACCCGCCCTGATCCACCAACAGGACCAGATGCCCGTGATCGGTGCCGCGGCGCGTCAGGACCGGCCGGTCGAAATAGCCCTGGCGGGCGGCCCGCTCCACCGTGGCCGTCAGGTCGAGCTGGTCGCAAGGACCGTCCTTGACCGGCCGGCGCAGATAGCGCCAGGTATAGGCCATGGTGCGGCGCGAGACCGGGTCCTGGGTGACCAGCGCGGCCGTCTCGCGGGCCGGCGGCGGCGTCGGCGGGGCCGGCGCGCGCACCGGCAGCGGCATGACCACCGGGGCCGGCGCGGGAGACGGCGGCGGCCGGGCGGGCAGCGGCGCGGGCGGCGCGTCGGGCGGCGGCACCGGTGCGGGCGGCGGTTCCGGTGCGGGTGGCGCGGGGGCCGCGGCCCGCTGCCGTGCCAGCAGGGTATCCGCCTGCCCATCGAGCGCCGCGTTCTCGCTCGGCGACTTGCACCAGAGCAGGCGCAGCAGGCGCTTGAAGCTGTCGTCATCGGCGCCGGCGCGGCCGGTGTCGAGCGCGCGTCGCGCGGCCAGCAGTTCGGCGAATCCGAGCGGCAGACCGGCCCCGCGCAGGTGCAGGAACAGGTCGAGCAGAAGATCGGTGCGCGGGTCCGTGGGCATCGGCGGTTGGATGCGTGGCGTGGGCCGCGGCGCTCAGCCGGCGGGGCCGGCAGCATCGCGCGGCCAGTCCACCCGCTGCTTGAAGAGCAGCTCGGGGAACGGCAGCCGGGTGCCGTCGCGCAGCGCGGCGATCGGTGCCGGATCGGCCGTGCCGACCCGCCGGCCCCAGGCCCGACCCAGGGCGCGCAGCCAATCCAGGAGCTCACTGGTCCCCGGCGGCTTGAACAGATTGCCCTGCGCGCGCAGCGCGAGGAAGCGACCCACCGCCAGTTCGATCAGTGCGGGTTCCAAGGTCTCCGCGGCCGGTTGCGGCGACGGCGTGGCCGCCGACCCATGCGCGGCGATGATCTCCCGCAGGCGTTCAAGGTCGTTGGGAAATTCGAGATAGCTGTAGATGCAGCGCCGCAGGAAGGGCGCGGGCAGATTGCCCTTCTCCTTGTTGCTGGTGATGATGACCAGCGGCGGGTGCAGCGCGCGGATGGGCGGCAGCCGGGCCTCGCGGATGCTGAACGCGCGCGGATCGTCCAGCACGGTCAGCAGGTCGTTGGGGAAGTCGAGATCGGCCTTGTCGATCTCGTCGATCAGGACCACGGCCGAACACTCGGGAACCTGAAAGGCGCGGCCCAGGGCGCCGAAGGTCACATAGTTCAGGGGCTGCTCCGGATGGCGCTTGGTGCCGGCACGGCGCCCCGGCAGTTGCGCCAACTGCACGTCATGCAGGCGCAGGATGGCGTCGTAGCTGTAGAGCCCGTCCTGGGCCTGGCTGGTGGAGCGCACCGGCCAGAAGTAGAAGGGCAGCCCGAGGGTGGCGGCGACATGGCGCGCCAGTTGACTCTTGCCGCTGCCGGCCTCGCCCTCCAGCAGCAGGGGGCGGTCGAGGTGAATGGCCAGATTGACGGCCTCGATCAGCGCCGCGGAGGCGATGTAGGGAACCGGGTCCGGCGCGTCGGGGTGGCGTCGCCCGTCAGGCGAACGATGCTCGGCGGGCAGTTCAAAGGGGCAGTCGGTTGTCATGGCTCAGATCCTTCAGGTGGGCGGGGTGCCGGTGGTGACACCGTTCCAACCTTTCTGCGACCGCGCTGCTGCCGGCCGGGTTTCCGCTCGACGGGTGTTGCGGGTGCCGAGCGGTCGGACTGACGCCCGATTCACAGTTGTCTGCGGTCACACTGGTGATCATCCGATCAGAGCGCGGCGCAGCGATGCAGCAGTTCATGTGGGATCCTCATCGGGTCACCTTGCGTCACATCCAGGATGGTCCGCGCCAGCAACCGGGTCCGCTCGGGCGGATGTCCCTCAGGCAGACCCCAGCAGGTCAGCCAGTTCAGCACGTCGTTGTAGCTCCAAGTGGTCAATTCGATCTCCAACAAATGTTCGGGTCGGAAGTCATCGACACGGCAGCAGTCGACCGCGGCCAGCGCTTCGGGGGGCACCGCACCGCCGAACAGCAGCAAGGCGACCATGGTGACCGTCCCGGGTAATTTCGGCACCGCCAACGCCAGGTCCGCCAGCAACTGACGCCAGAACACGGCGACCATCCAGTGCACGGCATCAGGATCATCCAACAGATATTCGCAGCAATCGATCTCAATCAAGACAACGTTCCCGGCCTGCAACGAACGACACAGGGCCGCGGTCACCAGGCTAACTTGCGCAGGAGCCGGCAGGCCAAGTGTCAGGTCAAGATGCGTGGCAAGACCGCGCAGGACCGCGCTGACGTCGGCTTTGTCAGCCGTGCTGAGCGCGACCGGGCGATGGCAGAATTTGCCCTGAGCGGTCTCTGCTCGCAGAATTTTTTCGACACATCGTGCGCAAAGGCGGCCATTGCCTTCGCCGGACCGCTGAATCATCACCAGAGCCGCGCGAGCGGTATCAAGCTCAGCGTCAAGCAGTGCTCGTATCCACTGCCGCAATTGCTTGAAATCGATGCGGTGCAAATGCTTTTCCAAAAGCGCGTCGACCCGTGCGGAGTCGCGTCCAGGATCGGATAACCCCGTGCCCTCGGGCAAGGCCAACTCGAGTTTCGCAATCTGCTCCTCGATCTTTTCCATCCGGGCGCCGATCTGATCGGCTTGTTGCTCAGCCTTTTTCTGGATAACGGCATCAGCCGTGATGGACGCCTGGGTCAGTGCGGCTTCGTACTGTGGCGCCAATGATTCCAGGTACTTTTCGAGCGCTTCACGCCGCCTCGCGCGACTGTCCATGATCACCGCCCGTCCCCCCGATTCCTTTTCAATGCGTGTTCCAATCGCTGCATGTCACGCTGGACCTTGTCGGCCTGTTGCTGCGCCTTGACCTGAATTACCGCGTCAACCGCGGTAACACTTTGATTGAGTGCCGCGTCATACTGCGCCTGAAGCAGCGCCAGCAACGGATGGGGCGGGTCGGCCGGAGGGTCTTCGTCCTCCATCTGCAACAGCCGCCCGCCGTCGCCCTGGCTTGACCGCAGATAGAGCACCGGCCGGTACCACTCATCCGGAAACCGCGGTTTCATCCTGAGCTGGACCTGATGCAGCGACTCGACCAGCGACAGGCCGGCACCCAGGGCCGCGTAGAGATAGTCGGCGAAGGCCTCGGCCGCCTTGGTCTCCAGCGGGAAGGGCGAGGCGATGACGGCCGGGACCAGGTCCATCAGCCGCTGCGCCAGACCGTTGAACACATCCTCGCCGCGCCGCCCGGTCGCGGACTTACAGGCATTGAGCACGACCAGACGCAGATCGCCGGCGAGTTTGAGGGTGTCACTCACGCCGTCGATACCGACCCAATCGGGCCGGCCGGTGGCGGGGTCGGTCAAGGCCAGCAGACCCTCGGGTGCGCCGTGGCGCCGGAAGCCGCAGTCGGCCCGGCCGCAGGGGGTGTCGTCCAGACCATGCGAGATGCCGCGGCACTGTTCACAACGCCAGCCGAAATCGCCGTGCCCGGCGAAGTGCAGGATGGTGGGGGTCGCGCCCAAGGCGAGCAGGGCTTTCTGGAGACCGTCGAGGCTCGCCGGGTCGAGGGCTTGGATCGGCATCCGGCCGGCACCGGCGGTGTCGGCAAGACCGGCGGCGATGCGGGCGTGGTCCTGAAGCGCAAGCCGGGGCAAATCCGGCGGATCGCTGTGCAGGACCAGGACCTGCAGCCGGGGGGCGGGCGGCGGAAGTCCGGACGCGTGTTCGTAGAGAATGTAGCGGCCGACCAGCAGGTCGCCCTGGGGCAGTCGGTGACCGTGCAGCAGTTCCCAGGGCAGGCGGAACAGCGTCAAGTCGGTGGGCCATAGCTCCAGACGCAGATAGACCAACGGGCGCTTGCGCACCGCGCCGGCGCCTTGCGCGGCAAACAGCGCCTTGATCCGGGCAGCGAGTGGATCGAGCAGCAGTTGCACCAACCAGCCCTGAACCTGCGCGCGCAGGCGTTCACGGTGGAGGTCTTGCCCGCTCAAGGTCGCGGGGCCGGGGGTGGCTGACGGATGCCGCAACAGGCCCCAGACCCCGAGACGCGCGATCTCCGGCGCGGTGAAGTCGTACCGCAGATCGGGGCTCTGATTCAGATCGAGGGCGCGCTCGCAGAGTGCGAGATCGTCCGCGGTGAACGGCAGCGGGAGCGGACCCGCCCTGCCCTCGCCGCCGTCCGGCAAGCGGAAGCGCAGGCCGAGCGCCCGGCCGGTGGCATCCAGTTCGAGCGTGATCGCCAGCACCGACGCGTCCATGCCTCACCCCTTGCGCTGCTCCACGACCTGCGCGGTGACTTCAACGGCATCGATGAAGAACAACGGGTTGCGTGCGCCGGAAGGGTCGGCCGGGCCGAGCAGGTCAGCCTTGATCGGTTCGATCAGTTCAGACAAAGAGATCATCTCGATCGATTTGTTCATGGGTTTCCGGTGACAGTCGCCAATCCATTCCGCTGAGGAACAGCCGATGATGATACTCGCCCGACATCTTCCGGCAAACCCACGGGCGAGGTGTGGGTGCGGTCCACGGTGATGGGGTCGCAGCGCGTAGGTTGGGGTAGGCGAGAGCGAACCCCAACGCTCGCCCTGGTGATGAGGTGCTCGGGTGCCCGTGGCGGATCGACTTCTCCCGCGCCGAGACGACGTTGATGTCGTCCAGGGGCAGGGCGATTTCGATGAGCTTCTTGGGGGCTTTGATGTTCAAGCGGGGTCCTTTAGATGCTGAAGGTAATGGACCAGATCATGGACCTCGGTCGATGGGTTATCCTCTCCAGTCGCCTGCACGTCCTGCCGGGCTCGTCGGGCGTTCTGCTTGGCGGTATCGAGACGGTCCAACAGTCGACCGAACAGCCCGGTTGTACCCTTTTGGTAGTCGTCCATGGAGTCTGCTTGTTTCAGGGCTTTGATGCAGTTGTCGCATGCGCTGTTGTTGCCGCTCTCGGTAAATGGACTGCGGGTATATCCAAAATGGAGCAGCAGCCAATACTCGAAACAGGGCCAGGAGCGGGCAGCGCGTAGAGCCGACCGGTCGATCTTATCGCAGGCGGCCTGGAAATTATGGTGCCGATCCCGGTCGAAGACGCAATAGATCCGATCGTAATGCTCGCCATCCTTCTTTTCTTTCGCTTGAAGCTTCTGTGCGGTATGTACGATGGACAACGGATCAGTCCCGCTCGCCCGTGTCACGGCGATGTTGGCGTTGCTGAGCTTGTAATGGTCTTGCAGCTCGGAGAAGTAGATTGGCTCGGTCTTCTCACCCTCGCAGACGATCAATACGCGATCATAAGGTTCGCGCTGTGGCCCCCGGCGCTTCAGACCAGCGGCTTGTCTTGGTTGGCGTACTGACATGCTAGGCCGCAAACGCCTCGGACAGTCGCTTTAGATAGGGCAAGGCGCCATAGCGACCAGAGAGATAAGATCGCTCGATATTTTCTAATCCCTTACGTGGACTAAAGTCGGTCAAGGGGAAGAGCCTGGTGGCCTGTTCCGGGTCGCGTTCGCAGAACCAGATTTGATCTCGCCGAAAGACGTCTTGACTCAGGATGGCGGTCTCGTGAGTGGTGAATATCAGTTGCGCTCCTTTAGGATTGGTTTCCGGTGAATGGAATAAACCCACCAGGTACCGAACGAGCAGCGGGTGGAGATTGTCGTGCAGCTCATCGACAAACAGCACATGCCCCCTGGTCAGCGCCTCCATTGCCGGCCCGGCGAGGGCGAACATCTTTTGAGTTCCTTCGGACTCATCGCTCAGCTCCAACTCGACCGTTTGCTGGTCGCCGGACCTGTGGCCGACGTAGACCTTCCAGTGCCGGAGGTCAGGTTGCTTAAGCGGCTCCGCGGACCGTATGGCATCAAGCGAAGAATCGAAGCTTGATTCGTCGATGCGCACCGTTGAGATGGCAAAATCGGCAGCCCGCAGAAATTCGATGACACGCGAGTTGTGACCCTCCAAATAGCAATCAAGAGACGTCAAGAGCCCCGACAAATGAATGCCGGAGAACTCCAAGGTGTTATGGAACCAGTCAAACAAAGGCTTCAACTGTCGGCTGTTCAACTGTACGGCGGTAGATAGCAGTAGCGCATTGGAGCGCGTCGCGCGTCGCCAGACATCTTTGTCCCCGATGAGCTTGTCGCCGAACTGGAAACTTTCTTCGCCCGAGTGCTCGACAAGTGATCGCTCAAACCAGCGCTGTGAACGGCCCTTCGGAAAGGCAAACAGCCATTCTCCAAAGATGCGTTCCGCGGTCGCCTGGAATCCATATTGGTAGCGCACACCAGCGATAAGAACGACGACTTCAAACGTACTCGGCTGTGCTATTGTTTGCGAATCAAATCTAAAAGGGACCACCGGCAATAGTTTGAGCTCAGTTGCCGAAGTCAAGACGATACGGCGCATCGTGCCGAACGCCTTTAGAAGGTTGGACTTACCGGCAGCATTGGGGCCGTAGATCGCGGCGGACCGCAGGAGGGTGAAGGGCCTGGCTGCCTCCATGGTTGGGGCATCGAAGGTGTTCGTCGCGGCAAGCTCCTTTCCCGGCCCAGCGACCAGGCTCAGGCGTTGCTCGTCCCGGATGGAGCGAAAGTTGGCGACGGCCATCTCGATTAGCATTGGCGAACCACTTAACAGGAATTATTGACAATTCCCGCCGAAAATAGCACCGAAGCACGGTCGGGTCGAGGGGAGTCCAAGGCTTCAGCCTTGGCCTGCCGATCCAAGGCTGAAGCCTTGGACTCCAGCCGGCCGCGGCCTCGGCTGGCCGGAACCATGATCAAGGCCGGGTCGGCGCCGCGGACCGGGCCGAGCCGCCCCGCGGCGACAACTGGCCGGTCAGTATTTCACCGAACAGCCATAGGGCCGGGTCACCGCGGTGGCGACCGGCTTGCCGGCGGCCAGGTCGGCGAGCGCGGCGCGGACGTGGTTCTTGGCACCGGGGATATCCGCCGGGCTGGTGGTCGGGCGGTCGTCGATGCCGCCCATGTAGACCAGGGTGCCGCTGCCGTCGATGACGAACAGGTGGGGCGTGGTCTGGGCGCCGTAGGCCTGGCCCATGGTGCCCGCGGGGTCGAGCAGGACCGCGGTGGGGGCGGCGGCGCGGGTCTTGGTGAGCGCGTCGGCCTCGGCCGGGCTGACATTGCCTTGCTTGCCCGGCGCCGAGGAGATGACCGACAGCCAGAGCACGCCCTGACCGGTCGCCTCTTTCTGGAGGGCCTGCATGTTGCCGCTGTCATAGTGTTTGCGCACATAGGGGCAGTCGTGGTTGGTCCACTCCAGGACGACGGTCCTGCCGGCGACGGCCGGGAGGTCCCAGGTCTTGCCGGTGGTGTCGGTGACGCTGAAGGCGGGTGCCGGCTGACCCACCTCCGGCTTGGCGCTGACCGCGGGTGCGCCCAGCACGGCGGCGAGTGCCAAGACGGCGAGCCACGGGGTTTTGATGGTGAAGATGGAACGGGACGCGCGCATGGACATCACTCCTCTGGTTGGGATTGGTTTGGCGGGATCGTGGGGGCCAGGGCCGCGATGACGCCGGCCGGGGTCAGGATCTGGGGCAGAACGCGCGGCGGCTCACCGGGCGGATAGAAAACGTACAGCGGCACGCCGTTGCGTCCGAAACCGGCCAGATAGTCGGTGATGGCGGCGTCCCGATTGGTCCAGTCGCCCTTGAGATAGCGCACCTGGCCGCGCGCGAAGGCGGCGGCGACGGCCGCGGTATCGAGCGCCACCCGTTCGTTGACCAGACAGGTAATGCACCAGGCGGCGGTCATGTTGACGAATACGGGCCGACCCTGGGCGCGCGCGGCGGCCAGTTGCTCCGGGGTATAGGGCTCGCTCACCAGACCGCCGGAGTGGATACCGCGGCCGGCCGCGGACGGCGCGACCGGGACGGCATTCGCGGTCAGCAGCGCCAGCCACAGGGCGACGGCCAGCACCGCCAGAGCGGCGGCACCGCCCGCCAGGCGCCGACGGTCGGACCCCAGGGCGGTGCGCTCGCGCAGCCAGAGCCCGAAGGACAGCATCAGCAGCCCCGTCAGCACCAGCGCGACGCCGGTCGGTCCGGTCTGCACACTCAGCACCCAGACCAGCCAGGCCGCGGTGGCGAACATCGGAAAGGCCAGTAACTGCTTGAGCGTGTCCATCCAGGCGCCCGGCCGCGGCAGCCGGCGGGCCAGGAAAGGCACCGCGGACACCAGCAGGAAGGGCGCGGCCAAGCCCAGCCCCAGGGTGAGCAGGATCGCGAGCGCCGGCAGCCAGGGCAAGGTCACGGCATAACCCAGGGCCGCCCCCATGAAGGGTGCGGTGCAGGGGGCGGCGACCAGCGCCGCCAGCGCGCCGGTCCAGAAGGCCTCGGCCAGACCGTCCCCGCGGCGGCCCGGCAGCGCGCCGCCCGCCAGCCCCATCAAGCGGCCGCCCAGGGTCACGGCGCCGGCCAGACTCAGGCCCAGCACCAGGAAGAGATAGGCCAGACCGGCGACCACGGGCGGATATTGCAACTGGAAGCCCCAGCCCACGGCCGCGCCCCCGGCGCGCAGGGCCAGCAGCAGTCCGGCGATCAGGCCGAAGAACACCAGCACGCCCGCCGTATAGGCCAGCCCCTGGCCGACCCGCGCGGCGGTGCCCAGCCCGGCCTGCTGCGCCAGTCCCAGGGCTTTGATGGCGAGCACCGGGAACACACAGGGCATGAGATTCAGGATCAGTCCGCCGAGGAAGGCCATGCCCAGGGCCAGCGCCAGGCCGAGCGGCGGCGCCGCTACGTCGGTCGGCTCCGCGGACGACGCTGTCGGACTGAGCGTAAACGACTGCACCCGGCCGTCAGCAGCACGCGTGACCAGCACGCCGTCCGGGTCCGTCTGGCTGGACGCGGCCCCAGGCGTCAGGTCGATCAGCAGGCGCCCCGCATCCTCGCGCCACGGCTGCGGCGCGGCATGGTCGATCAGGCCCCAGACGCCGGAAAAATACCAGACCTCGGCCGGGCGCGCGCCCGTCCAGGGGACGGTCAGCCGCAGTCCGCCGCCGGCCGCGGCGGATGGACGATCCAGCACAGCGTCGGCGATCGTCCCCGTCGGCAGCCCGGCACGGGCGGCGGCAAAGGGCTCCGCGCTCGCGGGGTCCGCCGGCCCCGGCACGGCCGCGGTCGGCAGGGTCAGGTCCAGGACCGCCGACTCCGGCACGCAGAACTCCTCGCAGACCAACCACTGCGCCGCCGCACGCAGCGTCAGCGGTGCGCCGATCGGCCAGTCGGCGGGCACTTGGATGGTCACCGGATGCAGGGCCCGGCCGGAATACCCGTAGTTCGCCAGCGGTCCGACCCGGATCAGTTCGGGATGGGGAAAGCCCAGCGGACCGGCCGTCACCCCGGCGGGCAGCGTCCACTCCACCCGCGGCGCCTCGCCGGAGTCACCGGGGTTGCGCCAGTAGGTGTGCCAGTGCGGGCGGATCTCGAGCACCAGCAGCAGCTCGACCGGCTGGCCCGGTGCCGCGCTCTGGCGCTCGGCGAGCAGCCGCGCGGTCACATGCTCGGTCGTGACCGGATTGGCCCAGGCGAGCCAGGGCAGGAACAGCAGGATGAGGAGCAGCGGCATTGGCGGCGAATCGACAACACGGGGAGCGGCAAGTCCACCCAAGCTGGCGACCGCGGCCGGTCAGGTCAAGGGATGCCTTAGATGATTTCCGGGAAAAGACCTACCAATATGTAGGGGCGATTTCAATCGCCCCTACAGCCCCCTGCGGATCTTGCTGCACCCGCGCAACAGACCGGAGGTCGAGGCTTCAGCCGGACGCGGCGCCGCCGCCCGCTAAAGCGTCGGCCTCCGGTCGCGTCACCCGCTCACCGAAGGTTGATCTCGCGCGGTACGAAGTGCTTCGGAAATCGCCTCAGCCCTCGGACGTTCCGGCCCGCACGGCCGCGGATGCGAGATCGTCCTGATCGATATCGACGGACGCGCTCTGGTCGCCGATGGTCAGGGTGATGCCCCGGTCGGGCAGGTCGGGAAAGGCGTCGATACCGCTGATGCGCCGCCGGATCGTGCGGGGCTCACCCGCGGCGTCCAGGACCGGTGCGCCGTTGCTCTCCAGCAGGGGTTCGTTGACCCAATAGACGAAGTGGGTGTCACTGACCGCCTTGTGCTCGAGATACTGTGAGATCGCGGATTCGATCACCGGGACAGCGGCCACCAGCGACACGGCAATCGCGGTGGCACTCACGCTTTCCACCAGCCCCTGGGCGGGCTCGGCGGGGTCGCTCGGCGGCACCGCGTGCCAGTCGACCACCACGCCGATCTCGGCGAAGCTCAGTGCCTCCCGTAAGCTGATCCGGTTGTTGAGCCTGGCCTTGAGCCCCGGCGAAAACTCGACGTAAATCCGTTGCGCGATATCCATAGTCTTGCCTCTGCACTGCAAAGCGGGTTGAAAAATATCGATGACATGCTGTCCTGGACGCTCCGGCGTCTCAGGGCACCGGTCAATGCCCGCCCAAGACCAGGACCTGCAGCGGCAGCAGCAGCGCCTGGATGCGCAGGATCATCGCGTGCACCACACCAACCGCGTCGATGGCGTGGAGGCCGAACCGGCGCAGCGTACCGAGATCCTCCGACTGCAGCGCCTCGTGGTTGCTGGTATAGGCATTGGCGATTTGGTGTAGGGGCGGGTTTGAAACCCGCCCCTACGTCCGGTTATCACGTTCGACGGCTATAGTACGGGTCTGATCAGGATACATGCAAAACAGCGTCAGTTCGGGGTGATGGCGCGGGCCTTGGTCATGGTTCCGGCCAGCCGAGGCGTCGGTCGACTGGAGTCCAAGGCTTCAGCCTTGGACTCCAAATGCGCATCGCTGGCCGGAACGATGATGATCAAGGCCATGGCGCGCGACGCTGGCGTTACGCGACGCCCTGGCCGGCTTGAACGTCACGGTGATGCAGGGC
>JACDZG010000063.1 GCA_013426805.1 Chromatiaceae bacterium
ACCACAGCGGACCCTACGGTAACACCGTGACCTGTAGGGTCCGCTGTGCGGACCGACGACCGTGCAGATCGCGCGATGGCCGGGTTTATGACCAAGGCCACTTCGCACCAATCGGCGATACAATCGGCCAAGCGATCGAAACCAGCCGAGACCTGCGATGGACCAAGCAAGACCCCGCTCCCCAGACCCCCGAACCCAGGTCGGCCAGGTCGCCGCCGCGGTGCGCCGCCGGGTGCTGGAGCACACCCTGCGGCACAACGGCGGCTACCTGAGCCAGGCCTGTTCGGCGGCCGAGGTGCTGGCGACCCTCTATCTGCGCGTGATGCGCCTGGGGCCGAGTCAGGCGCCGCTGACGCCCCGCCCCTTCGCCGGCGTGCCCGGTGCCGACAATCCCGCCAGCTTCACCGGTGCTGACTACAACGGCCCGCGGGCGCCGGATCTCGACCGCTTTATCTTCTCTCCGGTGCACTATGCGCTCGTGCTCTACTCCCTGCTGATCGAGGTCGGCCGGCTGGGACCCGATGCGCTCGCGCAGTTCAACCAGGACGGCAGCACGGTGGAGCTGATCGGTGCCGAGCACTCCCCTGGTCATGAGGTCACCGCCGGGTCGCTGGCCCAAGCCATCAGCCAGGCCGGCGGCATCGCACTGGCGCGGCGGCTGCGCGGGGAACCCGGCTGGGTCTGGGTTTTCATGTCGGACGGTGAGTTCCAGGAAGGCCAAGCCTGGGAGGCCTTCGCCGCCCTGGCGCATCACCGCCTCGGCCGGCTCGGCGTCTATGTCGACGCCAATGCCCAGCAGTGCGACGGGGCTATGGCGTCGGTCATGACCATCGAGCCGCTAGCGGCGCGGCTGCGCGCCTTCGGTGCCGAGGTCCACGAGGTCGACGGCCACGACAGCGATGCGCTCGCCGCGCCGGCCGCCGCTGCCCGCACCGCGGACCGCGACCGACCGCTGGTAGTGATCGCCCGCACCGATCCTTGCCGCGGCATCGACCTGCTGCGCGTACGCGCACCCAAGCTCCATTATGTCCGCTTCAAGAGCGAACAGGAGTTCGCCGAGTACAGCCAATTGCTGGCGACTCTGCCCGGGGCCTCCGCCTGATGTCCACAACACCCTCGCTCCCGTGGGAGCGGCGTCCCGCCGCGATGACTCAAGGCCGCGGCGACCGCCTGTGGCGGCAACGCGGCCTGCTTGCGGCGGATTGCTGCTCCCACCGGCATGGAGATCCAGCGTGATCGAAACAGTGCAACGTCCCCACGGGGTCAATCTGGTCCGCTGGGCCAAAGACCGGCCGGAGGTCCTGGTCCTCTCCGCTGACCTCACCGCCTCCTGCGAGGCAGATGGATTCCGCGATGCCTACCCGGACCGATTTTTCTCGATGGGTATGGCCGAGCAGAACATGATGAGCTTCGCCGCGGGCCTGGCGCGCGAGGGCTTCACCCCCTTCGTCCACACCTTCGCGGTCTTCATCTGCCGACGCCCTTTTGATCAGGTCGCCATGTCGATCGCCTACCCTAATCTGCCGGTCCGCCTGATCGGGTTCCTGCCCGGCCTCACCACCGCCGGCGGCGTGACCCATCAGGCGATCGACGATGTGGCGCTGATGCGCCTCCTGCCGAATATGACGGTACTGGAATGCGGCGATGCCACCGAGGTCGAGTCCGTGCTCGACGCGGCCCAGGCGGTCAATGGCCCGGTTTACGTGCGGATGCTGCGCGGCGAGGTGCCGCGGTTGTTCGACCCCGGTGCGCCGCTGCGACTCGAGCAAGCCCGAACGCTCGGCGCGGGCCGGGATCTGGCGGTGCTGTCCACCGGCATCTGCACCGAGGAAGCGCTGCGCGCCACCGCCGCACTGCGCGCCGCCGGACTCACGGTCGCCCATCTGCATGTCTCGACCTTGAAGCCCTTCACCGATCCCCTGATCCTGGAGACGATTGCCGGGGTCCGACACGGTGTCATCACCCTGGAAAACCACGGCATCATCGGCGGTCTGGGCTCCGCCGTCGCCGAGTCGCTGGCCGAGGCCGGTCTGGGCAAACGCCTGATCCGGCTCGGGCTGCGCGACACCTACGCACACGGCGCCGGCCGCGACTATCTGCTGCGCGAATACGGTCTGGACGCCATGGCGCTGGTGCGCGCGGCGGAGGCGTTGACCGGCGCCCGGCTCGGGCTCACCGAGGCGGCGCTGGCTGAGGTGCGCCTGGAAACCTTGTCGGCTGCTGACAAAACCGAGGACTTATGAGCGGGATACACGCCGACGATCAACCACTGACCCTTAGCGGTGAACGCTTCACCGCTGTTTACCATCTCTCCGGCGTGGCAACCGCGATTCAAGCGCGGCAGCGGGCGCAGGACATCTGCCTGGAACAGACGGTGGAGTTTCCGGATGAGTTGATCCCGCACGCGGCCATCCGCGAGCAGATCGTCGGGCAGCTTGCCGCCCTGGAGCCTCTGGACCAGGACCGCTGGGAGGCGGTCATCCGCTATCCGGTCGAGGTCGCCGGACGGGAACTGACGCAACTCGTCAACTGCCTGTTTGGCAATAGCAGCATCCAGCCCGGCATTCGGCTGGTGCGCTTCGACCTGTCGGAACGCCTGGCGCAGTTCTATCGCGGACCGCGCTTCGGACAGGCGGGGCTGCGCGATCGACTCGGGGTCCGGCATCGGCCGCTTCTGTGCACGGCCGTCAAGCCCATGGGGCTGCGCCCGCGCGCGCTGGCCGACCTGGCCTACCGGCTGGCTCTGGGCGGTATCGACCTGATCAAGGACGACCACGGACTGGCCGACCAGGTGTTCTGCCCCTTCGACGAGCGCGTCACCCACTGTGCCGCGGCGGTCGACCGGGCGAATCGGGAAACGGGTGGACATACGCTCTATGTGCCCAATGTCACCGCCCCCGCCCCGGAGATCACCCGACGCGCCCGCTTCGCGCGGGCCGCGGGCGCCGGCGGTCTGCTGTTCTGCCCAGGGCTCGCCGGTCTGGATGCGTTGCGCGCACTGGCGGATGACGACACCCTGGACCTGCCGATCCTGAGCCATCCGGCCTTCCAGGGCAGTTTCACCCTGGACCCGCGCAGCGGCGTCGCGCACGGCTGCCTCTATGGTCAACTCAACCGTCTGGCCGGGGCGGACGCGACCATCTTTCCGAGCTACGGCGGACGCTTCGCTTTTTCCCCGGAGGACTGCCGTGCGATCGTCGACGGCGCCGTCCGCCCCATGGGCCATTTCAGACCGATCTTTCCGGTACCGGCGGGCGGCATGCGTCTGGAGCGGGTACCCGAGCTGGTCGACTGCTATGGCCGCGACTGCATGCTCCTGATCGGCGGCGATCTGCACCGGGGCGACGATTTGGTGAAGAACTGCCGGATGCTGCTGGAGACGGTGACCGCGGCGGCCGGGCGGTCTCAAGACTGAGTAACGATTTAAAAATAGGTTAAACAACCACGACCATTCAAGCAGCACATGCCACCCGCCCCCGCCAGGTAATCAACCGACCCAGCGCGGACGCGCGCGACTCTACCGGACGAATGCGGCGCGCCAACTCCTTCAGGGCATCCTGCAGCACCTCCTCGACCACCGGATGATAGAAGGGCATTTCGAGCATCTGGTGGACGGTCAGGCGCTGCTGCGCGCCCCAAGCAAGCAGGTGGGCCACATGCTCGCTGCCGGGTCCAACCATGGCACCGCCAATGACGCGACCATCATGGCGGTCCGCGTAGACCCGCAGTAACGCACGGTGCGGACCGGCGGGCGCGGCCTGCCCCGCCAGACCGAAACGCATCTGCCCGACCAGAACCTGGCTATGGTCCAACGCGGACCAGTCGGGGCCCACCCACGCGATGCTCGGCTCGCTGAAAACGATGGACATGGGGGTCTTGGCGACCAGGCTGATGGGCGTGTGGTGCGAGGCGTTGTAGCCCGCGACCCGACCTTGCTCAGTGGCCAGTTGCAGATTGGCCGGGGCGCCGCCCGCGTCACCGGCAATATAGATGGGCAGGCGGCCGACCCGCAGGGTTGCCGGGTGATGGACCGGCACGCCATGGCTGTCGGTGGCACAGCCGGCCATGTTCAGACCCAGGCGATCCAGGTTGGGATGACGGCCAGTCGCAACGAAGACCCGATCCACCAGGGCCTGATTCGGTCCGGCGCGGACGACCACCTTGTCACCGCTGCGCTCCGCCGTGGCGCGAGCGCCAAGCCAGATCGGAAACTCATGACGCAGAATTTCCACGGCGGCCTGATTGACGACCGGGTCCGGCAGGTGAGCGACGCGCTCACCGGCATCGATACCGATCACCCGAACCCCCAGTCGATGCAGCGCCTGGCTCATCTCCAGACCGATCGGCCCAAGACCGACCACCGCTATTGATGCGGGCAGGCGTTCCTGCTCGAATAGCGTCTCAATGGTCAGGACCCGGTCGCCCAACCGCTCCAGCCAATCGGGTGGGACGAAGCTGCGGGCACCGGTAGCGATCACGATGGCGGCCGCCTCGATGGTCTGGCCGTCGGCGCGCAGTGTGTTGGGGCCGATGAACCGGGCATAATCCTCGATCAGCGCATCGCCCAGCGCATCGACGCTGCCGGTCAGCGTCGAATCGACATAGGAATCGTGCAGTACGCGCAGGTGGTCCAGCACCGCGGTCGGGTCGACCTCCCAGGACGCACCGCCCGCGCGGCCGGGCCAGTCGGCGGTATGTCGGCCGTTGCAGACCTCCGCCAGATGGAGCGCCACCCGCGACGGCACGCACCCGATCCGGGCGCAACTGGTACCGGGGCCGCCGCCGTTGATCAGCACAAAGTCCTTGTTCGACTGGCGGACCTCTTTGATCGCGCTCAAACCCGCAAGACCTGCACCGATTACGGCGACATCGACCTGCCTGCTCATGATCCCAGCCTCCAGTCTTTGGTTCGTGTTCCAGCCAACCTGTTGGCTTAAATACTAACTAAAGCAGTCAGGCAACGCTGCCCGCCATTTGCTGAGTTTGGGGTAGGATTCCTCTGATTTGAGTACCGTTCAGCAGCAATTTGCAACAGTACGTCGGGTGCGGATCAGGATCCGCTCAGTGGTTGCACCAGCCGCGCGAAGTCCGCCCGGTTCACGTATTGGATGACGACCTTGCCCTTGGGGTGCCGGGCGAGGTCGAAGCCGCGCTCGGGATAGAGCCAGTGGACGACGTTGGTCTCGGGCTCGATACGGCGCTCGGCCGGGGCACCGAAGCGTTTCTCGATCACTTCCGTGCTGAGCCGCGCCTGGGGCAGATAGGTGATGGTTCGGATGGGACTGGCGAGCAGGGTCGCGACATCGGTCGGGTCGAGTTTTACCCGCTTGCTGCCGCTTTCCATCTGGCTGATGCGCAGCCCGCGCTCGTACATGGGTGCCAGGGTCCGCTGGCTGACGTCCAGGGTGACGATGAAGTCGGCGCGCAGGCTCTGCAGATAGACTTGTTCGAAAAAGACCTCGACGCCGAGCGGCTCGGGGCCGTCCGGCGCCTGGAACAGGTTGATGCTGCCGTCCTCGCCGAAGAACTTGCGCACCTCGCCAAGCGTTGTCTTGCCCAGGGTAAAGCCGAAGACCTGGGTGCGGCCGGCCTGGTCCGTGGTCACCCGCCAGGGCAGGCGTACCACCTCGTCCTGAATGGTCGGAGGCATCAGGAGCAGCACGCCGACAAAACCGAGAATGGCGGCAGTCAGCACGCCGAAGATGATCTTACGGTCCATGAGCTGGGACGACTTCCTGAAATTGAGGATTGGAAATTGAAAACCGGCGCCGGGTCGTCACCAGGGCAACAGCGCGGCGGCCACCCGTCGACCCTCGGCTACCAGGATATTGTACGTGCGGCAGGCCGCGCCGGTGTCCATCACCTCGCAGCCGATCCGCCGTTCCAGCACCGTAAAGTACAGCGCCGGGTCGGGGAACACCTGTAAGGCACCGGTGCCTAATACAAGCACTTCCGGTGACAGTGCGATCAGGGTTTGCAGATGTCCTGGATCCAGGTCCGCGATCCGCCGGGGCCCCCAGTCCTCGATGATCCGCTCCGGGGTCAGGATAAAACCGCTGGTGAGGGTGCGCCCGCCGACACGGATCCCCTCGGGTCCGTACGCCTGGACCAGATAAACAGCGCTGTCGTTCGTTTCGGCAAATCTCATGACGGCAACATACTGCTAGAATCCCGCTCTTGTCCAACGCCCTGGCCATGCTTTCCGCAATGTCCGGGCCAATGCCCAGGGAGTCCCGTGCGATCATGACCGTCCGTACCCGTTTCGCTCCATCCCCGACCGGTTATCTGCACGTCGGCGGTGCCCGCACCGCGCTCTTTTGTTATCTGCATGCACGCAAACACGGCGGCCTGTTTGTCCTGCGCATCGAGGACACCGACCTGGAGCGCTCGACCGCCGAGTCGGTCAACGCCATCCTGGAAGGGATGACCTGGCTTGGCCTGGACTATGACGAGGGGCCGTTCTATCAGACCCAGCGCTTCGACCGCTACCACGCGGTCATTGACGACCTCGTGGCCCGCGGCTTGGCCTACCGCTGCGACTGCCCCAAAGAGCGCCTGGAGTCCATGCGCGAGGAGCAGATGGCGCAAAAACTCAAACCACGGTATGACGGCCGTTGCCGCGAACATCAAGTCGACCCCACGACCCCTCACGTCATCCGGTTCCGCAACCCACTGGACGGCGAGGTCGTGGTCGATGATCTGATCCGCGGCCGGATGGTGTTCGGCAATCAGGAGCTCGATGACCTGATCATCCGCCGCACCGACGGCTCACCCACCTACAACCTGGCGGTGGTCGTGGACGATGCCGACATGGCGATCACCCATGTCATCCGCGGTGACGACCACATCAACAACACCCCGCGCCAGATCAATATCCTGCGCGCCATGGGGGTGGAGCCGCCGCAGTATGCCCATGTTCCCATGATCCTGGGCGACGACGGGGCACGGCTGTCCAAGCGCCATGGCGCGGTCAGCGTGATCGCCTACCGCGACGCCGGCTACCTGCCCGAGGCCCTGCTCAACTACCTGGTGCGGCTCGGCTGGTCACACGGCGACCGGGAGATCTTCAGCATGGATGAGATGATCAACCTGTTCGACATCACGGACGTCAACAAGGCCGCCTCCAGCTTCAACACCGATAAGCTCGACTGGCTCAACCAGGAGTACATCAAGGTCGCCGACCCGAGCCATGTCGCCAACCTGCTGCGCCCCCACCTGGGTCGGCTCGGCATCGACCCCACGGTCGGACCGGACCCGGTGCTGGTGGTCCAGGCCCAGGCCGCACGCGCCCGCACCCTGGTCGAACTGGCCGCGATCAGCGCCTTTTGCTACCAGGACTTCGCCGACTACGATCCCGATGCCGCCAAGAAGCATCTGCGCCCGGTCGCCCGCGAACCCCTGACCCGGCTCAAGGCGGCCTTCGAACTGATGGCTCTGGAGGACTGGACGCCCGCATCCCTGCACCATGTCGTCGAGGGTGTCGCGGAGGAACTTGGCGAGAAACTCGGCAAGGTGGCGCAGCCGCTGCGAGTCGCCATCGTCGGGCGCGCCGCCTCGCCCGGCATCGACGTCACCCTGCAGCTGGTCGGCAAAGACGCCGCCCTGCGCCGGATCGATCGGGCGCTTGCGTATATCGACGCCCGCGCGGGTGCCGTCTGATCCGCTATCATGCGGCGCACCCACACCACGGAACCCTGACCTTGAGCCAGTTCCCACCAAGACGCGATCGACCGGTTCCCCACCGACGGCGCGGGCCACGGGGCTGGGCCGCCCGGGCCTTGCTCGTCGTCGGCCTGCTCGCCGCGCTGACGCTGTCCGGCTGCGCCATGCGCCTGCCGGCCTGGGCGCGGATCGGCCCTGCTCCCGCGGCGGTCCAGACCGCGACCAAAGCGCCTAAGGCGGACGCTGTGTCAACACCGACGCCCGCGGCCACGCCACCCGACCTGAGCGCCCCTCCCGCCCCCCAATGGCGCACGACCCGCGAGGCGCTGGGCCTTAATACACCGGCGGCGGAACCGGTCCCGGTCGGTGAGGGCGGCCCGATCTTTACACCCTTTAGTCAGACCTTGCCCGAACTGCGGCGCGAGGTGGCCTTGATCTGCGGCTCGGCGCGGATCAACAAGCAACAGGACTATCTCAAGCCACTGGTGACCGACCTGTACCTGTCCAACGTGGACCCGGCCTTCGCCACCGAGGCGCTGATCCAGGGCGATTGCGGCTCGCTGGCTGCCGTCGTGCGTGAACTGGTGGCCCAGGGCGGCACGACGGTGGTTGCCGCGGTCCTGAATCGCGCGCTCTTCCTGAGCGGTCCCGGTGCCGAGGGAACCATCCGGGCCGCTGCCTCCAGCGGGCTGAAGCAGGATCTGGTGACCCCGGTGCAACGTTCCGAACCGGCCCGCGATAGCGGCACCCTCGCCTACTCCATGGCCTATTTCCCGTCTCAGGCCGCCGCCTATGGAGTCGCCAGTGCCGCCGCACCCGGCACCCTGTACAGCAACGCCACCCCCGGTTTCGGGATCTATACCTTCGTCCTGCTGGGCGGCGCCTTCGATCCCGCCGTGGAAGATCAGCGCGCCCGGTACGCGGAACTCCTGCGCATCATCGAGACCTATGTCCTGGCCGGCGCGGCGACGCCGCAGAATCCCACCGCGGAGGCCCATGCCTTTCTGATCGCCATCCGACCCGAGGAGGACGACGACACCACGCTCAGCGAGCGCAGCGCGCCTGAACTCTCGGCAGGGATGCGCAGCGACCTGAGCCATTACCTGCGCAGCCGCAATCAGGCGGAGTTGGCGGAGCGGCTGACCTTGCTCCCCGGCCCCTTTCTGATCTCCAGTCTGGAACCGCGTCTGCTGCCCAGCACCGCGGTCGCGCCGCGGCTGGTCACCGACCTGTCGAATATCGGTACTGAATATCTCTATGCCGTGGTCGATGCCTATGACCGCCCGATTCCAACCGAGCAGCAGGGCCGACCCGAGGGGCTCACCGCGATTCGCGACCGCCTGTTGGGACTCTTCAGCCGGAAGGTCAGCGCCACAGATCTGAGCCCGGCACTCAAAGACGCCTGGGTCTTCCGGCTCGGCGCTCAGCCCCCCGCGGCCACGGAGCCGGCCGCCCCGGCTGTCGCGGATCAGCGCAACAGCGTGTCGGCGGCGAAGCAGGCCGCGGCCAAGCCCGCCCCGCCCGCCAAGAAAGTTCCTAAACGTGCGTCAACCAAGGCAGTGCGCAGGTCATGATCAATTTCGGGATTCCCAACCTGATCCGTTTTCTCATCGGGATCTTTCTCTTGCAGGGCGTGACCGGGCTGCTGGTCTACACCGCGATGACGACGAACTGGCAGACCACCTGGCCGCTGTTCCTGACCCTCGGATTGTCGATCGGCTTCGTGGTCGCACTCTGGTTCAGCGCCATCGTCGGCGCCGACCGCAAGCATGTGGTCTCGCGGGCCTCGGAGCGCTTCTCCAAAGAGCGCGAACAGATCCGCGTCAAAGCCGAACAACAGCGGATCAAGGACGTGCGCAGCATCGCCAAGGCCGCGCGCGGCGGACTCGGCGCGGGCATGAGTCTGAAGTCAGGGGTCGTGGTCGGCGGTGCCGTCGGGCTGGGCGTCGCCATGATGCTCACCCAGTTCATGGCCTTGGGCTTGCTGACACTCGCCACCGCCGGCGGCGCGGCGCTCGGCTACGGCGTCCGGGTCCGCCAGGAAAAGCTGATCGCCAACCGGCGATTGTCTGAACAGGAAAAGACCCTGAATATCATCGAGGCGCCGCAGTCTGCACCCGCCATTACCAACCGGAGCCGACGCAAGCTGAGAGCGCCGCGCGATACCGACATTGATGCGGCCGATTGACGCGGCCGATTGATGCGGTTCGGCGTCTCGCCGGCGAATTCCCTGAACCACGACCGGCAAGTCAGATGACGACAACCTCCGGATCGAGTCTGACCCCATACCGCTGAAAGACTTCATCCTGCACTGCCTGTAAGAAGTCGAGATATTCGCGGGGCGTCGCACCGCCATAGTTGACGATGTTGAGCGGCTGCGTTTTCCAGACCCCGCAGTGTCCGACCTGCTTTCCCGCCCATCCCATATCCTCGATCAGCCAGGCGGCCGGTATCTTCACACGCGCGCTGTCGCCGTCCTGGTCCACGGAAAAATCGCCGTAAACCAACTGCTCCGCCGGATAAGACTGAATCTCCGGACACAGGGCTTTGATCGCCTGGAGCTGCTTGACGGTCACTGTCGGATTCATGAAGACGCTGCCGACCGTGCCCACCCGTGCCGGGTCCGGCAGCTTGCGTTGGCGAATGCCGACAATCGCCTGGAACACCTCGCGTACCCCATACGGCGGCGGCCCGAGCCGTGCCAGTTCGCCGGCAACGGATTCGTAGCGCGACTGATAGCTGGTGTTGAGAATCGGACGCTTACGCAAGCGCAGACAGATGCGCACGACGATATGGCGTCCCTTGAGTTCCTGCTTGAAGATACTGGTGCGGTATCCCAGACCGCATTCGTCGACACGAAACCGGCACAGCGCGCCGCTGTTGCGATCGAGCGACTCCACCCACAGCAGACTCTCGTGCAGATTGTGGCCGTAACAGGCGATGTTATGCACGGGCGCCGCGCCCGCGGTGCCGGGCACCAGCGCGAGATTCTCGATCCCGCCCCAGCCGTGGGCGACGGCGAACTCTACCACCGACGGCCAATCCTCGCCGGCACCGAGCGCGAGATCGACGACTTCGTCATCCTCGTAAACGACCGATCGGCCGCTGATCTCCATCTTCAGGACAACGCCGTCGAAGTCCTTCGACAGGAGGATATTGGACCCCCCACCGAGCACCAGGATCGCGTTTTCCGCAACTCGCGGGTCTTTGAACAACCACTCCAGATCAGACACCGATTGCACCGCAGCGAAGTAGCGCGCGTTGACATCCAGACGTAACGTGTTAAACGGCAGGAGAGAGACTTGCTCTTGAATCATCCTGGGCACGGGATTAGGCATAACATTCCAGCGACATCATCAGAAAATTCGGCTTCACCGCGGCGACGCCAAGGGTTCAATAGGCGCGAGGCTCAAAACCGACGGGAACCTCCAACGTGAAGACTTGATCATGAATGCGCGCGACATAGAACCCCTCCCGCAGAACCCGCTCACGCAAGGTCGGCGTCAGATCCACCGCGGCCAGGATGCCGTAGAGCCGTTTCTCCCGATGCTCGGGGAAAAAGTCCCGGAACCGGCGCAGGAGGTTCTGCAACTGGGTGATCGCCTCCTCGCGCAGGTGGCTCTTGACCTCGACCAGATAGGCGGCGTTGACGGCGCCGTTGGCGTAGGCCAGGACATCGATCTCCAGGTGCTGCCCGTCTTTGGTGGCGCGCACGCTGGGGCTGATGACCTCCATGCCGAAGCGCTTGCGCAGCAGCCGTTCCATGGAGGGTAAGGCCAGCCCCTCGGTGAAGCTGCCGAATTTCTCACCCAGGCCGCCGATCTGTTTGCCCAGTTCCCTGATCTGGCGATCGGTCTCGCGCCGCTCGCGGGCAAGCTCCTGAAATTGGAGATCGGTTTCCTGAAAGCGGCGGCCGGTTTCCTGGAACTGGCGGCCGGTTTCCTGGAATTGGCGGTCGGTTTCCTGAAACCGGCGGTCGGTCTCCTGAAACATCCGCTCGGTCTCTCGTTGCATCCGCTCGGTCTCTCGTTGCATCCGCTCGGTCTCTCGTTGCGCTGCGGTCAGTTCGCGCAACAAGGCCCAGACATCGTCGGCGGTCGTGGCCATGGGTTGCTCCGTCCGGTCGTGGCGATGACGGGAGTATAGCGCCAACGCTGGGTTTCGTTCTCACGCGACCCATCCTCCGGAAAGGCCCGACCTCATCAGTTCTGATCACATCCCACCACCCGTCCCCCTTGGTCTGCACCGCCGGTTGCTGCATGATGCGCGGTTATCTTCCGCGGACCGGACTGCTTCGATGACGGACATACGTCTCTACAACGCCGAGGGTCTGGAACACCAGCCGCTCGCGACCTTCACCGAGAAGGCGTACCTGGATTACTCCATGTACGTGATCCTCGATCGCGCCCTGCCCTACGTGGCCGACGGACTCAAACCGGTGCAGCGGCGCATCCTCTACGCCATGTCGGAACTGGGGCTCTCGGCGGCGGCCAAGTTCAAGAAATCAGCACGCACCGTGGGTGATGTGCTGGGCAAGTTCCATCCGCACGGGGATACCGCCTGCTACGAGGCCATGGTGCTGATGGCTCAGCCGTTCAGCTACCGCTACCCCTTGATCGACGGCCAGGGCAACTGGGGGTCACCGGACAACCCCAAGTCGTTCGCCGCCATGCGCTACACCGAGTCGCGCCTGACACCCTACGCGGAGTTGCTGCTCGGCGAATTGGACCAGGGCACGGTCGACTGGCAACCCAACTTCGACGGGACCCTGGAGGAGCCCAAGCTGCTGCCGGCGCGCCTGCCCAACCTGCTGCTCAACGGTACCACCGGTATCGCGGTCGGCATGGCAACGGACATCCCCTCGCACAACCTGCGCGAGGTGGCGCGTGCCTGTATCCACTTGCTGGACCATCCGCAGGCCACGGTCGAGGACCTGTTCGTCCACTGTCCGGGACCGGACTTCGCGACCGCGGGCGAGCTCATCACGCCCCCCGATGAGCTGCTGAAGATCTACCAGACCGGCAACGGCAGCCTGCGCCAGCGCGCTGTCTATGAGGTCGAGCAGGGCGAGATCATCATCACCGCCCTGCCCTACCAGGTCTCGGGTGAGCGGTTGATGGAACAGATCGCCGCGCAGTTCAACGCCAAGAAGCTGCCGATGATCGAGGATTTCCGCGACGAGTCGGATCACGAGTTCCCGACCCGCCTGGTGATCGTCCCGCGCTCCAACCGGGTCGACCTGGAGCGGCTGATGTCGCATCTGTTCGCCACCACCGACCTGGAACGCAGTTACCGCGTCAACCTCAACATGATCGCCGGCGACGGCCGGCCGCGGGTGATGAACCTCAAGGAGATTCTCGCCGAGTGGCTGAGCTTCCGCACCGCCACGGTACGGCGGCGTCTCGAACACCGACTGGCCAAGGTCCTGGACCGCCTGCACCTGTTGGACGGCTTGCTGATCGCCTATCTCAACATCGACGAGGTGATCCGCATCATCCGTACCGAGGATGAGCCCAAACCGGTGTTGATCGCGCGCTTTGCCCTCAGCGACGCCCAGGCCGAGTACGTGCTCAACACGCGGTTACGGCAACTGGCACGCCTGGAGGAGATGAAAATCCGCGGCGAGCAGGCCGACCTGGCCGCGGAGCGCGACCGGCTTCAGGCGCTGCTGGGCGACGCGGCGCTGCTCACCCGGCTGATCCGCGACGAGATCACCGCCGATGCCGAGAAATACGGCGATGCCCGCCGCTCGCCCCTGGTCGCCCGCCCTGCCGCGAGCGCACTCGACGAGACCGAGGTGACCCCGAGCGAGCCGGTGACCGTCGTCCTGTCCGAGAAGGGCTGGGTGCGGGCCGCCAAGGGACACGAGGTCGACGCCGCCGGGCTGAGTTACCGCTCCGGCGACCAGTTCCTCGCGGCGGCCCGGCTGCGCAGCAACCAGACGGCCGTCTTCCTCGACTCCACCGGCCGCAGCTATTCACTGCCGGCCCACACCCTGCCGTCGGCGCGAGGTCAGGGCGAACCGCTCACCGGACGGCTGGACCCGCCCAAGGGGGCCAGCTTCGTCGCCGTGCTGGGCGAGTCGGCCGCAACTCAACTGTTGCTCGCCAGCGATGCCGGGTACGGATTCATCGTGCGCATGGAGGAACTCTACGCCAAGGGCAAGGCCGGCAAAGCCGTGCTGACCCTGCCCGCGGGCGCCCTGGTGCTGCCGCCGCTGCCGCTGCCCGACCTGGCGGGCGCGCGTCTGGCCGCCGTTAGCCAGAGTGGCCATCTGCTCGTCTTCCCGGTCTCGGATCTGCCCGAGATGCCGCGCGGCAAAGGCAACAAAATCATCAGTCTCCCCGCCGCCAAGGGCGCCGAGACGCAAGACCGGGTGGCCGCGCTCGCGGTGGTCCGCGTCGGCGGCAGCCTGGTCATCCTCTCCGGCAAGCGCACCTTCACCCTCAAACCGGCTGATCTGGATGTCTATCAGGGCGAGCGCGGCCGCCGCGGCAAGCCACTGCCGCGGGGGTTCCAGCGGGTGGAGGGGCTGCAGACGGAGTGATACTGAAGTCGCCCCTACACAGAGGATGATCAACTCGCCCCGGTGAGTTCCCCCGCCTTCACCACCCGCGGTACCAACCGCCCATTCGCGGTCGGCACCATCCGCACGACCTGGCGATTGTGCTCAGGTCCGAAGCTGACATGGATCGGCTGGTCGGCACCGTAGAAATAGAGGCGGTCGAAGGGGGTGTTTTGGGCCAGCCAGCGGGCGACCTCGGCCATGTCCTCGTCCTCCACGAGAAAATCCACCGCGGCGCCCTGACGCGAACAGATGGGTTTTCCCAGGCGGTTGTGCTCGTGGGCGGCGTGCTGATCGAGGCGGGGATCGATGCGGCCGGTGATCTCACGGGCCAGTTCCGGCGAGCAGAAGCCATAGGTCAAGCGGATCATGCCGAACCAGTCGATGACCGGGTCGAGCACCTGCTCGGCCAAATCCTGCAAGGCGTCGAAGCTCTCCATCCGGCGCGGGAGATTAGGCAGCCCGGTGCGGCCTTGAGTCTCGCCGCATTCGATCAATTGGCGAAAGGTCAGGAAGCGCCCGCACGGCGCATCCGGGTCCGGCCCGGTGTCCGGTCGGCGCAGGTCGAAACCATCGATCACCCAACGGCGGCGGGCCAGGATCTCATCGAACTTCGCGGCACTCGGACCGTATCCCGACAGATCGCACAGCGCCAGTGCACTCAGTGTCTCCTCGAACGCCGCCTGCTCCGGATAGTACGGGAACTCCTCATTGATATAGCGCGACTTATGATACAAATAGGGCGCCGGGTAACCACTACTGTCCCCATAGAGAAAGAAATCGATATCCTGCTCGCGCAACCGAATCTTCACGCGCTCAATCAGGCGCGGCAGCGGGGACTCGACGAAGGCATCGTAGCGCAGCAGGGTCAGCTTGCCCGAGCCGATATGGATCTTGACCAAGTCCGCGTCGCGGTAGTCGCCATAGAGCACGGCCGCACAGCCAACGTAGACCCGCAGCAGCGGCGCCAATTGCTCGACCAGGCTGGCAGGGAGTTGCAGCGACTCGCCCGGTTCCAGCCAGCCCAGACCGCGCGCCGCGGCCTCCTGACAGGCGTCGGCAATGGCCTGGGTGTCACGGATCATGAACAGCAGCCCGAGTGCCGCCTCCTGCGCGGCCCCATAGTCGCCGAACAGGACCTTGATGTCGCGCTGCACTCCGGGTTCCAGATGTTTGTAAGGACGGCGCCGTTCGAATTGGTTGAGCGCCAGATAGACCAGCAAGTCCGCCCGCCGCGCTGCCGCGGCGCGCGCCAAGATGTCCGGGTCCTGGTGACCGGCGAGGAAGCGCAGCGCCTTGGCGAGCGTACCGAATGCTTCCATGAGTGCGGGCAGCTCCGCCCCGACCTCGTCCGGCTCCGGCTGGCGCCCGAGTTCCAGCCACCGGCTCCACAGCCGATCCAGCAGCTCCCGATGCACCGCGTAGCGTTCGGCCGACCGGTCGCGGGTCGGCCGGGGCAGGCCTTGCGTGTTGCGCTCCGGCCGCGCCGGGCGGCTGCGCGCCGGAATCAATGCCGGCGGACCGCGTCGGCTGCGATAGCGCTCGATCAGGAAGCGCTGCTCCGCATCCTTGTCCCGAAACACGAAGAGCACCCCCGGGGCCACCGGGATCGGCTCCTCGTCCAGCGCCTGAGCCAGATAGGCGCGAATCTCCGTCTGGGTGTAATAGCGCTGGAAGGTCCCGCGGCGGGTCAGGACCCCGTCGGCAAAGCCGGTCCCGCGGGGAGCGTTCTGATTCGCCAGCATCACCGCGACCACCAGCAGGGTTTCAGTCAGCAACCAGGCGCGGGTCAAGGCTTCCAGGCGCTCGTCGCGATCCTCGATCACATTGATCACGAACCCGAGATTGACCAGCGGCGCCGGACGCAGGGGTTGCTCCGGGGCATAAAAGGGGTCCCACCCCGCCGCCTGCAGGCCGTTCGCCGTCAAGGCGCGCACGTCATCGCCGCGCCCGCAGCCGTAGTCGAAGAGGGCCAGACGTCCATCCAGAAAGCCGTGGCGGGCGAGCGCCTGGATCGGTGCCGACAGGCCGTAGCGCACCAGTGCGGTCAGTTGGCGGGCCGCCTGCCAACCCCCGCCCTGACCATCGGGCACCGGGGTCTCACTGACCGGCAGGGCATCGTCGGCCGAACCCTCGACCGTCGGATCGCCTTCCCCCTCATCATTGCCCAACGGCAGCAGGGTCAGGCCATCGATGCGATAGCCGCGTTCCCGCACCAGATCCAACCACTGGCGCCGGTAGCCGATGCGCGTCGGCTGGTCGAAGAGCCCGATCGACTCACACGCCAGGGTCAGCGCCGCGGACTCCTCCCGCCGCGGGTGATCGGCCGGCAACAGAAGTTCTTTGCGATGCAGGATCGGCGGATTCCGCGAATCGGCATAGGTCCGGTAACCGACGGTGCCGGCGTCCAGATCCACCAGCCAACTCGTCGCCAGGGCCGGGAAGGCCTCATCGAAAAACGTCGGGTAGTTGAGCAGCGCGATTTGTCCCCCCGCCAGATCGCAACGCACGACATTGAAATCCTCCGCTCGACGGACCCCGGCGCGGCACTCCGCCTCCGCGACCCAGGCCGCCAATTCGGCGCCCGCCGCCGCCAGACAACTGATGTGAAGATAGGTCCGCTGGGCAACGGTTTTGCCGGTCATGGGGTTGTCCTCGAAGGCTTGGGCGGCGGCTTGCCGCAGGCCCGGTCACGCCGGCCGCGGTTCTCCGCGCTATTGTCGATCAGGACTGCCGCGATGGCGCTGTTGCAGTCGGCCCGGTCAACGTTCGGCTGACTGGACAACGCCAAGGGGGCAGGCGTAGACGGCTGCGGCACCGGGGCGACTTGCCGCGGGGGATGGCCGACAACCGCCGTCGGCACCGCTTTGGCCGGCTGTGACATCCTGCTGCTTGGCCGCACGGCCAGCACTGCCAACGACAGGGCCGAGAGCAGCAGCATGACCCAAGCGGCGCGCTTGCCGCGATCCGGCCCCCGCCGCTCACGAATGGCGTCCAAGTGGGCTTTGCGTGCCTCCTTGCTCCGATCCGCCCGCCCCTTCAACCGTTCCCAGGCCGCACGCAACGCGGCGGAAGGCGGCACGTCACCGACCTTATCGCGCAGCTCCCGACGCAGATCGCGCAGACTGGAGACACCATCCGGCTTCCCATTCGGAAAACGGGCGCTGTCGGTGAACACCACCCACCCGAGGACCGGAACACCCGGCACCAGTGCCTTTACTGCCTGGGTATGCAGATAGTTCTGCCGCACCGGGTTCTGAAAACGGAAGCTCCGACGCCCCAGCCGCTGCGTCCACTGCGCCTCCCGCTCCTGCCCGAAGATCGACCCGCGGTAATTTTTTGTTTCGACGACCACCAGACCGGCACCTGTCAGAACCACATGATCGACCTGGGTCAAGCCGCCGCGGCCGTCCGGGAAGATGACATCATGCAAACACTCGGTCCCAATGCGCTCCAGCACTGCCCCAACCCGCCGCTCGCCCAAGATCCCGCGCAGCTTCGGCAACAGCAACAGCCTGAGGGCTGCCAGGAGCAGCACGAGCGGGATCGTCCATCGCGCCCAATTGGTAACGAGGGTCGCGATGGGCGCGAGGGCGGTGGTAAGCGGATCGGGACTGGGCACACGCGTTCCCTTCGGTCTGATGTGAGCGGTATAATACACGAATGGAACTCACAGAACTCAAGCCCCGCGTCATCATCCGCGGCCCCGTCATCCCCGAGCCGATCCAGGTCGTCGCGGTGATCCCCATGGGGAACTGAATCACCGGCGCGAATCCCGCCTGGCTGATCTGCACAAAGAACGGCACTGCACCATTGCCGATATCCAGCATCATGGCCGGGCCTGGGTGTTGCCGCATCCCGAGCGCCAATCCCCGGGGATCGCCCCGATGGTACGGGACGAAGAAATCGAGCGGATCGCGGTCAGAGCGGTCATCGCCCACGAGCATGCACGCGGTTGGGTGGTGGAGAGCGTGGAGCAGGACAACCGCGGCTTTGACCTGATCTCCCGCCGGCCGCATCCGGAAGACCCCGCCACGGCCGTCGAGGTCCGCGTTATCGAGGTGAAGGGACGCGCCGCGGTCGGGGAAATCGCCCTGACGAGCAACGAGTACAAGACTGACCACGAAAAGACTACTGAAGGGGCGAAACCATGAATGCGCTGGTCCCCATTGATGATGACTTGATGAATGAAGCGATGCGCCTGACCGGATTGAAGCGCGAAACGGATGTAGTCGAAGTTGCCTTGAAGGGCGGCTGGCGACGACATCGACACCCTGTTGGAAGGCTATACCTGGCTCGAGCGGGAGGACGTACTCGCGTGTCTGGTCTCCGCCAACAGGACGGTCGAGCATGAGCGGGTGGCCTGATGGCAATCAAGCCCTTCGACTGAACAGCGCCCAGCGCGGTCATTACTCAGCATCCGCGGTGAGATTCAACACGTCGCCATTGCCAAGAAACAGATCCGTCTTGGACCCGTTGCTTGCACTGCCGCGGAGCACCGGCAAGCCGGCCTCGACCATCTTGCGTGCGGCAATCACCCCGGTGCAGTGATTACAAGCCAGATGGTCGATGTGGTAAGCCCCGAGTTGCGCGATGATACGGTCGCGTTCCTCGTCCCAGTCGTCGAACGGGGCGATGTGCAGTCCGCCGTAGACCGCATGGATGCGCTCGGCGCCGACGAAGGTCCGTCGGGCATAATCGAGGAGATTGAGTACCCCGCCATGGCCGCAGCCGGTGACCATCGCCAAGCCCTTTTTCTGAATGTTGAAATACAGCACGTTTTCGCCCTGAACCTGCAACAATGTGTTCATGGGGAACTGCGCCAGGACACACCCGGGGAATAATGCCAATGGCTGATTCGGCAGGACCCGGTGCAGTGGTCCGGTGTGACCCAGGTGCTGGATCAGCGCCAATCCTTCGGCATGAAAGCCGTCCGGAATGTAGATCGGCAGCGACGGACAGTGTTTCAATGTGGCACCGATGCCCCAGAAGTGATCGAAATGCTCATGACTGATGATCAGGCACTCGATCGCACCCGCCTGCAGTAAGCGGTCCACCCCTTCCTCGGCGAAACGCCGATCCATCCAGGCCGGATTCCAGCCGGTATCGAAAAGCAGTCGGTGTACCTGACCATCGAACCCTTCCGCCTCGATCAGCGCCGATGAACCGGCTGCATTCTCGGGATGCAAGTCACCAAACGGCGGCCACGGCAGTTGATATTGGTTTTCGCCCATGCCGCCGGCTGCTTTGATGTCGGCCAGCAGGGTCGCGTTCTCAAACCAGCCTGTTTCAGAGATACACAGTATTTTCAGTCGTTTGAGATCACCGATGGGCAGCGGCTGCGCTGGCGCCTGGACCTGGTCGGCAGCGGTCAGTGGACGATCTTGCATGGCGGCTTACCGTAGCGGGGTGGAAGCAACCTGATTAAACCACCGATCCGGCCCCGTGTAACCTGCAGTGTTATCGGCCTCGGCTATCCTGCCGACCACTGGCCTGAGAGCACGTACCTTCGTAGGATGGACAAGCGCAGCGCAGTACGCCCTACGGCCGTAACGATGACCAAGGCCCTGCACCTGAACAGGCTCTTTGGGAATCCAAGGCTTGACTGTGAAAGTGCGTAGTCAGGCCATCCTGGCCTGACGGCGTCGGAGCTGGAACAGTCAGGGCTGGAAGCCCTGACGACGCAGCCTCGCACGCCGGCAAAAGCGACAGTGGTCGAGAGGACTTTCATGTTCCGGGGTGGCGGAGGCGCCAAGGCCGTCCGACTATATTCTTTCTGTCTCCGTGGGAGACATTCTCTCTATGACAGAGAGGTTAAGGTATCAGTCGGTGGCCGGGCTGGAACCAGCCCGGCTTCAGTTGACGGCAGGAGGATCAGGTGGCGTCCTTGATATCTTCCTTGAGATCACCCAAACCAGCCTGGACCTTGCCCGCGTTCTTCTGAACGTTACCTCTTATCTCCAGTTCTTCATTACCGACGACCTTGCCGGTAGCTTCCTTGACCGCGCCCTTTGCTTCTTCGTAACGGCCTTTGACTTGCTCTTTGTTCATGATGATCTCGTGGTGATGCGTGTGATCATGACGGTCGCCATGACCTGAGCGTCGAATACGGATTCCTTACGCTCTGCCGACAGACTATCGGTGTAACCACGCCAACTCAGTGCGGCAACGCACATAGTTTGCGATTTTCTGTTGGAGACCCCCGGGATGACCAACCGCCTCCGTGTGGCAGCGAACCGATTGGGAATTGAGGGTGGAAGTACAGTGTTGTCGCAGGCGGGCGAGCACCTGTTGGCGTTCGACCAGGGGCTCGACCTGCTGGATTGGTTGCGCCAGACCCTGTGTCAAGGGCTGGCCCACGAGCGAATGCGCGGCCGCGACGACGCGGCGTGTCCCGTCCAACCAACCCGCGTAGCCGGTATCGGCCTGAAGACCGCCCTACAGAATCAACGGATAATCGGCGATACCGGGGTTGCCCTTGACTCCTTTCAGCTTGGGTGTATTGAGCCGACCGACCTTGACCGTCTTGATGTCCCGCAGGTAGGTGGCGACCGTATCCCAGATCGGCTCGCCGGGTGATTGACTGCCGACGGTCGCCCAGCCGGCGACCACGTACTGCTTGTCGGCCTCGATCCTGGTGCCGTCGTTCAACTGCATCTCGGTGATGCGGTTGCCCATGGTCGCACCGGGTTCGCATACATAGTCCAGGCCGCCGACCCGCACCATGTCTCCGCCTTGCTGCACATAGGGATCGGGATTGAAGAGGTTGTCGCAGACATCTTCGAGGATGGCCTTGATCTCGGTGCCGGACATCTCCCGGCGATAGGTCTGCGGGTACGTGATACAGGTCTGATCCATCACGTTGTCCATCGTGATGGTCTGCCCCGGCAGCACCGTGGTGCCCCAGCGGAAGCCGGGGGAGAGGCTGATCTGCGCATCATTGACCTTGATCAGCGCATCGCAGATGACCTGATCGAAGGTCCCGTTGAAGTTGCCGCGGCGGAACAGGGTCTGCTCGGCGACCGCCAGCTTTTCGGCGAGCTTGTCCTGATAAGGCGCACGCACGCCCGCGACGTATTTCACCATCTCCGGATCGGGCTTGATAAGGTTGGAGAAGACCGGAAGCAGGCGGTAGCGATAGTCGCGCAGCTTGCCGTCCTTCACGTCCAGGTCCATCACGCCAAGGAATTTGCCGTTGGAGCCGGCATTGGTGACCAGCGTCTTGCCGCCCTTGTTCTCGACCAGGGTCGGCACCGGGATGCCGTCGTGGGTATGACCGCCGAAAATGCAGTCGATACCGCTGACCCGGGAGGCCATCTTCAGATCGACATCCATGCCGTTATGGGAGAGGACCACGACCAGATCCGGCTTCTCCGCCGCGCGCACCTTGTCGACGATGGCCTGCATCCGCCCGTCCTCGATCCCGAAGGTCCAATCCGGGATGAAGCGCTGGGGGTTGGCGATCGGGGTATAGGGGAACGCCTGACCGATGACGGCCACCCGCACCCCGCCGACCGGTTTGATGACATAGGGCTTGAAGGCCAGGCCCGAGTCTTCGTTGAAGCCGGGAAAGTCAGCGAACCGGTAGTCGAACAGCGCCTCCTCCCGGACCTGGATATTCTGCGCCACGAAGTCGCCCTTGAACGCCTCGATGTTGCGGATGACCTCGGTATCCTCGTAGGTAAACTCCCAATGGCCGGTCATCACGTCGACCCCAAGCAAATTGCAGGCGCCGACCATATCCTGCCCGCGCGTCCAATAGGCAGTGCCGGAGCCCTGCCAGGTGTCGCCGCCATCCAGTAACAGGCTGTTGCCGTCGCCGCGCTCGCTACGCAAGCGGTCAACCAGGGTTTTCAGATGCGCAAAGCCGCCGACCGCCCCGAACTTCGCGGCGCCCTTGTCGAAATCGAGGAAGGTAAAGGCATGGGCCTCGATCCCGCCCGGCTGTACCTTGAACTGTTTGAGAAACGCCTTGCCGACCAGATGCGGCGCCTTGCCCAGCGCGGCGCCCAGCCCCAGGTTGACGTTCGGCTCACGGAACCAGATCGGGTTGAGTTGAGCGTGGGTGTCGGTGATGTGCAGCAGCGTGCAGTTGCCGAATTTGGGCACCTCGTAGAGGTCGGCGGGTTGGCGTGCGGCGGCGAAGACCGAGGTGGGCAACATCCCGGCCGCACCAGCCAAGCCCATGAGTCTCATGAAGTCGCGACGGGAGATAGACATGGCGATAATCCTCCAGCGAGTACAGTTGGCGACGACCCAAGGGCAGTCGGGGTGCGATGGTCGACCGCGTGGGCCCGCCGGCGAGCGGCGGGTGCCATAACCGGTCGCAAGTGTTAGCATCCGCCGCACACGCGGGCGCGTGGGCGCGGTTCCGATCCGACAGGTTCCGATCCGACCAAGCGTGCGGTGCGGCGAAGAATCGCATGATCGGGGACCGGCAGCCAGTGCCGCCCCGTCACGCGCGACAACAAAGATCCAGATCAGGAGGTTCCAACCATGAAATTCCCCTCGATACCCCGGCGGCGGGCACCGGCGCTCATCCTGGGTGCCTTGGCCATCACCGCCGTCGGTGTGGCGTCCGAGCTGCCCAAGATCGACCTCACGAGCGGCGATCCGGCCGCCGGTAAGGCGATCGCCATGGATCGCGGGAAGGGCAATTGCATCGCCTGTCATCTGATCATCGGCGGCGAGAGTCCGGGCGCCATCGGCCCGGCGCTGATCGCCATGCAGACGCGCTATCCCACCAAGGAAGCGCTGGCCATCCAGATCTGGGACGCGACCGTCAAGACCCCGGAGGCCGCCATGCCGCCGTTCGGCCGGCACGCGATCCTCTCCCAGCAGGAGCTGGCCGACGTCGTGGCCTATGTCTGGACCCTGTGAGCGCGCATTACCGGAGGCACTCCCGCATGAAGAAAACCCACCTGATGTTGACCGCTCTCGGTCTGGTATGCGCCCTGGGCTCACCGCTGACGGCCGCCGTCACCCCGCAAGAAGACCAGGCCGTCTTCCAGAATTATTTCAAGCAGCGCTTCCCGCACGTGCCCCCGGACGACTTCAAGAACGGCGCCTATGCGCTCGACCCGGTGGGCCGCGAAAACTGGGAGGCCATCGAAGAGTTTCCGCCCTATGAGGCTGCCATCGATAACGGCAAGACCCTGTGGGCGACCCCCTTCGCCAACGGCAAGACCTACGCGGACTGCTTCCCGGACGGTCCGGGCATCGCCGGAAAATTCCCCCGCTGGGACAAGGAGCGGGGCATGGTGATCACCCTGCCGCTGCTGGTGAATGAATGCCGGGTGGCCAATGGCGAGAAGCCCTATGGCTACTTTCTCGGACCGCTGGCGGAAATCAATGCCTATATGGCCTTCGAGTCCCGTGGTCAGATCATCAACGTCGAGATCCCGGCCGACGACCCGCGCGCCCTGGCGGCTTATGAGAAGGGCAAGGAGTTTTACTTCGCCCGCCGCGGCCAGTTCAATTTCTCCTGTGCCCACTGTCACATGGGGAATTCGGGCTCCACCCTGCGCACCGAGATCCTGAGCCCGGCCTTCGGTCACACCACCCACTTCCCGGTCTATCGCTCGAAGTGGGGCGAGATCGCCACCCTGCACCGGCGTTACAAGGGCTGCAACGAGCAAGTCCGGGCCAAGGCATTCGAAGGACAAAGTGAGGAGTACCGCAACCTGGAGTATTTCATGAGTTACATGGACAACGGTCTCGAACTCAACGGCCCCGGTGCCCGCAAGTAGCGTCCGCGACGGCTTCGGTCAGCGGGCCGCGGCAAACCGGCCGGTCGGACGGCCAACGCCGACCGACGGACTGCACGGTTGCGCGTCCGCAATCATGATCGACGCCGACCGCGCGGCGACGCTGCCGATTGATTGGCGCAAGACATAAAGACCCACGCTCGATGAATCCCCGCCTCCGGGTGACGCCGACGCAGCCGCGCGCATCCGTGAGGCCAGACGAGGAGTAACCAAGAGATGAAGATACGCAGTCTTTCCGCGGGCGCACTGGCCGTCGCCCTGTTGCTGGCCGTGCCGGCGACGAGCCTGTGGGCCGCCCATCGGGCCGACGCGCAGCAGGCCATCGCGCAAGCCTTGAGCGCCCGCGAGAAGGTGTTGGCCGCCGGCCTGGCCAGTGAGACCGCGGCACTGATCGAGGAGGCGCAAGACCTGATTCCGTCACGCCAGTACACCAAGGCGGTCGAACTTGCCGAGCGGGCGCGCAAGCAGGACGAGTACGCCTTGTCCCAGGCCGCTGCCGCCAAACCGGCCGTGACGGCGGCACCCGCGTCAACGACCGCCGCGCCGCCAGCCGTCGCCGTCACCAACAAGTTTAGTGCGACCGAGGCCGAAACGGCGATTGCCGCGGCCGAGGCGGCGCGCCGCAAAGCCGACTCGGTTGGCGGAGAATGGCGCGACACCGCGAAGATGATCAAGGATGCCGAAGAACAGTTGAAATCCGGCCAATTCGATGCGGCGGTCAAGCTGGCGAACAAAGCCAAACAACAAGGCGAACTCGGCTATGCGCAGGCGATCAGCCAGAAAGGCGCCACCTTCCCCTCCTATGTGCACGCCAAGTAATGCGAGGGCGAGCGCAACACCCGCCGGCCCGGCGGTCGCGCCGCTGATCGCGTGCACCCTCATTCGCTTATGCTCCTGATGGAGGCTTCCTGAGATGAATCGCTCTGCCGTCTTTGCCATCGCCCTTCTGTCCGCGTTCGCCGCTATTCAGCCCGCGGCGGCAGAGGGCAACAAGATCACTCCCAAGCTCGACTCGGTGCAGGTGATGCACAACGGACAGCCGGTCACGGTCCAACGTGGACATGACCCCGCGGCCCACCTGCCGGCGATCTTTCAGAAAACCGATCGCGGCTGTCCGCCCTTCTGCGTCCAGCCAATGGTGGCGGTTCCCGGAGTCGAGACCGTCGGCGAATTGGAACTGCTCGCCTATCTCCAGCGCGTCGGTCAAGGCGACGAGAGTATCCTGGTGGTCGATTCGCGCACGCCGGATTGGGTGATGCGCGGCACCATTCCTGGTTCAGTCAACGTTCCCTGGAACAAGATCAATATCGATACCAACGGCACCTTCGAGACTCCGGGCGAAGCCGAGAGCTTCAAGCACATCCTGGCCGACGAGTTCGGCGCCACCCTGGGCGAAGGGGGCAAATGGTCATTCGGTGACGCCAAGACACTGGTACTCTTCTGCAACGGCATCTGGTGCCCGCAATCCACCGCCAACCTGCAGACCCTGGTGAAATACGGCTATCCCGTCGAAAAGCTCAAATGGTACCGCGGCGGGATGCAGGATTGGGTGAGTGTCGGATTGACCAGCGTCAAGCCTTGAGACCTCGCGGCGCCACGCGGGCGGGCTGCCGTCACCCACGCGGCAGGCGCGGGACGCCGCGTCCATGACCTTGCGACGCTACACCCTGATCCTGCGCCTGCTGCTGCCGGCGGCGTTGCTGCGGCTCTATTGGCGCAGCCTCAAGGCCCCGGCGTATCGGCACCGGATCAGCGAACGCCTGGCGCTTGATCAGCCTGCGGCGCCGCCCGCGGCGGTCTGGGTCCATGCGGTCTCGGTGGGCGAGGTCCAGGCCGCGCAGCCGCTGATCAAGCACCTGCTGAGCCGGGACCCGCCCCTGGCGGTGCTGGTGACCACGACCACCCCGACCGGTGCGGCCAGGGTGCAAGACCTGTTCGGCGCGGCCGTGACCCACCGCTATACCCCCTACGATCTGCCGGCGGTGATCGCGCGGTTCCTGGACCGGGTCGAGCCGCGTCTGCTGATCGTCATGGAGACCGAGATCTGGCCCAATACCCTGGCGGCCTGCGCCGCCCGCGGAATTGCGACGGTGCTGGCCAATGCGCGGCTGTCCGCCCGCTCGGCACGCGGCTACGCCCGGCTCGCGCGGCTGACGCGGGACACCCTGGAGCGGTTCACGCTGATCGCGGCGCAGACCGAGGCGGACGCGCGGCGTTTCCGCGATCTGGGTGCCGCGGCGCAACGGGTCGTCGTCACCGGCAGCATCAAGTTCGATCTGCGTCCGGCGGCGAGCCTGCAAGACCAGTCCGAGGCGATGCGCCGGAGTTGGGGTGGGGGCGTCGCCGATCGCCCGGTCTGGATCGCCGCGAGCACCCACGAGGGCGAGGAGGAACTCATGCTGGCAGCGCACCGGCAGATCCGTGCGCAGGTCCCCACGGCCCTGCTGGTACTGGTGCCGCGCCACCCCGAGCGGTTCGAGCGGGTGGCCGGGCTGATCCAACGCGCCGGTTTCCCACTGACGCGGCGCAGCGCCCGCGTGCCCTGCCCGCCGGAGACGGCGGTCTTCCTGGGCGACAGCATGGGGGAACTCCCGATCTTCCTGGCCGCCGCCGATGCCGCCTTTATCGGCGGGAGCCTGGTCCCGACCGGCGGTCACAATCCACTGGAAGCCGCCGCGGTCGGGGTGCCGGTGGCCATGGGTCCGGCCGTCTTCAACTTTGCGGCGATCACCGAATTGCTGGTCGCTGAAGGCGCCGCGGTGCAGGTGGCCAACGCGCCGGCCCTGGCCGCGACCATGATCGATTGGCTGACGGATGCGTCACTGCGCGCCGACATCGGCGAGCACGGCCGACGGGTGGTTGAGGCCAACCGCGGCGCCTTGCAGCGGTTGCTCGGGCTGATCGAGGGGCTGCTGTCGACGCCCGATGATACGTGCGTCGAACGCGATCACCGTCGGTAGGGGCGGGTTTCAAACCCGCCCTTCAAACCCGCCCCTACGCCAAGGCCCGGTCTGGATATCAGGTATTCCTGAACAGCGACCAGACCTCGCGGAAGTTGTCCTGCGTCGAGTCGCCGATCCACTCGAAGGCGACTGATTCGGCGCACAGGACCTGAATGCCGCTCGTGCGCATCCGATCCAGCACATTGGTCTTGCAGGCCGGCTTGCGGGAGATGATGGCATCCGCGGGGACGAAGACCTGATAGCCCCAGCGCTGCAACCCGGACACGGTCTGTGAGATGCAGATATGCGCCTCCATGCCGACCACGATCAACTGGCGCCGCTCCGGATGCGCCGAGATATTGCGCTCGAACCCCGTCGCGGTGCAGCAGGAGAAGGCCGTCTTCTCAGTCGGTTGGCTATCCGGCGGCAGATTCGTGCTGATCGACTCGATGATCGGACCCAGACCCTTCGAATTGTGCTGAGTGGCGATGACCGGGATGCCGAACACCTTGGCCGCGGCGATCAAGCGATTGATGTTGTCGACGACCAGATCGAGCTCATCCATCGGCATGGCAGCGGCCAGCCGCTCCTGGGCATCAATGATGAGCAGCTGCGAATAGTCCCGCTGACACAGGGGCATCTGGGCTTGATGAATACTCATGGGTTGTCCTCCGACTCAGAATACGAAGACCGGTACTTCGGGACAATTGGCGAGGCGCGGGGCACAGGTTTCAAACAGCCCTTTGCGCGCGAAATCTCCGGTCGGCAGGCGGGTCATGAGCCAGGCTTCCATGGCCGGCGGATCGCCGAGGATGCCGAACAGTCGCCCTCCCGCGGCCAGTTGATCCTCCAGCACCCGCAGGATCGCCGTCCGGGGAACCGAGCCGGTGACCGCAATGGCGGCGAAGGGGCCGCCCGCGGTCGGTCCGGCCAGGGCGTCCGCTTCGCGAATCGCAATCCGCTCCAGACCCAATGACGCCAGCCGTGCGCGCGCCGCGGCGGCGAGCACGGGGTCGATCTCCAGGCTGATGACCTCGGCACCGAGCAGGCTCAAACAGGCGGTCAGGTAACCGCTGCCGGTTCCGACCTCCAGCACCCGCGCGCCGGGCTGCACATCCAGCGCCTGCAGCAGACGCCCCACGACCTTGGGGGCCAGCATGATCTGACCTTCACCGATCGGGACCTCGATGTCCGCATAGGCCAGCCCCTGGTAGGCATCCGGCACGAAGGACTCCCGCCTGAGCGCGGCCATGGCCTCCAGGACGCGATCGTCCAGCACCCCCCAGGGGCGAATCTGCTGCTGGATCATATTGAAGCGGGCGATCTCGGTATGGGTGTCCACGCTTGGGCCTCCACTGGGCTTCAGGGCAACGACTGGTCAACGCCTAAGGCTACGAACTTCTGCCCGGCGGTGCAACCTTAGAAGGCATCAGAAGGCATCAGAAGGCATCGGTAGGCCCACGGATATGCTATGTTCCGGTTGCCGCGCCCCCGCCGAACCCATGTGACCCGGACCTTGTTCGATGCATCGCAATCCCCTGATCGCTGCCGTGCTCGTTGCCGCAACCGTCGGTATCACCCAGGCCGCCGAACAGCCCGGGCAATCGCCGCCGTCACCCGCGGCCAGTGCGGGGAGCCCGGGTCCAGCCGAGACCGACCTCCGCGCCGCTTATACCAACAAGATCAATAGCATCAATGCCGGTACCAAGCAGTACCTCGGCGCCAAGGCAGCCGCGCAACTCGGCATCCGGCTGAACAAAGTCAACCTGCTTGAGTGCGACCCTTTCGAAGAGCGCAGGGATCTGTATCGGTGCACCATCGTGGTCGACTCCGCGGTAGGTGATGCCGACTCGGTACTCAAGCGTCTGGAGGTTGTCTTAATCAAGGAAAACGACACCTGGCGGGTTCTTTAGCCTGTAACGAACTCCCGTACTCGGTGACCGAGCAAAAGCACTGACAGACTGCTTTTTCCGAGCTTAACAAGCGCTTTTTGTAAGTGATTGACGCTCAGGATGGTAATCAATAAAGAATAGCGCGAAGAACCGCATTCGGATCGGCCGACAGCCGTTGTGCCATTGATGGGGTATGCTGATCATCAGGCAAAGAAAAAACGATATGGCGAAGTCTGCCAATCCGCCTGGATGTCGCTTACAATCCGCCCGGCTCAGGCGGCGCGCCTGAGAAAATAAGACACCGCCGGGTCCATCGCGGCGATCCGCTTCATTCTTGCGGTTTCGGCGATGGCGACCACCCGGCATCCTCGCGTTGGACCTAAGACCTAGAATTTGATGTGGAGTTAGCTATGCCTCTGATCTCCCGTTCCCTTGCCGAGATGATCGGCACCTTTTGGCTGGTACTCGGCGGTTGCGGCAGCGCGGCCCTGGCGGCCGTCTTCATGGTCGGCACCAACGATATCGGTATCGGCCTGCTCGGCGTCGCCTTCGCCTTCGGCCTGACCGTCGTCACGATGGCTTATGCGATCGGACACATCTCGGGCTGTCACCTCAATCCGGCCGTGACGGTCGGTCTGGTAGCCGGCGGCCGCTTCAGCGCGGCTGAGGCCCCCGTCTACATCATCTTCCAGACCATCGGCGCCATTGCGGCCGCCTTCCTGCTCCTGATGATTCTCAAGGGCCAACCGGACTTCGTTCTGGCGGCGAACAGCCTGGCGGTCAACGGCTTCGGCGAACTGTCGCCCGGCAAGTACCCCATGATGACCGGCTTCATCATGGAAGTCGTCATGACCGCCATGTTCCTGTTCATCATTCTGGGCGCGACCGACAAGCGCGGCATCGGCTCCCACGCCGGCCTCGCCATCGGCCTGGCGCTGACTCTGATCCACCTGATCTCGATTCCGGTCACCAACACCTCGGTGAACCCGGCACGCAGCACCGGACCGGCCCTGGTGTTGTTCCTGAACGGGCAGGGGCTGGCCATCACGCAACTGTGGCTGTTCTGGGCCGCACCGCTGATCGGCGGCGCGGTCGCCGGGGTGGTCTACCGGCTGTTCGAGACCAACGAAAGTAAGTAAGTGTCGGTTCAGCCGCCGGCCGCCGGTGCTACTGCCCGGCGGCTGGGGCTTTCGGTCAATGCTACCGGCGACTGAAGCTCACGATGGACGAACGGTGCATTCAAAGCTGTCCATTTTCTGCTTCCCGATGGTTGGCCGACGTTGGCATTCAAAGCGGGAAACCGGTGACGCGAGAGCGTTCGGCGTTGCTATTCAGGAATGATCGAACCATCCCTTCAAATCGCTGAGCCGCCAAGGCTGCAGGTCCAAGCGCCCAGCCGCCACCCCTCAGAGCCGATGCCATTAAGTTAAGCCATTCTGGCTCCCACGCTCCTGCGTGGGAGCACGTGCGGGCGCTCCGCGTCCGGCGCCAAGAGCGGACGCGGAGCGCCCGCCCGGCATTCCCACGCGGAGCGTGGGAACGAAAAGCCGCGCCGTCGGCGCTTAACTTAATGGCATTGACCCCTCAGAGCACGACCAGATTATCCCGATGGATCAGTTCATCCGCATCCACATACCCCAGGATCGACTCGAAGCGGCTGGTCGGTTCGCCGCGAATGCGCAGTGACTCCTGCACGTCGTAATTCACCAGGCCCCGCGCCACTTCCCTGCCCTCCTCGTCCACGCAAGCCACCACTTCACCGCGGTTGAAGGTGCCATGCACGGCCTTGACGCCGACCGCCAACAGGCTGGTGCCCTTCTCGCGCAGTGCCCGCACCGCGCCCGCATCCAGGATCAGTCGGCCGCGCACCTGGAGGTGACCGGCGAGCCATTGCTTGCGCGCCGCCTGAGGACACTGCACCGGCACCAGCAAGGTGCCGACGGCTTCCCCGGCGCCGATGCGGGTCAGAACCCCCTCCCCGCGCCCGGGGGCAATGATGGTCCCCGCCCCGGAACGAGCCGCCAGGCGGGCCGCCCGTACCTTGGTCACCATCCCGCCGGTGCCCAGGCCGGTCACACTGCCGCCCGCCACCATGTCGAGTTGCGGGTCGTCCACACGGGTTTCGCTGATCAGGCGCGCCTCCGGATCGCCCCGCGGGTCGCGGTCGAAGAGCCCATCCTGATCGGTAAGCAGGATCAGCACCTCGGCCTCAATGAGATTGGCAACCAGGGCGGCCAGGGTATCGTTATCGCCGAAGCGCAATTCGTCCGTCGCCACCGTGTCATTCTCATTGATGACCGGAATCACCTTCAGACTGAGCAAAGTCCGCAGGGTACTGCGCGCATTGAGATAACGTGCCCGGTCGGCCAGATCGTCACGGGTGAGCAGGACCTGGGCGGTGTGCAGACCGAAGGTCTTGAAACAATCCTCATAGGCACGCACCAGACCCATCTGGCCGATGGCCGCCGCCGCCTGGAGTTCGTGCAGCGCCTTGGGACGTTCGCGCCACCCCATCCGCGCCATGCCCTCGGCCACGGCACCGGATGACACCAGGACCACATCGTGCCCGGCCGCCCGGCGCGCGGCCATCTGCTCCACCCAGGGCATCAGCATGCCCCGCTCCAAACCCTGCCCGTCGCGGGTCAGGAGTGCACTGCCGATCTTGACGACCCAACGGCGGGTCGTCGGAAGCCTGTTACGGGAGATCAAGACGACATCCTAATCCATCGTGGGGTTGAGCGTTGCGTAGCCGTCGGCCAGCTACTGTGAGTCGAGCGGATGCCACTCGGCATCCTCCGGGTCATCGGCGCGGGTGGCCTCGCCGGACTCGTGTTTGATCTGCTCCAGCCGACGCATCAGATCCTCCATCAGCCGGTCGGTCCCGGCACCGGTCAGGGCGGAGACTTCGTAAACCGGAGCCTGCCAGCCCAGCGTGTCCAGTATCCGCGTGCGGCGCGCCGCCAGGACGTCATCCGGCAGACGATCACACTTGTTCAAGACCAACCACCGCTCCTTGTCGATCAGATCCCCGCCGAAAGCCGCCAGTTCCGTCTCGATCTTGCGCACCTCGCCCGCCAGATCCTGATCTTCGTCGAAGGGGGCGATATCGACCAGATGCAACAGCAGCCGGGTCCGTGCCAAGTGTTTGAGAAACTGAATGCCGAGCCCGGCACCCTCGGCCGCGCCCTCGATCACCCCCGGGATATCCGCGATGACAAAGCTGCGGCTGCGCCCCAGCCGCACCACCCCAAGATTCGGATAAAGCGTTGTGAAGGGATAATCGGCCACCTTGGGACGGGCACTGGAGACCTGGCGGATCAGCGACGACTTACCGGCATTGGGAAAACCCAGCAGGCCGACGTCGGCCAGCAGGATCAACTCCAGATGCAGGTCGCGCCGATCCCCAAGGGAGCCCGGCGAGAACTGCCGGGGCGCACGGTTGGTGCTGGACTTGTAACGGGCATTGCCGATACCGTGGAAGCCGCCGCGGGCGATCAGCAGACGCTGGCCGTTTTCCAGCAACTCACCCAGGGACTCGTTGGTCTCCGGATCGAAGACCCGGGTTCCCACCGGCACGCGCACGACCAGATCCGCGCCGCTGCGCCCGCGCATATCCTTGCCCATCCCGTTGTGGCCGCGCTCGGCCCGATGGATGCGCTGAAAACGGAAGTCCACCAGGGTGTTGAGATTGTTGTCCGCGACCAGATAGATGCTGCCGCCGTCCCCCCCGTCGCCACCGTCCGGACCACCCTTGGGGATATATTTTTCCCGGCGGAAGCTGACACAGCCGCTCCCGCCGTCACCGGCTTCGACCCGGATGAATGCCTCGTCGACGAATTTCATGACCTGTCCGCGGCCTTAAGCCTAAAACGCGAAAAGCCCCGCCCGGAGGACGAGGCTCTCGCGTCGACGCCAGTGGAATCCCGCTCACCGGTGGTTTGCCGCAGAGCCGGCCGAGCGGGCGACTGCGGACCGCCACCGGAATGACTCAGGATGCGGCGGCCTCGACGGTGACGAATTTGCGATTCTTCGGGCCTTTGACCACGAAGCGCACCACGCCGTCCTTCAGGGCGAACAGCGTGTGATCCCGGCCCAGACCGACATTGACGCCATTGTGGACACCCGTACCGCGCTGCCGCACGATGATGCTGCCGGCCGTGATTGTCTGGCCCCCGTAGATCTTGACTCCCAGTCGCTTGGACTCGGAGTCGCGACCGTTACGCGAACTACCGCCTGCCTTTTTGTGTGCCATCGTTGCCTCCCGATCAGCCTGCGCTGATGCCGGTGATCTGAATCTCCGTGAACCACTGGCGGTGGCCCTGGCGCTTCAGGTGATGCTTGCGCCGCCGGAATTTGATGATATGAACCTTGTCGCCGCGCCCGTGGGCCTTGACCGTCGCGGTCACTGTACAGCCGTCGATATAGGGCGTGCCGACTTTGATCGACTCGCCGTCCGCAACCAGCAGCACCTTGTCGAGCGCGACATCGGAACCCGGCTCGACCACGAGCTTTTCGACCTTGAGGGTGTCACCCTCGGAGACCCGGTATTGTTTGCCACCGGTCTGAATCACCGCGTACATGATCTTGAGTTTCCCCAGGCAAAGTCAAAAGCCGACGCTCCGCGCCGGGTGAAAGACCCACGACGATACCCGCGTACACTCGCCACGTCAACAGAAAACAGTTGCGCCGCCGAATCACACGCAGCACAATCGGCTGTCCACCTTGACAGCCCCATGACACGCACCTAGCATCCGCGGGCATCATCCGGCCCTTATTTTTCGTGATCTGAAGAACTCCCCAGCGCATGGACCTTTCCGCGATCCGCCTCCCCGTCGTTGCAGACTCCAAGAGCGTCGACGCACTCATCGTGCGGCGGCTGCGCTCGGACGTCGTGCTGATCAACCAGATCGGCCACTACATCGTCAACAGCGGCGGCAAGCGCCTGCGACCCTTGGCGGTGCTGCTCGCGGCGCGCACCTGCGGCTATTCGGGCGCGCACCACATCGACATGGCCGCGGTCATCGAGTTCATCCACACCGCCACCCTGCTGCACGACGATGTCGTCGACAGCTCGGAGCTGCGCCGCAACCGCGAGACCGCCAACGTGGTCTGGGGCAATGAAGCCAGTGTCCTGGTCGGCGACTTCCTGTATTCACGCGCCTTCGAGATGATGGTCGACGTGGGCAACATGCGCATCATGGAGATCCTGGCCCACGCCACCAATCGCATCGCCGAGGGCGAAGTGCTCCAACTCCTCAACACCAAAGACCCGGACACCAACGAGGCACGCTACATGGAAGTCATCGTGCGCAAGACCGCCACTCTCTTCGAGGCCGGCACCCGGCTGGGCGCGGTCCTCGCCGACAGTCCGCACGACATCGAGACGGCGATGGCCGACTATGGCCGCCACCTGGGGATCGCCTTCCAGTTGATCGACGACGCCCTCGACTACGACACCGGCAACGCGGAACTGGGCAAGAACGTCGGCGACGACCTCGACGAGGGCAAGCCAACCCTGCCCGTCCTGCGCGCCATGCAGGTGGGCACCACGCAGCAGCGCCAACTGCTGCGCGAAGCCATTGAGCGCGGCGGACGCGAACGCATCGACGACGTCATCCGGGCGATTGCGTCCACTGACGCAATCCAGTACACTACGCAGCTTGCATTGGATCACGCCCGTCTGGCTCGTGAGGCGCTCTCAGCCCTCCCCCCCTCAGACGCTGCCGAAGCCCTTGCCGCCTTGGCCGATTTTGCGGTGAGCCGGACCCACTGATGCGTGGTGGTTTACTTTATCGGATCAAGTAACGACGCCTGATCCCGCGCGCGTCGTCGCGATCGACCCTTTTTCACGGGGTGTAGCTCAGCTTGGTAGAGCGCTGTCTTCGGGAGGCAGAAGTCGCAGGTTCAAATCCTGTCACCCCGACCAAATTCCCGCTTTATATCAACCGGTTACGACCGGTTTTTTTCTACTCCTCCCGCCCGTGGCGGGTGTGCGTGACAACTAACGTGACAACCTGATCCCTTCGTGATCCAGCACCGAAATGGCATCCGCCAGGTCGCTGGGCCTCAACCGGGCATAGACCCGGTGGGTTATCGCCACATCGGCGTGGCGCAGAAGCTCCGACACTCGCTCAATCGGCACGCCTGCCTGGATGAGCCAACTTCCGCACGTCCTGCGTAGATCGTGAGGATGCACATCCTCCAAGCCCGCACTCTGGACGCACGAGGTGAACGCCTTCCGGATGTTGACGATGCGCTCCCCATCCTTGGCACAAAATACCCACGGCGACGCAGGACAATGCAAGGCCCGAAAACTGGCTCGTGACGACAACGCCTCGCGAGCTGCTTCGTTCAGCGGCACCTGACCCGATTTGCCGTTCTTCTGGTTTGTTGGCTGCAAACGCCCCTCGTCCGGAGCGGTCGAGGTCCGCCCAGATGACGACGAGGGTCACCCCAGGTGGGGGCTCGAAGGCTTCTACGAGTGCTGCTGAGACGCCGGCCCACACCGGCATATTGGTGCGCTGCCGGACCGCCAGAGCGGTCTCGATGCCTTCACCCAACTCGGCGCCGGCCGGAAAGAGCCGGATCGCCCCACCGCTCAAAGTGCCCATTTCGGGCATCAGTTTCTTCGGGCTCGTCACCGGCGCCTTCGCGCCGTCCGTGGTCAGGTAGGTCCGATGCAGCGTCACCGGCTGCCCGGCGGCATCGGTAACCCGGCTGATGATGGCCGGGTAGGTCCCAACCCGCACCCGCTCCTCGTAGTACCCCAGTGCGGGATGGAACCGCACAACGGCGGGGTCCGGCATCGCGTCGATCCCGCGGCGCAGGAGATAGCGCCGCAGCGGCAGGGCCTCGCGCCCATACGGGTCCAGGGTCTCCGACCAGATCCGCCGCAGGGCGGATTCCGCGCCCGCGTGATCCCGGTGTTGCGCCGAAACGGGTGCTCGCCGAGGTGTCGATTTCGCGGCGCTCCAGAACCCGCCGCCATCCAGCCGGAGATCCTGGGCCACCGCTTCCAGGGCCACGCGGAACCCCCAGTCGTTCGCCCACATCAGTAGGGCGAAGCCGTCGCGGCGGGGCCCGCAGGTATTGCAGATCCCTCCCCCGCCCTCGTTGGCATCGTTGAAGACGCGGAAGCCGTCCTGTCCGCCATGGACGGGACAAGGGACATGCCGACCCGGACGGACCAGGGCCGGCTCCAAGCTCGGCGCCAGCCGCCCCAAGATGCCAAACCATTGGCCGCGGGCGTGTTGGCGGACTACGGCCGCCTCGATGTGGTCATTCATCGCAATCTCCAAAGTCGGATGCGGCGACAGGCAATCCCAACCGGGGATCCCCTGTCGCCCATGGGCTGGTTAGAGCAATCCCCTTTCAGCAAGCGAGGTGGTATCACCTTCGCCGACGATCAGATGATCGAGGACCCGCACGTCGATCAGGGCCAGCGCGTCTTTCAGCCTTTGCGTAATCCGCAAGTCTGCCTGACTGGGCTCGGCAATTCCCGAGGGATGGTTGTGCGCAAAGATCACCGCGGCAGCCCGCGTCCCGATGACGCGCCGCACCACCTCACGGGGATGCACGCTCGCTCCGTCGATGGTGCCCTTGAACAACTCTTCGTAGCGGATCACCCGGTGCCGGTTGTCCAGGAACAAGCACACGAAGACCTCATAAGCCAGGCTGTAAAGCCTCAGCTTCAGGTAGTCGCGGGTCGCTTGCGGACTGGTGAGGCAGTCCCCCTTGGTTAGATACACCGCCTCCAGACACCGGATGGCTTTCGCCACCAGCGTGCGGTCGGTGGGCGACAGGGCGGAGCGGCGCTCATCGTCGTCCGCGTCCTCTGCGAACAGGGAAAGTTGTTTGGCCATGGTGGTCTCCTGGATGAGTCAAATCGGGGAGACGCACCTTCCCCCGCAGAGAGAACGCGTCTCCCCATGGGGGTCTGTTGGGTCGCAGCGCCGCGCTAGGGCGTGCGGCGCGTGGCTTAACGGTCGTGAGCGGCGCTATTCCTGCGGCTCAAGTGAAGTGGGGAGACGCACGCCCCCTTTTATCAAGGAGGTTGCCTTCCCGTGGGGTTGATGGAATGGGTTTAACGTTGGGTGGTAGCGGCCATGCCGCACGGTCCGATCACGATGAGTTGGTTTCCGTCTTTGACGCGTTCATACACCTGCTCCAGCAGGGTGATCGCCTCCGCATCCAAGTGGGTATCGGGATGACCGGTGACCTGTTCGACGATCGCCGGGATGGCGTCGTAACAGAACAATCCGGCCCGCAATCCGTCGCGCACCGACCGCCAGGGCTTGCAGTCCTGGCGCTCGACCAAGAGGAACGGCGGGCACCAGGTCACCCTGGTCCGGCCGCCGTCGGCTGCATCGAGTTCGGCCAGCTTATGGCGGAACTGATAGGTCGTCGCATCGAAAACCTGGCTCCCGCAGGAGACCCAGGTGTGGAACAGGAATCCGCCGGAACCGGCGGCCACGGCGGACCCTTTGAGGTGGACCACCGCGCCGGGGTCATGACCGTCGACGCGCCAGGCCGCATAGCCAGCCACCAGGCGCGCATCGTCGATGCCCTCGCGGGCGAGTAGGTGCTGACAGGCCATGGCGTGCCAGATGCAGTCGGTACCCAGGTGACTACTCGCCGTCGTCGCGAGGGTCCGCACGGCCGTGGCGATATGGCCGGCGATCTCTTCGGATATATTCATGTTTTCTAATGCTCATAAGGAGACAGGCCACCCCGCGGGGAGCCATGCTCCCGGTTGGGGTTGCGGGTTGGTCGTCGTTGCGGCTGTTCTTACTATTCCGCACAGCTGGCGGTGATCTCGGTCTCCGCATGGAGAACCGAAGAAGTCATGCTGGCGATGCGTTCTTCCGCTTCGAGCGGGAAAACCCATGGCCAGAATGCCTCCCGAACCAGGCCGGACAGTCCGCAAGGGACTGCCAAACCTGGTTCTCTCTGGCTTTTCGGTTCTTACACGAGAAGCAACCGTTCCGCGATGCCGAAGAGCTGCCCCTTGAGGTCAGCAATAGTCTCGATCCGAATGGCCACCGGGAAGAGGCCCGCGACCTGGGTCGCAATGCCCACGCCGATCATTTCCAGCCCCGCCGCACCGGCACGGTCCACCATCTCCTTGGTGCTGCTCCAATCATCGGGGCCACCGTCCGTGAGCGTCATGATGACCTTGCGTTCCTCCTGGCGCGCCAGCAGGTCCGCCGCGGCGTACCACAGGGCGCCGGTCATCGGGGTACCGCCCCGCCCGCCTTGGACGAACGCACCCGCACGCGCCTGCAGGCGGTCGCCATGGGAGGTGATCCGGGTGACCTGATCAGCAAACCCATAACGGCTCGGGAACGCCGTGACGGCGCACGAGACACCGCGCATCGGTTCCAAGGCCAGCGCCAGCGCCATTGCCGCATCCAATGCGATCTGATCTTGATAGCCCTGCATGGACCCCGAGAGGTCCACGAGCAGGTGCAACGCGGTGTTGGGTGCCACGCGGCGATCCTTGCGCGCGAAGATCCGATCGTCGCCGACCGCGGCCCGGTGGAGGTGGTTCGCGCTCAACGTGCGTCCACGCCGGACCGTCCTGGTCTGAGTCATCGTGTGGGCTTGCACCAACCCCTGCAGGCGGGCGGTGAGCTTCGCGGACTCCGACCGCACCCGGGCGAGTGCCGTTTGGCCTTGGAGCACGTGGCCCTCGTAGTTCTCCAGGATGGGCAGCAGCAGGGTTGAGTGGCCCGTCGCCTGCCGGCTCAGGGCTTCAGCGACGGCCTGGAAGGGGTCTTCCGGCAGATCGCTTTCCCCGGCGGAGAGCACCGCCTGCAGGGCCTCGCGCCCGTCGTCGCCTTCGTCACCGGTGCCGTTGCCGGCGGGCGCGGCGGGGCCGCGGTCCTCAGCGGCGTCGTGACTCGTCCCGGGGCGCTGATCCTGACTCCCATCGAACCCTTCACCTTGGTCCTCGCCACTGTCACCGGACGGCCCGGCGCCAGGGCCGGCGCCCTCCTCGTCTCCCGTGTCTGCGTCCTCATCGGACCCGTTTCCAGCAGCACTGTCGTTTTCGCTGGGCAGTGCGCCACCGGCTTGTGCATCGTCGCCTTGACTCTGCGGGGGCTGATCATCGCCGTCGTCTTCCTGGTCGTCGTTTTCGTTCGAGTCCTCAGCGGACCCCGGCGAGGGCGGCGGCGGCTCCTGCGCTTCCTCCTGGATCAACGCAACGATGCGCTGGGCCAGGTCGGCGGCGGCCCTGGTGCTGTCCAGGCTTGGCACCTCGGTGAGAAGCCCCAGCAGCCGATGGACAAAAGTCGGGGGAAAGGTCTTGCGCAGTACCTGCTCATCCTGGCGGGCCATGGCATCCAGGCCATCCCAGCGCAGGAAGCGCCGACGACAGTGCGTATAGACGAACCCCGCCATGATCTGAACGGGTTGCTCCGTTGGCTGCACTGGCCGGTTATGTCCCTCTTGAATCAGAAACGCCTCGACCGCCCACAGGGTGGTCGCGGTCCCGGGGTAGGTCCGGATCATCGCGGCCTCGATCCGCACATCCTCCAGGACGTTCATCACGTGCTTGACGAGCGCGCCTTGGCTCCCCGTCTCGCTGAACGCCGTGAAGTCCGTATAGCGGACGTGGGCCGCCTCGTGGGTCAGGTAACCTCAGGCGAGGGTCTTGGCGACGGGGCTGTCGTTGATGTGCGGGATCCGAATGGTCTTCCCATTGGTCAAGGCCCGGGTTCCCCCGACTTGCACCTGGACCCCAAACTTGCGGCCATAGGCGGCCGCAACGATCGGAAGGGCGTTATGGTTTAGGCAGGGGTTGCGGTGCCGGGGACGACGGTTGCCGCCACGGCACGGGTCTGACCTCCCCGTCGCTGCCGAT
>JACDZG010000007.1 GCA_013426805.1 Chromatiaceae bacterium
GTCAAACTTTTTCGGTCCCCCGGCAAAGCCGGGGGATTTCCCATTCTATTAAAACTCAGGATAACAATTATAACTATCTATGAGCTTAAAAAATTTTTATTGCAGAATGGTCTAATGTCGCTTTACAATTATTCGTGATATTTATCTTGATCATGCAGGAATCTTTGTGGAATACAAGATACTCATGAATTACTATCTTTCTCAGGACGAGATCGATGAACTTAATCGCATGACGAAAGGAAATGAGCCGCGGCAGGTGCGTAGTCGTGCATATGCAATTCTGCTTCTACTGGAGGACCGCAGGAGTTTTGACGATGTAGCGAAGATCGAGAGAGTGCATGTTAATACTATTCGTAACTGGGCTGAAAGATGGATCGAACATAAAATCGAAGGACTATACGACCTAGAAGGACGCAGCTCAAAACCGACCTTTAACAAAGAGGATGAAAATATCATTCTGGAGTGTATAGAGAAGGAGCCTCGTTCGCTACGTAAAGTTGCTAACATGGTAGAACAACGCACTGGGAAAAAAGCGGGCATCGAAACGTTTCGCAGAATCATGAAGAAGCTCGGTAAGTCATGGAAAAGAGAAAGAAAAGTTACTAAGGGTAAGCCTGATCCTGAACAATATGAGAAAGCAAAATCCGACGTTCAAGAACTTAAGCAAATGGCGGCTGACGGTGAAATTGATCTATGTCTTTATGGACGAGTCGGGCTTTGACTTGACTCCATGCGTTCCTTACTCTTGGCAAGATATCGGAAGAGAAGGCACCATAAGTATTCGTTCCTCGCGCTCAAAACGGATAAATTGTTTGGGTTTTATGAGCCCAAGCTTAAAAGATTTAATTTCGTTTAGTAAAGAAGGCAGCATCGATAGTGCTTTTGTTGTTAAATCTGTAGATCAATTTGCAGAAAGTCGAACTAAAGCTACGGTCGTTATCACTGATAATGCTTCAATTCACAAGAGCAAAGAGTTTACTGAGAGAATCGAGGATTGGGAAAAGCTAGGAGTTACTTTCTATTTTATCTCACCTTATTCGCCCCAGCTAAATCTGATCGAGATTTTATGGAGCAAAATAAAATACGATTGGCTTCCTAACAACGCTTACGAGTAACTACTCAGGTAGGCGATTTCGTGAAAACGTCAATTAGTACAGTTTGTTAGCGAGTTTCGACTTTCGCACACTCATCGCAACAACTTTGTAACGTATTGATGTTCATAGCGTCGCCCTGTTGCCGTAGTCCGTCGAGAGTCCGTCGCGCCAAGTCAATATCTCGATATTTCATGCGCTTGGATAGACCTGAGTAGTTACGCTTACGAAAGTATGAACGCTTTGCGATCTGCTCTTGGAGAGATTCTTCGGTCCTTTGGGGAAAAAGACTATTCTATTAATTTTCATGGCTATTGATTACAAATTATCTTATTGACGTACTTAGAGGAAATCCGGTTCAGAAATTGCATATAAAAGACAACCGGTTGAAATTTATTGATATGTCACTGAACTCGGACAATATGACGCTTTTGGCGCTTGATAGATTAAGCGTTGTAGATTATAGAGTTTCTCAGTTTAAGCATATTCCGTTCCGGATATCCTCTTAGTGGTCTGGACTGCACGCAGTCTAGTCCCCAAGTATCCTACCACACCCGCGCCCCGCCGCCAAGTGGGTGTCTCATCGATTTGTGTCCGCCACCTAGCCGTTGATCTCAATCATCGTGCCGGCCGCCACGTCTCTCAAGGGTACGGTAAGCTTGCGAACCGCACCAACGCCAGCGGGTCGCCGTGCGGGTCGTTCCCGACCCGGTGGCGAATCTGCAAGCCGTGGAATTGCAAACGATGCGGTTCGTGCCTCACCGCATCCTACCTTGGACTCCAGTTGGCCGACGGCCCGGCTGGCCGGAACGATGATCAAGCCCGGATTTTCCGACAATCGACTAAACGCCCGCGACCGGCGCGCGCAGCAGCGTCGCGTGGTGTTCCAGCGCCCACCGGGTCTTGGTCTGCTGCTCCAGATCGCGCTCGGCGCCGATTTCGGCGACAAAGGCCACGAAGCCGGCAATGGCCACCGCGGCCTGAACCACCGGGGCCTTGATCGACAACTCCATCAGGCGCGCGCCATCCTGGCGCTTCCAGAGTTCTGCCGTGATCGGCCACGGGCAGGCCGCGTCCTCGAACTTCCAGCGATGCGCCTGCAATGGGCCCAGGACACTGAGCGCATCGTAGTCGATGTGTTGCTGACCAATGGCCGACAGAAACACCTCCTGGTCTTTCGTGAAGAGCTTGCCGACCGGCTTCTCCCCGGCCACCACCTGCTTGATCAGCCCCTTGGCCACCGGCATGGTGAGCGAGGCGGACTTGGTCACGCCGGACTCGCTCGCATCCGCCTCGAGTTTGAAGCCGTCGAACGCACGCCAGGCCGCCGATACCTCGGCGGGTATCACCGGGCGAAACTTGACCGTACTATCGTGCGCGTCCCCGACGATGCGCCGCGCCCGCGCGATCATCCCCGCCTTGAACAGGTCGAGGTCAGGGGTATCGAAAAAATAGATATAGCGCTCCTCATCATTGTCGACCGTCAAGTTGAACCGGATCATCGCCTCCTCGACCTGATGATCCGGAATGGTGACTTTGATCTCGATGGCATTGACACCCGCGACCTGGCGGCTGAAGTGATCACGGGTGGCGGCGCCTCGTTCAACGACCGCTTTGTTGCTGGTTGTCATGATACGCGGACTCCTCAATGGCGAATGGTGATAACGAACGCGATGGGAACGCGAGGCGCCATGGGGCGGAGCCGACGCCTGGGCTTATCCTACACCCTTCGTTGCATCGACCGTCAATGCATCGCTTGGCGCGCGTGGCGATTCGGGCATCGCCTTACCGCCCCCGTGAGAATAACCGGTCCAGTTCCCCATGACCGATCTGGACCCAGGTCGGCCGCCCATGGTTGCATTGATCGGCACGCTCCACCCGCTCCATGGCGCGCAGCAGGGCATTCTGCTCATCCAGGGTCAGGCGCCGGTTGGCGCGCACCGCACCGTGACAGGCCATGGTCGACAGGACCTGATTGACCGCCGCGGTCACCCGGTCGGACGCCCCGTGCACCGCCAGATCGGACAGCAGATCGCGCACCAGACGCTCCAGGTCGGCATCGCGCAGCAACGCCGGAACCTCGCGGACCGCCAGGGTACCCGGACCCAGGCGGTCGATCACCAGCCCCAGGCGCTCCAGAAATTCGCGCTGCGCCTCCAGCAAATCAGCCTCGCGCGGGCTGACCTGCACGCTGACGGGCACCAGCAGCGGCTGGCGAACGATCGATCCGACACCCCAGGCGTCCTTGAGCCGTTCATACCCGATGCGCTCATGGGCGGCATGGATGTCGACGATGATCAGACCCTGGGCGTTCTGGGCCAGCAGGTAGACGCCATTGAGTTGGGCCAGGGCGAAACCCAGGGGCGGACTGTCGGTCGCCCCCGCGTTCGGCAGCGGTGCCGCTGCCGGACCCGCGGGCGATACCTCCGGACGCTGGAACGCGAGCCCCGCGGCATACTGCGACGCCGACCCCTCGGCTACCCGCAACCCCAGGGATCCGGTGCGCAATGGCGCGGATGCGTCCGGCGGCGGTGCGATCCGTGATTCCTCCACAGGTGCCGCGACCGCGGGCAGCATGGCCGACCCCAAAGATCCCGCCGCCAAGCGCCGCTGTAACCCGCGATAGATGAAATCGTGAACCTGGCGCCCCTCGCGAAAGCGCACCTCGTGCTTGGCCGGGTGGACATTCACATCCACCAGCCGCGGCGGGAGCGCGAGAAACAGGACGAAGGCCGGATGCCGGCTGTGATGGAGCACATCACTGAACGCCTGACGCACCGCATGGGTGACCAGTTTGTCGCGGACCATGCGGCCGTTGACATAAAAGAACTGCTGGTCCGGTTGACCACGGGAGAACGCCGGCCGCAAGACCCAGCCGGAGAGGCGCAGATCCACCGCCTGTTCGTCCACCCACAGGGCCTGCTCGCCGAAGCCCGCACCGAGGATGGCGTCCAGCCTGCCGCGCACCCGCGCCGGGTCGTCCCCGGCCGCCGGCAGTTCCAACACGGTGCGGCCATTATGGCGCAGCGTGAAACCGACCTCCCGGCGGACCAGGGCGATACGGCGCACGACCTGGTCCAGGTGGCCAAATTCTGTCTTGTCGGTGCGCAGAAACTTGCGCCGCGCCGGGGTGTTGTAGAAGAGGTCGCGCACGTCCACCGTGGTCCCCAGCGGGTGGGCGGCCGGACGGGGGGCCGCGGGTTCACCGTCCGTACCCACGCTCACCTCGTGCGCACTCCCCTCCCCCCGCGCCCTTGAGATCAGCGTCAGCCGGCTCACCGAGGCAATGCTCGGCAGGGCCTCGCCCCGAAACCCCAGGGTGGCCACCGCTTCCAGATCGTGCAGGTCGGACAGCTTGCTGGTGGCGTGTCGCGACAGCGCCAGGGCCAGTTGCTCGGGCGGGATACCGCGGCCGTCATCGCGTACCCGCAGGCGCTTGATGCCGCCCTGCTCGACATCGATTTCCACCCGGGTGCAGGCGGCGTCGAGGCTGTTCTCCAGCAATTCCTTCACCACCGAGGCCGGACGCTCCACCACCTCACCGGCGGCGATCTGATTGATCAGATGATTCGGCAGGACGCGAATGCCGGGGTCAGCCGTCACCCGGACTCCCCCCAGGGATGGTCAACACCTGGCCCGCGCGGATGACGTCGCCATCGAGGTTGTTGGCCGAACGCAGTGCCGACAGGCTCACCCCATAGCGCTTGGCGATCACGGCCAGCGTATCCCCGGCCGCGATGGCATGTTGACGGCCGCCGGGGGCACTCGCCGGGACTGCCGCGCCGCCGGCCAAGGCGTCCGCAGCGGCCTGCTGGGCTGCCTCCTTGTTTGAACCGCGCACCAGACTGCGTGGCCGGTACTTGTTGAAATACTGCTTGATCCCCGCCAGGATGGCCTGGGCCAGGCGTTGCTGATTGGCGGCGTTGAGCAGCCGCGCCTCCTCGGCCGGATTGGTGATGAACGCCGTCTCCACCAGCATGGACGGCACGTCCGGCGACTTGAGCACCATGAACCCGGCCTTCTGGACCTCCCCTCTGTGCGTGGCGCCGAGCCGGCTGAGATTGCTCAGCACCGCTCGAGCGGCGTCCGCGCTGTGTTCAAGCGTCGCATTCTGAGCCATGTCCAGCAGCACCCCGGCCAGCACATCATCACTCGCCCCCAGATCGACCCCGCCGATCAAATCGGCACTGTTCTCTTTATCCGCCAACCATTTGGCCGCCTCGCTGGTGGCGCCGCCGCGAGACAGGGTAAAGACCGAGGACCCCCGCACCTTGGGGTCGGTGAAGGCATCCGCGTGGATCGAGACGAAGATGTCCGCCTCATGCTTGCGCGCCTTGCGCATCCGTTGGCGCAGCGGCACGAACACATCGCTGTCGCGGATCATCACCGGCCGCATCCCCGGCTCCTTGTCCACCAAAGCGGCAAGGCGCCGGGCGATGGCCAGGGTGACGTCCTTCTCGCGCGTGCCGCGGGCACCGATGGCTCCTGGATCGGCGCCGCCGTGGCCGGCGTCGATCGCCACCACCAGATCGCGCGCCGGGCTCGCCCGGCTGACGGCCGCCGGGCGGGACGCGGTGGCCGCCCGCGCCGCGCTGCTGCCCTTGGGCGCGCCCTTCGGGATCAGGTCCACGACCAGCCGATGTCCGTGATCAGCATCCGGCGCCATTGGGAAACTTTTCGCCCGCACCGGCTGTTTGAGATCAAGGACGATCCGCAGGTCATCCCCCTCGCGCACCCCGCTGCGCAGACCGATGAGGATCGGGTCATCCGCGCCGCTCTGGAGCGCCTGACCGGTCAATTCGGCATCCGCGATATCGATCACCAGCCGGTCCGGTCCCTCCAGGGGAAAAATCTTGTGGGTCACGGGTCCGCTGAGATCCAGCACCAGCCGCGTCTGGCCTGCTGCCGGGGTCATGCGCACGCCCTGCACCGCCACCGGCCCCGCCGGCGCGGAGAACGGCAAGATGGCGAGGAGCGCCGACAGCACGATGACGAGCAGGAGCTTCACGGTGTAAACCCTGTTTGGAGTGCAATTTCCAGGGAGACAGCACTCTGAATATAGCATGGTCGGGAGATTATTCCGAATATGAATCTGTGTATTAGACAGCTTTCCTCACAACTGATCTGGCTCCCACGCTCCTGCGTGGTAGCAAGTGCGGGCGCTCTGCGTCCGGCGCCAAGACCGGACGCGGAGCGCCCGCCCGGCATTCCCACGCGGAGCGTGGGAACGAAAAACACGTGGGAGTTGACGGAACGCGCCTAAACCCCGTCGATCGCCGCCGCCAGCGTCTTGACCGCCAGAATCTCAAGGCCTTCCACCCCTTCCTTGGGCACATTACCGGCCGGCACGATGGCGCGCCGGATGCCATGCTTGGCCGCCTCGCGCAGGCGGTCCGGACCATTGGGGACAGGCCGGACCTCCCCGGACAGACCCACCTCGCCGAAGGCCACCAGATCGAGCGGCAGGGGACGATCGCGATAACTCGACAGCACCGCCAGCAGCACCGGCAAGTCCGCCGCCGTCTCGCCGATGCGCACCCCGCCCACCACGTTGACGAAGACATCCTGGTTGAACATCGCCACCCCGCCGTGGCGGTGCAGCACCGCCAGCAGCATCGACAGCCGGTTCTGATCCAGCCCCAGGGCGACGCGCCGCGGATTGGCGAGCGGACTCTCGTCCACCAGCGCCTGCACCTCGATCAGCAGCGGCCGGGTGCCCTCCCGGGTCACCATCACCAGACTGCCGGGCACCGGCTGATCATGGCGCGCGAGAAAGATGGCCGAGGGGTTCTTGACCTCCCGCAGACCGCGGTCGCCCATGGCGAACACGCCCAGCTCGTTGACCGCCCCGAAGCGGTTCTTGATCGCCCGCACCAGCCGGAAGGTCCCGCCCGACTCGCCCTCGAAATAGAGCACCGTATCGACCATATGTTCCAGCACCCGCGGACCGGCCAGCGCCCCCTCCTTGGTGACATGACCCACCAGGAACACCGCCGTATCGGCGCGCTTGGCGAAGCGCACCAACTGCGCCGCGGTCTCGCGCACCTGACTGACCGAACCGGGCGCCGATTGCAGCAGGTCGGTATAGAGCGTCTGGATCGAATCCACCACCATCACCCGCGGTGGATCGCGTTCCGCCAGCGCCAGCACCCGCTCCACGCAGGTCTCGGCGAGCAGCCTGATGCCCGCGCCCACCACCCCCAGGCGGCGGGCGCGCAGCCCGATCTGCTGCGGCGACTCCTCGCCGCTGACATAGAGCACCGGATGCTCCGCCCCCAGTGACTCGCACGCCTGCAGCAGCAGGGTCGACTTGCCGATCCCCGGATCGCCGCCCAGCAGCACCACCGAGCCGATCACCAGCCCCCCGCCCAACACCCGGTCCAGTTCACCGATGCCCGTGCTGGTGCGCACCCGCTCCTCCGGGCGCAGATCCGCCAGCGTATGGATCACCGACTCGGTCGGCCCGGCCGCGGCGAATCCGCCGCCCCGCCCGCCCGCGCGGGATTGGCCCGCGGGCGGGCGGGCCACCTCCTCCAGGGTATTCCAGGCCCCGCAGTCCGCGCACTGCCCGCTCCACTTGGGCTGGGCCGCGCCGCAGGCGTTACAGACATAGGCGGCGCGGGTCTTAGTGGGGTTGGTGGCCATGGCTGCTGACTCTGAATGGTGTCACGGTCGTACCGCCGGCCAGACCGGCCGACCTCGTGAAACTCAGGGTGCAACAGTTGCTCAAGCCTCGCACGGCCGCAGCGCACGCCTGGATGATGAAGCTCGACTTCAAGGGCTTGGAGTTCTTTCAGCATTGAACTCATGGCGGGGTGTCCTATTGTAGAGCGTTTTCCGGCCTGTGGGCGAGCACGGACAAGGCCGGCTCAGTCGCCGAAGATGCCGTCGGCACGCTGCGCCGTGGCCGCGGCCAGCAGCCAGCGGTCGAGCTGATCGGGGTCCCGGCAGGCGCCGACACGCGCCCTGGTGTCCTCGTCCACCGGGACGCCGCGCCCGGCGAGCAGATTGAGGACGGCCTGGGCGAGTCCGTCGGCACGGCCCTCGGTGCGTACCGCCTCCAGGTCCGCGTAGCCGGAGCGCTGCAGGAGGTTGCGCAGGGTCGCCCGGTCGCCGGCCGCCCGGTCGAAAAGCGCATCGACCGGAACCGGATTGCGCAGGATGCCGGGCGCCAGAAGATCCTCCCCCGGGACCGCGACGCGCATCGGCTGCCCGGCGGCATAGACCTCGACCCGCCGCGGGCCGGTGAGCCGCGCGACCCAGACCAGCCGGGTGCCGTGGCCGATCAGCTCGGCGATCTTGGTCTGGAGATCGACCTCGTCCTGACCGGACGCGACATACTCCAGTGCCAGCGGCGGCACCGACGCGATCCAGCCCCGGCCGACGGCGGGCTGGGGGCCGACCGCCACGTCCGGGGCGCGCAGCATCCCGGGCTCCGGCGAAAAGCCCGCATCGATGCCGGCCCACTCGACGTCCGGGTCGCTGTCGAGCACGGCCGCGCCCCGCAGGTTGCCGGTAGCATGCACCGGACCGGCGGGGGCGCAATAAAGCGGGTGTCCCGCCGAAAGCTCGTAGCGATCCCCCTCGCGCAATTGGTCGGCGCGGAAGGGACCGGAAATGGGTCTGGGGTTGCACGGGGGGTGACTGGGGCTCATCGTTGGATCCTCGGCGATCACTACCGGACGATTGTAGCCGGCTTCCTGATACCCTTTATACCATCGGTCATGCCCGGTTGATCGACCCCCGTGCGCACACGCTGGAAGCCTATGCCCTGGAAGGCCGAGTCTGGCGGGAAATCGGGCGGTGCGCGGGCGGTGCACGGGCGTCACTGCCGCCCTTCGCGGCGGTGACGATCAACCTCGATGACCTTTGGGCGCTGACGTAGGATGCGGTGAGGCACGAACCGCATCGTTCGCGATGGTGGACTGCGTTAGCGCTTGTGCACCCGATGGCCGGAATGACGATCAAGACCCAGGGGGCTTGGTCATAAACCCGGCCGCCTCGCGATCTGCACGGTCGTCGGTCCGCACAGCGGACCCTACAGATCTCGCCGAGCGGAAACCGCCGATTGCGGGGAAATCCGTCCAACTGCGGAATGAGCCGGAGCAGCAGTTCATGACAAGATTCCACGACCGGGGCAAGCTGAGTAAAGCAATTATTGTGCCTAAGGGACTAAAAAAGAATGAAAAGGGAAAAAGAATAGAGAAAAAAGGTCAAAGGTCCTGGGCGAGGCGGAAACCGAGGGTGACGTACCGGGCCGACGGCCAGAGCCAGAAACGGTTCGCGGACCGCAGCCACGCAGGCTGGTTGTCCCACGCGCCGCCGCGGATCACCCGGTTCGGCCAAGTATTGGCATCATTCTTGCTAATACAAGCCGTCTCTTTGCCATCATAAAGGTCGGCATAGGCCGAGCAAGTCCACTCCCAGACGTTCCCGGCCACATGATGCAGCCCCCAGGGGTTGGCCGCCAGGCTGTCGACCGGCAGCGTCTGTTGCCGGTAGACCCCGGTCTTGGCCCCGCAGCCGTTGTAATCCTCCAAGACCGCGATAACGACCTGGCGCAGCGGCGCCTGGTGGATCAGGTTCGCCAGTTCACCGACGGCGCCGATACGGGTGCGATGGTTCTCCGAAGCGAGATCAGCCAGCAGGTCGGCGCCCAGCAGGTCCTTGGGGTCCGGGGCCGGCGCCCGCGCCTGGGGGTTGCGGGCCAGGATCAGCTCGCCGCGCACCTGGCCGAACCGCTCTGGGGTCATGCGCCGCGGCCCGGCGGCGGTGGCCTTGACCACCGCGGCATGGACATACCGATAGAGTTGCTCGACGCTCACCGCGGGCGCGCCCGCCGCCGCCTCGCCGGTCTCCAGACCCTGAATCAGGAAATGGGTAAAGAGCGAGCGCTCCACGCCGGCGATGACGCGGTTGCCCTCCCAGGAGGACTCGCCGGCGGTCGAGGAGGTGAGGATGACCCGCCCGTAACCGGCGTCCGGCGGCGGCGCGGCCGGATCGGTACCGAAGGTCGCGGCGGTCACCACCGCGCCCTTGCGGCCAATGGCTCCGGCGTAACAACAGTCGAGGATCAGGATCTGGCGGCCGGCCGGGCTGCGGTCCATCACCGTGGTGATGAAGGTGTCGGCCAGGGCGGTGCCGTCGAGACAGTCGCGTTCGCTGTCGGGCAACGCGAGATAGAGCCGGCCGGTGCGGTGATCGAGCTCGCCGTGACCCGAGAAATACAGCAGCACCAGATCGTCGCGCTGCCGATTGGCAAACAACCGGCCGATCGCCCGATGGGCCACGGCATAATCGGGATTGGCGAGGGTCTTGACCAGCGCCGGAGCGAACCCGCCGATGGCCGGATCGGTGAGCACGCGCGCCAACCCCGCCACATCCGCCGCCGGGACCTTGAGATCCGGCAGCTCCTGATAGCGGTCATTGCCGATCAGCAGGGCATGTTTCTGAGCCGCCGGGGGCATGGGAATCCTTGGGTGCGCCTGGTTTGTAGCATTCTAACCCCGATGGCGTCGGGTATGGCAGCGCGTAGGATGCGGTGAGTACTCGAACCGCATCACCCAACTCCAGGTGAAGCGGTCGACGGGCTGGGCGGGCGCGGTCAGGGGCATCGAAGGGCTCCGTTTGGATGGTCCGATTCCGCAAGGCTCAGTGCATCTCCTCACCGTAATAGTTGTCGGTGTAATTCTCGAACTTGGTGTACTTGCCCAGGAACGCGAGCCGCAGGGTGCCGATGGGGCCGTTGCGCTGCTTGCCGATGATGATCTCGGCGACGCCTTTGTCTTTGCTCTCGACGTTATAGACCTCGTCGCGGTAGATGAAGACGATGAGGTCGGCGTCCTGTTCGATGGCGCCCGACTCGCGCAAATCCGACATCACCGGCCGTTTGTTGGGCCGCTGCTCCAGACTGCGGTTAAGCTGCGAGAGCGCCACCACCGGCACCGACAGTTCCTTGGCCAGCGCCTTGAGCGACCGGGAGATGGCGGAGATTTCAGTGGTGCGGTTCTCGTTGGAGCCCGGCGCCTGCATGAGTTGGAGATAGTCGATGACCACCAGCCCCAACCCGCCTTGCTCGCGCTTGAGCCGCCGGGCGCGGGCACGTAACTCGGTGGGCGACAGGGCCGGAGTGTCGTCGATGAAGAGCGAGGCGCCGGCCAGGATGTTGACCGCGGAGGTGAGACGCGGCCACTCGTCGTCCTCCAGCTTACCGGTGCGCACCCGGTGCGAGTCGATCCGCCCCAGCGACGCCATCATGCGCATGGCAAGCGCATCCCCCGGCATTTCCATGCTGAACACCGCGACCGGATAGCGGCCCTGGATGGCGGCGTGTTCCGCCAGGTTCATCGCGAAGCTGGTGTTATGGACGCAGATGTCGTTGGCGATGAAGTTGTGTGTGTCGGGGATGGTCAGGTCATAGACCTGGCGTAAGCCGATCGGCTCGATGGCGACGATCTCGTCCCAGTAGAGGTCGCTCGCGGCCAGGTCCTCGAGCCGCCGATCGCCCAAAGCCCCGGCGAGGCGGACCCGCTCCAGCGCCGTCTCCTTGGAGAAGATGCCGATCTCGACCAGGAAGGTCTTGATGGATCTGGAGTCGGTGATGTCCAACTGCCAACAGCGCGCCGGCCCATTGGGACCCTTGACTTGCCGCAGCCGCCGCTTGGCGATGATCCCGAAGCGCAATAGCAGGTGCTGCACCTGGCGCCCGAGCCGGTCGCTGACCGTAGCATAGCCGAGTTGCGACTGACCGGTGGCGAGCACCGTCGCCCAGCCGTCGGTAGCAAACAACCGATTGAGGAACAGCGCCACCTGATCCTTGGGCAGACGAAAAACCCCCTCCGGGACAAACTTGCCATGGGCGTCCCGGCCCCACAACCCCAGCCCATCGAGCCAGCGGGTAAGCGCATTGGGAGCGTTCTTCGCGGCGCTGTCGCGCCCCTGCGGCACCCAGGCCGTGACCGCGTCCACAAAATCGGCCTGGATGCGCGGATCCGCGTTGGTCAGCTTGGGCGAGGCGGCGGTCAGACTGCCGTCGCCCAGCAGATAGCCGAGGAGACGGACCGCGCAGTCGCGCATGGGTGTGTCGCCGAAGACCGGCAGACGCCGGGGCACGGCGACGGCCTCTCCGGGGGCCAACTCCACCAGCGGACGCCATCCGGTGGCGGTCAGATAGGGGTGACTGGCGGTGGTCTCGATTTCACGGCCCAGACGGGTGGTGACCCGAAACACGGGCTTCATGCCGTCATCGACATACGCGCAGGGTTCGGTCTGATGCAGACGCCAGTCATCCCCCAGGGTCAGCAGACGCGCCTGGCCTCGCTGTACGACTGTCTCGATAGTTTCCAGGCTGCCGTCCGCCAACAGCACCTCGGTGCCGGCCTCCACACACTTGCCCATCGACGGACGCCCCGCCACGATGATCAAATCCGAGGGCTGGAGCCCGGAGGTCATCATGTCGAAGTCGGTGAAGCCGGTGGAGAGTCCGGTGATGGGCTCGTCGCGCCGGTAGAGATCGTCGATACGCTCGACCGCACGGGTCAGCAGCGTCTTGATCGGCTGGAAGCCGACGCCGCCGCGGCTCTCCTGTTCGGCGATTTCGAATACCCGTCGCTCCGCCGCGTCCAGCAGTTCGGCGGCTTCGCGCCCGCCGGGGTTGTAGCCGCTGTCGGCGATGTCGGTGCCCGCGGCGATCATCTGGCGCAGCACCGAGGTCTCGCGTACGATCTTGGCGTAGGCCTTGATGTTGGCCGCGCTGGGCGTCTCGTTGACCAGGGTGCCGAGATAGGAGAGACCGCCGGCCGGCTCCAATTGCTGGGTGCGCTCCAGGGTCTCGGCCAGGGTGACCACGTCGAACGGCTGGTCCGCCTCCGCCAGCTTCGCAATCGCGCGGAACACCAGGCGATGCTCGCGCCGATAGAGGTCGCGCTCCACCACCATGTCGGCGATCCGGTCCCAGGTGCTGTTATCCAGCATGAGACCGCCGAGCAGCGACTGTTCGGCGTGGATGTTATGAGGCGGCGTCCGCAGACTGTCGGTCGCGGAGTCGGGATAAGGAACCAGGAGTTCCTGGTCGGTCGGTTCGAGCATGTTCCCCCCGCGGGCGCGAGCGGCACACCGGCACCGCGCCGGTCGTCCGCGCGACAACCTGATGAATGGCAAAGCCCGCCCCGGTGCCGCGCGGCCAAGCGGATCGGCACACCATCAGTCGCAGGGGAGGGATCGATCGGCAGGGATCTTGGCCCCTCCCGCGGACGCGGGCAAGGGGCGATGGATCATCCTAGAAAGAACAGTCGGCGGTCAGCCTAAATCCCGCAAAAGCTCACGCCAAGCTCGCCAGGAAATAGAGCCGTCGAACGTGATAGCCGAGCATAGGGGCGGGTTTTTAACCCGCGCCTACCCAACTGTGAACCCGATTTCCGCCTCAGGACTGCGGCGGAAACCGAGGATCAAGGCCGCGGTCAAGCCTCGGGGACGATGTCCACCGTGATGGTCGCGTCCACGTCGGTGTAGAGGTGCAGCGTCACCTCGAACTCACCGGTCGCGCGGAACGGACCGCCCGGCAGGCGCACCTCCGCCTTGGCGACCTGCACACCCGCGGCGGTCAGGGCCGCGGCGATGTCGCCGGTGCCGACTGAGCCGAACAGGCGACCCTGCTCACCGGCCTTGCGGGCGATGGTCACCCGGGTCCCGGCAAGCGCGGCCTGGCGCGTCTGCGCGCTCGCCAGGTTATCGGCCGCGGCGCGCTCCAACTCGGCGCGGCGCGCCTCGAAGGCCTCCAGGTTCTTGGCCGTGGCGGTCACCGCGAAACCGCCGGGAACCAGGTAATTACGGCCGTATCCGGGGCGCACCTTGACCTTGTCGCCAAGTGCGCCGAGCCGACCGACATTCTTCAGCAGGATGACTTCCACTTCTCTTTTCCTCAGTCTCTTGGGGGACCGCCCCGGATGCGGCCGCCGCGCGCGCCGCCCTCAGCCGGGGCTGGGGGGGCGCCGTCCGCGACGGGCACGCAGATCGGCCCAGATATCCACCAGGCCCAGACACGCCACTAAGATTTCGGCGTGGGGCATGAACACGACCAACAGCACGTAGAGACCCACCAACCAGCCGCGATGCAGGCCATAGGCCGCTTGCAGGGTGTGAATCACCGCCAGTCCCTGTAACAACCACAGGGGGGACAGCACGATCAACAGATCCGCGACCAGGCCGGGGCCCCGCGTGAAACCGATCAGGGCAACCAGCACGACACCAATGGCACCAAACGCCGGATGCAGCCGCAAGGTCCGGAATTCCGCTCCGAAGCCGCCGGGATTATAGAGCAGGGCTTGCCACCAGCGCCCGATGAACAGACCCAGGAGGACCTGGAGCAGCAGACCGGCGGCAAAGGTGCCGGTCATCCAGCGCGCCAGTTGGCCAAACAGCGCCTGCGCATTCGCCGCATCGACGAGGCCGTCTTTGACCACGGCCTGGCTCAGCGGCGCCAGGAAACCCGCCCAATACTCCACCGGGTTGGCTGTCAGCGCGTAAAACAGCAGGACCAGAACCACCGCGACCAGGCCCGCCAGCTGAATCGCGAAAGCCGGCGAGCGGGAGAACCGCAAGGCGATCCCGAGCGCCCAGACGGGCAGCCACAGCACCACGACAACGACCAAGGCCGGCCAGGGCGATCCAAAGACGAACACGCACGCGAGTGTGCAAATCGCCGCCGCCGACACGCCGACCAGGGCTCCGGCCCTGGCCCCGCCGCGCAGGGTGACCAGGGCCATGGACGCGCTGCTGATCAATCCGACCAATGGAAAAAACAGCGCGAACAGACCGGTCGCACCAGTCACCAGGGCCGCCTGGAGCGGCCCCCGCATGATGAGTGCCGCCAGGGCTTTCATGGGTCGCAAGCGGGCGCTGAACCGGATGCCGATCGGCGACTGCCGGCCACGCGCTCACCCACACGGCGCGCCGCGCGGGTGCCGCAGCGAAGCCCCATCAGTGCCCGTCGGTGTAGGGCAACAGCGCCAGGAAGCGGGCGCGCTTGACGGCTTGGGCCAGTTGCCGCTGGTACTTGGCCGAGGTCCCGGTGATGCGGCTCGGCACGATCTTGCCGGACTCGCTCACGTAAGCCTTGAGCAGGTTGAGGTCCTTGTAGTCGATTTCGGCGATACCCTCGGCGGTAAACCGGCAGTAACGCTTGCGGCGGAAAAAACGGGAGCTGTTTTCCATGATGTAGTGTGCTCAGGTGTGGTTGCTGCGCCTAATCGTTGTCGGCATCGCCGCCGCCCAGCGGCTCCGGGCGCTCGCGCTCTTCGCCGGTCTTCACCAACGCGGACGGCTCGGTGACCGCGGCGTTGCGCTGGATGATCAGGTTACGCAGCACCGCGTCGTTGAAACGGAAGGCACTCTCCAGCTCGTCGATCGCCTCCTGGTCGCACTCGACATTCATCAGGATGTAGTGCGCCTTGTGCACCTTGTTGATCGGGTAGGCGAGCGGGCGCCGCCCCCAATCCTCGAACCGGTGCACCACACCGCCGCGCTTCTCCAGATTGCCGCGGTAGCGCTCGACCATGGCCGCCACCTGTTCGCTCTGGCTCGGGTGAACCAGAAACACCACTTCATAATGTCGCATCAACTGCTCCTCACGGATTGACAGCCTCCCGCCCGAAGTCTTGGAATAGTGTGGCGGTGAGGCAAGGAGTTTCCCGGATCGCGGGAAACCGCGCATTATACGGAGAAGCAGCGCCGCGTCAAAGCCTTCGCGCGGTCTTTGGCAAACATTCGGAAATCCCGTCCAACCCTCGGCGAACGATCGTAACCATGACGCTCCGACTTCACGCCCCCTCGCCTATCCACCCGCGCGGCCTGACCATAGCGCCGCCGGGACTGCCGTTGGGCCTGCTGTTGGCGGCATTCGCGGCCGGCGCACCGGCGGCGGATGCCGTTCAGGCCCAGTTGTCGGCGCGCGAACTGGCCTTTGGACAGCCGGTGGAACTGACCCTGACGGCACAGGGCGAGGCCCCCGCGGGGCCGGACCTCGCGGTTCTGGAGCAGGACTTTCGCATTCTGGATCAACGCGTCGAACGGCGTCTCGCGATCAGCAATGGTCACCGCAGCGCTCAGGTGCGGCTCACACTCCTGCTGCTGCCGTTGCGGGACGGAACCCTGCAGGTGCCGGCGATCACGATGGGTGACCTGCACACCGCGCCCCTGACCCTGACCGTGCGGCCGGACACCGGCCAACCCACCGAGCCGCGCGCCTTCGCACCCCCGCCGTTCGCGCCGCCGCTGCTGTCCGCGCTGCCTGGCCCGCCGCCGACCCCGCGGACCGATCCGTGGAATACCGCCTGGACGGACCGGACGCCCCCGTCCGCGCTCAACGCCGCGCCGGGCGGTTCCAACGCCTGGTTCTGGGTCAGCCTGGGTCTCGCGACCGTACTGGCCGCGGTCCTCTTCACCCGGCGCGGTCCGCCGATCGCCCGGCCGCCGGCGGCCGCCCCGTCACCACCCGCGCCCATCGATCCGGTCGACCAGGCCCGTGACCAAATCCACGCCGCCTACCAGGCCGGCGATGCCGTCGCCGCCCGGTCGGCGCTGCTGCAATGGGCCGCCTTGCGCTGGCCCGAAGCCCCGCCCGGCAACCTGGCCCAACTCGCCCAGCGCTGCCCGCCGCCCCTGCGCACCTCGATCAACCGTCTGGAGATGGCCTTTTTCAGCCCCGAGCCGATGGCCTGGGAAACAGAACCGGTGGCCGCGGGGCTGGATGCGCTGGAGCGGTTGTGAGGGTTCGAGGGTTCACGGAATCACCAGGGTCGCTCCCGATATGAGCGGGTCGGGGTCGGACCGCAGGTCCAGACCATCGCCGCGCCGGGCCTGAGCCTCCCCTTCCCTGCTCAAGCGGCACCGCTGTTCCTCCGCGACGACGAGCCGCTCGGCCGAACGGTTGTGTTGCTCCTGCGCGTGCGCGAGACGCTCCTCCAGGGCGGCCTGGGCCTCACGCAACAGGCCGAGCTGCGCGTTCAACCGGGCGATCTCCTGCAGGTTTTCGGCCAGCCGCCGTTCCGCCTCCATACGCGCCTGATCGGCCGTGCGGCGCGCGGCGGCCGACTCCTTGAGCTTACCCTCCATGCCGTGGATGTGCGCCGTGAGTCGCTCCACCTGGGCCGACAGATCGTCCTCGGCGGCCACGGCCGGCAGCTCCGCCGCCTGCACACCGGACGCCGCCAAGGCCGCCTCACTCCCCAGCACCAGCAGCGCCAGCACGGCCCGACACAGCCCGCGACGCACCGGGAAACCGCCCGGCGACGCCGCGACCCGACACCCGTTCGGTTGGAGTCCGGTCACGCGCGGCCGCGCCTCAACCAACCGCCGGCAGGCCGGTCAACGCCATGGCGACCTCGGACTCGGCATAGACCAGGTCTTTGAGCTTGCCGCCCAAATAGTCCGTGTAAGCCTGCATGTCGAAGTGACCATGTCCGCACAGATTGAACAGGATGGTCTTGGCTTCACCCGACTCACGACACTTCTCGGCCTCATGGATGGCCGCGCGCACCGCGTGGTTGGCCTCGGGCGCGGGAATAATGCCCTCCGCCTTGGCGAACTGGAGCCCCGCGGCGAAACATTCCAATTGGTTATAGGAACGCGGCGCAATGTAGCCCAACTTCGCCAGATGGCTGATCTGGGGCGCCATGCCGTGGTAGCGCAGCCCGCCCGCATGGAAGCCTGGCGGCACGAAGCTGGAACCGAGCGTAAACATTTTGCATAAGGGGGTCAGATGGGCGGTGTCGCCGTAATCGTAGGCGAACAATCCCTTGGTGAGGGTCGGACAGGCCGAGGGTTCGACCGCGATGAACTCGATCTTGCCGCCCTCGCGCAGTTGCTTGCCCAGGAACGGAAAGGCCAGACCGGCGAAGTTACTGCCGCCGCCGGTGCAGCCGATGATCAGGTCCGGATAGTCGCCCGCCATCGCCAATTGCTGCATCGACTCGATCCCGGTGACGGTCTGATGCAACAGGACGTGGTTCAGCACGCTGCCCAGGGCGTATTTGGTATCGTCGCGCTGGGCGGCGATCTCGACCGCCTCGCTGATGGCGATCCCCAGACTGCCGGTGCTGTCCGGATGCTCGGCCAGGATGGCGCGGCCCGACGCGGTGGTGTCGGAGGGGCTCGCGATGCACTGAGCGCCGAACGCTTCCATAAAAGCGCGCCGGTAGGGCTTCTGCTGGAAACTGACCTTGACCATGAAGACCACGATCTCCAGCCCGAAGAAGGAACCGGCGAGCGCCAGCGAGGAACCCCACTGACCGGCACCGGTCTCGGTGGCGATCCGTTTGACACCCTCGATCTTGTTGTAAAAGGCTTGCGGAATCGCGGTGTTGGGCTTATGGCTGCCGGCCGGGCTCACGCCCTCGTATTTATAGTAGATCTTGGCCGGGGTCTTGAGTGCCTGTTCGAGGCGGCGGGCACGAAACAACGGCGAGGGACGCCACTGCCGATAGACCGCGCGCACCGGCTCGGGAATCGCGATCTCACGCTCGGCGCTCATCTCCTGCTCGATCACCGCCCGCGGAAAGATCACTGCCAACTCATCCGCGGTAATCGGCTGTTGCGTACCGGGATGCAGGACCGGGTCCAACGGGACCGGCAGGTCCGCGTTGATGTTGTACCAGTGCTTGGGCAGGTGTTCTTCGTCGAGCAGGTACTTGACCGTGTCGCTCATAATTCTTTCGGAGGCCTCATCAGTGGGAGCATGACGCCGGGGACGGGTGTCCCCGGCTCGCCTTACTAAGTGTGCCAGTTTCCGGCGCGTGCTTGTACCCGTACGCGCGAAGCCCGGCGTCTGATGGTCGATCAGCACCCCACTCGGCCGTGCAGCACCCCGAATGAGTCCAAGGCGATTTTCGGGAATAAGCACCCCGACTACGCGTGGATTGAACACAACGCCGGGGCTATGCTACCGTCCTCCCGCTCGTGCAAACCCATCCAAAAAAACGGGAAATACACATGCTTTTCAAACTGTTCCAACGCCAGCCGGGGCCGCGCGCGCAGCGCGCGGCCTTGCTGTTTTGCTGGTCGATACTGACACTCAGTCCGGTCTTGGGCCAGGCTGCGGCAGGACTGACGGCGCCCGCCGCCGCCCTGCGCGACCAGGTAGCCGCCGCCGGTTGGCTGACCGTGCGGGTGGACCTGCGCGCGCCGCCGCAGACCGCGGGGGCGATGACCGCCGCCGACCAGGACGACCTGGAGCAGACGGCCCAGGACCTGCTGTTCGCCTTGCCGGTCGGGTCTTATGACGGGGTGCAGCGCACCGCCGGTGCGGCCAGCCTGACCCTGCGGGTCGATGCCACCGGGCTGGATGCGTTGCTGGGCTCGCCCTTGGTAACTCGTGGCTGTGGTCATGGTGGCAACCGGCGCAACCGATGTCAATCAAGCAGCACCCGCCGCCGCCGTGACGCCACACGGGCGCCGATGCGGTAGGTGTCAAGGCACGCGACGCGCAGGGCCGGTTCTTCCAGGTCGAGTCCTGGTCCATTCGCAAACGACGGCCGCGAACGCTTTAGAAAGCCACCGTTCGGCGCTACATTGGGGCAGCAAGAAAGCCGCACCCCAGATCGGCACCCCTCCGTGTCGACTGCGCAACGACCGGAAGATCAGTCCCGCAACCCCTGTCCCAGGAGGCACCATGAGCACGACCGAGACCGCGACCGCCGCCGCGACCGCCAACGCCGCCGCCGTCGCTGCCGCCGCGACCCCCATGCAGTACCTGGATAAGGCCATGAATGGTCTGCACGATCTGGGACTGGTCCCCACCGACAGCGGCAAGCAGGTGGAGCCGATCATTGCCCTGCTGAACCAAATCTCGGTCCTGGACGAGGGGCGGATCACCGCCATCGCCCGCACCCTGAACCAAGCATCGCTCTTCAACGACGTGGTGCGCAAACAGGTCGAGGCGATGGAGATCGGCAGCCGCTACGAGGAGATCACCAACGCGTTCAACAGCATTCGTGATGATGCCAAGTCGATGGTCGAGCAGATCGAGGACGGCAAGCTGGATACTTTCGAGCGGATGGGCAACGTCTGGATGAAGGTCACGCGCGGCGACATCGCCAGCCGCTTCGACAAGATCAAGGGCACCTATCTCGAGGTCACCGCCTCGACCAACGATCAAATCCAGCGCGAGCAGAAAATTCTTAATGCCTACATGGATTTCCGCGGCGCACTCAAGCAGTCCGAGGTGCTGGCCCTGGAAGTGTTGAAGACCGCCCAGGGCAAGCTGGACGCGGCCAAGGCGGAACTCGCCGCGGCGATGCAGGCGGTGGAAGCCAACACCTCCCAGGAACCGGCCGACCGCGCCCGCCTGGAGCTGGCGCGCGACGAGAAGGTGCGCGCTCTGCAACAGGAAGAGAAGCGCTACCAGATCGCCAAGGATTTGTCCGACAATCTGACGATCTCCTACAACACCTCCGAGGTGGTCATGGCGCGCCTGCTCCAGACCACCAACGCCAAGGAGCGGGTCTATGCCCAGGCGGTCAGCTTCTTCAGCACCAACGAAGTGGTCCTGACCGCGCTCAGCGCCTCCTTCACCGGGATGTTCGGCCTGCACGAGGGCACGCAGACAGTCGAGGCGATGAAAGAGGGGGTGAGCAAGTCGCTGGAGGTCCTGGCCGACATCGGCGGCAAGGTCCAGGAGGCGGCGGTGCGGGCCGGCTATGGACCGACGGTTCGGGCCGATGCGGTCAAGAAGCTGGTGGACTCCGTGGTCAACTGGCAAACCCGCTCGCATGAGATCATCGAGGACATGCGCAAGCAAAGCACCCAGAACGCCAATGAAATCCGCGACGCGGTCGAGGACGGCAAGCGCAAGCTGGCGCGCCTGGCCGAGCAGGGCCAGGGCCTGGTGAGTCAGGCCGCCCGATGAGCACGGCGGCGGCGGTCACGACAGCGGCCCCCGCGGCGACAGCCGGCAGCCGCTGGACGAGGTGATGCTTGCCATGGACGTGGTCGACACGCTGCGGCGACGCGAGCGCATCGTCAGGAACGAACTGGACGACCTGGGCCGGGAGGAGGATCTCAAGGAGCGCCTGCGCAAGATCTACGCGGCCCAAGGCATCGATGTCCCGGACCAGGTGATTGAGCAGGGCGTGGCGGCGCTCAAGGAGGAGCGCTTCACCTATAAGCCGCCGCCTCACTCCATCGGCATCCGGCTGGCCCGGATCTATATCAACCGCGGAGGCTGGGGCAAGTGGATCGGCGGTTTGGTCGGGGCCGCCGTGCTGGTCGCCGTCATCAACCATTTCGTTTTCGTCGCTCCCAACGCCGCCTTACCGGTCGACTTGGCCCGTGTCCATACCCAGGCGCTTGCCCTGGCCCAAACCGATGAGGCGCGCCGGACCCTGGAGCGCTATTTCAACGCCGGTCAAGCGGCGCTGCGCGACAATGACAAGGACGGCGCCAAGCTCGCAATCGCGGAGCTGGATGCCGCGCGCATCGCCTTGGGTCAGGAATACCGACTGCGGATCGTCAACCGTGCCGACGAGCAGAGCGGCGTCTGGCGTATCCCCGATCTGAATACCAAGGCCCGCAACTATTACATCATCGTGGAAGCAGTGGACCCCGCGGGGCGGGTGCTGACGGTGCCGGTCGAGAACGAGGAGACCAAGCGGATCGAGCGCGTCAAGGTCTGGGGGCTGCGGGTCGATCAGAGCACCTTTGAGGCTGTCGCCCGCGACAAGCGCGATGACGGCATCATCGAGCGCGACCGGTTCGGCTACAAGGCACGCGGCACCCTGGTACCCGAGTACGAGCTGAAGACCACCGGCGGCGCGATCACGACGTGGTAGGGCGATTGGGCCATGATCACCGTTCGGCAAAACGACCATCCGGAATTGTCCACAGATGTCACAGATGTCACCGATGATCACAGATGAAGGAAAACATCTGTGTTCATGACGCTCCAGGAGAAGCACATGGTTTCCGGTAGACAGACTCTGGCCACGATCGATCAGGCATTGACCGAGGCGCAGGCCAAGGTCGCCGCGGTCGAGGCGCAGATCGCGTCGGTCAATCAGCGGCTCGACGCGCAGCGCCAGGCCCAGACCCAGGATTACCGGGAGCTGGCGCGAGTCCGTTTGGGCCAACTTGCCGACGCGGCCATGGTGAAACACCTGGATCAGACCGAGCGGCAGATCCTGGCGCTGCTCGCCCAGCGTCAGGCCGCGGTCGCGCAACTCGAACAGCAGAGCCGGGAAGCCGCCGCCGCCCGCCAAGCCCTGGAAGCCGAGCGCGCCGCCCAGGCCGGTCAGGTGGACAGCGCCGCTGCGGTGCTGGACGCGGCCGAGGCGCGGACCCAGGCCCGGCTGGAAACCGACCCGACCTATCAGGCGCAGCGCGAGCACGCCCGCGAGGCGGAGCGTATGGCCATGCACGCCGCTGAGAAAGCGCAACGCAGCGCGGATGAGCGCGAGCAAAAGGGCGCCTCCTACCGGGCCGATCCGCTCTTCATGTACCTGTGGGAACGCAAGTTCGGCCTCCCCGACTATCGCAAGCGCGGCCTGATCGCGCTGCTCGACGGCAAGGTTGCCCACCTCATCGGTTACGCGGACGCCCGCGCCAACTATGCCCGCCTGAACGAAATCCCGGAGCGGCTGCACGACCATGCGGCAGGTCTCAAAGCCCAGGCCGAGGCCGCGTTTGCGGCGCTCAAGACACTGGACGAGGCCGCGCAGGCGACCGACGGCATCCCCGCGCTCGCGGCCCAACTCGCCGCCGAGCAGGCCGCACTCGAGGCCGTCGATCAGCGCATCGCGCAGTTCCAGACGGACCAGCAGGCGGTCGTCGTGCGCAAGGCGCTCTTCGCCGCCGGCGAGGACGAGTACACCAAACAGGCCGTCAGCCTCCTGGCGGCCGAGGTGCAGCGCGATGATCTCATGGAGTTGCGCCGCGAGGCCCTGGCCACCCCGCTGCCGGACGACGACCTGATTGTCGCCCGCCTGCTGCAGCGCGACGACGAACGGCGCCGGGACGAGGCCTCCCTCCAAGGCTTGCGCGAGGCACTGGGACAGCATCAACAACGCTTGAGCGAGGTCGAATCCTTGCGCACCGATTTCAAACGCCACCGTTACGACCGCCCCGGTTCCACCTTCGGCGACGAGGCCATGATCGCGATGATGCTGGGACAGTTCATCAACGGCATGCTCGATCGCCGGAACCTCTGGCGCATCCTCCAGGAGCAGCAGCGCTATCGGCCCCAACAGGCGGACCCCGACTTCGGTTCCGGCGGCTTCGGCCGCGGGACCGTCTGGGGCGGCGGCACCGGCAGCCTGGACGACATCGTCGGCCGGATCAGCCGCGGCAGCGGGGGCGGGAGCTGGGGCGGCGGCGGCAGCAGTGGGGGAGGCGGCGGCTTCCGCACCGGCGGCGGATTCTGACGCCGCTCAACAGCGGCGGCTGATCAGGCGGTTCGCAGCGCTTGCCGGAACCCGGTGCTGTCATGCGGGGTACCGCTGGTCGGTGAACTGTGGGTCCGGTCGAACATCCATGCATGGCAGTGACCGCTTTCCCGCGGTACGGGCTATACTGAGGCCACCTGAACACAGGGTTAAATCATGCCGCCCAGTCAAGCCACTCGCTCGATATCAGTCAACACCGCGCTCGGCCCGGACGCACTGCTGCTGGCGAGCATGACCGCGACCGAGCAGCTCAGCGTACCGTTCGAGTACCAGCTCACGCTGCTGAGTCCGCAAACCGACATCAGCGCGACGGATCTCCTGGGCACGCCGGCCACGGTGGCGCTGGTATTGCCGTCGGAAGAGCGGCGCTTTTTCAACGGCTACATCAGCCGCTTCTCCCACGTCGGGTTCGATGGCGCCTACAGCCTGTATCGTGCCGAGCTGGTGCCCTGGCTCTGGTTTTTGTCGCGCACCGCCGACTGCCGGATTTTTCAGGACCAGACAGTTCCGGACATCGTCACAGCCGTCTTTCGCGACCAGGGCTTCACCGACTTCGAGGAACGCCTGTCCGGTACCTACCGCCAATGGACCTACTGTGTTCAATATCGCGAGAGCAATCTCGCCTTCGTCAGCCGTCTGCTCGAGCATGAGGGCATCTATTATTTCCACGAGCACACCGACGGAAAGCACGTCCTGGTGCTCGCGGACAGCTACAGCGCCCACGCGTCGGCATCCGGCTACGCGGAGGTCCGCTATTTCCCGCCCGGCGCGGCAGCGTCCCGCGATTTTGAACGCATCGACGACTGGAGCGTGACGCAGCGGGTCCGGGCGGGGGCCTTCGTCCACAATGCTTTCGACTTCGCGGCACCGCGCAAGAATCTGCTTTCCCGCAGCAGCGCCCCCAAGAGCCACGCGCTGTCGGGGATGGAAGTCTTCGACTTCCAGGGCGATTACACCGAAACCAGCGATGGGGACAGTTATGCGCGGATCCGGCTGGAGGAGCACCAGGCCGACCAAGAAATCGCGCACGCGGCCGGCAACGCCCGTGGTCTTGCCTGCGGCAACCTGTTCACCCTGACCGAACATCCGCGCGCCGATCAGAATCGCGAGTACCTGATCCTCTCCGCCGACTACCAACTGCGCTCCGACGACTTCGGATCCAGCGACCTGATCCCGGCCGGGCCAGTCTTTCAGTGTACGCTGAGTGCCATGGACGCCCAGGTCCCCTACCGCCCGCCGCGCGTGACTCCCAAGCCGGTCGTCCAGGGTCCGCAAACCGCCATCGTCGTCGGCAAGTCCGGCGAGGAGATCTGGACCGACAAGTTCGGACGGGTCAAGATCCTGTTTCATTGGGACCGCTACGCCACTGCCGATGAGAACAGTTCCTGTTGGGTCCGCGTGGCGCAGGTCTGGGCGGGCAAGGGCTGGGGCGGCCTGATGATCCCGCGCATCGGCCAGGAGGTCATCGTCGATTTTCTGGAAGGCGACCCCGATCAGCCGATCATCACCGGCCGCGTCTATAACGCCGACTGCATGCCGCCCTATACGCTGCCGGACCAGGCGACCATGGTGACGCTCAAGAGCAATTCCAGCAAAGGCGGCGGCGGCTTCAACGAAATCCGCCTGGAGGACAAGAAAGGCTCCGAGCAACTGTTCATCCATGCCGAGAAGGACCAGGACCTGCGGGTCAAGCACGACACCTACGAGTGGGTCGGTAACGAACGTCATCTGATTGTGGTGACCGATCAGTTCGAGCAGGTCGACGGCGACAAACACCTGACCGTGGCGGGTGACCAGAATGAAAAAGTGGACGGCACCGTCTCGCTCAAGGCCGGGATGGACCTCCAGCAGAAGGTCGGAACCAAATACGGGCTCGACGCTGGTCAGGAAGTCCACATCAAAGGCGGCATGAATGTCGTCATCGAGGCGGGAATGAGCGTCACGCTCAAGGCGGGGGGCGGCTTCATCGTGGTCGGCCCGGCCGGTGTGACCATCTCCGGCACCCCGGTGCTGATCAACAGCGGCGGGTCGGCCGGCTCCGGCTCCGGCTGCTCGCCCGATGCCCCCACGGCACCCACGGAGGCCGCTACGGCCGATCCGGGTCAGGTTTCCGCGGCGGCGACACGCACCCCGCCAACGAAGCAGCCGCCGGCACTGCCCGCGGCAGTCAAGGCGGTTGATGCGGTCACGGCGGCCGCGGCCAATCCGCAGGCTCAGGCTCTGGCCATGGCAGCCGAGAACGGCACCCCGTTCTGTGCCAAATGCGAGGCGGCCCGCCAGGCGCAAGCCGCCCAAAACCGGTAATTGAGCGCCCAGCCCCCGCGGAGCCGCAACGTGATCGACCAAACCCTGGTGCAAGCCTTCCAGCAGTCCCTGGCGGAGGAGCACCGCCTGCGACTTTACGCGGTGCTCGACGGCGCCTCCATCGCCAATCTGCCGACACTGCTCACCGAGCAGCAATTGCCGCATGTCTGTCTCATGCCCGGCGACCTGGAACCCGAGTTGGCTCAGGCCGCGCCCTATCTGGTCCAACTGCCGCCCCGTTCGCCGTTCGCCGGGCTGTTTCTGACCCAGGGAGTAGGTAGCCATTGGGGCATTCTCGCCGCCTCCCCTGCCGGATTGCGTAAGCTGCGTATGCACTTACGCGCGCTGCTGTCAGTCTGGGGCGCGGACGGTCAACCGCTCTTTTTCCGCTACTATGACCCACGCGTCCTGCGCGTCTATCTGCCCACCTGCAATGCCGTTGAGCTCAGCACCCTGTTCGGCCCGGTCAGCGCCTACTATGCAGCGGACGAGAGCGGCGAGGCCCTGCTGCGCTTCGCCGTCGGTGCGACCGGACTCGGCCAGCAGCGGGTGACGCTCGCGCGGCCGGTGGCACCGGCTTAGGAGATTCCAATGCCCATGCACGTCTGCTCCGGAGCCATGCTGCAATGCAGCTTCGGCCTCGCACCCAGCACGCTCACCGTGCTGCCGACCAATCAAATGATGACCGGCAACATGCCCGCCGCCAACATCATGGACAACAAGCCGATGGTCAACATCATGCCGTTCGGCATGTGCACCAGCCTGGCCAACCCGACCGTCGCATCGGCCACCTCCGCCGCGCTGGGCGTCTTGACCCCCATGCCCTGTGTGCCGTTGACCACGGCCCCCTGGGCACCCGGCGCGCCGACCGTCATGCTCGGCAACATGCCGACGCTGAATGACACTTCCAAGCTCCTGTGCAACTGGGCGGGGGTCATCAGCATCCTTGTTCCCGGTCAATTCACCGAGCAAATTCCCTGACCACAGCGCACCGGTACAGTGTCACGCCTGGCCCCGCCTACCCTGAAGGACTTTTTCAGCTTAGAAATCAACCGTTCTAGAGATACCGATCAACCGCTCGACGCCCGTAGGAATCCAGCTCGCGGGTGTCGATGACCAGGTAGCGGATGCCTTGGGAATCAAGCAGCAGGGCGCTGTAGGGACCGAGCCGCCGCACATCGTCCTCGGTCTTGAGAACGAAGCTGGTCCGCCCGCGGTCGGTCTCGACTTCCCATTGCGCGGGTTCGAGGTAACTGGAAACCTGAATCACCCGCCGGATCTGCGGCACGAACTCACGGCGCGCCAATTCGTCCTCCAAGACCATGCGAACCGCGTCCGGCAGGGCGGCCAGATCCTCGATACAACGCAGCTCCCGTCCCTGCGCGTCACAAATGATCACCCAATGGTGAGGGTCCGTGAGCGGAAACGCCCGCACGGGCACCGCATCGGCATGTTCGCCGCCCGTCTCGTCGCTATAGACAAGCCGCCCCCAGGAGTCGATCCGCAACTGAAATTCAGGCATCTGAGTTCATACTTCATCATTCATCATTCATACTTCCGACTCACAGCGTCATCTGTTGTTTCGCCTGCTCCAACTGCGCATGGTAGAGCCTGGCATAGGTGCCCTTCCGGTCAAGCAGGGCCTTGTGCGTTCCGACCTCGCTGATCCGTCCGTGCTCCAGGACAACCAGCCGATCCGCACGGCGCAGGGTGCTCAGGCGGTGCGCAATGGCGATGGTGGTGCGGCCCTGAGTGAGGTTGTCGATCGCCCCCTGAATCTCGCGTTCAGTCTCGGTATCCACCGAAGAGGTCGCCTCGTCGAGAATCAGGATTTGCGGGTTGGTGAGCAGCGCGCGAGCGATGCTGATGCGCTGGCGTTCGCCGCCGGAGAGCGACTGGCCGCGCTCCCCCACCAGTGAATCGTAACCATCCGGCAGGCGCAGGATGAACTCGTGCGCACTGGCAGCGCGGGCGGCGGCGATGACCTCGGCGCGCGTGGCCCGCGGGCGGCCATAGGCGATGTTCTCGGCGATGGTGCCGAAAAACAGGAAGGGCTCCTGCAGGACGATGCCGATGTTGCGCCGGTACGCCTCGACCGGGAAGGAACGGATGTCGTGACCATCCACCAGAATCCGGCCCTGGGCCACGTCGAAGAAGCGGCAGATGAGGTTGACGAGCGTGGTCTTGCCGGCGCCCGTGTGGCCCACCAACCCCACCATCTCACCGGGACTGATGGTCAGATTGAGGTCGTGCAGGACGCGCCGCGGCCCGTAGTTGAACGAGACCCCCTGGAACTCGATCGCGCCGCGTACCCGCCCCGGCAGCACCGGCTGGTTCGGCTCCGGGACACTCGGCACCCGATCCAGGATCTCGAACACCCGATGGGTGGACGCAGCCGCCCGTTGAATGGCGCCCACCAGACGGGACAGCGCTTCCAATCGCGCATAGAAGCGCCCGATGTAGGCGACGAAGGCGGTCAGCACACCGACGGTCACGGTGTTCTGGCCGGCCTGCCAGACCCCGAAGACCCAGACCACCAGCAGACCCAGATCGGTGAGCAGGGTCACCGTCGGCCCGAAGAACGCCCAGACGGTGTTGACCCTGGTGTTGGCGGTTACCACCCCCTCGTTGGCCTGACCGAATCGTTCGATCTCGCGCTGCTCCTGAGTGAACGCCTTGACCACCCGAATGCCGGGGATGGTGTCCGCCAGCACGCTGATCATGTCCGCCCAGGCGCGGCTGCCGCGCTCGAACCCATGGCGCAGCCGGGCGCGTACCTGCTGAACCAGCCAGGCGATGATCGGGAAGGGCGCGAGCGTGACCAATGCCAGCACGGGATCGATGGAGATCAGGATCACGGCGACCATGAGGATGCTCAGCAGGTCGTTGACCAGATCGAGCAGACTCACGGACAAAAAATTGCAGATCCGATCGGTGTCGCTGCCGATGCGCGCCATCAGATCGCCGGTGCGCTTGCCGCCGAAGAACTCCAGCGAGAGCGCTTGCAGGTGGGTGTAGGTCTGACCACGCAGGTCGGCAGCAATCCGCTCGCTGACCACGGACATGACGAAGGTCCGTCCCCACCCCAGCAGCCAGGCGAGCAGGGCCGCACCGCCGAGGCCGGCCAGATACAGGGTGGCCAGGTGGTAGTCGAGCGGGGCGCCGGTGCTTTGATGCGGGATCAGCACCTCGTCCAGTAAGGGCATGGTGAGATAGGGCGGCACCAGGCTCGCCGCGGTGCCGCCCAGCATCAGCGCGAAACCCACGGCGATCAGGCGCGCGCGCGGACGGGCAAACCGCACCAGACGCCAGAGTGAACGGCCGGGTGGGGGCAACGGCGGCGCGGAGCAAAACACGCACTCGGTCTGCGCGGGCGGAATGACGGCGCCGCAACTCGGACAGATGGTCCCCTGATCGGCCCCCGCGTCGGCGGCGGCGCCATGGTGTCGGCCGATGGCGGCAGTACAACGCGCGGCGAACTGTTGCGCCGCGGCATGGCGAGCGGCCGTGTAGCGCCGGGAACTGATCCGTTCCCCCGTGCCCAGGACCTCGAGAATGCCGGCAGCGCCGCGCTGACCGGCGCGCACGCGCCTCAGGTCGGCGAGCGACCAGGCATCCCAGGGCGTGCCGGGCGCGGCCGCCGGGTCCAGGGCCAACAGGCGACGATCGGTCAGGCAGACCAGGCCGGCGACATACTGGAGTCGCTGATCCAGGTCCGGCTCGAACCAACCCAGCGGACGTTCGTCCGGCGCCAGCTGGCCCGCGAGCTCGGTCGCGCGCGGGTGGCGTGGGTCGTCGGGGGTGGCCTGCGCCGAGGCGCCAGGTTCAAAGTGAGACGTTGCGTTGACCACGAGACTGCATACTGAAAAGGCGAGTGAAAAGACGAGTGGAGAGTCATCAACCGACCGGCTGGCGCCAATGGTCGCACTTGCATCGGGACTTGACCAGAACGCGCCGGGTTTTTCATACCCTACGTGTTCTGTTCGCGCTCTGATCGCCTGACGCTCGATCGGTTGTCGAATGCATGACGCGCGCCCGGCCCCGTGGATCTCGACATTCAGCGACGCCCGTCATAGTATCCGCATCCGTCCTCCCTACTCCCGCCCCGAGCCCGTGCACGCTCGTCGCTGTTGCGGACCATGGAGGGTTGAGCGCGGGTTTCGCGGCGGGCGCGAAATCAGCGACGTTTTTTGATGCCCTGGAACCGCAAGGCGCTGACCGATGCCCGGTCGGCGACCCGATGCGCGACCGGAAGCCCTCGCCCGTACGATCGAGTCAGTTCGGATCAAACCGTGGAAATCCGCAGAGTGCGCGCGTTGCTCGGCCCCAACCTCTGGGCCGACGTACCGATGGCCGAGATCTGGTGCGACCTGTCCGACCATTCGCCCGACGACCTCGCGGCGGCCAGTCAGCGTCTGCGCACGCGGCTGACCGATCTGTTGCCTGGCCTGGACCTCCCCCGCCGACCATCCGCGGACCAGGGACACCTCAAGCACGAGCAATGGCTGGCGCGGGCGTTACTGGCGACCATCCTGGAACTGGCCGCCCGCATCAGCCCGCGGCCCGGTGAGCGACCGGGATTCAGCCAGATTCGCCGGACGTCGGAGCGCGGGCTCTATCGGCTGGCCTTTCAGCTTCAGGACGGACTGCCCCCGCAGGAATGCGCCGCCGTCGCCGTCGCGCTCTGCCGGTCGGCACTGACCGATACCGTCTACGACCTCCCGTCCAGCCTGGATCGATTGCGCGCACTGGCCCAGGAAGCACGGCCGTCAGCGACCTGCGTGGCCTTGATGACCGCGGCGAAGTCACGCGGCATTCCCGCCCGCCGGCTCGCACACAACGTACTTCAGTTAGGCTATGGGGCGCGTCAGCGGCGGCTCCAAGGCGGCACGGCCCCGCGCGACGCCGCCGCCGTGCCGCCGACGACAACCGAGCACGACCTGCTGCGAACCCTGCTCGCCTGCGTCGGCGTCACCTGCACGGAAGAACCCGCCGCCGGTCAGCACTACCGGATACTTGTCGCCGGCCGCCGCGTCTTGGCGGCGCTCGCCTGGCAGCCGGGCCGCGACGACAACGGCGGGGGTCCTACGGTCACCGATGTCAGTCACCTGATTCATCCGGAGGTCTGCGCCCGGGCGGTGGATTGCGCGCGCGTCCTCGGTCTTGAGCGCGCGGAGGTTCGGCTCGTCGCCGCCGACCTCACCCAGCCGCTGGCAGGCCAAGGCGGCCAGGTCAGTGAGGTGATCGCGAACCCGCCGCTGGATCGCTATCTGGAAGCGGTGCACACGCGCCCCATCGCCGAGGTCTTACTCGACACGCTCTACCGCCCTGGGGAGAACGGCCGCATTCCGATCGTCGCCGTCTCCGGCACCAACGGCAAGACCACGGTCACCCGTCTGGTCGCCCATGGGCTGAGCGTCTCCGGACGCTTCGTCGGCATGACCTGCACCGACGGCATCTATCTTGCTAATCGGCGCATCGACACGGACGACTGCAGCGGCCCCCAGAGCGCCCGGCTCGTGCTCCTGAACCCCGAGGTGGATGCGGCGGTGCTGGAGACCGCGCGCGGCGGCATCCTGCGCGAGGGCCTGGGTTTCGACGCCTGTGACGTGGCCGTGGTCACCAACATCGGTGAAGGCGATCACCTGGGACTCAGCTCGATCGACACGGTCGAGGATTTGGCCGAGGTCAAGCAGACGGTGGTGCGCGGCGTCGCCCCCTGGGGCACGGCCGTGCTCAACGCGGCTGATCCGCTGGTGGTCCGCATGGCGGATCACTGCAAAGGCAAGATCCTGTTCTTCGCCCGCGACGGCGCACATCCCGTGCTCCTGCACCACCGCCGTCATGGCGGGCGGGTTGCCTGCATCCAGGGATCGGATCTGGTCCTGGCCGAGGGCGAGGCGGAGCGACTGGTGCTCCCGCTCGACCGCATCCCCCTGACCCACAGCGGCCGTATCGGATTCCAGGTGGAGAATGCGCTGTCCGGCGCCGCCGCCCTGTGGGCGCTGGGACTGCCCATCGAAGCACTCTGTGCGGCACTGGAGACCTTCGGTACCGATCTGGACAAGAGTCCGGGGCGTTTCAATGTGCTGACCATCAACGGCGCCACCGCGGTGTTCGACTACGGTCACAACCCCTCGGCGCTGCTGGCGATGATCGATGCCCTGAAAGTCTTCCCCCACCGCCGGCGCATCGCCGTTTATTCCGCGGCGGGCGATCGGCGCGACGCCGATCTGATCCGGCAAGGCCAACTTCTCGGCCAGGCCTTCGACCGGGTCATCCTCTACGAAGACCAGTATGTCCGTGGACGTCTGCCGGGTGAAATCATGTCGCTGTTTCGCAAGGGGCTGGCGGCCGGCGACCGGGTCCGGGAAGTCGACACCATCCACGGCTGGCAGGACGCGGTCGAAACGGCACTCTGGCTTGCCCAACCCGGCGATCTGTTGCTGGTGCAGGCCGACTCGATCGATGAAACCGTCGCCTATGTCCGCACCCGTCTGGCCGAAGACCTGGGCCGCCGCGACCCCGGGTTGAATCGGCAAGGATTGGCCGGTGCAGTTGGCACGGAGAAGTGGTTAGTGGATAGTGGATAGTGGATAGTGGATAGTGGATAGATGATTCGGTGGATGATTCATCCATGATCCAGACAATAACCAAAACCCGGCCGCGACGACGACCGCCCCTGCCCTGAATGAACTCACCTCCCCCCGCTATCCACTATCCACTATCCACTATCCACTAACCACTAACCCAAATGCTTGAAATCCGCCGCCTCTGGGTCCTGCGTGGACCGAACATCTGGGCTCATTTCCCGGTCATCGAGCTGGAACTGGACCTGGGTGAGATCAAGGACACCTCATCCGAGGAAATTCCCGGATTCAACGACCGCATCAAGGCCTGGCTGCCGGCGATGATCGAACACCGATGCAGCGTGGGCGAGCGTGGTGGCTTCTTCCAGCGACTGGACCGGGGCACCTACATGGCCCACTGCCTGGAACATGTGACACTGGAACTCCAGACGCTGGCCGGCACCCCGGTGGGTTTCGGCCGGGCGCGCGAGACGCAGGAAGACGGGGTCTATAAGGTCGCCATCCGGTATGAGGAGGAAGCGCTTGGTTGCGCCGCTGTCGCGAGCGCCCGCGACCTGCTGCTCGCCGCCATCCACGATCGGCCGTTCCCCGTCACTGAGACCTGCGAACGGCTGCGCAACCTGTGCCGGGAGGTCCGCCTGGGGCCGAGCACCGCCGCCATCGCGGCGGCCGCCCGCGCACGCGGCATCCCGGTGCGTCGGCTCAGCACCGAGAATTTGCTGCAACTCGGCTGGGGCGCCCGGCAGCGGCGCGTCTGGACGGCCGAGACCGACCGCACCAGCGCCATCGCCGAGTCGATTGCCCAGGATAAGGATCTGACGCGGATGCTGTTGGACTGCGCCGGGATACCGGTCCCGACCGGCCGCACGGTGACGGACGCCGACGCCGCCTGGGCCTTCGCCGAGGAACTGGGCGCACCCGTCGTGGTCAAGCCCCGTTACGGCAACCACGGCCGCGGTGTGACCGCCAATCTGAGTACACGTGAGCAGGTCGAGCAGGCCTTCGCCGCCGCCCGCGAAGAAGGCTCCACCATTCTGTGCGAACGCTTCATCCCCGGCGCCGACCACCGCCTGCTGGTGATCGGCGAGCGTCTGGTGGCGGCCGCCCGCCGCGAGCCGGCGCAGGTAACCGGCGACGGCCGCTCCAGCATTCGGACACTGGTCGAGGCGATCAACCGGGACCCGCGCCGCGGCGCCGGTCATGCGACCATGCTCAGTCTCATCGAATTGGACGGGATTGCGTTGACCATGTTGGCCGAGCAGGGCCTGACACCCGACTCGGTGCCGGCCGCCGGGCGGTGCATCCTGCTGCGCCGCAACGCCAATCTGAGCACCGGCGGGACCGCGATCGATGTCACCGATCAGGTCCACCCGGAGGTCGCCGCCCGCGCCGTGGAAGCCGCCCAGGTGGTCGGACTCGACATCGCCGGGATCGACTGCCTGGCCGAAGACATCGGCCGCCCCCTGGAGGAACAGGGCGGCGCCGTCATCGAGGTCAACGCCGGACCGGGGCTGCGCATGCACCTGGAGCCCTCGGTCGGGTCACCGCGCCCGGTTGGCGAGGCCATCCTCGACGCGCTGTTCCCGCCCCGTGCAGACGGCCGTATCCCCGTGGTCGCCGTCACCGGCGTTCAGGGTAAGACCACCACCACCCGACTCATTGCCCACCTCCTGCAGGGCACCGGCGTCCTGGTGGCAACGGCCGCCGCCGACGGCCTGCGCATCGGCACGCGCTGCATCGACCCCCGCGACGCCACCGGGCCGCGCAGCGCCCGGGCCGCACTCCAGCATCCGCGCGTCCAAGCGGCGGTGCTGGCGACCGCGCGTACCGGCATCCTGCAGGAGGGCTTGGGCTTTGACCGCTGCCAGGTCGGCGTGGTGACCACGATCGGTACGGACGCGCCCTTGGGACCGCGCGGCATCGCGACGCCGGATGACCTGGTCCGGGTCAAACGCTGCGTGGTGGAAGCGGTTTTGCCCACGGGCAGCGCCGTACTCAATGCCGAAGATCCCCTGGTCGCTGAGATGGCCGAACGTTGCCGGGGAGCGGTCCTGTGGTTTGCCCGCGATCCGGCACATCCGCTGATCGCTGCCCAGCGCGCGGCCGGCGGTCGGGCGGTGGTGGAACGCAACGGGATGATCCGGTTGCTCGACGGCGCGGCGGAAACGCCGCTGGTGGAGCTGACCCTGGTTCCCATGACCGGGGACGGATGCGACGATCGCCAGGTGCGAAACCTGCTGGCCGCCACCGCGGCGGCCTGGGCGCTTGGATTGTCGGCCGATCAGATCGGTGCCGGCCTGACCAGCTTTCGACTGCCTCCAGAGCGTTGTGATAACACATGATCGCTTTTTCAGTTCAACCGCCCTGGCCCACGGCGCCGGCACGCGCCTTGGCGATCAACCCGTCGGCGATGCCGAACAAGTCCTCATACCCCTTCGCCGCCGTGCCCATCACCACATAGCGCCCGCCGACGACGATCATCGGCACCGCATCGACCTTGTAGCGTTCGGCCAGCGCATTGGCGCGGATGAACCGCGTCTCAGTCGTGAAGCCCGAGAAGGCGGCCTTGAATTGCTCCGCATCCATACCCTGATCGGCAACCCAGTCGACGATCGCCTGCTCGGTGAACAGGTTGCGGCGCTCCTTGCTGATCGCATCGAACACTGCCTGATCCAGGCGCGCCAGATCTCCGGTCTGGTCCAGCGCAAAATACAGCCGTGAGACGTTCGCCCAGGCCGCGCGGCCGAAGGTCACGGGGACCCGCTCGAACGTCACGTCGGGCGGCAAGCCCGCCGCCCAAGTCTTGATCAGCGGATTGAGCTGGCTGCAATGCGGACAGCCGTAGGAGAAAAACTCCAGCACCTCGATCCGGCCGGGGTCCTTGACCGGTTGCGGCGGCATCAGCGCACGCCAGTCACGGCCTTCGATGAGCTCGGCAGCGCGCGCCGGGAGGATCAGGGCAGCACCGAGCACACCAAGCAGGATGCGCTGAAAGCGGCGGCGGGTGATGGGCATCATCAGTCTCCTGGAGTTCGATCGTCGATTGAAATCATGGCACCGGCACCGCTGCCGGACGGGCGCCGCGGCGCAGCGCCCACCAGGCCGCGGCCAGGGTCAGCAAAAAGCACAGCAGCGCCCAGTTGGCGAGCGACAGCGCCAGAATCAGCAGTTCCTTTTCCTCGCAGAACCCGGTCGCGAGGAACAGCGCCGGGACTTGCTGGCCAAGCCATTCCACCAGCCGTTCGATCAGCCCCGGCTGGCCGCCGACGCAGGAGATCGCATCCGGCGGCTGTTCCTGCAGCCAGCTCTGGTAGGCCGCGCTCGCGGCGCCGGCCGCCGCCGCGAGGGCGATCAGTCCCCCCGCGAGGCGCTGGACCAGGCCGTGGGTCAGTGCGGCCAGGAGTCCCAACCCGGCGACCAGCATGAAGAGCAGCCGCTGGAAGATACACAGGTGACAGGGGTCGAGGGCCAGCCAGGCGGTCAAGACCAGGCTCGCCAGCACCACCGCCGCGGCGACGGCGGCCGTTGCGAGCCAGACGGCGCGGGGCGTGACGGTCGTTCTCATGCAGGCTCCGATGCGGACTCAGTCGCCGAGGATGTAGGCCAAGTCCAGTTCGATGTCATCGAACGGCGGGATGCGCGCCTGGACCGGCTCGGCGAGCGTGGCGATGATCCGGTAATGTTCGCCGTCGAGTTGGTAGGCGATCAGGGTGCGGTCCTCGGGCCAGATCAGCCAATAAAAGGGCACACGGTGACGCTGCAGCAGCAGAAACAGCGTGAATGTGTCCTTGCGCTCGTGACCGGGCGAGACGATCTCGCACACCCAATCCGGCGTCAGATCAATGACGCCTTGCGGGCGTTGCGGCATCCGCTCCTTGCGCCAACCGGCCAGATCGTGACATGGGCACTGATGCAAGTCGTAAGCGACGCTCACCTCGGTGATGATCCACCAGCCGCCGGGGCCGGACTTGCGGTCCAGCGGACCCAACTCGACTCCCGCACGGTGCTGCACGACCCCGTGCTCGGCGCGCGCCATAGGCCGACGAACGATCTCACCGTTGATCAGTTCAACCCGCTCCTCAGGGCTGACCAACAGGTCCGCAATGGTGTTGAGTTTGTGCGCTTCCATCCGCTGCATCCTCCGGGTCAATGGGCGAATACCGCCATGCTAGGTCGCCGCGGTCGGGTTGTCGAGCCGACCGCGGGGCCTTGATTATACCCGTCGTTGTTGACTTTTCGTTTCTCGCTTTTCGTAACCCAATGTTTGATGGTTCTTCACTGAAAACGAAAAACCGAAAACTCAAGACCGTTCCGGATATCACGTGCTGGTTGACTCCGCCGACCGCCTCAGGCAGGGTCGCGGCTTTGCCGTCCCGCCGACTCCATGCATCCCAGTCTCCCCGATCTCCCGCTGCTGCCCCGTGCCCTGCCCGCCCTGCGCTTGGATCACGCGGGCCGGCGACGGGTGGATCTGGGTGCGGTGGTGGCGCTGGCGGCGCCACTGTTCCTGAACAGCGGCATTCAGGCGGTGCTGAATCTGACCGACACTTGGTTCCTCGGCCGCATTTCCGCCGCGGCGACCGCGGCGGTCGGCGGGGTCTTCTGGTTCACTATCGTGATCCTGCTGCTGGTGGGCGGGGCGGCCATGGCGGTGCAGACCTTGGTCGCCCAGGCCTATGGCGCGGGAGACCGCACACGGGCTGCTTCCGCGGTCTGGGGCGGGCTCTGGGTGGTACTGCTGATGAGCCCGCTGTTCGTGGCCGCGGGGCTGGCGGGAGGCTGGTTGCTCGCGCCGGCCCGGCTCCCGCCCGAGATCGAAGCCCTGGCGTTGGACTACTGGTTCCCGCGTGTCGCCGGATCGGTCGCCGGCGTGGCACTCTGGTGTCTCACCAGCTTCTATAACGGCATCGGCCGCACCAGGGTCACGCTGGCCCTGATGACCGTGGTGGGCGTGGCGAACGTCGTCTTGAATCAACTCCTGGGGTTCGGCTTCGGGCTCGGCGTCGCGGGGATCGCGTGGGCCACCACGGCCGCGCAGGCGCTCGGTTTCCTGTTGGGACTCTGGATCTTCCTGAGTCACCGGACGCGCCGGGAGTTCGCCAGTCACCACCACTGGCGTCCGCGCTCCGCCACCATGGTTCGGGCCTTGGCCCTGGGTCTGCCGATGGGCCTGTTGCCGGCCGCGGATCTGATCGGTACCGGCCTCTTTCAGCTGATGCAGGTGGACCTGAGCACGGTCGCCGGAGCGGCCACCCAAGTCACCATGATGATGACCTCCATCGCCTACCTGCCGGCGATCGGCATCGCCAGCACGGGCACCACCTTGGTCGGTCAGTCCATCGGGGCGGGCGACCGCGACTGGGCGCGGCGGCTGGGCAATACGGCCATCGCGCTCACCGTCGCCTACATGGGCCTGGTGAGCCTGGTCTTTGCCGCCGCCGGACCCTGGTTGATGCCGCTCTTCGTCAATCCGGCCGACCCGCATGCCGGTGCCGTGGTGGAGACCGCCGCGCTGTTGATCTGGCTCGGCGCCGCCTATCAGATCTTCGACGGGCTCAATCTGGGCTGCGGGTTTGCGCTGCGCGGGGCCGGGGATGTGCGGCTGCCGGCGCTCATGACCCTCCTCCTGTCCTGGCTGGGCTTTCTGCCGCTGGCGCACATGCTGACCTTCGGCCCCGGCGAGGGCTGGGTGGACTGGCTGCCGCAGTTCGGACTCGGCGCCTTGGGGGGCTGGGCCGCCCTGCTCGTCTACGTGGCCGCCCTGGGGACCATGATGGCGTTGCGCTGGCGCTCAGGGGCCTGGCAGCGGATCGCCCTCGATTAGCCCAGGTGCTACTTTCAACCGATCCACGGGCGCCACTCATGATGCCGCGGCGCGTCCAACAGCGCATGGTAATACGATAATATTCAAATATATTGTATCGAAAAACCAAAAACTTACTATGGACCAAACGACGTTCCCGCGTTAGTCTTTACCCTGCCAAGCGTGTCGTAACTCTGTCATGGGTCCCGGACCTGTCGCCGGGTATCGGGAGCACGATCCGCACGGCCACACCCACCCCTTACGACGGCCCCGATTAGGAGGGGACATGAGCTTGCTGCAAACCAGGCCCGCCCTACCCAGCGACGACAAGCGCTGGAAGTTGGTCAATGCCGCGATGCGTCGCAACGGCTATGCCGGGCACGCCTTGATCGAGACCCTGCACAGCGTGCAGGAGTCCTTCGGTTATCTGGACGAGCCCGCGATGCGTTTCGTCGCCGGGTCGCTTGACCTGCCCCTGTCCAAAGTCTACGGGGTGGCGACCTTCTACCACCTCTTCATGCTCAAGCCCAAGGGCCGCCACGCCTGCGTGGTGTGCACCGGTACGGCGTGTTACATCAAAGGCGCGGGATCGCTGGTGGACGCGGTACAAGAGCGCTTCGGGGTCAAGCCGGGCGAGACCACCGAGGACGATCGGCTCTCGGTGCTCACCGCCCGCTGCGTCGGCGCCTGCAGCCTGGCTCCGGCCGTGGTCGTCAATGGCAACCTCGCCGGCAAACAGACCGCGGACCGACTGGTGGCCAAACTGGAGGAGCTCGCATGAATCTGGACGATCTGGCCGAGAAGGCCGAGGAATACCGCGCCCGCGACGACGGTATCACGCACGAGGTGCGCGTCTGCGTCGCCGCGGCCTGCCAGTCCGGCGGCTCGCTGCCGGTGCTCGAGGCGCTCAAGGCGGAATGCGGCGACGGCGGCGGGACCTGTAAGGTCAAAGGGGTCGGCTGCATGGGCCTGTGCTCGGCCGGCCCCATGGTGGCCATCGCACCCAAGGGCGGGACCATCCCGGATTCGATCCTGTACCGGGAGGTCAAGCCACACGACGCGGTGGAGGTGCTGGCCAGCGTCGGCGGCACCCCGGTGGAGCGGCTGCACACCCCGACCGATCAGCCCTTCTTCGCCCGTCAGCAACGGATCGTGCGCGAGAATTCCGGGCTCATCGACCCGGAGAGCTTCACCGGTTATGTCGCCGCGGGCGGCTATGCCGGCCTGATCAAAGCGCTGAGCGAGATGACACCGGGCGACGTGCTGCGCGAAATGACGACCAGCGGCCTGCGCGGCCGCGGCGGCGGCGGCTACCCGACCGGCCTCAAATGGTCCACGGTCGCCAAGATGCCGGCCGACCAGAAGTATGTCATCTGCAACGGGGATGAGGGTGATCCGGGCGCCTTCATGGACCGCGCGGTCCTGGAGTCCGACCCGCACCGGGTGCTGGAGGGCATGGCCATCGCGGCTTATGCCATCGGCGCCACCAAGGGTTACGTCTATGTCCGCGCCGAGTACCCGCTGGCCGTCGAGCGCATGGAACTCGCCATCCGCAAGGCCAAGCGGTCCGGCTTCCTGGGGAGCAAGATTGCCGAGACGCAGTTCAGCTTCGAGGTCGAGATTCGCCTCGGTGCCGGAGCCTTCGTGTGCGGCGAGGAGACGGCCCTGATGGCGAGTATCGAGGGCTTGCGCGGCCAGCCCCGCCCGCGCCCCCCCTACCCCGCCGAGGCCGGACTCTGGGGCTATCCAACCCTCATCAACAACGTGGAAACCTTTGCCAACATCGCCCCGATCATCACGCACGGGGGCGAATGGTTCGCCGGGATCGGGACCGAGAAATCCAAGGGCACCAAAGTCTTCGCGCTCGCCGGATCGATCAGGAACATCGGCCTGATCGAAGTCCCGATGGGCATGTCGCTGCGCGAGATCATCGAAGAGATCGGCGGCGGCTGTCCCGGCGGCAAGGCGTTCAAGGCGGTGCAGACCGGCGGCCCCTCGGGCGGCTGTATTCCCGCCCAGCACCTGGACATTGCGGTCGATTACGACAGCCTGAAGACCCTGGGCACGATGATGGGCTCCGGCGGCATGATCGTCATGGACGAAACCTGCGACATGGTGGACGTGGCGCGCTATTTCATGGAGTTCTGCATGAGCGAGTCGTGCGGCAAGTGCATCCCCTGCCGCACCGGCACCTGGCAGATGCACGAACTCCTGGATCGCATCACCAAATTGGAGGGAACTGAGAAGGATTTGGCCCTGCTGGAAGAACTGTGTGAAGTCGTTCAGGCCACCAGCCTGTGCGGACTGGGGCAGTCGGCACCGAACCCGGTGCTGTCGACTCTGAGGTATTTCCGTGACGAGTATGAGGCGAAATTGGTATCCGAGTGATGCAGTCGCAACCTGATTCGGACTTCTACGCCTGGACGACGGAAAGCGCGGCCCGGCTGCGCGACGGACGGGTGTCCGAGGTCGACATCGAGCGTGTTGCCGAGGAGCTTGATGACATGGGCAAGAACCAGAAGCATGCCCTGGGCAGTCATCTGAAGGTCCTCGTCGTTCACTTGCTCAAGTGGCACTATCAACCGGGCTTGCGCGGCGTCAGTTGGCGACTGTCCATTGCCAATGCGCGCGATGAGATCGCTGAACTGTTGGAGGACAGCCCAAGCCTCGCGACGCAACTCCCGGAGATTCTCCGACGACGTTATCCGGCGGCCCGCAGCCGCGCCGCCCTGGAAACCGGCCTTGTGTTGGCGACATTTCCGGCGGAATGCCCGTTTGGCATAGAGCAACTGCTCAATATGGAATTTTGGGCAGAGTGAGTCATTTGGAATCCGTCATTCCCGGTCGTACCGATTGGCACCTGAACGCCCAGCAACCGACTAAAGAGACACGACGACACCCGGAGCACCCATGCCCCCACCCGCCCCACAACCCAATGTCCGCGTCGTTACACTCACGATCGACGGGAAGGATTTCTCGGCCCGCGCCGATGAAACCGTCATCGAACTGTGCCGGGAGAACAAGATCCCGATCCCCAGTCTCTGCTACATGGATGGCCTGAGCATCTGGGGCGCCTGCCGCCTGTGCCTGGTGGAGGTCGTCGGTCAGGGTCGGCTGGTCGCCGCCTGCTCCACCCGCGTGGCGGAGGGGATGAACATCCGGACCAACACCGAGCGGCTGCAGCGCTACCGTCGCACCATCGTGGAATTGCTCTTTGCAGAGCGCAACCATGTCTGTTCGGTATGCGTTTCCAACGGTCACTGCGAGCTCCAGTGGCTGGCGCAGAAATGCGGCGTCGACCATGTGCGCGTGCCTTACCGCCAGGTCCGCAACGAGGTGGACTCCTCACACGAAATGTTTCGTCTGGACCACAATCGCTGCATCCTTTGCACACGTTGCGTGCGGGTGTGCGATGAGATCGAAGGCGCGCATACCTGGGACGTCATGGGCCGCGGCAGCGACTGCCGGGTCATTACCGACCTGGCACGCCCCTGGGGTGAGAGCGAGACCTGTACCGGCTGCGGCAAGTGTGTCCAGGTCTGCCCGACCGGTGCCCTGGTGAAGCAGGGAACCTCGGCCGGCGAGATGGTTAAAGACCAACATTTCCTGCCCATCCTTGCCCGCCGGAGGCACGCCCAATGACAACCCCTGCAACCCCGCGGATCACCGTCGCAACCGCCTGGCTGGACGGTTGTTCCGGCTGCCATATGTCGTTCCTGGACATGGACGAGCGGCTGGTGGACCTGGCTCAGAAGATCGACATCGTCTACAGTCCGTTGGTGGACACCAAGGAACTGCCGGAGCAGGTGGATGTCGGTATTCTTGAAGGGTCGATCTCGTCCGAGTCGGATTTGCATCATGCGAAGGAGTTCCGCAAACACTGCAAACTCCTGATCAGCCTTGGCGACTGTGCCGTCAACGGCAATGTCCCGGCCATGCGCAACCCCTTCAAGCTGGCGGATGTCATCGATCGGGCCTACCGCGAGAATGTCGACCTCCAGCCGCAACTGCCGACCGTGGGCGTGCCGGTGCTGTTTCAGCAGGTACGCCCGATCCACGGCTGCGTGAAAGTCGACGTGTTCGTTCCCGGCTGTCCGCCCCACGCCGACGCCATCTTTTATGTACTGAACGAGCTGATCGAGGGACGCACGCCCGACCCCAGTCGGGTCACCCGCTTCGGCGCCTGATGGCAGAGGAATGACCACCGATGACCGCTAACGAACACGGCAGCGAAGACGGACTCATCGTTGTCTTACTTGACCGCATGCGCACGCAACGCCTGCCGCGCATTCTGGGCATTAAGACCAAGGTCGATGCCGGCGGCACCCTCAATCAATCCGACATTGACTTCCTGAGCGAAGTCTTTGACGACTCCAACAACAATAAAGCGATCTTGGATCGCCATCCGGAACTCCATGACATCGCCGCGCAGATGGTCTCGCTCTACCGCGAGATCACCGCACGCGCCCTGGCCAATGAGGGCGGGGCTGCGCCCGAGTGACCCGCACCGCACCCGGCGCCCCTCTAAACCGACTTTTCCAAGGGGAATGAACCCATGAGCCGCACCATCACCATCGAACCGGTCACCCGCATCGAGGGTCATGCCCGCATCACACTCCAGCTCGGTGACCAGGGCGAGGTCGAGGACGCCCGGTTTCACCTCACCCAGTTCCGCGGCTTCGAGAAGTTCTGCGAGGGTCGCCCCTACCGCGAGATGCCGGCGCTGACCGCCCGGACCTGCGGCATCTGCCCGGTCAGCCATGTGCTCGCCTCCAATAAGGCCTGTGACCACCTGCTTTCGGTCACCATCCCGCCCACGGCCGAGAAGCTGCGGCGGATCATGAATCTCGCCCAGATCACCCAGTCCCACGCCCTGTCCTTCTTCCATCTGTCCTCGCCCGACCTGCTGCTGGGCTGGGACTCGGACCCGGCCACCCGCAATATCTTCGGGGTCATGCGTCAGGACCCGGCCCTGGCCAAAGACGGGATTCGGCTGCGGCAGATCGGCCAGATGATCATCGAGATCCTGGCCGGCAAGAAGATCCATCCCACCTGGGTGGTTCCGGGCGGGGTCGCCGAGGCCCTGACCCAGGAGAAGCGCGAAGCGATCCTCAAGCTCCTGCCCGAGGGGCTGGAGATCGCCAAGCGCACCTATGGCTTCTTCAAGACCCTGGTCCCCAAATTCAAGGACGAGACCAGCCACTTCGGCACCCGGCCCACGATGTTCATGAGCCTGGTCACGCCCAAGGGCAATCTCGAGCACTATGACGGCTTTCTGCGCATCAAGGACGCCCAGGGGCGGATCGTGGAAGACATGGTGCCGACGGTGGACTACCAGCGTCTGGTGGGCGAGGCGGTGGAAGACTTCAGCTACATGAAGTTCCCCTACTACAAGCCCATGGGCTATCCCAAGGGCGTCTATCGGGTCGGCCCCCTGGCGCGACTCAACAACGCGGAAGCCTGCGGCACCCCCTATGCCGACGTGGCCCTGGCCGAGTTCCACATGCTGCAGGAATACGGTCCGATCACCAGCAGCTTCCACTACCACTACGCGCGGCTGGTCGAAATCATCTTCGCCATCGAGATGATGGAGCGGCTGCTCAAGGACCCGGACATCCTGGATCATCGCGTCCGCGCCCGTGCCCGCAGCAACCGCGACGAGGGCATCGGTGTGTCCGAGGCGCCGCGCGGCACCCTGATGCATCACTACCGCATCGACGACGACGGACTCATCACCTGGGTCAACCTGATCATTGCTACGGGACACAACAACCTGGCCATGAACCAGGCCATCCGTCAGGTCGCGGACGCCTATGTCGACGGCAACCACCTCCAGGAAGGCATGCTGAACCGGGTCGAAGCCGTCATCCGCTGCTACGACCCCTGCCTGTCCTGCGCCTCACACGCGTTCGGGCAAATGCCGCTGCTGATCGAACTCAAGGACGCCGCGGGTCAGGTGGTTGATCGGTTGACGCGGGGCTAGTACCCCGTTCCACCTGAAGTTGCAGCGTCATTCCGGCAGGATGCCGGAAGGAAGCCGCCACGGATGGTACTGCCCAGCAAGTAAGGACCTGCAAGAGATAACATGATCCAGCACAAGACCCTGATCATCGGCTACGGCAGCCCCATCCGCGGTGACGACGCCATCGGCCCGCTGGCGGCGGACGCCTTGGCGGCCGGCCCCCTGCCCGCGGGAGTCAACGTCATCTCCCGCCATATCCTCACCGCCGAGTTGGTGGAAGACATCCTCGGGGCCGACCGGGTGATCTTTCTCGACGCCACGGTCGACGGTGAGCCGGGCGAAGTACGGGTCCGCAGCCTTGCCCCGGATGCCTCCGCCATGTCGACCATGGCCCACTTCCTGGACCCGCGGGAACTCCTCGCCTGGAGTCAGACGCTCTACCAGCATGAACCCGAGGCTTACCTGGTCTCCGCCGCCGGCGCCTTCTTCGAGTATTCAAACTACACCCTGACGCCCGCCGCCGCCGCTGCCCTGGAACCGATGATCGAGCGGGTACGCGAGTTGATTGCGACGAATTAGGTAACGCGTCGGACATAGATTAAACAACGACAACGACCGAGACCCCAAAACCGTGCCCGATGGGCCGCGACCCCGCCTCCCGCTCGGCACCGGGGCGACACCCAAAGCCGGTCTCGGCACCTCAAACCAAGCCTGGAAATAACGAGAGTATCGAGGAGAACCCCATGTCCAGAAACCACCCCATCGTTGCCGTCACCGGTTCGTCGGGGGCCGGCACCAGCACCGTCAAGAAGGCTGTCGAAAAGATTTTTCACCGGGTCGGAGCGCGCGCGGCCTTCGTGGAAGGCGACAGCTTTCATCGTTACGACCGTAAACAGATGAAAGAGGAGTTGGCAAAGACGAAACTCGAGGGCACGAATCTCAGTCATTTCGGCCCGGAGGGCAATCTGTTCGACAAGCAGTTCGAACTCTTTCGCAACTACGGCCGCACCGGCACGGGTGAGCGCCGACATTACATCCACGACGAGGAGCAGGCGGTCAAATTCGGTCAGGAGCCCGGTACCTTCACCCCCTGGGAGCCGATTCCGCCGGACTCGGATCTGCTGTTCTACGAAGGGCTGCACGGCGGGGTGGTGGCCGGCGACATCGACATGGCGAAGGAGGTCGATCTGCTGATCGGCGTCTGCCCCACCATCAACCTGGAGTGGGTGCAGAAAATCCAGCGCGATACCAAGGAGCGCGGTTATAGCCAGGAGGATGTCATGTTCAACATCTACCGGCGCATGCACGACTACATGCACTACATCCTGCCGCAGTTCTCCTGCACCCATATCAACTTCCAGCGCATCCCCCTGACCGACACCTCCAACCCCTTCTGCGTCGCCAATATCCCGACGCTCGACCAGAGCCTGGTGATGATCCACTTCCTGGAACCCAAGCCCAGCGTGGAGTACAAGCTGCAACTGCGGGGCCTGATTGAAGGCACCATGATCACCGGCTTCAATACGCTGGTGATTCCCGGCGGCAAGATGATCTACGCGATGGAGTTGATTCTCACTGAACTCATCATGAACCTGATGAAAAAGCGAGGACACGCAGGGAGCTGACAGTCGCTTAGCCTTCGTACCTGAGATCCGGACAGACTCTCGTGTAGGGGCGGGTTCAAAGCCCGCCCCTACGTCCGGCTATCACGTCCGACGGCTACTGGTCGGGCGCAGGCCCGACCAGCAAGCGGCGCGCTCAGGTAAAGAGGGTCAAGACCCCGGTGTAACCATAGAGCCGGTCCTGGGAGATTTCGCCGCTGGCGTAGAAGCCGACCAGCGGGAAATCGCCCAGCGTATCGCGGATCTGCTTCAACTCGGCGGAGTCGGGTCCGAACAGGTTGGCACCGCGCCCCAGACAGGAACAGTAGACTCCGCCGCGCGGCGGGGCACTCAGCCGCCCTTTGAGTGACCGCAACATCCGGTCCAGGTCCTCGCGAGCCGTGGCCGTATCACGTCGGCAGAACATCAGTTCCCGGCCCTGCTCGACCAGATCGCCCACGGCCACCAGGCCCTCGTTGGGGTCGATGCCGACCAGATTGCGGACCAGATAGTCGCCGGTGTCCGAGCCCTGAATGGGCAGCCCGACAAAGATTTGCCCGCCGATCCGCATCAGGTCGCGCGACAACTCGGCGCCGATATCCTCCTTGAGCACGTCCAGCGCCGGCCGGCCGTCCAGCGAGACCAGAATGTTGCGTTGCGAGGCCGTAATGGTGCGGTGCGGACCGATGGGTGAGCAGCCTTGACTGAGGCGGGTGATCAGCCCGACCTCTTCGGCGAACAGGACTCCGGAGATGCCGTCCTGATGCAGGCCGTTGGCGATCGTGTAGGTGGTGCCGCGTGAACTGGCGAACCCGCCCACCAGAAAGCCGGCGCAGGTGCGCTGCGCAAGTTGTTTGATCAGGTCCTCGGTATCCCCGTTCGCGGGGTCGGCGTGGACCAAGGCGAGCAGCGGTCGATGGGCCGCGATCCACGCGCCGCTGTGCGCATCGAACGCATCCAAGTCATTGACCACACTCGGGAAGACGTGGAAGCCGTCAGACGGAAACTCACCCAGCATCAGCGCCGCGGCCGGCTCCTCGTAGTATTCGACGCCGGTCGCACAGATGCCGATGCCCACGGCCCCCACCCATGCCTGCACCCCGGTGGCGGTGCGCACATGGGCCAGCAAGTCGCCGAGCTCATCGGCCAGCGAATCCGTCACATAGAGAAAGCCCAGATTGGCGCCGGTCGGGACCGTGCCGAGCCGGTCCAGACAGTCGTCCGCGATCACACGCCAGTCGGCTCCCTCAGCGTGGGCAAATTGAAATGGATGCATACTTTGTGCCCTCGGTCACTTACGCTTCAGCCCGAACAGAAGAATTCAGCCGCATCTTTAGACCTCCGCCAAGTCACCTTTCTCCTGAAGCCAGGCGCGACGATCGGCGGCGCGCTTCTTGGCCAGCAGCATGTCGAGGAGTGCGCTGCTCTGGTCTTCCGTCTCGATGGTGAGCTGGACCAGTCGGCGGGTGTCCGGATGGATGGTGGTTTCCCGTAACTGCGCCGGGTTCATCTCACCCAATCCTTTGAAACGCTGCACGTTGACCTTCCCCTTGAGATGCTCCGCCGCGATGCGGTCAAGGATACCCTTCTTCTCGCCGTCGTCCAGTGCGTAGTAGACCTGCTTGCCGACATCGATCCGGTACAGCGGCGGCATCGCCACATACACATGCCCCTCGCTCACCAGACGACGGAAGTGCTTGAGAAACAGCGCGCACAACAAGGTCGCGATATGGGCGCCGTCCGAGTCGGCATCCGCCAGGATACAGACCTTGCCGAAGCGCAGCCGCGCCAGGTCGTCGCTGCCCGGGTCCACGCCGATGGCCACGGCGATATCGTGCACCTCCTGGGAACCCAGGACCTCGGCGGGATCGACCTCCCAGGTGTTCAGAATCTTACCGCGCAGCGGCAGGATCGCCTGGAACTCCCGATCACGCGCCTGTTTGGCCGAACCGCCGGCCGAATCACCCTCCACCAGAAAGAGTTCGCTGCGATCCGGATCGGTGGACGTGCAGTCCGCCAGCTTACCGGGCAGCGCCGGACCCTGCGTGATCTTCTTGCGCGTCACGGTGCGCCCGGCGCGCAGCCGCGCCTGGGCCGCGTTGATGGCCAGTTCAGCGATGCGTTCACCTTCCGCCGTGTGCTGGTTGAGCCACAGACTGAAGGCGTCCTTGACCACCCCGGAAACAAAGGCGGCACACTCCCGCGAGGACAGCCGTTCCTTGGTCTGACCGGAGAACTGCGGATCGATGAGCTTCACCGAGAGAATGTAGACCAGCCGGTTCCACACATCCTCCGGGGCCAGCTTGACCCCGCGCGGCAGCAGGTTGCGGAACTCGCAGAACTCCCGCACCGCCTCGGTGAGCCCGCTGCGCAGGCCGTTCACATGGGTGCCGCCCTGCACCGTCGGGATCAGATTCACATAGCTCTCGGCCACCGGCTCCCCGCCCTCGGGCACCCAGGCCAGGGCCCAGCTCGCGGCCTCACTGGTGCCTTCCAGATCGCCGACGAAAGGGGTGGCGGGCACCGTCTCGCAGTCGCCCAGGGTCTGGAGCAAATAGTCCTGGAGCCCGTCCTGGTAACACCAGACATGCGCCTCGCCGGCCGCCTCATCGCGCCAGCGCACGGTCAGGCCGGGGCACAGCACCGCCTTAGCCTGCAGCAAATGGATCAGCGGCTTGGGCGCGAACTTCGGGGTATCGAAATACTTGGGGTCCGGCCAGAAGCGCAGCCGGGTGCCGTTGCGCCCGCGCGGCACAGTGCCGAGTTGCGCCAGCTCGCTCGCCTTGTCGCCATGCGCGAACGCCATGTGGTACTCATGTCCGGCGCGGCGCACCCAAACCTCCAGACGATTGGAGAGCGCGTTGACCACGGACACGCCGACCCCGTGCAAACCGCCGGAGAACTTGTAGCTGCCGCCGCCGAATTTACCGCCGGCGTGGAGCTTGGTCAGGATCACCTCCACCCCCGGCAGCCCCTGCTCCGGGTGGATATCGACCGGCATACCGCGGCCGTCGTCGCTGACCTCCAGCGAGCCGTCGGCGTACAGCACCACCTCGATGGTCCGGGCGTGGCCGGCCAGGGCCTCATCGACACTATTGTCGATCACCTCCTGGGCCAGATGGTTGGGACGGGTCGTGTCGGTGTACATCCCGGGGCGCTTGCGCACCGGGTCGAGGCCGCTCAAGACCTCGATTGCTGAAGCGTCGTAATTGCCTGTCATGGGCGGATCGGTTGTCCCTCTGGTTTGCCCTGGATGATATCGGGCGTGGTATCGGGCGTGATAACGGAGACGCGGCACTCGCCGGTTTGACCGTCAAACTGCGGTACGCTACCGTAGCTCTAAACCCAGATGCAAACCCAATGAAGAAAGCCGCTGCCACCGCCCCGCCCCCCTTCGAGCAATCCCTGAGCGAACTGGAGGCCATCGTCGACGCCCTGGAGAAGGGCGAGATGACCCTGGAGGAGTCCCTGGGCGCCTTCGAGCGCGGCGTCACCCTGACCCGCGCCTGCCGCCAGGCCCTGGAGGCCGCCGAGCAGCGGGTCCGCATCCTCACCGACGGCCGGCCCGACGCCGCGCCCGAACCCTTCAGTCCTCCATCGAAGACACCCGGCACCCCACATGAGTGAATCAGAACTGGACTCCTTTCGGGCACGCTGCATCGCGCGTGTCCAGGCGACGCTCGACCAGCTCCTGCCCGCCCCGCAGATCGAGCCCACGCGCCTGCACGAGGCCATGCGCTACAGCGTCATGAGCGGCGGCAAACGCATCCGCCCCCTGCTGTGCTACGCCGCCGGCGAGGCCCTGGGCGTCGCCCCCGCGCTGCTCGACCGCCCGGCCGCCGCGGTGGAACTGATCCACGCCTATTCGCTCATCCATGACGACCTGCCGGCCATGGACGACGACGAACTGCGCCGGGGCCGCCCGACCTGCCATAAGGCGTTCGACGAGGCGACCGCCATCCTCGCCGGCGATGCGCTCCAGACGCTCGCCTTTCAGACCCTGGCCGAAGCGAACGACCTCAGTGCCACGGCACGCGTCAGCATGGTCGCCGCCCTCGCTCAGGCCAGCGGCTCGCGCGGCATGGCCGGCGGCCAGGCCCTGGATTTGGCGGCCGAGGGCAAGCACCTCGACCGCGTGATGCTGGAGCACATCCACATCCACAAGACCGGCGCCCTGATCCGCTCCGCCGTGCGCCTCGCCATCCTCGCCGAGAGTCCGTTGGATGTGGAACACGCCGAACGCCTGGACCGCTATGCCAAATGTGTCGGTCTGGCCTTCCAGATTCAGGACGACGTGCTCGACGTGATCGCTGAAACCGCCGTCACCGGCAAGACCCGCGGACGCGATCAGGAACTCGACAAATCCACCTACCCCTCGGTCGTCGGCCTGAGCGAGGCCAAGGAAATGGCCAATAACCTGTTGACCGACGCACTCACCGCCGTCGCCGTCTTCCCCAGCCGCGCCGACCCGCTGCGCTGGGTGGTCGAGTCGCTGCTGCGGCGGACGGCCTGAGCAGCGGGGCACGACCGTTATCTCGTCGGGCAGGGGAAGTGAAGCAATTGGTATTTGTCGATACCGGTTATTGGTTTTTTCGAGGTGTCACCATGACGTTCTCACAGCTTGAATCCACCGCGCTCACCCTTCCATTGGAACAGCGGGCCGCGCTCGCTCAACGACTGCTGTTGAGTCTGGAAGAACCGAATGATGCCGAATTCGATCGTCTCTGGGGCGAAGAAAGTGCCAGGCGGGCCGAGGAGTGCGATGCCGGCCTGGTGCAAGCGATTCCCGGCGAGGCCGTTGCGGTCAAGGCGCGGGCATTGCTGAGGTGAGGCACAACTTCCTGCCCGGTGCGGAGGCTGAATATCTGGACGCGATTCGTTTCTATGAAGACCGCCAACCCGGACTTGGTGCCGCACTGATCACGGAGTTTGAGCGCGCTCTCGAACTGGCATTGAATCGCCCGCATAGTTGGCGCTTGGTGCATCCATCAGGGATCAGGCGCATCGGATTAGCCCGCTTTCCGTACGCGATATTCTTTCGGGTCGTTGGGGACGCCCTGCAGATCACGGCGGTTGCCCATCATCGCAAGCGTCCGGGTTATTGGATTTCTCGGATCGAAAACCAAGGATGACCGTCGTGAAAACCGTTATCGATTGACAGCCATCGCCTTAGTCCCCCGTTCGCGGATCGCCGTGATTGGCGACAGCGCCGGGTTCAGAGAAATGTTCCGGGCGACACGCCGAACCGTTGGCCGAGTGCACGCAACTGTCGGATGTCGAGTTCCCGTCGCCCCGCCAAGACCTCTCGGACATCGCTCTCGTCGCCGATCTCGGGAAGATCGCATCGCGTAAGTCAATGTTTTTCAATGAGAAACGCCAGCGTGTCCACTCCGGACGCCGCCGGGAGCGGCGGCTCGCCCGCCTCGTAGTCCGCGATCAGGTCACCGAGTATATCGACTAAACCCATCGCTGGATGTTGTTCATCGCCCGCCACTTCGTCTAGTAGTGCCTCCCGCGTGGCTACCATTCGCAGGTAGTGGGCCTCGTCACGGATGGGACCGATGTCAGTCGCCTGCCGAAAGCGCTTCCAAGCCGGCAGCAGGCGTCCTAGTTCAACGTGCATGCTCACGGTTTCCACGCTCCTTTGTCGTAGCGACAGTCTTGCAAACAGATCAACCCGCGGGTGGGCGCGGCTCGGGCGGCTGGCCGCCGAGCAGGACATCCAGCGTCGGGGCCTGGAAGAGGCCGTCCAGCCAAGCGTCCAACTGGCCGAGGGTCGCCGCTTCAATACGCGCCTGCGCCCAAGGGGGCAGATCACCAAAACGGACCCGCAGCAGGCGTTCCAGCGCATCGGTCTTGCCTTCCAGCTTGCCTTTGCGCTCACCTTCCCGCAAGCCTTCCCGCAAGCCTTCCCGCAAGCCTTCCCGCAAGCCTTCCCGCTTCCACTTCTGCGTCCACTCGTCAACGTGTTCGGAAAGCATCGTCTCGACCTCATCTAAATCATTCAGTTGCGGCAGATTCTCGTCCGGCAGCAGGCGCCGCAGCAAGACCCGTGCGAACCAGACCGTCAGCGCCCGCCGCAGGCTGGCGGAGCCCGGGCCCCGCAAGCGGGCGCTGAGCCGGCGCAGAATCGGGCGGAGCGCCTCCGGCCCCTCGGCGGCCAGGGTTTCCAGCCGCACCAATTCGGCCGCCACACTGGTCGCCTGCCCCAACGTTTCCTCCCCAATGCGCCCCTCATCAATCAGATGATAGCGGTGTTGGGGCCGGTAGCGGGCCAGGGCGTTGGGCAGCGGGACGATCAGTTCGGCGATGTCACGCGCGGCCGTCCACCGCCCGCTGCCGTTGTAGAGCACCAGCGGAAACACCGGCGGCAGGGGTTGCCCCGCCGCCACCGCCCCGCTCTTGATCAGGTCCTGATACAGCAGCCCGGTGTACACCATGATCCGCACCGCCATCCAGGGGTCGATCTGGCTCTGGAACTCGATCAGCAGGTACACATAGAGCCATTCCCCGGCCACCCGCACCCGCCAGATGATGTCGTCCTCGCGCTCGCGCAGGTCATCGGTGACATAGCTGCCGCCCTGCTTCTCCAGGGTGCTGAAGTCGATCAGCGCCAGCCAGTCTTCTTGCACGAAGTCGCGCAGCAGGCCCTCGACCATCTCGGGGTGGGAGAACAGGTGTTTGTAGGAGCCGTCCTGCGGCGCCCGCGCCCGCCGGGCGGACGGGCGCGCTCGTAGACGCCGGCGCGGGGGGCGGGGCATGGCGGTGGGGCGCACAGGCCGATTGGATGACTGGGATCTAACCCGAAGTGTTGCACGGGCGGGCCTAGCGGGCAAGGTGGCGCATACCGGCCGGCGCCGTGACTCATGCAAGTGGCGGAACCGCTTCGCGTTCCGCCCTACGCGGGCTTGAGCTATACCCCCGCGCGCCCGTACGCCGCACTCCAGCCGGCTGCGCCATCGCGTCCTGCCACATTGCCGAAAACGAGTTTTAACATGGATGTACTGAAATAGCTATTTCAGGCACGATGGTCCCGCGCAGACCGCCTTTCAACATGCCGGACGGGGCATTCGCCCCGTCCGAAACGTTTTCCCCGAACCTGCCGGCTCCAATCAACGCTCGGCCACGAATCAAACGTTCGGGACGGGGCGAATGCCCCGTCCCGCCGCGGTTGATGGGGCATACTCCGTCCGGCTCGGGGGACTACGTTACCGACCGCGGCCCCGGCCGCACCGAACCCCGACCCCTTGAGCGATCCGACCTGGGTCATCGCCCGGCTGCGCGAACGCTGCCCCGAACTGCCCGACGGCGGTTACGGCGCCAGCCAGGTCGGTCAGACCCTCAAGGCACTCGGACTCGACGACAAGGCCCGGCGGCGCTTCCTGGCCACCGCCCCCGGCATCCAGAGCGAAGGCAAGGCCGCGCACAAACGCTACCGCTTCTGATTCAGGAAGCCCTCGAGGAAGCCACTTGGACAGCCGTCGCGTCGGTCCGGCATCGTGCCGCACGTAAATGGCGGAACCGCTTGGCGTTCCGCCCGACGCGAGCTATTCCGACACCACGAGGCGCGGTCGCCCAGGGTCTCAGGTTCCAGGGTGGCGACCTTGCCGATCATGGCCGTATCATGTTTAAATCTCCGACACTCACTTTCCATGATCTCCCACGGCTATGCACATCAACCTATCCCCGGAGATAGAGCAGTATCTTCAAGGCAAGGTCGATAGCGGCTGCTACAGCAATGCGTCGGAAGTCGTCCGCGACGCGATCCGTCGTATGCGCGAAGAAGACGAGAGGGTTGCCTTGCTGCGGGCCGCGGTTGCCGTTGGTGACGAGCAACTGGCGCGTGGCGAGGGTGTGACCTACGGCCCGACGCTATTGAAGCAGATCACCGGTAATGCACTCGAGAATGCACGCAAAGGCAAGACAGTGAGTGCCGATGTCAGGTCTTGAGCGATTGCTGATCCTCTCCCCCAGGGCGGTTGACGATTTTACCGACATCCTCCAATACAGCCTCGAAACCTGGGGTGAAGCGCAGGCGGATGCCTATCGCGACGTCCTCGATAAGGCGTTGCTGACCGTTCAAGACAACCCGCACATCGGCCACATCCACCTACTGTACGGCAAAAACGACCCGGCTGATCATCGCGTCCGCACGCAAATGGCGGAACCGCTTGGTGTTGCGCCAAACGCGGGCTAAGAAATCTTTGCGAGCTTGGCGCTTTGGCGTAACCACTCCTTTTTGTTGGTGGTGATTGGCGCCATTTCTCAGCCAGACCCGTAAGTCGGGTTAGGCACGCCCTTCCGACCCTGCCATTTGCGCCGAGCGTGGCGCGCGCCGTAACCCGACACGGGCGCCGCAGCCGTCGGGTTACGCTTCGCTAACCCGACCTACCCACTGGATCGCCAGCCGCTCGATATCGGGGGCGGCATCGTAGTCGGCGGCGGAGAGGCCGAAGGCGGCCTTGCGACCGCGTGCCCAGGTCTCCAGCCGCATGGTATGCGCGGCCATCAGGCCGGCGAACTTGCCGATGCCCTTGCGACCCTTGGCCTTGCGATGCTTGCCCGCGGTGAATTGTCCGCGACGCTGGGTCCGGTCGCTCGCGATCAGCAGGTATTCCCGCTGCAACTCCTCGGCGGTCATGCCGGTGCCGTCGTCGTCGATGATGATCGGCTGGTTGGTCATGGGCTTGGGCAGGCTGATACGCACGGTCTCCGCATCTGCATCCCAGGCGTTATCGACCAACTCCTTCAGGGCGGCCTCGGATGAGCGGTTGTTCTCCGACAGCAGCTTGGCCAGGCGGGTATCGACTCGGTAGCGTAGCGTGCTCAACTCGGTAACCTCTATTCTCGCCCGGGACTCGACCAGTATTTCGATTCAACGGTCTTGGATCGGATGGCGTATCCCGGCTGCACTTTTCAAAGAGCCGCCTGCCTCACTCAGCGGTCGAAGATAGGGCGACCGCTCGATGCGAAGCCAATAGCCCGTGCCACGCTGTAGGGCGGATGCCCGCAGGGCGATCCGCCATTGTGCCCACCGACGGAACCGGAAGCCAAATGAAGAGCCGTCCCGTCGGTCCGGCGTCGTGCCGCCCGCAAATGGCGGAACCGCTTCGCGTTCCGCCCTACGCGGGCTGCGGGCTCATACCAACGGTCAGCGACGGGATAAACGTTGGGGACGGGGCGAATGCCCCGTCCCGCCGCGGAGGCTACGCGGGCTTCTATTCTCTCGCCTTCTTCAGTTCTCGCTCGACATTCTCATAGACTTCTTCCGACCAACTTCTACAGTTATGATGGAACGCCCCAGGAAGCCAGGTAAGAACAGTGGTCGGATAGGGATGTGTTCTCCCGAGCAATCTCTCCAGCGCCGACTTTATTCTCTCACTCTCATCTTGTGTGACATAGGTACACTGCACAAGATCTGTCGCTGAAGCGCCACTGTCGTCCTGGACTTTGCCCCTGGTCGTATAGCCGTCATATGCACCAAAACTCATTCCAGACTCAAGGTTAAATAAGTTGTCTCGCAGTGCGACGCGCTGATGAAGCCCCCAATTAGAAGTAGTATTTTCTTGGCAAAACCAGTTTAGACCAGAGGGGTCCGTAGTATTCACCGAGTCATTGCCGACATAAGCGAAAAAATTGGACTCTATAAGCGTGAAAAGATTAGGGTCTTTCATGGTCCACCTCGAACCATCCGCGTCGTAGTCGCGTTTCCCAAACCGGACGAACCCCGTATCATTGTCCACTATCCCTCCCGAAAACCAGAATGGTTGAAAGCCTGGGTTCGTATTCATGAGAGTATTGCCAAATGAGTCAAATTCAATTTGCTGAACAACACCCAGAGCGTCAATATCGTAAACCAGACGCGGGCTGCCAAGGTGATCACTGATGATCCGAAATGTCCTTCCATTCTTGGTCATATAGTCCGGCACGTTACGTCTGCTCGCGTATATGAATCTACTGACAATATTCCCGTCTCCGTCTAATTCAGCTACTGGGTTTAACTGATCCTGGTGGACGAACCCTTGGATTAACACGCCGTCAACTTTCTTGCCGACACGCCGGTTCTGCCCGTCGATCACATACTCGATGACGCTGCCGTCTGGCAGATCGACCCGGATCAGGTTACCAAGCTCATCGTAGTCATAGGTCGTGGTCTGCCCGCCCTCGGTCTTGGTGCGCAGTTCGCCGTTGGCGGTGTAGGTAAAGGTGGCGCCGCCGTAGACGAGCAACCGGTCCTGGTCGTCATAGACCGGGGTGCCGGTCAGGCCGGGGGCGGTCAGGCGGTTGCCGTTGGCGTCGTAGGTATAGCTGGCGGTGACGGTGCCGTCTTCCTCGACCTGGGCCAAGCGTCCGGCGGCGTCGTAGCCGTAGCGGTAGACCTTGGCGGTGCCTTCGATCGTCTCGGTCTTGGTCTCGATGCGCCCGAGCTTGTCGCGGGTGTAGTGGACCTCGTAGAGGGTCCGGTCGTTGTTGCGCTCGAGGATGGAGGCGAGCTCGCCGAAGGCGTTGTAGCCGTAGGTCGCAGTGTGGTTGCCGATGGTGATCCGTTCGAGCAGGCCGTTGTCGGCGCGATAGGTCAGGGTCTCGGCGCCGGCCTGGATGATCCGGCCGTCGTTGTCGTAGGTGTAGGCGATGGGGTCGGCGCCGTTGACCTTGATCTCGCGGACGCGGAAGTCGTTGTCGTAGGCAAGGCCGAGACTGCCGGAGACCTCCCCGGACCAGGCGACCGAGGTGCGCAGGTTGCCGTCGTAGCCGTAGGTCAGTCGGCCCCCGGCGGGGTCCTGGATGGCCGTGAGCTGTCCGGTGCCGGCGTCGTAGCTGTATTGGTAGGTGCCGCGGTCGATGATGAGCGCGGTGAGCTTGCCGGACTCCGGATGGTAGTCGTAGGCGAGGGTCTTCCCGTCGGGGCGCTGGACAAGGGTCAGTTGTTTGTCCAGGTTGTACTGGTAGTTGGTGCTGCCGCCGCCGGGGACGGCCGGCGGGTTGTAGCTGGCCACCAGGTCCACGGCGTTGTAGGTGAAGGTGTGGGCGGGGCGGCCGGGGGGTGTGAGGCTCAGCAGGTTGCCGTTGGCGTCGTAGTCGTAGCTGACCAGACGATCGCCGGGCAGGGCCTGCTCGCGCAGTCGGCCGGCGGCATCGTAGGCGAAGGCGACCTGGCGCCCGGCGGCGTCGGTGAGGCTGGCGAGGAAGCCCTGTTGCGGACCGCTCCCGTGGTAGGCGAGTGCGGTGAGCCGGGCATCGGCGCCGCCGTTGACCTCGGCGCCCTCGGCGATCGCGGTCAGGCGCCCGTCGGCGTTGTAGGCGAGCGCGGTGGAGGCGAGGCCGGCGAGTTGACTGGCGGTGACGCGGCCCTTGGCATCCAGCGTGCTGGTGGCGGTGCGCCCGAGCGGGGTGCGCAGGGTCCAGGTGCGGGTCGCGCCGCTGTAGGTCGCGATGGTCGCGCGGCCGTTGACCGCGGTGGTCTCGGTCAGGGCGGTGAGACTGAAGGGGTCGCTCGCGGTCGCCAGGGTCGCGGTGCGGCTGCTGGTCAGGGTGCGGCTGCTGGTCAGGGTGCGGATCAGGCCGGCCGGGGTGGTGGTCTTCTGCTCGGTAGCGACGGGCGCGACCATGCCGAAGCGGGGGTCGGGGCCTTCCTGGCGTCGCAAGGTGATCCCGGTCGGGAGACTGGTGGTCTCACTGCCGTTGGTGGCGAACAGGGTGGTCGTCAGGGTGCCGTCCGGGGCGGTGTTGGTGTGGCGACGGTCGCCGGTGGTCAGGGATTCCACCGCGAAGCGCGAGACCCGACCCTCGCCGCTGGTCATGCCGGCGGTGTAGCCGCGGGTCTCCTCGGTACGCTCCAGTGTCCAGCCGCCGCCGGCCGGGTCGGTGTCGGTCTGGAAGCGGCCGAGGGCGTCGTAGGTGTAGGCGGAGCGGTAGCCGTTCGGCTTCTCGAATCCGGTCAGCAGTCCGCCCGCGGTGTAGGTCATCCGGTGGGTGTTGCCGACGGGGTCGGCGACACTTGCGAGCCAGCCGCTGGAGTCCAGCGTCAGCGTGGTGCGCTGGCCGTCCGGGGCGACGATGGCGGTGGGGGTGCCGTCGGCGCGGCGCTCGATGCGGGTGATGCGTCCGTCGCGGTCGGTGACGGTCTCCAGGGTCCCGAGACTGGAGTAGCCGAAGGTATACAGGACGGCGCCGCTGACCGTATCCAGTGTGGCCAGATGACGGCCGGCCGCGTCGAAATAGTAGCCCTCGGTGCCGGCCGGGTTCGCGACCAGTATGTTACCGAGCCCAGTCAGTTGGTCGGCACTCAGGCGCGGCAGCGATGCGCTGATGCGCAGGAGGCGGTTGGCGCCATCGTCCATGACGTAAAGCCGGCCATCGGGGCCAAACGTCGGATAGTCGGGCACCGAGAGATTGGTCTGTACGGCGGGGTAGCCATCGCCTTGATAGGCGTTGGTGCTGCCACTGCCGGCGACGGTGGTGATGATCCCGTTGCGATCCACCCGCCTGATGCGGCCGTTACGGGCATCGCCGATATAGACATTGCCGTCGGGGCCGACCGTGATGCCTTCGGGCTGATTCAGCCGTGCGGACACGGCGGGACCACCGTCGCCCGCGAAGCCATTCCATCCAGTGTAGCAATTATAATACGTGTTGCCGGCAAAACGGGAAAGGATACCTTCCGTAGATATTTTGAAGACCTCGCAATTTGAATGCGTCAGGTAGACGTTGCCGGCCGGATCCACGGCAACGCCATTAGGGTAGAACAGGGATGAGTTTACCGCAGGACCGAAACTCACGAACGCGGCGGCTCCATTGCCCGCGATGGTGGTGATCCTGCCATCAGGGGTGACTTTACGGATCGCGAAGCTAGAGCGATCCGCGATATACAAGCTGCCGTCGATTCCCACCGCAACATGTCGCGGGGCCTTGAGCGCTGCCGCGGTCGCCGGGCCGCCATCGCCCGTATAGGCATAAGCACCGGTGCCGGCGACGGTGGTGACGATGCCGTTCGGTGCGATGCGGCGAATGCGGTTGTTGGAGCTGTCGGCAACATAGAGGCTGCCGTCCGGACCGAATTCTAGCCCTACGGGGTTATTGAAACGCGCGTTGAGCGCCGGCCCGTTGTCGCCCGCGAAGCCGCTGCTCGACCGATTGCCAGCGAACGCGCTCAGGCCATTCGCGTCGCGCTTCCAGATGGAATGACCGTAGACGAAATAGAGCACGCCCTCTTTCGAGATGGCGATATCGCCGGAAGGAGAAAGGTTAAAGACCATTTGCTGCGCGGTGTTGAAGACCTGAGCCTTGGCGGTGTGCCGGTCCCCATTCCCGTACAGCAGGATCTCTTCCGGCCCGTAACTGTGGTGAATGCCGAGCGACCAAGCCGCAAGGCCGACCGTATCCTGTGTCGGGACCCCAAGCCCTTTGGTGAACTTGCGCTCAAGAGCCCCGGTGTAGGTGCCGCGCCGCCCGATCGGCGTCATGCTGGGATCGGCGAATTGCGCGAAGCTCGCTTGAAAGGCGGCCCCGGCCCCGTAGTAGACGAGCGGGTACCGGTAATTCAATGTAATGGTTGCGTCTTGAATCCCAGTGACTTGCCGGCCATAGGCGTCCATGCCGTCCCAGTTCCATGAGAAGGTCTGATTGGCCTCTGCCGGGAAGTGTCGCTCGATGCGCTGTCCGGCTACCTCGATTGTCAGATCAACACCTTGCAGGTTGTTGGCCAGGGTTTCGGGTCCGCCGGTGATCGAAACGTCGATGGTATTGGCGTCGGTGCGCCCCGGAACACGATCACTGCTGTAATGGAGGTCGAAGGGTACTCCAACCAGGTTGATGCTCTCGCCGAGGCTTTGGCGCTGCGAGTTGATGACACAGCCGTCACGGCAGTCGCTATCTGTCGGGTCAGGTGGCGTGTCGTCCGACGCGCCGGGCGCGTCCTTGAGCCAATCCAACAGATCGCCCACGGGCGGCAGCCCCCAAGGCCAATTGCAATCCCAAGGCGTCAAATGCTCTATCTGCACCCGCCACAGACTGGCACCTGGCGCATAGCGTTGCGCCAGGGTCGCGCGCTCGTCGTCGGTGATGCCCAGCGCCGCGAGTGCGGCGGCATCCGCACCCTGGCCGGTGCCGGCGACATCCAGCACGGCGCGGCGTTCAGCGTCGATGCTGAGCACCTTGATGACCCGCCCGTTGGGCGACGGCACCCAGGCGGCCTTGGCGTAGTCGTACCAGCCGACCGGGACGATCTCGCCGACCGGGAAGTTCAGGAAATTATCGACATAGAAGGGCACCGGCTGGCTGAAATCGATGCGGGTGGCGCCGACGGCGAGGGCCTCGTCGGCAGAAAGCTCGACGGCATAGGTGTAGCCGGAGTTGGGGGGCAGTTCGCCCGGCATGGCCGCGGGGCCCTGGTCGCCGACGGTGTATTCGGTGGCGCGCAGGGACAGGGTGGCGAGCGGTACGGTGCTGCCGTCGGGCAGGGTCATGCTGGCGCTGGTGCCGCGCGGGATCAGCACGGCGGCCTGGCGGCTGCCGTCGGCATCGGCGACGACGCTGCCGGCGGCGACCTGGAAGGGCCGGGTGCTGTCTGCGAGGTCGATGACGGTCACCTGTGCATCGAGCGGGAGCAGGACCAGATCGTCCAGCGTGGCGAAGTCGCGCCAGGGGGTGTCGATCTTGCGCTGGGCCGGGAGATAGCCGCTACGCTCGAATTGGACGACCAACAGGCCGCCGCCATTGACCGCGAGGTCATAGGCGCCGTCGGCGCGGGTGAGGGTCTGGCCGAGTTCGGGGTGGTCCTTAAGGGTGACGCGGACACCGGGCAGCGGTTGGGCATCGCGGTCGAGAACGCGACCGCGCACCACGGCGATCCGCTCGGGCGCTAGGGTGCCGGGGGCGACGCCGGTTTGAATGGGGTTGTCGCCCGTATAGAGGAAATCGACCGACTCGTGCAGCGGCGTGACCTCGGTGGGGTCGGGCGGCGGTGCGACGGTCTCCGGGTTGGGCGGCAAGCCCTGGTCGGGACCGAGCGAGACAGTGAGGGCGACCGGGGTGCCCAGGTCCACCAGGGTGCCGGGCGCGGGGGTCTGGGCGGTGACCTGGCCGTCCGGGTGGAGCGCGTCGTGCTGGTAGCTCAGGGTGCCGAGGCTGAGCTTGGCGTCGGTGATCAGTTGCATCGCGGCGGCCCTGGGCTGGCCGACCAGGGTCGGGACCACGGGTTGGAGGGTCGCGGGCTGGACAGCGATCTCAAAGGCTTGGGTGGCGACTCCACCGTGTCCGTCCGTGACCCGGATGCCGACCGCCACGGGCGAGGCGGCGGCATCGGACTCGGCCGGGGTCCACTGGATCAGGCCGTCGGCGGGGTCGATCGCCATGGCGGCGGGACCCACGGTGAGGCTATAGGTCAGCGTGTCGCCGTCCTGGTCCGTGGCCGTGACGGCGTAGCGGTAAGGCTGGCCGACGGTGGCCGCGGCGGGCGGGGTGGAGTCGATGGACGGGTCGTGGTTCGGGGGCGGCGGCAGGCTCACCGTGACCGTCACGGTCGCGGGCTGGCTCGGGAGTGTGCCGTCGTTGACGATGAGCTGGGCGACGTAGATGCCCGGCAGGTTCGGCACCAAGGTGGCGACTGCGGCATCGGTGCCGGAGAGGTCCGGGCCGGCGCCTGGCGGGGCGCTGGTCAGTAACCATTGGAAGCTGAGCGGGTCGCCGTCGGCGTCGGTGGAACAACTGACGAGGCTGATGGCGTCGCCCGTCTGCGCGGACGCTACCGGGGCGATACAGGCCAGGGGGCGGGAGTTCTCGGTCGAGACGGTGACGGTGTGCGCGTCGCTGTTGAGGTTGCCGTCGTTGACGATGAGCTGGCCGAGGTAGGGACCGGGCAGATCGACGGCGAAGGTCGGCGCGACGGCATGTGCGTCACTCAACCCGGCGGCACTGCCGGACGGGGCGGTGAGGGACCAGAGGTAGCCCAGGTCGTCGCCATCGACATCGCTGGAGGCGCTGCCGTCCAGGGTGACGATGGTGCCGACAAAGACCGACTGGTCGGGGCCGGCGTTGGCGACCGGTTTGGAGTTCTCCGTCGTCACGGTGACGCTGTCGGGGGCGCTGTCCTCGATCCCGTCGTTGACGATGAGGGTGCCCAGGTAGCTGTCGGGGCGGTCCAGGGTGAAATGTGGCCGCGGGGCCTGGAGGTTGTCGAGGGCGGCGGTGCTGCCGTTCGGCGGGGCCAGGGCCCACCGGTAGGTCAGCGGCTGGCGGTCGACATCGGTGGAGGCGCTGCCGTCGAGTTCGACGCTGGTGCCGACCCGGGCGGTCTGATCCGGTCCGGCGTTGGCGATGGGCGGGCTATTGAGGGTGGAAACCCGCACGCTGTCGGTGGCACTGGCGCCCCGGCCGTCGGAGACGGTGAGTCCGATGTCGTAGTTGCCGAAGCGGTCGAGCTGGAAGCTGGGGTTGAGGATCGTCCGGCCGGAGAGTGCGGCGGTGCTGCCGGGGGCGCGGGCGAGGAAGGACCAGTCGAAGGTCAGCGGGTTGCCGTCCGGGTCGGTGGAGGCGCTGGCGTCGAGGGTGACGATGGCGCCGACGCGAGCGGTCTGGTCGGCTCCAGCGTTGGCGACCGGGGGGCGGTTGGGGACATCGGTTTCGACGCGGAAGCGGTGCGTCAATTTCGTGCGTTCCATCGGAAAACCGATCCGCAGACGGTTGGTCCGCGCGCCCGGGGCGAGTTGGAAGTCCGGCGACGTCGAGATGGTGAACCAGGGCTCCCCGGCCGCCGTCGTGCCTTCGGCATTTTGAACGGCCAGGCTAGACTCTGCGACCACCAAGCGGGTGGGTCCGCTCAGGGGCTCGGTGCTGTCGTTGCGCAGATTGGCATAGACGCTGTATTGGCTATTGATGCGCTCGAAGACTGGGAGCGTGGTCTCGACGGCGACGCCGCCGCGGGGCGTGAAGTCGGCAACCGTGGTCAGTGGCGCGGAGAGACCGGCGAGGAGGGTCCACCAGAAGGCCGCGAGAAAGGCGATGGATTGGTGCAGCCGGCGACGACCATGGATGTTCGCAATCGGTGCGGAAGGTCCGATGGACATGGCGGGGCTCCTGTACGCCAAAGGGTGAAGGTTGCTGCGGTGCCGGTCGGGGGCCTGCTTAGCGGTGCGTGCGGCTGGGCCTTGGCGTCCTCGCAAGGCTTGCGAGGGCTGGCAGGGCGAGCAGCATCAGGGCCAGCGGCGCCGGTGTCGGCGTCGCAAAGACCTCGGTCAGGGTGACGTTGCCGATCTGGACGGCGGAACCAAGGCCGTTGGGCTGACCGAACCCATCGACGCCAACGGCGAGTTGGAAGTCGAGGGACCAACCGGTCCGGTTGGCGAACGTCGTGCTGTCGAGCACGACGCTGAATGTGTTGCTGCCGTAGCTGGTCCGCGGGTCGATCAGGAACCCGAGCAGTCCGTCAGCGCCCTAAAGATTGCCGAAGCCGTCGTTGAGCGCCACGGAGAAGATATCGCCGCTTGCTGGGTCGCCATCCTCCCCGGTGAAAAGCCAGTCAAAGGTCAGGTGGATTGCCGCGCCTGGCGACAGGGTGGTGTCCAGCGCTTGACTCAAGGTGTTGGCGAAGAGTACGGCGTTGAGCGGTACGCTCGAAATGTCGCCCGGAAGGCTCCATTAGTCCGCTCCGATCCGAGCACTGTAGGTGCCGGGGGCGCCGATGACGCTGAAGTCGCTGCTGCTGCCGGGGCCACCATCGGTGTCGAGGGTCCAGCCGGTGAAGTCGCCGGTGGCAAAATTGCCGTTGGCGAGACTGACGGCGAGTGCCGTGGAGGGGACCACGGCTGCGAGGAGACAAAACGCGGCGAAGTGTGCGCGGCTGTTCTGATTCATCGGGGTACTCGAGTGCGTCGCTGTCCTGACAAACGCAAGACCCTGAAGTCCTTAACGGCACCGGACTCCAACAGGTGTTGCCTGTGGTGCTTCAGAGGAATGCTCGACGGCTGCACCGAGGGCACTCGGCCAAACTTCCCCTACTGACGGATGGTATCTCGATTTGGTGGATGTAGAAAGCAAAAAAATGCTTGAACGGCGGCATCTGGAGGATCCGGACCTCAGCCACCGGGTCGGCCTTCCGGGACGAAGGGCTCCGCATCCGCTACCGGCACCATCCGCGACATGAGGATGTCGCGTACCAGGTCGATGGGGAGGTCCGGGTTGTCGAGGGCGGCACGGCCAAGCTGCGCCCAGAATTCGATCTGCTGCGGGATGGAGCGGTATTCAGCCTTGGCGGTCGTACTGGCCGCCTGGTAAAGGGCGTCGCTGACGCGTACTGAGACGCTCATGGTGACTCCTGAAGCGTCTCGACCTCAAACCCGACCACCCCGCGCTGCTCGCGGCTGAATTCGATGCCGATCAAATGGATCGGCTGGCCCGCGGCCCGGTATTTGTCCGCGTAGCCCCGCTCCTTTAGCTGTTGCAAAGCCCGCCCCGCGGGCTCCAACTCCACCACCTTGAACTCGAACAGCCAAATCCGGCGGTTGAACTTCAGCGTCAGATCGACCCGGCCCTGGCGACTGGCGTCCTCCGCCGTCAAGTCCAGGCCCAGCGCGGCCAGGTGGCTGTAGAAGACGCTGGCGTAATAACCCTCGTAACGGGCAATGGGATTGCCGGTGTGCCATTGGTAAGGAATCGCCGCGAACAGGCTGTCGAGATGGGCTCGGAAGCCCGCGAAATCCGTGGCTGCCAGCACGTCATAGAGCCGGGTGACGGCGCGCTCGGCCTGCATGGGATCACCCATCAGCCCTTTGAGCAACGCATCATTCAAGGCGCTCTCCACCTCGAGATTGGGATAACCGAGCCGGTATTCGGTGCGTGCGCCGATCCGCCGTGCACCGGTGAAGGTGAGATAACCGGTCTGCCACAGCAGGGCCTCCGTTGCGATGGCGTCCACATCGAAACTCGCCAGCAGCGCTTCTGATGCGTGCAGTTGGGCCAGATGGGGGGTGAAGTAACCGCGTGCGGTGAGCAGATCCACCAGAAAGGTCGGCGTGCCGGTTTCAAACCACCAGGTGCGAAACTCGCGCTTCTGGAACAGCAGCAACAGATCGAAGGGGTTGTAAACCGCTTCCCCGGTCCAGTTGTAGCCGTTGTACCAGCGCCGGATGTCATCCCGGTCCAGACCCGCCAGTTCAGGCGCGAAGACGGTTTCGACGTCTTGCTCGGTATAGCCGCAAAGTGCCGAATAAGCAGCGTCGACGGTGATGTCGTTGAGATTATTCAACCCCGAGAAAATGCTCACCTTGCTGAACTTGCTCACCCCGGTGATGAACACAAAGCGGACATGTGCATCGTTGTCTTTGATGACTGAATAGAGATCGCGCAGCCCGTCGCGCGCGGCGCGCGCGGTGGCGGGATCGGTGAGATTATCGAGGATCGGTTTGTCGTATTCGTCGACCAGCACCACCGCCCGCTGGCCGGTCGCGGCATGGGCCAGCCGCAGCAGCTCCGCGAAGCAGGCGCCGCTCCCGGTTTCGGTGCAGCGCAGCCCCAGCGCGTCCTGATTAATGCGCAGTTGTTCCCCGATCTTATACTCCAGTGCCACGCGATCCTGTACGATACCGCCCCCGAAGCTGATCCGGATGACCGGATAGCGGGTGGCCCAGTCCCAGTGCGGATGGATCAGCAGTCCGCGGAACAGCGCTTCGTTACCGGCGAAGAGTTCCCCCAGGGTATCGAGCAGCAGCGACTTGCCGAAGCGGCGCGGACGTGACAGAAAATACTGGGTGCCTTCGTCGGTCAACTGCCGGATGAAGCCGGTCTTATCCACATAGTAATGATCATCCGCGCGGATCTTGGCGAAGGTCTGGATGCCGATCGGCAGTCTGCGGCGGTGCATGGCGGGCCTCGGAAGCGGGGATGCGAAACGTCTGAATTCAGGATAATCCCGGAAAGAGCCGTTGTCGCGCAACGCCGCAAAGATCGCAAAGTACGTTCAAGGCGCTTGGATTCTGGGCTATCCTAACCGGCTTGCATCCTCCAACGGTGACCGGACGAAGAGACCCATGAGCCCAGCCCAGCACGCCCTGCCCCCTTTGCCTTCCCTGCTGTTCAGCGGCCTGCTGGCCCTGTGCGCCCTGCCCTGGGGCAACCCCGCCCTGGCCGACGCCGTGACTCAGGTTCAAGGGCTGCCCAAAGCGGGGCTGCTGGTCCAGGGGGCTGGTAAGGCCGCGGTCTCCCACAACCCCGATCTGCCGCTGATGCCGGCCTCGACCATGAAAGTGCTGACCGCCCTGGCGGCGATCGACACCTGGGGCCGCGACTATCATTTCGAGACCGATTTCTACCAGGACGGCCAGGGCCGGCTCTGGGTGAAAGGACGCGCCGATCCCTATCTGGTTTCGGAGGAGCTGGACCTGATCGCCCAGGGGCTCAAGTCCGCCGGCGTCAAGCGCGTGACCGGCATCGGGCTGGACGACAGCTACTTTGACAAGGATGTCGAGATCGCCGGCCGGTCGGCCTCGAACAATCCCTACGACGCACCGGTGACGGCCCTGGCCGCCAACTTCAATACGGTCAACCTGGTCCGCAGCGGCGCCACCGTGTCCAGCGCCGAACCCCAAACCCCGCTGACCGACACCGCGCGCCGCTTCGGTAAGATGGGCGGAGCCGGCACCCAGCGGGTGAATCTCAAACAACGGCTGACGGCGGTCGGTTATTTCGGCGAATTGTTGGCGGCCAAACTCCAAGCGGCGGGGATCGAAGTCTCCGGCGGGCAGGAGATCGCACCCCTGCCGGGTGGCTCCAAGCTGGTCTATCGGCACAAGAACACCCGCACCCTGGCGGCCATGCTGACGCCGACGCTGAAATACTCCAATAATTTCGTCGCCAATGCGCTCTTCCTGCGGCTCGCCGACCCGCAGGGCAAGGGCCGGGTGAGTATCGCCGCCGCCCAGCGCGCCATGACTGAGTTTGCCCGCCGCAAATTCAAATGGGCCGATTTCAAGATCGAGGATGGTGCCGGACTGTCGCGCGGCAACCGCCTCTCGACCCGCCAGTTGGTGGATGTGATGAATGCCTTCGCCCCCAACCGCGACCTGATGCCGGTGCAGGAGGGCAACAATGACGTGCGCGCCAAGACCGGCACCCTCACCGGTGTCAGCGCCTATGCGGGTTATGTCCGACGCGACGGCACCTGGACGCCTTTTGCCCTGCTGATCAATCAACCCGTGGATGCCGGCCTGCGGCGGCGCGTGGCAAGCGCCCTGGTCCGCTGATCGGTTCGGCTGACCGGATGCGCGGCCGGCCTGCCGCCGGTCCCCAAGCCCTAACAGGATGTCATCGTGCGTGAACCCGACGTTGTGCCGCGCCTGTCGCGACCGCGAAAGCACCATCAACCGGCCGACGCCGTCCGGTCGGCCGGTCGGGTCTTAGTCTGCCTTGCGCTGACCGGAACACTCGCCGGCTGTGCGCAAACGCTGAGCGTACTGAGCGGTCGGGCCGCGGCCCCGTCGTCGCGCGAAACCTTCCTGTTCCGCAAGCCCGGTACCGCCTATCCATCGCTGGCGCCGCTGCTGCGGCGCGTCACCCCGGCGGTGGTGAATGTCGCGGTCGATGCGGTGGTGCGGATCGAGGAGAACCCGCTGCTGAGCGATCCGGATTTCCGCCGGTTCATGGAGCGCTTCGGCATGGAGGTGCCCGAGGAGGGCGACACCGAACGGCGCCAGAGCGTGGGTTCCGGGTTGATCGTGGACAGCGAACGCGGCTATGTGCTGACCAACAAACATCTGTTGGACGGGGCCACCGCCATTGAGGTGACGCTCAAGGACCGACGCAGCTACCGGGCCCGCCTGCTGGGAGCGGATGAAGGCACCGACCTGGCGGTACTGCAGATCCCCGCGGTCGACATCGCACCGCTCCCGTTCGGCGATTCCAAAACGCTGGAAGTCGGCGATTTCGTGATCGCGGTCGGCAACCCGTTCGGCCTGGGCCAGACGGTCACCTCGGGGATCGTCAGCGCCGTGGGGCGCAGCGGCGTGGGCGACGCCAGGCTGGGTGAACTGGTTCAGACCGATGCCTCCATCAACCCCGGCAATTCCGGCGGACCGCTGATCAACCTGGCCGGCGAAGTGGTCGGCATCAATACCGCTCTGATGGGTCCTACCGGCGGGAATGTCGGGATCGGCTTTGCGGTGCCGAGCAACCGCGCCCGCGGCGCCCTGGCGCGGGTGCTGGCGCGGCGAGGCGGCGGTTAGGGTTGTTATCGCCTGCGCACCTTGGTGTAGGGGCGGGTTTCAAACACGCCCCTACGTTCGGTTATCACGTTCGACAGCGAACTACCGGTAATCGGCCGCCTTTACCTGCTCGGCAGGGATGAAACGCGGGGTGAAGTCACTCGCTGTGCCGTCGGTGACCGCGCGTCCGCCGCGGTAGTCACGCAGCCGCCGCCACGCGATCCCGCGCTGTCCATCGCCCCGCACCACCTCGTCGGCGGCTAAGCCGAAGGCCTGCTCCCGCGCGTCCCAGGCAAGCGTCAGGCGCACATAGACCAAACCATCCGCATTGCTGATCCAACTCACCGTCAGTTCGCGGTCCGCGATGTCGATCTCGAAGGGGACGGCATCCGGGTTACGGTTGATGGTCCCCATGCACTGGACACATGGCAGGAGGTCCTCGGCCAGGACCTCGCGGCGGTAGACACCCGCGTCCGTCAGGCTAAAGATCGCCAAGGCGCGACTGCCCGACGGATGCAGAGGATCATCGCCGAAGGCCTCGCGCCGGTGCACGAGAATCACCACGTCCTCCAAGTTGTCGTCGGTCAGGAGCCCGCCATAAGACGCCACCGGATCCCATAGATCGGAGATCCAACGGCCCGGGTCAATGGGTTCGATCGACTCCGGTCGCGGCGTCTGCGCCGCGGCCGGGAGCGGTGCCAACCAGCAACCGAGCGCCAGCAGCAACCCTGACCAGCCGACGCGCGCCGGTTGGCGGATGCGGTGCGGCCCGGCGTCATCCCGGACCGGCACGACTGGACCGCGGACCTGATCCACCCGACCGGCTCACCCGCGACTCAGGGCCTCGTAGATGGCCGAATAGTCCTGGTCACCAAGACCAAGATCCTGGGCACGGATGCAGGCCGCCTCAATGGCGCCGGACAGGGCAGTATCCAGCCCGAGCGGCGCGGCCGCCTGCCGGAATAGGCAAACGTCTTTCAACAGGTGTTTGAGCGGGAAGTTGGCGGTCCCGTAGTCATGGCTCAGGTATTTATCGAGCTTCTTGTCGAAGGTCTGCGCATAGAGCGCGCTACCGCGCAGCAGGGTCATGAACTGATCGACGTCGATCCCCTGGGCGCGCACCAGACCCAGGCTCAGCGCGAAAGTGGCGGTGAGCCCGGCAATCAACTGGTTCAGCGCCAGCTTGAGCGCCGCCGCCTGACCGACGGCGCCGATCCGTTGCGGCTGCGCGCCCAGCCGCTCCAGCACCGGACGGCACTGCGTGAACCGTGTCTCATCGCCGCCGACCATGATGATCAACCGACCGTCCCGGGCTTCACTCAGGCTGCCCAGGACCGGGGCCTCCAGGTAGCGGCCACCCAGGGCATCCAGCCGGGTGGCGAGTGCGCGACTCTCCTCCGGGCCGATGGTGCCCATCTGCACGATGAGCCGCCCGTGCAACGCCGCGGCGGCGGGCGGGGCAAGCAGAGTTGCCTCGATGGCCGCGGCATCGCTGAGCACCAGCAGCACCAGATCCGCGGCGCCGATGGCCGTCGCGGCATCCGCCGCCACCGCCAGCCCGGCGGCGGCCGCGGCCTGCGACCGCTCGGCACCACGATTCCAGCCGGTGACCGCGACCCCCTGCGCATGCAGGCGCAAGGCGATCGCGGTGCCCATCAAACCCAAGCCGAGTACGGCGGTCGTTGGCAGCAACTCCATACATTTCGATCCTAAGTTGACGTTGATTCGTTGAGGCGTTGTCAGTGTCGTCCCGTCCTGCCGCCCGCGGGGATCACCCCTGGCGCTCGCCTGCGCCGTGCCTCAGCAGGTCGATCACCGGCGCCGTTTCCGGCCGTATCCCCCGCCACAGATAAAACGACTCGGCGGCTTGTTCCACCAGCATCCCAAGCCCATCGATGGCCCGCGCCGCCCCCTGGGCCAGACCCCAGCGGCAGAAGGGCGTCGGAGTATCCGCATAGACCATGTCATAGGTCCAGGCGCCGGGCGCCAGCACCGACGGCGCGATGGCCGGCACCGCGCCGGTCAGTCCGGTCGAGGTGGCGTTGATGATCAGATCGAAGCCTGTCGGGCCACTGTCCGCGCCGCCGAGGTCCGCAAGACCACAAGCACGCACCGCGGCGCCGCCGGACTCGAGGTCGGCGACCGCGGCAACCAGTGCGGCGGCCTTGTCCAGGGTGCGGTTGGCGATCACCAGTTCCGCCGGCCCGCTCTCCAGCAGCGGGCGCAGCACGCCCCGGGCCGCACCGCCGGCCCCGAGCAGCAGCACCCGCCGCCCGGCAAAGTCGAAGCCGTGATTGCCGGTCAGGTCCCTGACCAGCCCAACGCCATCGGTGTTGTCGCCGCGCAGACCGCGACCCGGCAGTCGGATCAGCGTGTTGACGGCCCCCGCGGTCGCGGCCCGCGGGCTGTGCTCATCGACCAACCGCCAGGCCGGTTCCTTGAACGGCACCGTCACGTTCAATCCCTGCCCACCATCGCCGAAGAAACACCTGACGGTGTCGGCGAACGCGTCCGGCGCACTCAAGATCCGGGTGTACTCCAAATCCTGTCCGGTCTGCCGGGCGAAGGCCGCATGGATCAGCGGCGACTTGCTGTGGGCGATCGGATAACCGATCACGGCATAGCGGTCTGTCATGGTGCGCTTGGGCTCACTCGGCCAGCCAGCGCGCCACGTCCTTGGCGTAGTAGCTCAGGATCCCGTCGGCCCCGGCACGCTTGATGCCGAGTAGCGCTTCGAGCACCACCGCGCGCTCATCGAGCCAGCCGTTCTGACTCGCCGCCTTGAGCATCGCGTACTCGCCGCTGACCTGATAGACAAAGGTGGGAACACCAAACTGATCCTTGACCCGCCGCACGATGTCGAGATACGGCATCCCCGGCTTGATCATGACCATGTCGGCACCCTCCTCCAGGTCCAGCGCCACCTCATGCAGGGCTTCGTTGGTGTTGGCCGGGTCCATCTGATAGGTGTACTTGTTACCGCCCCCCAGATTCGCCGCGGAACCGACCGCGTCACGGAACGGGCCATAAAAACTGGAGGCATACTTGGCGGAATAGGCGAGAATTCGGGTGTGGATGTGGCCCTCCGCCTCCAGGGCGGTGCGCACGGCGCCGATCCGCCCGTCCATCATGTCGGACGGCGCCACGACATCGGCCCCGGCTTCCGCGTGCGAGACCGCCTGACGGACCAGCACGTCCACGGTGGGATCATTGACCACGTAGCCCTGTTCGTCGATCAGCCCGTCCTGGCCGTGGGTGGTGAAGGGGTCCAGAGCCACATCGGTGATGACCCCCAGCTCCGGCACCGCGTCCTTCACGGCACGCACCGCGCGCTGGGCCAAGCCGTCCGGGTTGAAGGCCTCGCGGGCGTCCGCGGACTTGGCCGACGCCGGCGTCACCGGGAACAGCGCCATGGCAGGAACCCCCAATGCGGCAATCGCGCGCGCTTCGGCTACCAGCAGGTCGATGCTCAGCCGGGTCACCCCCGGCATGGACGCCACCGGCTCCCGGACACCCGTGCCTGCGAGCACAAACACCGGGTAGATCAGGTCATCGGGAGTCAGCGTGGTCTCGCACATCAGGCGCCGCGAAAATGCATCGCGGCGCATACGGCGCATGCGGGTCAGGGGGTAGCCGGCACGCGGTGTGTCGAGTAGGGACATGATCAGCAATCTCCAAATGGTGAGCGAACGGCCCCCGCCGCTCGGGGCGACTACCATAGCCTAGACGACAGCCTGGGTCCAAGCGGGTTCGTGATTCCCGGCGACAACGGCAACCACCATCCACGCTCGATCGCGGCATGTTGTCGAATGGGCCGCGCGCGGCGCAACCCGTCCGCGCCGGGAGAAAACGACCCGCCGACAGCCCCAGTCTTACTGATACAATCGGCGGTCAGTTGGTTACAGTCCGCGAACACGCATGTTGCTTCAATCAGATACCAATCCCCCGATCTTCGACACCGACCTGACCCAATTTCAGTCCGCGGTTATCGAAGCGTCCCACCGGCACCCGATCCTGGTCGATTTCTGGGCTGATTGGTGCACGCCCTGCCATGCCCTGTCGCCCCACCTGGAGCGGATCGTCAAGGAACTGGACGGCGCCATCCGGCTGGCTAAACTGGAGGTCGACGAAGGCGAGAATATGCGTCTTGCCGGCCGCTATTCACTGCGCGGCTTCCCAACCGTGATCCTGTTCCACAACGGCGAGGAACGCGGACGTTTCAGCGGAGCGCGCTCCACCCATCAGATCCGGGACTGGCTGCGCGAACACCTGACGGCCCCGACGGACAGCAATGGTCACCCGGGCTGAACGTCGGCCGCGCGGCTTTTCAGCAGCGCCGGTCTGACCAGGAGACACTGATGCCGAGCAACGCCGCGCCGCCCGGTTCAAGCCCAGCGGCTCCGAACCTGCCGGATGAACTGGCCCTGCTGCGCGACATGCCCATCTTCGGCGCCGTCCCTAACCGGGCACTGGACTACCTGAATACGCGGGCCGAGCGGGTGATCACGCCGGCCGGACACTGGTTTTTCTGTCAGGGAGATCGCGGCGAGACCATGTACGTGCTGCGCTCGGGCCGCGTGGAGGTCCACCGCACCCTTGGCGAACGGGTGGAGGTCATCGGTCGACTGGGGCCTGGCGATTGCTTTGGCGAGATGGCCTTGATCGACCTCTACCCGCGCAGCGCCGGCGTGCGTGCGGCCGAGGACTGTCTCGCGCTGGGGATCGGCAACGCCCTGCTCTATCAACTCTACGCGGCCGATCCTGAATCATTCACCCTGATCATGATGAATCTGGCGCGGGAACTCAGTCGCCGCCTGCGCCAGACCGAAGCCCTGCTGTTCCGCCAACGCGGCTCCGCCGGGCACACCGACCGGCATGTTGCCGCGGCGTCCTGCGAAACTCCCTACGTCTGAGTACCGCCTCAGTTCACACCATTTTCCTCGGCCGCATGCGGCTCCCCGCGCAGATGCACCGGATCCAGCGCCCCCGCGCGCCGCTTGCGCACCTGGATGTTGAGCATCTCCACCGCCACTGAGAAGGCCATCGCGAAATAAATGTAGCCCTTGGGGATGTGCTGGCCCACACCCTCGGCGATCAGCACCACACCCACCAGGATAAGGAAGCTCAAAGCCAGCATCTTGATGCTGGGATGGGCCTCGACGAAATCGCCGATGGTCTTGGCGGCCAACATCATGACCCCGACCGCAATGATGATGGCGATCACCATGACCGGCACATGCTGCGCCATCCCGACAGCGGTGATCACCGAGTCCAGCGAGAACACGATGTCGATGATGGCGATCTGGGCGAGCACCATCCAGTAACGGGAGGGAGCGTGCACCTCGGCGGTGTGCTCGTCCCCCTCGAGACTGTCGAAAATCTCATCGGCACTTTTCCATAAGAGGAACAGGCCGCCGAAGACCAGGATCAGGTCACGCCCGGAGACGGCCAGGGCATCGCGCAGGTGCGCGTCCTGCAGGGTCGCGGCAAACTCGGGCATGATGGTGAACATGGGCTCGGTGAGGCGCATCATCCAGGCGAGGGACAGCAGCAGCGCGATGCGGGTGATCATCGCCAGCGCCAGCCCCTGGATGCGTGCCCGGTTACGCTGCACCGCCGGCAGGCGACCCACCAGGATCGACAGGAAGATGATGTTGTCGATCCCCAGGACGATCTCTAGCGCGGTCAGGACGACCAACGAAATCCAGGCCTCGGGGCTCGCGATCCATTCGAACATGCGGTATGCCTCTGTGTGCCCGACTCAAGCGATGCAGCGGCGCATTGAGCGGATCAGTGGTTGCGGAATGCGCGCCCCGACGATTGCCGGGGTTGACGGAAATCGCCTGACGTCGGCGCCGTGATCGAGACCACGGCCGCCCAACGGCTGGGATCGCTGGATCAGGCGCCCCGGCCCTGCACCAGCGAGCGGATCCGTTCGGGGTTCGGCAGACCGCGCATCGCCAATTCGGGTTGATCACCGGTGGTGAAAATCGTCAGATCACCGATGTCGAGCAGGCGCTGCGTCAGGCTCTGGTTGACTTGCAGAGTACGCACCGAGTCCAGACTGACCTCGGTATAGTGTTTGTCGAAGAGGCCGCGCACCCGCGACAAACGGTCATCCGTAATCGTGAGCCGATCGAAACGGGCCGGGACATACCAGGAGAACAGGACCAGACCGCCGATCGCGAACAGCGCGACGCCGAGATACTGTGCGCTCTGTCCGGACAGCGGGGCCCCAATCAGCGGCGCGAGTCGCTCACCGAACCCGGTGAGTACGACCCCGGCCACCATGACCAGCGCCGTGATCACGGTGGCAAAAGGGCGCATCCGGAAGCTCGCGGGGTGTGCCTCATAACGGACTTCGGACATCTGAAACTCCCGAGACCTGTGCAAAAAACGTGTAACTGATTGAAAGTAAATAATGTCACGTCGATTGGCCCGCGCTGACGGCAGCGCGGCCCGAACCGGGGCGGATACTAGCAGCAAGCGTCGACAGGGTGAAGTGCCGCGCGCCTCGGCAGCTATAATATCGGGTCAAGCAACCGCGCCGCGCGCACCGCCCAACGAAGGCTCACCCCCGTTGCGTGAGGTCGGCCGCGCCGGCGCGTCGCGCCCGCCGGAAGTCCTCCTCCAGCATCTCGTGCACCGCGGCGGCCAGGCCCCGATCCACCACGATCGCGGTGATCTCGAAGTTGAGCCGCAGCGAACGGTTGTCGAGATTGGCGCTGCCGATGCTGGATACCGCGTCGTCGACCAGCACGACTTTCTGATGCGTGAAGCCATCCTGGTAGCGATAGATTTGAATACCGGTGCGGTCCGCCGCCGCGAGGAACGCGTAGGCTGGAAGCGGTTGCGCCGACCATGGGTGCTGTGGAAGGCCGACACCGCGACCCCGGCGGCGCGCAACGGGGCAAGGTAGGCTCGGGGGCAGCCCATGGCTGCCGATCTCATCGTAAAGCAGGTAGACCCGGACCCCGGCAGCGGCCTTGCGCACCAGCAGCGCTTGCAGCCGACGGCCCAGATCATCATCCTTGACGATGAAGAACTGGACCAGACAGCAGCGGGCGGCCGACTCGATCGCGGCGAAGATGGCGGCGAAGGTGGCGTCCCCGTCGACCAGCAGCGTCGGCACATTGCCGCTGGTGAAGGGTGTACCGCCGAGTTGCGCCAGAACATCCAACTCCGCGGCGCGTTCGGCGGGGAGTTCGGCCCGCACCGACTCCAGTGTCCGCCGCACACCGGCGACCCGCTGATCCGCCCCGGCCAGGGTCAGCGCACACAGCGGGTCCAGGTAGCCCTGAAAGCGGTCGCGGCCGAAGCTCCAGTACAGCGGCAGGGCCAGGTAGGGAAAGGTCACCAGGGACACCGCCCAGGCGATGGCGCCCTGCGGCGTTCGCACCCCGGCCACCGCGTGAATCGCGGACAAGATCCCCAGCGTATGGATCAGGAGCAGCGCGCTGCCGGCAGCCAGGATAACATCGTGCTCCAACAAGAAACGCCTCGCCTGCCGCACTGCGCAGGCGGCATTGACCATCGGTGACCCGAATTATGCACAACCACAGCCCGACGATCCGCTTGGTCTTTCATCTGACCCTGGCCTGGCTCGTCCTGATCGGGTGTTCGGGCGGTGCCGCGGCAACCGCCGAACCGGCCGCCGCCCCGCGGGTCGTTGGATCAGTGGACGCGGTCCCGGCAGCGGCAGCCCCGGCCGAGCCGCTCGCCCGCCGCGTCACACAGGACATCAAACACGAGATCGCCGAGGTCCAGCCTTGGCTCGACCGCTACGGCTACGGCGCAGTCGCCTTGGCCGTGGGTCTGGAGGGGGTCGGCATCCCGACGCCTGGCCAAACCCTGCTGATGGCCGCCGCCGCCGACGCGGCGACCACCCACAAATTGCAGATCGGCTGGCTGCTGGCGGCGGCTTTCCTGGCGGCCACGGTCGGCAACACCCTCGGCTACCTGATCGGACGCTGGGGCGGGCGCGCCTTGTTGCGCCGGTTGCGCGTGAGCGACCGGCAGCTGGAACGGGTGGAGGCGGGTTTCGCCCGCTGGGGCGGCTGGCTGATCGTCCTGGCCCGGTTCTTCGACGGACCACGCCAGTTGAACGGCATCGCCGCGGGTATTCTGGAAATGCCCTGGCCGCGCTTCGCGCTGTTCAACGCACTGGGCGCCGCCCTGTGGACGGGCACCTGGGCCCTCGGGATTTTCTATCTGGACGAAAACCTGCACGCCATACTCGTGGTCATTCGTCAGCTCAATCCGTGGGTGCTTGGGGCAACCCTGGTCGTCACGGCCGGTCTGATCGTCCTGTTGTGGCGATGGTATCGCGGCTTGGCAGCAAAAACCTGAGGCGATAACACCGCTCTATCAAACCATCGAAAATTGCGATGGAGTTAATTGGTCCCCGCCCTAGCCGCCGTGCGGTTGCGCAGGTATCTTAGCGACTTCCGATATTCGGACCCGGCAAGGTCCGATACACCCCCGAACGACCGCCCGCACCACGCGCCGCTACCGTCGTTCCCCTGCCCTGTCCGCGAAGACGGAGGAAGTTCCATGACGGCAGTTGTCGCAACCAACGAGACCATCCTGGTGGTCGGCGGTGGCATCAGCGGGATGACCGCTGCGCTCGAAGCCGCCGAGACCGGGAAACGCGTCGTCTTGGTCGAGAAACGTCCCTACCTGGGCGGCCGCGTCTCCCAGCTCTACAAGTATTTCCCCAAGCTCTGTTTTCCAACCTGCGGGCTGGAAATCAATCAGCGCCGCGCCAAGCAGAACCCCAACCTGACCATCCTGACCATGGCCGAGGTCACCGGGCTCGCCGGCGACAAGGGCAACTACCGGGCGACCGTCAAACTCTCCCCCCGTTACGTGAACGCCAACTGTACCGCGTGTGGTGACTGCGCAACGGCGGTCACGGCGCAGTTCGACGACGAGTACAACTACGGGCTCGGCAAGCGCAAGGGCGCCTACCTCCCTTACCGCATGGCACACCCGGCGCGCTATGTCCTGGACCCGGCCATCATCGGCACACCGGACGCCGAGCGGGCCAAAGCCGCCTGCCGCTACGACGCCATCGACCTCGAAATGCAGGAAGAAACCATCGACTTCCCCTGCGGCGCGGTGATCTGGGCGACCGGCTGGAAGCCTTACGACGCGGCCAAGATCCAGCCCTACGGCTACGACCGCTTCGCCAATGTCATCACCAGCGTCGAGTTCGAGCGCATGGCCGATCCCACCGGCCCCACCGGCGGCAAGCTGGTGCGCCCCTCCGACGGCAAGGAGGCGAAGCAAGTCGCCTTCATCCAGTGCGCCGGCTCGCGCGACCGCAACCACCTGCTGCACTGCTCGCGGATCTGCTGCATGGCGAGCTTCAAGCAGTGCACTTACGTGATCGACGCCTTTGGCGCGGACGCGCGGATCAACGTCTATTACATCGACCTGCGCGCCATCGACCGCTTCGAGGACTTCTATCAGAAAGTCCGCGCCAACCAGAACATCAAGTTCATCAAATCCAAACCGGCCTCCATCACGCAGGACAAGGATGGCAGCCCAGTCGTCCACGGCGTGGACACCGAGGGCTACCAGCGGTTCGCCGAACCCCATGACCTGGTCGTGCTCGCCATCGGCATGGAGCCCGCCGTGGACCCGGCCAGCTTCCCGGTGCCTATCGTCCTGAACCGCGAGGGCTTCATCGAGGCCGCTAGCGCCAATGGCGGAGTCTTCGCCGCCGGCGGTGCCGCCGATGCGCTCGATGTCAACCGGGCGGTCCAACATGCCACCGGGGCGGCGCTGCGCGCCATCCAGGTCGTCAACAGCGTTGCCCGAGCGGAGGTTTAAGCCATGGCAGCCGAGAAGAAACTGGCCGGTTACATCTGCACCGGGTGCGGCATCGGCGAGCGGTTGGATGCCAAACAGCTCCAGGCCGTGGCGACCCGCGAGGGCAAACTGCCGAGCGTCAAACAACACCCCATGCTGTGCGGCGCCGAGGGTGTCAAGCTGATTCAGGACGACATCGATGCGGGCAACGCCACTCACATCATGATTGCCGCCTGTTCACGGCGCTCCAAGGTCGAGGCCTTCAGCTTTCCGACCGTCGCCATGTCGCGCGCCAACCTGCGCGAGGGTGTCATCTGGTCACGGCCCGCCGGGGACGCGCATCAGGAGACCACCCAGGAGATGGCGGACGACTACATCCGCATGGCGGCGGCCGAGATCAAGTTCATGACCGTGCCGGAGTCGTCCGGCGAGCAGGAGCTGAACAAGACCCTGCTGGTGGTGGGCGGCGGCATGACCGGCATGACCGCGGCGGTCGAGGCGGCCAAGGCCGGCTACCCGGTGCATCTGGTGTGTGACGAACCGGTGTTGGGCGGGGTCTGGAAGGATCTCTACAAGCGCGTCCCCTTCCGCGCCGCGGCCTTCGATGTGCCCGGCGGCAACGATGTCGACCTGCCTCAGCCCGAGGACCCGGGCCTGGATGACCTGATCGAACAGGTCATGGCCAACGGGCGTATCACGGTGCACCTGAATGCGAAGATCACCAAAACGTCCGGCGCGCCGGGGCGATTTTCAGCCGACATCAGTGTGGACTCGGGCCGCACCCTGACCGAGAATTTCGGCGCCATTGTTCAGGCGACCGACTACAAGCCCTACGACGCCAACCAACTCCCGGAATTCGCCTACGGCACGACACCGGACGTGCTGACCAATTTCGAGTTTGAACGACTCGCCAAGCAGGCCAACGGCGCCGTCATCAAACGCCCGTCGGACGGCCGCGAGGTCAAGTCCGTCGCCTTCATCCAGTGCGCCGGCCAGCGTTCGAGCAACGCCGGCCATCTGCCCTACTGCTCCGGTTTCTGCTGCACCGAGTCCATCAAACAGGCGATGTACTTCAAGGCGCAGAACCCGGGCTGCGACGCCACCATCCTGTTCGACGACCTGCGCACCCCAGGTGCCGCCGGTGAAGATTTCTATCGGTCCGGCCAGCAGGCCATGGTCACCTTCACCAAGGGCCAGGCGTCCGCGGTCGTCGCCGCCGACGGCGACCTGCGGGTCAAGTTCAAAGACCTCATCCTCAACGAAGACACCGAGATGGTTTGCGATCTGGTGGTACTCGCCACCGGCCAGGTGCCCAACACCGGCCCCGACCCCTATGCCCAGCTTGCGGTCGACGAGGCCCCGACCGAGGAAGAAAAGGCCGCTGCCCGCGCCGCGCTGGCGGTCGCCCCACCCTCGATCCTCAACCTGGACTACCGTCAGGGGACGGACCTGCCGCACCTGAAGCACGGCTTCGTCGACAGCCATTTCATCTGCTTCCCCTACGAGACCCGCCGCACCGGCATCTATGCCGCCGGTCCGGTGCGCCGCCCGATGGACCTGAAACAGGCAATGGACGACGCGGTCGGCGCCACCATGAAGGCCATCCAGTCACTGGAGAACGCCGCGCGCGGCTCGGCCGCTCACCCGCGGGTCGGCGACCTCTCCTACCCGCGCTTCCGCAAGGAAGGCTGCACCCAGTGCAAGCGCTGCACCGTGGAATGCCCGTTCGGTGCCATCAACGAGGACGAGCAGCGTTACCCGCAGTTCAATGAGTCGCGCTGCCGCCGCTGCGGCACCTGCATGGGCGCCTGCCCGGTGCGTGTCATCTCCTTCGACAACTACTCGGTGGATACCGTCGGTCAGCAGCTCAAGGCCGTGGATGTCCCGGACGAGTTCTCCGAAAAGCCGCGTATCCTCTGTCTGGCCTGTGAGAACGACGCCTATCCGGCGCTGGATATGGCCGCGCAATCGGGTGAGCACATCACCCCCTTCGTGCGCGTCATCCCGGTGCGCTGCCTGGGGTCGGTCAGCCTGTCATGGGTCACCGATGCGCTCAACTCCGGCTATGACGGCATTGTGCTCATGGGCTGCCGCCGCGATGACGACTATCAGTGTCACTTCGTGCGCGGCTCCGCGATGGCGGCCGAGCGACTCTCCAAGGTCGGCGACACCCTCACCCAGTTGAACCTGGAAACCGAGCGGGTGGCGGTCCATGAAGTCGCCATCACCGACCTGAAGCGCGCCCCGGCGATCCTCAACGAGATGGCCGAAACCATCACGCGGATCGGCATGAGCCCATTCAAATTTTAGTAAAAATTTGAATTATCTCAGGTTTAGAACAAATTTGCGGAGAGCGTCTCATGGGCGAACTGAATACGGCGATGATCGAGCGGTATCGCAACAGCTTCTTAAAGGAGGTTGAAGCGAATGTCGAGGAGGGTGAATGGGTCAAGATGTGCATGCAGTGCGGCGTGTGCTCCGGCTCCTGCCCGCTCGGCAAGTTCTGGGAGCATCCGCCCCAGGAGATCTTCATGATGATTCGCGCCGGCAAGCGCGAGGCGGTGTTGCAGTCCGAATCGGTGTGGATGTGCACCTCCTGCTACAACTGTATCGTGCGCTGCCCGCGGGAATTGCCGATCACCCACATCATGCACGGTCTGGCGCACTACGCGAAGCGTCTGGGTCTGGTGCCCAAAACCAACCCCACCGCCAAGTTTGCTCAGATGTTCTGGGACAATCTGATGGTCAAGGGGCGCGTCAATGAGTTGAAGCTCGGCCTCGCACTCTATTTCATGAACGGCTTCGGCGATGGGATCAAGGTCGCGCTCAAGAACCAGAAGCTCGGCATGGCGATGATGAAGACCGGGCGGATGAACCCCAAGGAAGCCTTCGGCGGCCATGCCGTCAAGGACTTGGCCGGCTTCCACAAGGTGCTGAAAAAAGCGCAGGAACTCGAAGACGCCCGCATCGCCCAAAACGGCCCGCCCGCGGGCGCCTGAGTAGAGGACCCATCCATGGCCAAGCGCGAATATTCCTTCTACCCCGGGTGCTCCTCCCAGAAGGGCGCCTCCTCATCCAACTATCTGATCTCGGTTCAGACCATGTGCGAGGAGCTGGAGGTCCAGCTCAACGAGATCCCCGACTGGAACTGCTGCGCCGCCTCCATCGGCTATGCCGGCGGCGGTGAGTTGCCGCGGCTGACACTCTCGGCACGCAACATCGCGCTCAGCGAGCAGCATCACCCCGGTCAGGACATCGTCGCCACCTGCGCCGCCTGCTGGCTGTCCACCCGCGAGGCCGCCGAACGGCTGCACGAGGACCAGTCCCTGCTGGCCGAATGCAACACGGCGCTGGCCGAGGCCGGTCTGAAGCTGCGCAATGAAACACCGATCAAGCACATGGCCGAGGTGCTGATCGAAGACCTGGGTTACGAGGCACTCCAGGCGCGGGTCAAGAAGCCGCTGGAAGGCATCAAGATCGCCGGCTATGTCGGCTGTCAGACCAACCGCCCCTTCGGCATCGCCGGCGAGTCCTACGAGAACCCCAAGTATCTGGACAAGCTGGTCGAGACACTCGGCGGCGACTCCATCCCGGACTATGAAAAGAAGGTCCAATGCTGCGGCGGGGCGCTGGCCTTCTCGGAACCGGAAAAATCCCAGGAAATGGTCAAGGGCATTATTGAGGCCGCTTACGACCACGGCGCCGACCTGATCGTGACCCCCTGTCCGGTATGCCAGATGAACGTCGAGGTTTATCAGGATCAGATCAACCAGACCTACGGCACCAAGTTCCAGATGCCGGTGGTCTATTACTCGACCCTGCTGGCGGTGGCCTATGGACGCTCGGCCAAGGATGCGGCGCTGAACGGGCAGATCATCCCGGCTAAGGCCTTGGATGCGCTGGCGGCGAAATAGGCAACACCGGTCCCATGGTCACCAAGAGCCCGCGCCGGCGGGCCTATTCCAAGCGCTGATACCATGACCGAACTCAGCAACCTGTACCACACCGATTATTCGGCCTGGGCGCAGCGTAACGCCGAATTACTGCGTAGCGGCAACTATGACGCGCTCGATACCGCGCACCTCTTGGAAGAGCTCGATGACATGGGTAAGAGCGAGCAGCGCGAACTGGAGAATCGCCTGACGATTCTGCTGGCCCACCTGCTGAAATGGGACTATCAACTGCCGCAGCTGGCGGACAAGTGGCGCGAGTTCGACGGCCGGAGCTGGCGCTCCACCATCATCGAACAACGTGACCGGATCGCCAAGCGCTTGAAGAAGACCCCAGGTTTGCAGGCGATCCTGGTAGAAATCATCGCTGAAGCCTATACGGATGCGGTCATGCTGGCCAGCAAAGAAAGCCAGTTGCCCACTACGACTTTTCCCGCGGTCTGTCCGTATCGCGAATCGGAGATTCTCGACGAGGACTATTATCCGGTGGCAACGCGACGGCCTTGACGAGGATCAGGAAAAGCGACCTCGCAAAAGGCCGCAAGCGACGCGCGGTCAGTCGATTGCAGCGGCGCCAACGCGACGTTCAGCCGCTGCCACTGCGCCAGATCAAAGTCATCGATATAGAGTTGCGCGGCCCACTGGGCCAAGGCAACGGCAGCCGCGGCGGCTGAGTCAGTGCCCGGCGATTCCGGGGGAACGGTGGCGGACTGGTAGCCGTCACGGATGACGCGCTCCGGCAAACCCCACCGCTGCAGGGCGGTGGCGACGAGCAGTGCCCGGTAGGTCTGCTGTTCCGGGAGGGACTGCTCGGCCGCGACGCGGAGCGGGTCCAGCAGGCTCGGCAGACCGTCGAACTGCATGCGCGCGAACAGCGCCTTCACCGCGTCGGCCAGCGCCGGGCTGTTGCCGACATGCCAGAAGTTGAAAACCAGCGTACGCCGGGGCTTGGCCGTTGCCGTCACCGAGTGGTAGGAACCCGGATGCAGGATGAAGCCCAAGGCGCTGTTGAACCGCGGGGCCGCAGTCGCACAGACACGGGTGCCGGCCGCGTCATCATGCACCTGCAGGACACCGCCATCCTCCGCCTGCCACTCCCTGTTCCATTGCGCCACCAGGCGGACCGCCTCGAATCCCACCAGCGGCCGGTCGCTGTGGACTCCGATCCGCTGGCCCGGCGCCATGGTTTGCGCGGTGACCGCGACCCGTGCGGTGAGCGGCAGCCCGGTCAGTGTGCGCATGCGCTCGACCACCGCGGCGAGCAAGTTCGGGTCGATCCGCTCGGTCAGGTCGCAATTGCGGACCTCATAGAACGAGCCGCCGTGCGCACGCCATGGCAGATCTTGCTCGAAGAGCCCCTCCAGACAGGCACCGACCGCGGGCGAAAACGCCGGCTCAACGGTGAAATAGGGATAGGGGTGGAGATGGTGGACGGGGTTGGCGAGCAAAGGGTCCCTCCGCGGCAGGGCATGAGTTCAAGAACGGCCGTCATACGCCCAATGGCTGTTGGATCAGCGTTTGCCGCGATTTCTTGACGGCTTCAGCAAGTGCGCAACGTTTTTCCGGTTCCGCTTATTGGCAATCGCTAGAGCGTCATCGCCTTCATCATTCGTTATCCGGCATACACCGGCCACCGAGACAGGACGCGGGCCAGTTTGTTCCGCCAGGACGGCCTCAGTATCGCGATCAGTTGCGCCGTGTCCAGATCGAAGTGGGTATCGCGGATTTCAATGGCGCTACGCTGCGTCAGTTTCGCAAGCGCACCAGGCAGATCCTTTGCTCTTGGAATGGCGGCGTCCTGTAACAAGACCGGGATGACTCGAATGTTCCGTTCGAGCGCGGTCTCGATCTCGAGTGAGTATGGCTTGATGAAGCGAAAAAAGGCGAAACGAATGATGCCTCCCGTGAACAATCGACTATTCGTCCCGCGTCCTGAGCTTGCCGGGAGTCACGCGCGGTGCCGAACCTTATCGCAGGCGCTTCAGTCTGCGCAACTCGAAGATTCCCTCGGGCGTGATCTCGTAACGCTCGTCACGCAGCACCACATACAAATCCCACACGAGGATCCGCAGTGACTCGCGGAGAGCGGACGGCCAGGTGGCCGTCTCACTTACGGTGGTATCTCCACCATCGATTAGTTTCTGCAGGATCGCCGATTGAACATTTTCCAACATTGAACACCTCGATGACTTGCGCTCGGTATTCCGCTGCAACTGACCAGCGTCAGCTTCGTTGATCGCTGTCGCGACGGCGGCTCCCCCGTCACATCGCTGTTAGGATGACGGATTCTCTTCCTTGGCACAACCGCACCAGCGCGCAGCCGGTTCAATAGCGCGTCAACCTGACCGGCGATTACATCCGGCGGCAGAGCAAGCAAGTGAAGCAGGGCGCATTGTTTCTTTTTCGTGTACACGCTGAGCCACAGCGGATGATTTTTCACGCTTCGTGACGCGCCCCCCACGGGGTCATTGTTGGACTCCGGCAAGCGTCGGGCCGGTAACCAGATCTCAAAGCGATCCCCAGCACCGATGGCATAATGTCGGCGATGCCGTGCTGACAGCGAGCGGCCCCGCCAGTCGCCGACCGGCTAACCAGATACGACCAATCCATGAACCTCGACGACGCGATCGACCTGCACGACCCCCAGCACCTGGACGCCCTATCCGAAGAGCAACTGGACCAACTGCCCTGCGGAGCGATCCGGGTCGATGCCGATGGGACCATTCTCTTCTACAGCCGGTCGCAGGCCGAGATCGCGAATCGCGAACCGGCGGCGGTGATCGGGCGAAACTTCTTCTCGGACGTGGCGCCCTGCACCATCGTTCCTGAATTCTACGGACGGTTCCGCCGCGGCGTCTTGACCGGCAACCTGAACACCACCTTCGAGTTCGTGTTCGATTTCGAGATGCGGCCGGTGCAGGTGCGCATTGCGATGCGCGCTTCCAACCGCCCTGGGGAATTCTGGATCGTCGTCGAGCCGCTACGCCGCTTGCCCCCGCGCAACGAACAGGCAGCCGATGACCTGATCTCCGGCAAGTTTTGCGAAACCATGGCCGGTCTGTCCGCGGCCTCGTTCGATTTTTCCCAGTGCGATGCGGAACCGATCGCCACCTGCGGCCTGATTCAGCCGTTCGGCTGTCTGCTGGTGCTCGACCCCAAGACGCTGCAAATCGATGCCTGCAGCGCCAACACCGGCATGTATCTTGGGCTGGAACCCGAGCAACTGCTCGGCGCGCCGGTGAGCCAGGCCCTGACGACGGGCGCATCCGATCTGCACGCCTGCCTGGGGGCGGCGGCGGACGCCGCCGCCTTTTATCCGTCGTTCTTTCGCGTGACGGCCCCCGTGGGAGAGCTGCCGCTCGACGTACGACTGCATCGCTGGCGCGAGCGGCTGTTGTTGGAGGTCGAGCCCTGCGGTGAAATGGCGATGGATGAGCGCCTGCGCGGTTTCGATGTCGAGGTCTTCCAACAGCGGTTGCACGCCTGCGCCGATGCGATCGAAGTCTGCGGCACAGCCGTCGCGGCGCTGCGCCATCTGACTGGGTTCGAGCGCGTGGTCGCCTACCGGTTCGAAGCCGAGGACGATGGGATCGTCATCGCCGAGAGTCTGCTCCCCGATGCCTGGCCGCCGATCCTGGGGCTGCGCTATCCTGCCACGGATATCCCGCGCCAGGCGCGTGCGCTCTATCGCGAGACGCCGCTGCGCTATGCCCCCAGCCGCGATCACTCCGACGTCCCGCTGTTGAGCAAAACACTCGCCACCGACGCCATCGATATCGGCATCGCCCATCTGCGCGCCCAGTCGCCGATTCACCGCAACTATCTGAAGCGCTTTTCGGTCAATGGTTCCATGTCGCTGTCGCTGATGTTCGAGGAGCGACTCTGGGGACTACTGATCTTTCATCATCGCGCGCCGCATCCGGTGACCGCCTATGCGCGCCGCCGGCTGATCGAACTGGGCGGATGGCTGTCGACGCGGCTGGCCCTGGTCGAGGAACGCGAGCACAATCGCGCCAGCGAACTGGGCATGGCGGAGGTCAACCGGATCGTCTGCGAGATCGACATCGAGCAGCCCTTTCCCGAGAGCTTCATCGGCAAGGAGCAACTGCTGTGCGACCTGATCGGCGCCGACGCCGTGCAGATCTACCATCATGGCCAACCACTGTTCATCGGAAACGACTTCAGTCTGTCGGCGGACGAGATTCAGGCGCTGCTTGTCTTTCTGCAAACCCGTCCCGGACCGGTCTGGAATACCGATTGTCTTTCCGCCGAGTTTGAGCCGGCGGCGGTCTACCCGCAACGGCTGGCCGGTGTCATGGTCATCTTCGTCGACGAACGGCGCGAGGATATCCTGGTGTTCGGCCGCCGGAACACCAACTACGCCGTAAACTGGGGCGCCGATCCGGCCTCACTGCCGTTTTCCGGCGGGGACAATGACCGTCCTTTCGGTTGGCCGAACCGTGTCTTCCAGGTCTGGCAGGAAGAACGGACCCATTACGCGCGGCCCTGGTCGAAGGTCGCGCTGGCGACCGGGCTGGCGCTGAAAAATCTGATCCAGCAAGTGATCGTCGCCAATGCGGCGCATTTCAAACGGCTGGCCCAGTCGCTGGCGCGTCAAGGCGACCAATTGCGTCAGTCACGCGAGGAGATGCGCCATCGCGCCCTGCATGACGCCCTGACCGGACTCCCGAACCGGGAGCGCTTTCGCGAAGCCCTGGCCGAAGCGATTGCGTCGAGTCGGCACGACGGCAGCACCTTCTCAGTCGCACTTCTGGATATCGATCATTTCAAGACCATCAACGACACCCTTGGCCATGACAAGGGCGATATCCTGCTATGCGCCTTGGCCGAGCGGATCAGCGCGGCCCTGCCTGGCGATGGGCTGGCCGCCCGACTCGGCGGCGATGAATTCGTGCTGCTGCTGCCGCAACAGCCGGACGATGACCCCTTCACGCAAGCGGTACGGATGGTCAGATCACTGCGCCGGCCGATCACCGTCGAGGGCGACAGCTTTTCCATCACCTGTTCGCTCGGTCTGGCCATCGGCGGCGCCGACTCGGCACCGGGCGAACTGCTCAAGCAGGCCGATCTGGCACTGTATCGGGCGAAAGACGAAGGACGCAACTGTGCTCGCCCATTCGATCAGAACCTGGAAACACAGGCACTGAAACGGCTGGAAATCGACCGCGCGATCCTCGGCCGGTCGCCCATGGACGCGATCGAAATCCTGCTCCAGCAGCAGATTCCGATCACCGCCCGGAGCCGGCAGCGACGTTTTGAAGTGCTGGCACGCTGGCGCACCGCGGCCGGCGATCTCATCATGCCGGGCGATTTCATCCCGGCGGCCGAACGCAACGGCCTGATCCGCTCGGTGACGGCCGCCGTGCTGCGCCAATCCATCCGGCTGTTGCGTGAACTGCTCGAACAGGATAGCGAAGGCGCACTGCTCGCCATCAATGTGTCGGCCGCGGACCTGGAGGCCCGCTCGTTTTCAGGGCGGTTGCTGGCAGACCTGCACGCGGCGGACGTGCCGCCGGATCTGCTCGAAATCGAGATCACCGAATCGCTGTTGCTGCGCATGACACCGAGCGTGAAGGCCTCACTGCACGTCCTGGATCGTGGAGGGATCAAATTGTCGCTGGACGATTTCGGAACCGGCTTCAGTTCCATGGCCTATCTGCGTGAACTGCCGATCAGCAGTCTCAAGATCGACCGCGAGTTCATTCGCGGCGTCGAGACGCCACGCGACCGCAATCTGGTCGCCGGCATGATCGCCATGGCGCATTCCATCGGTAAAGAGGTGGTGGCCGAGGGCATCGAAACGCAACGGCAACTGACATTGCTCAAAGATCTCGACTGTGATTGGGGGCAAGGGTATCTGTGGTCGCATCCCGTACCGCCGGAGCAGGCATTCGCGAAGCCATCACCACCTTGACTGCTGACCGCCCTTTCGCCTAATCCCAATCGATCGACTTACCGAGCCTCGACCGCGGCAACTGCGCACCGACGGTGATGGTCCGGGGCCGCTCCGCGGGCGTTAACCGTTCGGCGAGCCATACGTGGAGCCGCTCGGACAGGTGTTGCGGATCGGCACACCCCGCGCTTGGAACGACGAATGCCTTCAACCGTCCGTCCTGCTCGGCACCGGCCAGACGCACCAGTGCGTCAGCGACCTCCGGATGCTCGCGGACACAACGCTCGACACGTCGCGGAAACACATTGATCCCGCCGACCTGCACCGCACCGTCGCGCCGTCCCAGAACATGGAAACGGTTGTCATCGACCCACTGGACCTGGTCCGGCAACTCGACCGGCACCGCCTCGTCAATCACCAACAGACGGGCGATGCGCGTGTTGGAGCCGCGATCACGCGACCACTGCGGCAGCAGCCGGAAAGGCGCATCCGGCGCAGTGCGCTCACCGATACCGGCCGTCTCCGAGGCACCATAGACCTCGATGATCTCGGCGAACCCCGACTCGCCGAGCCGCCGCCAGACCGGTTCCGGGCAGGGTGCCGTGGAAGACACTGCAACGATATCAGCAGCGACCGACACCGGACCGCGTGTCGCCAAATCGAAAAAGGTCGGATGGCCGATCAGCAGATCCCCCGGCTGGGCCTGTCTCAGTGCGCTGCCCGGCAGCGCGTCACGCACGTCGAGCACCGGGATGCCCAGAGCGGCCGGCAGCATCACGGAAAACAGGAAGCCGTAGATGTGGTGGCTGGGTACGGCGCAAAGGAGGCGGCGCCGGTCGTGCAGCCGATCGGCAAAGTGGGCGATCTCCTGCTCCAGAAAGGCCATCCGATGGGTACAGATCTTCGGTCGGCCGGTGGACCCTGAGGTCTGGAAGCTGATCGCCTCATCCCAGCGCGCCCGGCTGCGCAGGATCGTTTCCACCCAATGATCCAATCGAGCGTCCGCCATCAGGGCATCATCGAGCCCGGTCTCGTGCAGATGAAACTGGACCACGACGGCTGTCGCCAGATCCAGAAACTCCAGCGAGTCGAGACCCAGCGCCCCGAGATCCGGATGCAAGTCGGCGCCCCCCTGCCCGCTCAGTCCCAGCCGCGCATCCGGCGCACGCCGCACCCCGAGCAGACCGGGCCGCAGCCGGGACAACTCCGCCATGATCAGGTCCGACAGCAGACGCAAGACCGGGTCACGAGTCCACCAGGGTTTCAACATCATGACCTCATACTCGCCCGGCAACAGGTGCATGGGAGCGGCATCCAGCCGCGGCTGAATGCGCGATTGAGAACGTCTAGACTCGGGTTTCGTGATGTTGCGCCGCAAGCGCCTCGGGAATGATCCGCGCCTCGGGGTTGGGGAACCGCTCCACCACCCAGGCCGGCAGTTTCGCCTGGTTGGCGTGATAGAGTGCGTCGGACTCCACGATCACCAGCACCAGTACGGTGACCATCACCGGCAGGATGCCGGTGCCGGCGACCAGGGCGATCACCGCCTCCTTCATCATCCCGCCATAGGTGTGTGCCGCCCAGCCAAGCACCACGAATGCAAGCAGCAACAGTAGCATGAAGAGGAAGATGCGGCTGCGGCGCGCGCACACCTGCCAGTGACACATCACATACCAGGGGTCACTGGCCTTGGACCGCTTGGCCCGCCACAGAATGTAACCCAGCAGGCCGAATGAAATGGCGGGGATGATCGCCATCACCCAGGGGAAAGACCCCGCCAGGCCCCCGGCGCCAACGGTGATCAGAATGTGGTTACCGATCAGGTTGGTCAGAAAGATCTCGTGAGGCACGTTGGCTCGTTTGATCTGGTCGTTGCTGACGTCAAAGCGCATGATGTGGAACAGGGTCTGTCAAAAGGGCTCGCAAGCCGGTCGGCTTGGCGGATGGATTCGCCCACTCAGCACCGCGATGCCTACCTCCAGATCGCCGCGCGCGGGATTTGCACATCCTACGCGGTTCCAGCAGCCGATTGTAAGATGGTCTAGGCCGGATATCGCCGCGCTGGCCGCGCGGATTGAACTGCCCGCGGCGCTGATCGCAGACCTGCTCCTGACCGACGACCTGCCGCCCTGGCTCGACAACGCGTTCGATGCCCCGGACTTCCTCCCGTCGATCCAGGGGCGAATGCGCCTGTGCCTACTGCACCTACTCCGGCATCTACCCGCAAGAGCGGACACATCTGCCGCTGAAAATGGATGCGGCCCGGATCGCTGACGCGGTCCAACTGATTCGGGAGTCCGCCCGGCAATCGCCGGACGCCGAGGTCGTCTTCTACAGCGATGAGCCGTTGACCAATCCAATCGCCGTGCTCGGCTTCATGGACGCGCTGACGGATACCGGAAACGACGGTACCCGCTTCCACTTTCAGAGACGCGACCGCGGAGTCAGCCCACCCCGCGTACCAAGCCGGCGACCTCGACACCTATCGGGTGCAGATGCGCCGACTGTACGAGCGTTTCGCGGCGGCACTGATCCGCGGTGACGAGGACACTACGCGCTTCCTCCCCGCCGCCCTGTTCGTCGCCACCTTCCACCGTCTCAGTTCCCGCTGCACCGAAACCCCGGCGCACTGGCGGCGTTGGCGCCATACCGCACACCCGCGCCGGCCCCGCGAAATCGCGCTCCACCCACTGACGCTGGGCCGGGTGGAGAAAGACCGTCCACTTGTCCCAGGGGTACTCCAGGGCACGCTCAAGCTCCTCCAGATCGCCCATGAGGCGGAAGCGCCGCTGGGCGTCGGGATGGGCGAAGGGATCGACGCCGGGGGCGGCCCGCGGTCGCGGTACGAGCGGCTGACCGCCGGTGGCCAGTTGGAGCAACGCCTCTGCCGCCTCGGCCGGGAGCTGGCCGGCCAACTCCAACAGACTGTCCTCGTTGGCCTGGCGCACGTCCGCGAGCCATTCGACCGGGATGCCGTAGCCCAATAGCTCTGCATCGGGTCGCTGAGCGAACAGCGGCGGCTTCACCGGTGCAGACGGCGCGACTTCGCCGTACCGCGGGACCGCGATCTCTTCGACATGCTCGCGAATCTCCACTAACTGTGCGGCGCCGGTCCGCGGATGGGTCTCCAGTTTGCGCCGCTCGGCCCAGCCGTAGGCGCGGTCGTGGTGGTCCACATAGCAAAGCAACAAGCTGTCGGATGACCTGTGCACGATCAGTCGGATATCACCGCTGGCGCGCACCGACCAGAAGTTCTTGTCCCTTGCGTCATCCAGTTTGTGGAAGCTCAGCCCGGGATTGGCCGGATTGACCTGAAGGTCGAACGCCGTGGTCTTGACAGCCTTCTGCTCGTCGCCGGTCAGGCGGACGAGGCTGTCGGTGAAGGTGTCGGCGATCCGGAAGTCCATCAGTGAGTCCCGATCAGCGAAACCAACTTACCAAAAAAATGATGGACATCGTCGTGAATTTCGTCGGCCCGCATCACCATGGCGACTTCCTCACGTATTAAGCGCACGGGCTCCCTCGCTTTCTTGAGTTGCTGAAAAAGTGATTCGTCATTTTCGAATAGTATCCGCTTGCCATCCACAACACTAAATACGTTTGCGGATACACTGCGCCACGATTTACCTGGCGGAAGAGTCAAGTTCTCGCCAACGAAGAAGGCATCGATAGTCTGAATCGTCGGCGGCGCGAACAATTCGTCCTCGGCGTATCGAAGCTGACCCAAAGCCGCGCGCTTCCAGGCGTCAGGCACAAGCAAATAGTTCTCTATGTTCTTGCGTTTCCACTCGACCACCGTTGAGTTTGCGGCTGGCGGGTGCCAGGTTGCGTGGTCATCGTAATCAAATAACATCATTCGCGACGCGCTAGGAATAATCTGCTTTAGCGCGGCGAAATGTTCGTCCGCGTGTTGCTTCATGTACCCTTTACCCCCACCACCCATACTCTTGAAGCAGACGCGGTCCATGGCCGCCCGGGCGTTGCACTGATCCGCCCACCCCCTCAGAATCCGCTCGTCACTTTCGCCCTCCACATAAAGGATGTAGGGTGACGCCATCAGTCGGGTGATTTCCTCATTTGACACTTCAGCCATCGCACGCAGTACTTCAGGCGTAGACTGAATGCGCTTGGGGGCTTGGCTCAGGAGCGATACAATCTGAGCAGCATCGACCCCGCGGGCGAACTCCTCGGCGTGGGTGGCGATCAGAAACTGCGTGCTCCTCTCAATCGCCTTACGTTTGAAGTAATCAAGAATCTCGCGCTGCAGATTCACATGTAGATGCGCATCCGGCTCGTCGAGCAGAATTGTTGTTGGGTGATAGCCGTAAAGGAAGGCCAGTAGCGTCAAGGTTTGGTGAAATCCGCTACCTCCGGCGATGATGTCGTAATCCTTTCCGTGCTGACGATATTCGACCGTGATATAGACATCCTTCCCAGATTCGTATCTTGGCTCGCGAATCTTAACCGAGAACCAGCGGTCGATAATGGCGGCGACTTCCTGCCAGTCGACCGGCGGACCAATATGCTTGTTGCCTTTGCTATCATCCGGCTCGTCTGGCGATGGGGAGCAAACCCGTAAGAGCAGATTTCGCAGCACGCTGCCGGGCTGCCCCTTGCCTATCTGTTGACGGATGGGAGAGACATCCAACCATTTCTCGACGGGTTCTAAACCTGAGAACGGCGGTACATAAGCAATCCTCGGAAGATTTCCCGATTTCTCGCATTCGCGGAACTTTGCCCAGCCATCGCTGGGTATGGCGTAAATCGTTTGTGGCGAGTGGTAACGCAACTCGACACTGAACGAGTCCATCTCCCCGACTTCTGTTCGCCACTCGACGTCAATGTGAATCAGAATATATTCCTGCTTCTTTTTTCCATTGACCATTGGCCAACGGCGATCCGTGCGATCTTTCCAGAGCAGATTAAATTCCGGCAATGGCAGTGCGGTGAAGTTGGGAAGCACAACCTGGATGCCTTTCGTTCCACTGCGTTGAGACCGGTGAAACTCATCTACACAGAATTGCCAGATAGCAAGCGCCTGAAGCACCGTGCTCTTACCGCTATTATTCCGTCCGACCAGCAAGTCAAACTGGGTAAAGTCATAAACTTGTTCAATCACACTCTTGAAGTTGCGCAGTGTCAATCGGGTGATCACTTAGGCGTCCTCTTGTCGCTGATCCACAGCACTTGGGATAACGTGGAACTCATGTCATACCACCCGGAACACCTTCATCACCTCATCCCCCAGATGGTTGATGACCTTGACCGCGACGCGCCCGGAGGCGGGTTTGGGGAAGGGGCGCGAGGTGTCGCTGTTGAGGGTGGCCCAGGCTTCTTCGTTGATCTCGGCCTTGAGGGTGGTCTTCAACGCCTTGTAGGGGTCCGCGGCGCCGAGGAAGTAGGCGTGGCGGACGAAGAAGCTCTCCTCGTTGTAGTCGGTGTCGATGAACCAACAGGCAATACCTTCGGGGCCGTCGCTGCGGACCTCGCCGGTGCTGGGGTGGAAGACATCCACGCCGTTGATTTTGATCCGGACCTGGCCGTCATCGGCGGGCAGGATCGCTATGTCCGGTTCGCCGAAGATCACGAACAGATTGCCCTTGCCGGTGTTCTTCAGGTCCTCGGCCATGTGCAAGTCGGCGTTCATTCGCGCCTTGAGCACCGGGATGCGGCCGAGCTTACTGAACTCGGTGGCGTGGGCCTCGTAGTTGAAGGCGCAGGAGATCAGGCAGTCGAAATCGGCGTCGCCGGCCTCGCGAGCGGCGATGACCAGGTCCGGGCGGGTGACCGTGCCGAACTCGGGACCGATGAAGATGGCGGCGCGCTTCTCGGTGCCGGTCTCGCCGTTGCCTTCGATGTAGCGGCCCTCCGCGCAGACGAGATCGCCGGGCCACGGCGTCAGCGAGGTGAAGGTGATGCGGTCTTCCTTGTGGGCCTGCTGCACCCCGGCCACCTTCAGGTTCTCCAGGATCATCTGCGGAAAGGTCTGTTTCTCGCCGTAGCCCGCCCCCGAATCGGCCACCTGCTTCTCGTTGGGGTCAACCAGTTCGTCGTTCTCATCGACGCCGAGCACGCGGTGCGGCGACAGGCTCTCGACGGTGAAGGGGCCGGCGACGCGGACCTTCTTGTTGTCGGTGTAGGGCTTGTCGTAGAGGTACTCGGATTCGGCTTTGGCGGCGATGGAGGCGTCGATCTCCTGCTGGCGGGCGATGCGGGCCTGCCACCAGTCGGCATGGGCCGTCTTGGCGTCTTGCGGCCAATGCACATCCACCTCGCGCGGTATCTCCCACTCCTCGAAGGGTGCGCATGAATTTGTAGGATGGGTTGAGCGGGAGCGAAACCCATCGCCTGATTTCGCGGCGGGAGGATGGGTTTCGCTGCGCTCTACCCATCCTACGAGGGCGGCGTTCATCCGCTGTCGCAGGGGCTCCAGGGTCGCCTGCCACTGGTCCCAGATGACATCGATCTCGCTGTTGTTGGCGATGGACTTGAGCGTGATGTGCGGCACCCGTTTGTAGACGAATCCGTGGCGGATATCGCCGCGGGTCGGCTGGGAGGATGGTGCGGTGCGGCTGACCTCGGCCTCTTTGATCTGGCCGTCGCGCGAATCCGCGAGCAGATAGTAGGGATAGCGAGCGCCCATGATGCGGGCACGGGCCAGGGCGAGTGCGACACGTGAGGTGTCAATGGTGATCCAGCGGCGACCCCACTGCTCGGCGACATAGGCGGTGGTGCCGGAACCGCAGGTGGGGTCTAGGACCAAGTCTCCGGGGTCGGTCGTCATCAGTATGCAACGCTCGATAGCACGCGTTGCCGTTTGCACCACGTAAATTTTTTCGTCGCCAAAGCCGCTCTGGCGAGTGTCATCCCATATATCATTTCTGGGCTTAAAGGAGAAGTCATGAAAATATCGGACGTACGTTAGTGAGTTCCCTATTCCGTGTAGTCGATTTGCTTTCTCCAACTGCTGAAGGCCACGTAAGTTCGTACTAAAGGTTCTCTTCCCTGGGGTGAATGCTTGTCCTTGAAAAACGTAGCTGCGTACATCATTCGCCTGAGGAGATCGCGCGCTGGTCAACGGATTGTATCGATAGGCTCGATCCCCGTCTCCCAAGGCGACCGTTCCTTCGGCTTCCTCTTTCGTCATCCCTCGACGGTGTCCGTCCTGCGCTTCGATAAAGCGAACATTCATGTCATCAGAGTGCGATCGGCCTTCGAATGAGGGCCGAAACTTAAGGCGGGAGCGATCTTTGCTGAACCACAACAAATAATCACATGTGTTATCAAGCGCGCCACTGGCTTTACCGGTTGTCTTTCTGAAAACCACTTGTGAAACGAAGCCCTCCTGCCCGAATACCTCGTCTATCAGTACACGCACCCGATGCACATTCTCATCCCCAATTTGCACAAAGATCGACCCTGAATCGGTCAGCAAATCCCGCGCGACAGTCAGCCGATCCCGCAAATAGGTCAGATAAGAATGAATGCCATCCCGCCAGGTATCCCGAAACGCCTTCACCTGCTCCGGCTCACGGGTAATGTGACCGACATTGCCGTCCTTCACATCCCGGCTGGTGGTGCTCCACTGGAAATTGCTGTTGAACTTGATGCCATAGGGCGGATCGAGATAGATGCACTGGACCTTGCCGCGCAGCCCCTCGCGCTCGGCCAAGCTCGCCATCACCTGGAGCGAGTCGCCCAGGATCATGCGGTTGGACCAGTTCTGGTCGTGCCGGTAGAACTCGGTCCGGTCCGCGTCCTTGGGGATGCCGTTGAAGTCGGCGAAGAGGTCGAACTGCTCTCCCTCACCCCCGGATGAGGCAGGCAGATTGGATTGGCGCAGCAGGTCGTCGATCAGGACCTTCGGGTGGACCTTCTCCTGGATATAGAGCGGCGGCGCGTGGACGACGAGATCGCTCCAATCCTGCTGATCCTTGCCTCGCCAGACGAGTTGTGGGTCGAGGTCGCGGTTGCGCTCCTCCTTTTCCTCATCAAGCCCGGCCGCGCCACGGGTATAGATCACCGGAATCGGGTCCTGCTCGTCCTTCTGCATCACCGACTGATATTCGGCCGTCGGGATGTTCCTGCGGGTGGCCTCGTCGTGGGTCAGCGTGGCGACGGTGACTGACGGGGTCTTTGGTTTTGGGGCCATCGTATAAACCTTATTTCAGCAGACGGCCGGTCAGTTCCGGGTAATGGACAAAGAGACCGTCAACACTGGCGAGCATGCCGTCATTCTCCAAGGCTGTCGCAATGATCATGCGGTCAAATGGGTCGCGATGGGCGGGGGTCAGAGTGACTGCGCGTGTCGCAATGGTGGGTGTCAACGGGAGCAGCTCAACGCCGGCAGGCTCCAGTGCGTCTGACAACCATTCGTCCACTGGACACTTTAAGCTGATTCGCCCGCGCTTTTCCGCCAAGGCGATTTCAAAACAGGAGACGGGCGAAACGGCAACGCGGGTGGCAGTCGCGATGCGCTCCACCCAGGCGGGGGGATATCGTTCGCAATTCCCGTTGACGTACCACAACCAAACATGGGTATCCAGGACGATTATTTCAGACATTCCCAATCCTCCTCATCGACAAGAGGAGAAACGATGTCGCCGATGATCTCCACCTTTCCCGCCATGGATGCGGGAGGAGAGCGGCGTTTGGCCTTGACAACGCCTTCGACAAGGACCGTAACGATGACTCGGGCCGACTCGATATTTGGCTGCTCGTCCAACCACTTCAGGCGTCCTTTCTCATACACGGCCTCATAGCTTTTCAACATGGAGTTTGCACCTTTGATGAGCAGAGTTGCGCTCGCTCCCACGCTCCAGGGTCGCGTGGGCGCTCCGGCCGCTGGAGCGGCCAAGACTGCATTCCCACGCGGAGCGTGGGAACGAGAAGAGAAGAAATCACCGCTCATTCATCTCTTCCCGCGTGAATTTTCGTCCGCCGGTATCGATCTTCCCGCTCAGTGCGTCGATAGCTGCCATTGCCTCATCGACTTGCCGCTGGCGTTACACATCGTCCGCCGGGGTCGGGGCGACGGTCTCGATCATCTTATTGAACTCGCTCTCGACCTTTGCCTTGAAATCGGCCTCGATCTGATAGACCTCGGTGAATTCGGCAAAGGCCCAGCGCCCGAAGGTGCCGAGGTTGTTCACGCCGGGCACCCAGTAGGTGTCCATGGTGGCCTTCTTCTCTTTGGCGTCTTCGCGGCGGTAGCCCTTGATCTCGACGGTCAGGTGCAGCAAGTCGTCCTCGCCATGGCCGTCATCCACCAGCAAGACAAAATCAGGCAGATAGCGGCGCATCTGCGAGCCATAGCGGTAGGGTACTTCAAACCCCAGACTATGGTTCTTGGCGTAGGCACGCACCCGCGGATGGGCCTCCGCCACGCGGCAGAATTCGGCCTCCCAATCGCTGTCCAGGATCACCCAGTTGATGTGACAGCGGCGGGAGTCGGTTTCCCAGCGCTCGGTCTTGCTGGTGTTGAAGCGGACATGGACGGTGGAGCCGACCGGATTATAGGGGTCAAGCAGGGCCAGGATCGGGCGCTTGCCGATAAAGGCGCGGGTGATACCGGCAGTGATCCGCTCGCAGGCCATGTCCGCGAGCATCTTGTATTTGAGCTGTGCCGGGAAGGTGCCGCCCTTGCACACCAGATAGCCGTCGAGCCACTGGCGCGCGATGCGCTTGAGCTGGCCGAACAGGTTGAGCCGCGGTTCGTCATTCGCGTCGCGCCACTTGTTCAGCACCAGGTAAGAGGTCAACTCGTAGACCATCTGCGATGGCCGCACATCCCCGGTATGCACCAGGTCGAGGTCGACCGGTTCACCGATGATCCCCGCGTTCAGGGTGCGGGTGGCGCCGATCAGGTCGGGCGTGAGTTCGAGCACGGAGTCGTCGTTGAACTCGGCGGTCAGGCGCTCCTGCGGCAGTTCGGTGCGATAACCCGCGACCCGGGGGAAGCGGATTTCGAGTGCGTCGCGCTCGGGACGCACGGCCTTGACCTGGATGGTCTCGCGTGGCGGCTGAGGCGGCGCCACGACCGGCTTGGCGTTGAAATCGAAGGGGATGCCGAGGACGTCGGCGTATTCCACATTGAAGAGCCCGTCTTCGTTGAGGTCGTAGGACTGGCGGCGCAGCGCCCGGCCGATGACCTGCTCGCACAGAAGTTGGGTGCCGAAGGCCCGCACCCCGAGCACATGGGTGACGGTGTTGGCGTCCCAGCCCTCGGTCAGCATGGACACCGAGACGACGCAGCGGATATCGGCGCCCAGTCGGCCGGGCTTGCCGACAGTATTCATGACTTCGCGCAGCAGGTCCTGGTCGGTCAGGTTCTCGGCCTGACGCGGGTCGCCGGTGCGCTCGACGATCTCGCGGCGGAAGCGCTCGATTTCATCCGCGGCCATGGCGCGGAAGTTGTCGTCGAGGGCCTCGCCGGACTCCAGTTGCTCGCTGTCGATCAGCAGGGTGCGGGGTCGCGGAAGTGCGTTGCCGTGTTCGTCGTGGTTACGGAACAGGGGCAGCCGGCCGGGCACCAACTCGGTGGTGCCATCCTGATTGGTGCGGTCGAAACCGGCGATGTAGTCGTAGACTAGCTTGGAGGCGGAGGTGTTGTTGCAGACGACGATGAAGCAAGGCGGCGACGCGACCCCGGCCTGCTGCCAGAGGGCGAAGGTCTTCTCATAGTGTCCGTAGAGCGCCTCCAACGCGGTTTGCAGTTGGGTCGGCAGGTCCAGCGGGTTGAGTGCCTCCGACTTGCCGCGTCCCTTCTTGGGCATCTTGGCGCGGATGTGCTCCCACAGGTTGCGGAACATCGGCATCTCGCCGCCGGGGATGTTGTCGGCGACCGGCACGCGCGGCAACTTGACGATGCCGCACTCGATCGCGTCCATCAGCGAGAAGTCGCTCAGGGTCCAGGGGAAGAGGGTGCCCTCGGCATAGCCGGAGCCGCGCAGGAAGAAAGGGGTGGCGGAAAGGTCCAAGACGCGGGCCAAGCCCAGGTTGCGGTTGACGGCCTCCAGGCCGGAAATCCAGAGGCGGGCCGCTTCGTTGTTCTTCTCGGCCTCCTTCTTGTCGTCGCCCTTCAGGTCCCCCTCCAAGTCGTGGTTGGGCTTCTCCCGGTAGCAGTGATGGGCCTCGTCGTTTATGCCCAAGATGTTCTTCAGGCCCATCAGGTCGGGCATGACGCGCTGGAGCATCTGCCCCTCGGTCTCCAGGGTGTCCAAGGCATCGCCGCCGCGGCCCTGGAGCAATAGCCGACCGCCTTTGGAGAGTTCGATACGTTCGCGCCGCCTGAAGGCGTGGTAGTTGGTGATGACGATCTTGGCGCGCCGTACGTCGTCCAATAGATCACCCGGAACCAGTTCGCGGCTGGCGTAGTAGCTGTCCGGGTCGCTGGGCTGGAGCACGCGCAGGCGGTCCTTGATCGTGAGTCCTGGTGCGACGATGAGGAAGCCGCGGGTGAATTTCTTGGCCGCGGGTCGGCGCACTGCGTTGACCGTCTGCCAGGCGATCAGCATGGCCATGACCGTCGTCTTGCCGGCGCCGGTGGCGAGCTTGAGTGCCAGGCGCATCAGCTCCGGGTTGGCGTCGTGATTGGCGTCGGTCAGATGTGTCAGGAAGCGCTCCCCAGCCTTGCCGATCTGGGGTGCGACCTCGGTGAGCCAGATGGCGGTCTCGACGGCCTCGATCTGGCAGAAGAAGGGACGCAGGCTGCTGAACGGGTGCTGTCGCCAGTGCGTGAGGAGGCGCGCCGTCTCCGGGGTGACCCGCCAGTGGTTTGGATCGGGGTCCAGCCGCCAGCGGTCGACCTCTTGGCGGACGGCGTTGATGATGGCGGTGTGGTCGTAGCGCTGGGCCTCCGTGCTCAGTCCTTTGCCTTCATCGAATGCCAGGTCGAACTGCTTCGGAGCGCCCTTCTGCTTCTTCGGCTTGGGAATAGGCGTGATGAACTCCGCCCGACGCCGGGCCTCGACAATCTTCTGGGTCGGTTGGCCAGTGTCGTCCAGTTCCCAGTGGCGCGCTGGATAGGCGTAAGGGGAGTTGAGGATCGGCCGGTCGAAGAAGGGGTTGCTCACGGCGGTTACCTGGCGTTGGGTCCTTCGGCACAGAACGGGCGGACGGCGGCGCCGCGGGGGCACGGCACGTTACTCTAGCGGCTAAAGGGGTATTTTGTAACCACCGCGACGACGCGGTCTTTTGGCGGACCTAACTGCCGGGGCCGGTTGCAGCGCGCGGTTGATCGCGGTGCCTTGATTGGGCTGGTTACTATCGGTTACGGTTGCCGAGCCTCCGCCCCGTGCCCGGACCGCCGCCAAGTGACCTACAGCCTTTCACCCGGAGAACCCACGATGACAGCAGACATTGAAAGCCTGGTCCTGGAACACCTGCGAGCGATTCGCGCAACCCAAACCGATCACGGCGAACGACTCACGAGCATCGAGCTAAACCTTGCCACGCTCGGGCAGCAAGTCGGCGCCCTGACAACGGCGGTTTACTCTGGCAAGTCCGACCTGGAAGGACGGAGGCGCCGTGTCGAGCGGATTGAACGGCGCCTTGAATTGACCGAGGACTGAGCGCATGACCAGCTTCATTCTTGACACCCTGGCCTATTCCGAAACCCTCAAAGCGGGCGGGTTCAGCGAGCAACAAGCCGTCACCCAGGCCCGTGCTCTGGCGGAAATCCTTGATCGACAGATGGCGACCAAGGCCGAAGTTGCCGAGCACGAGAACAACCTACAGCACGCGATTGAAGTCTTGCGCCTGGAATTGAAGCGCGACCTTGCCGAGACGAAAGCCGACTTGACCCGCTGGGTTATTGGCATGGGCTTTCTGCAAACGACCATCATCATCGGCGTTCTGTTGAAGGTCGCGAAGCTGGTTTGACCGTTGCGGCCGGGTCTAGGGTAGCTCCCGAACGGCGGCCCCTTCACCGCCTGACCCTGTCCCGCCGAATGACTTTAGAGGCGCCGACAACATGCGGACGGCATTAGTTACACAAACCTGTGCACCCTACTGGAGCGCGCCGTGTCACCCGCTGAAACCAACCTCGCCACCGTCCGCGCCGCTTTCGGACTGACGGGCAGCCCTATTCCCGCCTGGCGTCGCCTGCAAACCACCTGCCCGATTTGGAATCTGACCAAGAAGCGGTCCGTGGTGTGCTTGGTACGCGCAGTACGCAAAGGTACGCGACCCGCTCGCCCTGAAGTTCGGTGCACTGACCTACCGCTCAATGGCTCTCGCTCAGTTCCAGCCGCCGTTCAACCCGGTCCAACCGCCGTTTGATTTAGTCAATGTCGGACTTGCCCGCGTAGACCGCCGCGGTCAGTCCCGCCAGTTGTTGCCCCATTGCGGATAGCTGAACGCTGTTGCCGGTGACTTCCCGCTTGAGGCCGGCAATGTCTGCCCGGATCGCGCGCAGATGCTCGAGGACCAGGCTTTCAATCTCTGCGGTCATGGCACGTTCCCCTCGCGTCGTTGGTGAACTCTCGATCCTACCGCTCAGCGGCGCCCGACGAACGGGCATAACGCGCCAGAACAAGGCCGAACGCGAGCCTTTCGTTCCCCCAGCGTTACCCTCAATGCCATTAAGTTAAGCCATTCTGGCTCCCACGCTCCTGCGTGGGAGCACGTGCGGGCGCTCCGCGTCCGGCGCCAAGACCGGACGCGGAGCGCCCGCCCGGCATTCCCACGCGGAGCGTGGGAACGAGAAGCCGCACCGTCGGCGCTTAACTTAATGGCATTGAGCGTTACCCTGGCTGAACTTGCGGACACTAAAAGGATTCGTTAATGCACCGAACCACTTGGTTTTATTGGAGCCGGCGAGAGGATTTGAACCCCCGACCCGCTGATTACAAATCAAGTAGCATCCCCAAGGAATACAACCACTTAGCGCAGACTTTGCTAAGACTTTCAAGGGGTTGTGTCTTGTATCGTGTTGCGCTTGATTGCTCATAATAGACCCTTTATTGAGCTTTGTTGCGCGCTAGTGCTACGAAAGTGCTACATGAAAAGCGCCCCCTCCCCTGTCCTTCGGCGGTCCGGTTAGGGCTCCGGGAGAGGATATCACCGAGCGACGCGCCCCGCTTGGTTCATGCGCCCGACGTGGTTGCAGGGTCACGGTCGGCAGGGTGCGTGCCGTCCCAGGGGGAACAGGGGGTGATTGCGGTCCGGGGCGGGTTATCCCTGCGTACACGTTGTCGGTAAGGTGATCGATTGATATGGATTGCCTATCGGTATGCTTCCGGTATGATTCTTGCTTATCAATACGATCAATATCTTGCGAGAAATAAGCAATAATCGTGACAATAGGCTTAGGCTATCACTCGACCGGGTTACCGTCATCGTGTACGCACATGGGGGCGGGCGTTTCGCGTGCGAAACGCTCGGGAGCTTGGGGGTCGATCAGGTGATGGCGTGCTCCAGTGCCGCCCGACGCTCCACCAACCGGGCCAACAAGGCTTGCGCATGTTCGCGGGTCGGCTCGCACTTGTAGTACCGGGCCGCGAAGGCAAGCGCCGCGTGTTCGTCGGACTCCCTGCGTAAGATGTCATCAAACTCCCGATCCCAGGGCTGTCCAAGATCTCTCGCACGCTCGCGCTCAATGTCTGCTTCCAGGTTCCGCGCACGGGCGCGAGACATGGCCGTGTCCCCGATGGCGGTAAGGTAGGGCTCCGGGTCCGTTCCCGCGCTCAGTGCCCGCGCCAGGGCGTCAAGGCGGTCACGATGCGCCCGGACCCATGCGGCGAACTGCGCCCGGCGCATGGCGAAGAATTCAGCGTCACGAATCATAAGCATAGCGATAACTCCAGATCAAAAGGGCATACAGCAGCCCGAAGGCCGCCAGAGGGGGTTGATGACTTGACAACCTGTGTTCCTCCATGGGATGTTGATGGGGTTCCCTTGTTGGGAATCAGATGCTGGCGAAACTTCCTACACCGGCACCCACCAATATGAGAGAAAGCCATGGAATTAATTGAGAAGCTGAGCATCCTGGCCAACAAGATTAGACAGCAGGGTTCGGTCATCCATACTGAAGAGGCAACAAAGAATGCTTTTGTAATGCCTTTTATTAGCACCATTTTGGGGTATGATGTTTTTGACCCGACTGAAGTGACTCCTGAATTCGTTTGCGATATTGGCACAAAGAAAGGCGAAAAAATTGACTACGCAATTCATCGGGCAATAGCTACAGGTTTGAAAGAAATCCAGATTCTATTTGAGGTAAAAAAGTACGGAGAAGTATTGAATATTAATCATTCAGGACAGCTTTTCAGATATTTCCATGTAACTAATGCCAGGATAGGCGTGCTGACAAACGGGCAAGTATATAAGTTCTTCACGGACCTTGATGCCCCGAATAAAATGGACGAGAAACCGTTCCTGGAATTAGACCTTCTCAATATTGATGAATATGTCGTACCAGAACTGGCAAAGCTGTCTAAGTCGTCGTTTGATATCGGGTCAATAATAAATGCTGCTGGTGAACTAAAGTATGTAAGCCAGCTAAAAAGGATAATGGCATCGCTTCTCAGTGACCCTGACGATGAGTTCATAAAACTTCTTGCAGCGAGGGTTTACGAGGGCTCTATCACACAAAAAGTTAAAGAACAGTTTGCAGTCTTGGTCCGCAAAGCAGCTACTCAATTTCTGAATGAACAGATCAATGAGCGACTGAAGTCAGCCATCAACTCTACCGCAGGGCTACCTCTGCCATCACTTCAAGAAATCCCGATTGAACCGGCTACTGAATCAGATGATGCTCAAGCAAAGATTATCACGTCGGAAGAGGAGACTGAAGGCTATTATATTGTTAAAGCCATTGTGAGGTCTGTCGTTGACTGCAAGCGCATTGTGTTGCGTGACACTCAGAGTTACTGCGGCATTCTCTTAGATGATAACAACCGTAAACCAATTTGCCGTTTGCACTTTAATCGCACTAAGAAATATATCGGTCTTTTTGATGATAATAAAACGGAAACCCGTGTGCCTATTGAAGCCGTTGATGACATCTATAACTTCTCCGACAAGCTCAAAGATGTGGTTAAATCTTATCTAGACTGATCTGCTAGGCGCCCCTAGGGGCATCGCCGGGGCGTCGCGTAGCGCGGCGCCTTAGGATGATTCATGTTCGGGCGGGGGCTCGTTCCAGGGTGTCGGCTTCGGTACCGCGGGCGGGGTCCATTCGCGCAATGGCGCATCTACCCACTGCACGCGAATACAAGGGCGGCCATCGGTCGGGTCGGGGTCCTCTGGGTTCCAAAGGACAACCAGCGGGGGATGTGCGCCGACACCGACCCGCTGTTCCAGCCTTGCAAGTCGGCGGTCAACGGACCGAATCATGGTTGCCCCCGGTCGCTGCTTCCAAGGCTTCAATGCGCTTGGCGAGTTCATCGGTTTCGACAATCCGAGCAACCCCGGTCATGCCCGACAATATTTGCTGCGCTTGCAGGGGTGTGATCCGGCTATCTGCGACCGCATCCAATACGCACCTTGCGGCTTCGGCTAAGCCCGCGGGCAGGGGACCAAGCGATACCGGTTGGTCTTTCGCTCGCAGGGGTGCAAGCCCGCGATCCAGTAACAATCCCCCGGCAAAGCCGGGGGCTTTCGATCGTGAGCCGCTCAAAGCGG